>DATKBW010000242.1:0-17608 GCA_035513575.1 Longimicrobiales bacterium | reverse complement strand
CTCGCGGAGCGCTCGAACTGGGGCCGCAAGCTGGCCGCGGGTGAGCTGGTCACCACCGTCGAGATCGTGCCGCCGAAGGGGATCTCGCCCGAGAAGATGCTGGGCGGCGTCCGGCTACTGAAGCAGGCGGGTCTGGATGCGGTGAACGTGCCGGACGGCCCCCGCGCGCAGATGCGGATGGGCGTGCTGCCGACCGCGGTGCTGGTCGAGCAGGTGGTCGGCATCGAGACCGTCGTGCACTATTGCTGCCGGGACCGCAACCTGCTCGGCATGCTGTCGGACCTGCTGGGCGCCCACGCCCTCGGGCTCCGCAACCTCCTCCTCATCACCGGCGACCCGCCCAAGATGGGGCCCTACCCGGATGCCACCGCGGTCTTCGACATCGACTCCATCGGCCTCACCAACCTGGTGGCCCGCCTCAACCACGGGCTGGACCCGGGGGGGAACGCGGTGGGGCAGCCGACGTCGTTCACCATCGGCGTGGGCGTCAATCCCGGCTCGGTGGACCGGGACCACGAGCTGAACCGGTTCTACTGGAAGGTGGAGGCCGGGGCGGAGTACGCCATCACCCAGCCCGTGTTCGACCCGGACCAGTTCCTCTCCTTCGCCCGGGAGCTCGACGACCGCGCCATCCGGATCCCCCTCGTCGCCGGGATCTGGCCCCTCGTGAGCGCCCGCAACGCCGAGTTCCTGGCCAACGAGGTCCCGGGGGTCACCATCCCCGACCGGATCATCGAGCGGATGCGGCGCGCGCAGGAGAAGGGGAAGGAGCACGCGCTGGAGGAGGGGATCACCATCGCCCGGGAGCTCTTCCAGGAGATCCGCGCCGAGGTCCGGGGGCTCCAGGTGAGCGCGCCCTTCGGCAAGATCCCGTTCGCCCTGCGGGTCTTCGAGGGCGTGGAGGGCATCGCGACGCTCCCCGCCCCCGACGGCGACAAAAAAACCCCGCTGCACGCGGAGACCTGATTTCGCGCAGCGGGGCTCCCACCCGCGAGGGGTGAGGAATGGGGCGGCGGGAGACGGGCGTCGGCCCGATTCCACCCTGCCAAGGAGGTTTCTGATCCCAGCTTCAGACCCGTTCCCGCGCACCCGATCTATGTCAATGAACGAAGCCTTCGTCCCTTTTCTGCCGGCTCTCGTTGCGGTTCAGTCCCGGGCCGCCGAGTTTCCTTCGTCCTGCCCTTCGCCCGATTAGATACGGCCGTCGGGCAAACCGTTGCACCGGCCGGGTCGCATCGCTGGTGTCACTCTACGTCGCCTGCGGCGCGCGTGTTTCACCGATGGGACGAGCGGCGGGGAGCGCGGGACGAACCGGGCCCCGGCGGGGGAGAAGGACACGTTCATGCGATTCTGGAAAGGACACGCCCTCGGCAACGATTACCTCGTGGTCGACGGCGCCGACGGCGGGACGCCCTCTGCCGCCATGGTCCGGGCCCTCTGCGACCGGCATCGCGGCGTGGGCGGGGACGGGGTCCTGGTGGCCGGCGCGGGCGGCGACGGCCCGGGATCCGCTCCCGGGGGCGCCGGCGCCGCCGCGAGCCTCCGGATCTTCAATCCCGACGGCTCCGAGGCGGAGAAGAGCGGCAACGGCCTGCGGATCTTCGGCGCGTGGCTGCACCTCACCGGGCGGGCCGGCCCGGAGCCGTTCCGCGTGCGGCTGTCCGGAGAGACGGTGGAGATGGCTGTGGAGGGCCCGGGCGCCCCCGGCTTCGTCCTGATCCGGGTCGACATGGGGCGCGCCTCGTTCCGGGCCGGGGACGTGGGGTTCACCGCTGCGGGCGCGGACGACGAGGTGATGGGCCGGCCGCTGAAGCCGGCGGGGGGCGCGGAGGAGGTCGCCGTGCACCTGGTCTCCATGGGGAACCCCCACTGCGTCCTTTTCCGGGACGTGGTGGAGCGGTCCGACCTCCTGCGGCTGGGCCCGCTGGTCCAGGCGGAGCCCGCCTTCTCCGCGGGGATCAACGTGCAGCTGGCCCGCGTCCTCGGCCCGGGACGCCTCGAGGCCATGATCTGGGAGCGGGGGGCCGGCGAGACGCTGGCCAGCGGATCCAGCGCGTGCGCCGTGGTCGCCGCCGCCCGGCGGTCCGGGCGGGCGGAGGGAGACGCCTTCGTGGTCGCCATGCCCGGAGGCGAGGTGGAGGTGGAGCTGTCCCCCGGCTACGACGTCCGGCTCAGGGGCGAGGCGGGGATCGTCTTCGAGGGGCGCGTCCGGGACGAGGTCCTGCGGGGCTGGAGCCGCTAGGTCCGCACCCGCGAGATCAGCGCCGCCGCGGCCAGCAGGAACACCCCGTTCGGGATCCACGCCGCGGCCAGCGGAGGGAGCGCGCCGCTCGTCCCCGCGGCCCCCGCCACCTTGAAGAGCATCAGGTACAGGATCGTGATGGCCAGCGAGACCCCCACCCCGTACGCCGCCCCGCTCCGGGGCGCCGAATTCGCCAGCGGCGCCCCGAACAGGACGATCACCAGCGCCGCCACCGGGATGGCGATCTTCTGCGCCCGCTCCACCATCAGCTCCCGGGGCCGCCCCCCCGACCGCTGCAGGATCTGGATCAGGCGCCCCAGCTCCGCGTACCCCATCTGGTCCGGGTCCTTCTGCCGGTCCAGGAGCTGATCGGGGCGCTCCGTGAAGCCCCTCGTCCGGAGCGATCCGAAGCGCACGGCCCGCTCCATGTCCGGCCCCAGCAGGAGGCGGAAAAACCCGGTGTGGAGGGTCCAGCCGGTGGAATCGGCGTAGGAGGCGCCCTTGGCGAACACGTGCACACTGGGCACTTCGGGCTCGTCCCCCTCCCGCTCCACCGTGATCCCCGTGATCCGGTTCCCGTGCACGTCCAGCCGCCGGATCCCGAAGATGCGGCCGTCGAGGTCGCGGTAGATGAAGTCGGAGCGGACCATGCCGGCGGCGGCCTGGTCGCCGAGGCTCTGGGCCCGGAGCCGGTTGCCGAGGGGGACGAGCTCGGTGAGGCCGAGCCCGGCGATGGCCAGGGCGACGCCGATGACGGGGAGAGCGGCCTAGAGGCGGTAGAAGCTGATGCCGCCGGCCTTCGCGGCCGCCACCTCGGAGTGGCGGGTCATGTTGTTGACGGAGAAGATGGTGGCGATGAGGGCGGCGATGGGGAGTCCCCAGGAGATGAAGAGGGGCATCTGGTAGACGTAGCCCATGAGGACCTGGCCGGTGGAGAGCCCCTTGTCGAGATAGGTGTCGAGGTTTTCGGTGAGGTCGCCCAGGACGAAGAGGACTGGCGAGGCCATGATGAACGTGAAGAAGAGGCGGAAGAACTCCCTGATGACGAGGCGGTCGAGGAGTCTCATGTCGATTCTCCGGCGCGTGCGGTCCGGCGGAAGGGTCGGGCGAGGAGCCCCTTGATGGAGTGCCAGAGGTCGTCCCAACCGCCGCCGCGAGCGGAAGCGGTCTCCTTGCCGATGCGGGCGAGGCCCCAGAAGGCCAGGCCGAGGAAGATGATGTTGGGTCCCCACATGGCCATCCAGGGGCTGATGGCGGTCTCATCGGCGAGGTTCTCGCCGCCGATGAGGCCGGCGTAATAGACGGCGAAGATGCCGATGGAGGCGGCGATGACGAGCCCTACGCCGCCCCTGGGGAAGCGGACGGCGATGGGCGCGCCGAGGAGGACGAAGATGATGACGGCCCAGGAGATCGCGTGCTTCTTGTGGTACTCCACCATGTACATGGAGGCGCGGCGTTGGAGGGAGCGGCCGCGGCCGTTGAGGGAGGAGAGCTCGACGAAGGTGCGGCGGCTGAGGTCGTCGTAGAGGGAGTCGCCGCTGATGCGGAGGGGGGAGCGGTCGAGGCGGAGGCGCCGGCGCGGGGAGTCGCCGGAGACGCGGCCGGGTGAGTTGCCGGGTCCCTCGAGGATGCGGTCGATGGCGCCGGCGGTGACGATGTCGGCCTGGGCGCGGAGGGAGTCGAGCTGGGCGCGGGACTCATCGGCCTCGGCGCGGAGCATGGCGAGGGACATCTCGCGGTCGGAGCGGCTGGCGCTGGAGTCGGTGCGGGTGAGCTGGTTCCCGACGTTGCGGATCTGGATGCGGTAGCGCTCGAAGAAGCTGCGTACGAAGCGCTCCGGGGTGTCGTCATCGATCTGGTTGATCCAGCCGTCGTGGAGGGTGAGGAACAGGTCGGTCTGGGCCTCGTTGAAGGCCATCTCTCCGCTGTCCGCGTAGATGGTGCGGGCGCGCCCGGGGTCGCTGAGGTCCCAGATGACGACATCGCGGAGCCGGTTGGTCGCGCTCCGGATCTCGGCGGCCTGGAGGTAATACCTGGCCCGTGAGGACCCGCCCGTGGCGATGGGGTTGATGGTCTGCGCCTTGAGCTGGAGCGTCGGGCTCTTCCGCTGGATGTCGACGAGGAGCAGCTTGAGGGCGTGGTTGGTGTCGGGGAGGAAGCTGTCGTTCCACCAGACCATCCCGGCGCCGAAGAGGGCGGCGGCGAAGACGAGGGGGACGAGGAGGCGGTTGAGGTTGACGCCGCTGGCCTTGAGGGCGGTCACCTCGTTGTCGGCGGCGAGGGAGCTGAAGGCGTAGAGGGTGGAGACGAGGACCGCCATGGGGAGGGTGAGGGCGAGGGTATGGGGGAGGGAGAGGACGAACACCTCCGCCATGACGGACCAGGACAGCCCCTTCCCGGCCAGCGTCTCGAGGCGCCGGGCGACCGTGTTGATCATCAGGATCCCGGTCAGGACGCTGAGCGCGAAGAGGAAGGGGCCGAGGTGGGCCCGGAGGATGTAGCGCGTCAGGATCCACATGCGCCGATCGTTGTCCCGATGTGACGTAAGTCGTTAGAATACTTCGACATTACCAACCCTACAACCCCGAGTTTGCCGCCCTGTCGCGGCGAGCCCGCAACGTACTCTGGGCGGACTGACCCTGCATGCGGCCCCTGAAGCTCCTGCCCATTTTCGCGCTGCTGCTCGTCGCGCGCGTGCATGCGCAGGAGGCGGCGGTCCGCACGGTCCCGGGGCTCCGCTGGACCGCCGCGGAGCTCCTGGCCGGGCCGGTCGCGGGGCCGCGGCTGGGGCTGCGGCCGCTGAGCCGTGCGGAGCTGGCCGCGGTCTTCGGGATACCCCCGTTCGACCCGTTCGGCTCCGCCCTGGCCCTCGACCCGGACCCGGCCCCCCTCATCGCCCTCGCCGGGGGAGCCGGTCGGGGAGCCGGCGCGGTGGCCGCGGACACGCCGGTGCCGCTGCCGACGCCCGCCCCGGCCCCGTCCGGCCGGCTGGGGGACCTGGAGCTGCCGGATGTGGTCTCGCAGTATGCGGACCTGGCGCTGCGGGTGGAGGGCCGCGGCGAGCTGGGCGGCGCCTGGAGCCGCTACCGTCCGTGCGAGCCGGGGCTCCGCCTGAACTGCCGGCCCGACCTGTTCCCGCGCCTGCAGCCGGAGCTCGCGTTCGGCGTGCAGGTGGGGGGCACGATCTCGGAGCGGATCCACGTGGACGTGGACTACGACCAGCGCCGGGAGTTCGATGCCGCCAACAACATCAACGTCTACTACCAGGGTTTCGACGGCGAGGTCCTCCAGCGTCTGGAGATGGGGGACGTGTCCATCAATCTGCCGGCGTCGCGGTACCTGACGCAGGGGATCCCGGCGGGGAACTTCGGCTTCAAGGCGGCGGCGCGGCTGGGTGAGACGGACGTGGAGGCGATCTGGGCGCAGCAGAAGGGCGCGATCGCATCGCGGGAGTTCCGGCTGGGGGGCGGGGGGCAGGGGGGTCTGGTGCAGGACCAGGAGCTGGTGCTGGACGACGCGGAGTACGCGGCGGGGCAGTTCTTCTTCCTGGTGGACCCGTCGGCGCTGGCAGGGCACCCGCACCTGGACGTACTGACGCTGGACCGGTCGGCCGCGCCGTTCGACGTGCGGCCGGTGGCGGAGGGGCTGGTGGTGTACCGGGACGAGGGGGCGGCGTCGGCGCAGTACCGCGATCAGGCGCAGACGGGGAAGTTCCTGGCGGACGCCGTGAGCGGGGACGGCGGCGTGCGTCACAGCGGCCTCTTCACGCTGCTGGTGCCGGGGCAGGACTACTTCGTCCATTCGAGCGGGCTGTGGATCGCATTGCGGGCGCCGCTGCGGGAGGACGAGGCGCTGGCGGTGGCGTACGTCACGGAGTCCGGGGACACGGTGGGCGACCCGGCGGCCGAGGCGGCGCCGGTGGGGGAGAAGCCGGAGCTGCGGCTGGTGCGGGCGCCGGTGACGGTGCACCAGCCGGGGCAGGCGACCTGGCCGCTGGAGATGCACCAGGTCTACCGGCTGGACAGCTCCGCGGAGGTGGAGATGTCGTCGCTGGAGCTGGTGATCTCGCTGGGGCACCTGGCGGCGGGGGCCACGTTCAAGGAGCACGGCGCGCGGCAGATCCCGCTGCTGCGCCTGTTCGGTCTGGATGACGACGCCCCCGCCGACCGGATGGACGGGGCGCACGTGTTCCGGCCGGGGACCGAGCTGGACGGCTTCGGGAGCAGCGCGCTGCGGGGCACGTTCGTGATCTTCCCGACGCTCGAGCCGTTCGGGCGTCCGCCGCCGGTGCCGAGCGAGGGGCTGAGCGCGACGGAGGCCGCGGCGGTGCTGGGTACGGACGCGAACCCGGCGATCTACGAGGAGCCGGACCCGGTGACGCGGAAGGGGTCGTCGCGCTTCCGGCTGAACTTCCGGTACCGGGTGCGGCTGGAGGGGCTGCTGTCGAGCTTCAACCTGGGGGCGTTCGGGATCCGTCAGGGTAGCGAGCGGATCACGGTGGGCGACCGGCTGCTGGCCCGGGGGATCGACTACGTGGTCGACTACGACCTGGGGCTGGTCACGCTGCTGGATCCCCAGCGGGTCCTCGGGTCGAACCCGGACGCGGAGATCCGGGCGACGTGGGAGCAGAAGGCGCTGTTCGAGATCGCGCCGACGACGGTGTTCGGGCTCAGCTCCCGGAGCCGGCTCGGACCGTACGGCGAGCTGGCGCTGGTGGGGATGTACCAGGCGGAGCAGGCGATGGTGCGGCGGCCGCAGCTCGGGATGGAGCCGGGGGCCGTGCTGCTGGGCGGCGCCAGCAGCCGGCTCGCCTTCCAGGCGGACTGGCTGGCCCGGGCGCTGGGCAGGATCCCGGGGCTGACCGTGGACTCGACGGCGCGGCTCGACTTCACCGGGGAGCTGGCGCTCTCCGCGCCGGACCCGAACCGGTCGGGGGCCACGTACCTGGACGATTTCGAGGCGACGGACCAGACGCCGCTGTCGCTGGACGCCGTGGAGTGGCGGCTGGGGAGCGCGCCCCAGAACCCGGACGGCGTGGGGGACCTGGGGTGGCCGTTCACGGTGGACAACGCCGTGCGGGCCGTGTGGCAGGACCGCTACCTGGAGGACGGCCGCGATGTGGGGTTCCTGACGGCCACGGAGATCGACCAGCAGATCGCGCTGGCCGGCGCGCAGCTGGCCGAGCGGGTGCTCTACGTGACGCTGGACCGGGCGGGGGTCATGGCGCCGGCGCCGCTCTGGCGGTCCATCACGACGGTGCTGTCCACCACGGGCCGGGACCTGTCCCGGTCGGAGTACCTGGAGTTCTACGCGGCCCCACTGGACCCGGGGGTCCAGGGCGCGTCGCTCATCATCGACATCGGTGCCGTCAGCGAGGACGCCTTCTACTTCGACGAGAACGGCGCGCTGGAGGGGACCATCGGCGGCAGCCGGCCGTGGGGGCGCGGGGTGCTGGACGAGGAGGCGCGGGTGGCGCTCCGGGAGGTGTGGGGGCCGGTCCACGACGCGCGGGGGCTGTGGGACCAGCCGTGCGAGGCCAGCCGCCGGCCGGTCCCGCTGGGCGACCCCCGGGCCAACTGCACCGTGAACAACGGCCGCCCGGACAGCGAGGACCTGAACGCCAACGGCGTGCTCGACGACCTGGACGGCCCGCTTTTCCGCTACGTCGTCAGGCTGGACGACCTGTCGCCGTACCTGGTGCGCGGCGCGACGGAAACGCGGACGCCGTTCCGCCTGTTCCGGATCCCGCTCCGGGGCCCCGGGGGTCTGGCGGTGCAGAACGCGAGCGACGCCACGTGGCGGTTCGTGAAGCAGATCCGGCTGACCGTGGTGAACCCGTCCACGGCGGGGGGCACGCTGGCGCTGGCCCGGCTCCGCATCGGCGGATCGCGGTGGACGAAGCGGCAGACCGACGGGATCATGGCCGGCCTGGTGGGGGACCAGCCGGGGGCGGGGTCGGGGACGGCGCAGCTGCGGGTGGGCCCGGTGAGCAGGCTGACGGACGGGGAGGCCTACACGTCGCCGCCGGGCGTGGTGGACGAGGCGCAGGACCCGAAGGCGGCCATCGGCCCGAGCGGCGTCGAGTTCAACGAGAAGTCGCTGCGGCTCCGCTGGGAGGACCTCCCGGGCGGCGAGCGGGCGGAGGTGTATTACCGGTACCCGCAGCAGCCCCGGAGCTTCCTCGAGTACCGCACCATGCGGCTGTGGGCGGTGGCCCGGAGCGGGAGGTGGGGCGAGCAGGGGGACCACCGCCTGCTGGTGAAGCTCGGCACGGACCAGCGGAACTACTACCTGTACCAGACGCGCCTCAACCCGGCGCCGGCCGGCGGCGTGAGCGAGGCGGACTGGCTCCCGGAGCGGGTGATCGACTTCGAGGTGTGGCTCGCGCTCAAGGCGGAGGCGGAGCGGCTGCTGATCGAGAGCCGCGGGAGCGGCGGCCCCCTCGTGGTCTGGAACGCCGACAGCACCTACGCGGTGGTGATGCAGGACCGGGCGCGGGCGCCGAACCTGGCGTCGGTGCGGGAGCTGGGCTTCGCCGTGTACAACGCCGGCGCCGGCGGTGGGGCGGGGGAGGTGTGGCTGGACGACCTGCGGCTGGACGCGGGCGCGCGGGAGGCGGGCTTCGCGGGGCGGGTGGACATGGACCTCTCCGCCGGCGGGTTCCTGGCCGCGTCCGCGTCGTTCGGGGGGCGCGGCGGTCGGTTCCGTCAGCTGGACGATTTCGCGACGTACCAGTCGAACGACGAGCTGGCGCTGAACGCCAGCGCCGAGCTGGGCCGGTTCGCGCCGGCGGCGTGGGGGCTCGCGATGCCGCTCACGGTCAGCTACCTGAACCGCTCGCTGAACCCGCTCTTCCTCCAGGGGACGGACGTGCGGGCGGAGCGGCTGGAGGGGCTCCGGGACGCGGGCTCGTCCCGGCGGCGGGTGGGCGTGGCGCTCCGGAAGACGA
This sequence comes from Longimicrobiales bacterium, assembly GCA_035513575.1. Lineage (GTDB taxonomy): Bacteria > Gemmatimonadota > Gemmatimonadetes > Longimicrobiales > RSA9 > JAHWKI01. The sequence continues at coordinate 8,417 of DATKBW010000242.1, read as the reverse complement.
CGCCCTCCTCGAACCCGCTGGTGTCGGCGCTGGTGGACGGCACCGCGCTGCGGGTCGGGTACGTCAGCGCCAGCGATGCGACGGTGACCACGGCCTCCCGGCTCCGGGGCATCGACGCCGGCCTGGACGTGGACCGGCGGGTGGGGACGGTGGACCTGGGCGTGGTGCCGGGGTTCGTCGAGGCGATGCTCCGCTGGCTCGTGCCCCGGCGCGTGGAGCAGAGCGAGTTCTTCCGGCGCCTTGCGGGGGCGCGGCTGCGGCTGACGCCGGAGCGGGTGGGGCTCTCGGTGTCGTACGCGAGCCAGGATGAGCGCGTGTGGCGGTACGAGCGGCCGCTGTCCGCGCCGTCGGACGCCGACGTGGCCCCGCTGCTGTCGCCGCGCCGGGGCCTCGAGGGGACCGGCCGGGTGACGCTGCGGCCGTTCGAGTCGCTCACCGCGCAGGTGGGCCTGGTCACGGGGCGGGACCTGCTGGAGCCGCACCGGTCCAGCTCGCTGGCCCTGGAGCAGCAGGCGATGCGGGCCGCGCAGACCGAGGTGGCGGGGATCCCGCTGGGGTGGGAGCGGGACCGGGTCGTCAGCACGGATGTGGCGTACCGGCCGGTGGTGGCCGACTGGCTCCGGCCGTCGCTGGGGTGGAACAGCCGGTTCGGTCAGCGGCGCGACCCGGCGTTCCTGGCGGTGAGCGAAGGTCCGGGCGGGGAGCGCGCGTCACTCCTGCGCACGTTCAACGCGGACCGCCGGATCACGCGCGGGCTGGTGGTGGACCCGGCGGGGGCGATGCGGTCGGCGCTGGCCGCGCCGGCGGACGTGAGCCCGTGGGAGGAGGGGCCGCTGGGGGGCGCGCTGCTGTGGGCGCTCCGGCCGGTGAAGCCGGTGGAGCTGACGTGGACCGACGAGCTGGGCTCGCGCTTCGACCGCGACCTGGCCGACCCGGGGTGGGGCTACCAGCTGGGCTGGGGCGACCTCGAGGCGTTCCGCCGCATGGAGGGCGACACGGCGGCCACCGCGGTGCGGCGGGACGGGTTCCGGGCGCGCTCCGGCGTGCGGCTGGGGCCGACGGCGTCGCTGGACGTGGCGTACGGGGAGAGCGACCTGGCGGCGTTCGACGCGGCCACGGGCCGGCGGGGCCAACTGGAGCGGTCGTGGCCGGACATCCAGCTGTCGTGGCAGGACATCCCGGTGCCGGAGGGTCTCGGCTGGATGCTGGAGCAATGGTCCTTCTCCACCGGCTACGTGAACACCGAGCGGAGCACCCGGCTGGGCGCCCTGGACCCGCGGGTGCGGGGCCAGGAGGAGGCGACGGTGCCGGTGGAGCTCCGGGCCGCGTTCCCCGGCGGGATCGGCGTCTCCTACATCGGGGCGTTCACCCGGGGCGATGGCCGCGACCCCACGGGCACGACGACGCAGGACGCGCTGACCCACGGCGTCGATCTCACCGGCCGGTTCCGCCTGCCGGGCCCGTTCCGGAGCCGGTTCCCCGACCCGTTCCGCCTCGTCCTCGGCTACGATTACCAGGCGCAGTCGCAGTGCCGGAAGGGGGCGGGGACGCCGGCGGCATTGCCGTGCACGCCGTTCGTCGACTTCCTGAACCGGCGCATGAACCTTACCCTTTCCACCCTGGTGTCCCAGCTGGACGTGGGGCTCCAGGTCAGCTACGTGGACCGGCGCAACTTCATCGGGATCCAGGCGGGGTCGAGCCAGTTCCAGCTGGGGCTGTTCGGGCAGTTCAACATCCAGGCGGGAAGCTTCTGAGGGAGCGTCTCGCTTTTGGGTCCGCGGGATGGGCCTTCGGGGAGGAGACCGGTGTGAACGCAGCCACGGACGTCGGCCGCTGCGCGGCCTGGGGGGTCGGGGCCGCTGCGCGGCCCCTGGGCGGGCGGCCGCGTCGCGGCGGGCTCGGGCGCGATGCGCCCTTCGCCGGGGCGCTCCTGCTCGCGGCGACCCTGTGGCTGCCGGGGTGCGCGGAGGGGGGGGCCGAGGCGGGGGCGGGGGCGTCGCGGCGGATCACGGAGGCGGAGCGGGTGGCGCCGGACTTCCGCGGGGACACGGCCATGGCGCTGCTGCGGCGGCAGGTGGAGTTCGGGCCGCGGGTGCCGGGGACGGCGGGGCACCGGGCGCAGCTGGCGTGGATGACGTCGTATCTGCGGGAGCGGGCGGACACGGTGCTGATGCAGCCGTTCACCCACACCGGCCCGCGGGGGGAGCGGCTGGAGCTGACGAACGTGTTCGCGCGGTTCCGTCCGGAGCTGCCGGAGCGGGTCCTCCTCGTGGCCCACTGGGACACGCGCCCCACCGCCGACGCCGAGGGGACGCCGGAGCGGCGCGCCCGCCCCATCCCGGGCGCCAACGATGGCGCCAGCGGCACGGCCGTCCTGCTGGAAATGGCGAACGTCCTGTCCAGCCATTCGCCTCCCATCGGCGTCGACCTACTGTTCGTCGACGGGGAGGATTATGCGCCGGACCACATGTACCTCGGGGCGAAGCATTTCGCCGCAACCCGGCCGCCCGGCTACGAGCCGTTCTACGGCATCCTGCTGGACATGGTGGCGGACGAGAGCCCCGTGTTCCCGCAGGAGGGCTACTCGGTGCAGTACGCACCCGAGGTGGTGGACCGCGTGTGGCGGATGGCCGAACGGCTGGGGTACGGCGCCATGTTCCCGCGTACGCGCGGGATCTTCATCACCGACGACCACATCCCCCTCAACGAGGCCGGGATCCGCACCATCGACATCATCGATTTCGACTACGGCCCGGCCAACGCCTACTGGCACACGCTGGAGGACTCGCTGGAGCACGTGGCGGTGGAGGGGCTGGAGGGGGTGGGGACGGTGGTGGCAGAGCTCATCTACCGGGGCGGTTAGGGGCGGAGCGGTCTCCGTTCCGCGGCGGGTCGGGCTCACCGGGCATGGTGGTCGACGGGGGGTGCCTCGCGGCCGGGTTCGGGGCCGGACTTCTTCATCCCGTGCCGGCGCCGCCTCGGGACTGGGGGCCGTGGGGGCGGGAGGCTAGGGTGCCGACGATCCGCGACTTCCGGGACCTGCGGGTGTATCGGGCGGCCTACGAAGGCGCCATGCTCGTGTTCGCGGCGTCGAAACGGTTTCCGGAGGACGAGCGGTTCGGGCTCACGTCGCAGGCCCGACGGTCGTCGAGGTCCGTGGCGGCCAACATAGCGGAGGCGTGGCGCAAGCGGCGGTACCCCGCCGCGTTCGTCGCCAAGCTGAGCGACGCCGACGCGGAAGTGGCGGAAACCCGGGCCCATCTCGATTTCGCCCTCGGGTTCGGGTACCTCGACCCTCGCGCGTACCGCCGTCTGGACGACCACTACGAGCGCCTCACCCGACAGCTCGTCCGGATGATGTCCAATCCGGACCGCTGGACCCCCGGCCGCGCCAGCGGCCGCGCCGCGGGCGCAGCCCGCGTCTCCCCCGGTCCCCCACGTCCTCGTGCGGGGAAACCGAAGGCTGACGTCAGTCCGGACCCGACTGGCGCCCGCGAGCCGGCCCCCGTTCGCTCGGAAGAAGTCCGGAGCCGAGGGGCCGCCCGGAAAGGTCCCAGCGAATGAAGCTGACCGACGACGAATCCCGCGCTCTCGCCTTTGTCGCGGCGGTCCTCCTCCTGAGCGCAGCGGTCCGCGTGAGCTCGGCGCGGGAGCCGGTGCCGGTGCCCGCGGGGGCGGCGGAGGGCTTCGATTTCGCGGCGCACGTGGACGCGACGCGGAGCGCGGTGGCGGCGGCGGAGCGGGCGGCGCGGCCGCTGGCGGCGGGGGAGCGGCTGGACCCGAATGGGGCGGACGCCACGGAGCTGGACCGGCTGCCGCGGGTGGGGCCGGCGCTGGCGGCGCGGATCGTCGAGGACCGGGCGCGCAACGGGCCCTTCCGGTCGGCGGAGGACCTGCTGCGGGTGCGGGGGGTGGGTCCGCGGATGCTGGCGGAGGTGCGGCCCCACCTGGACATCCGGGCGGGCGGGGTGAGCGGAGGGCCGCCGGGCCCGGTGGACCTGAACCGGGCGGATGCGGCGGCGCTGGCGACGCTGCCGGGGATCGGGCCGGTGCTGGCGGGGCGGATCGTCGCCTACCGGGATTCGGCGGGGGCGTTTCGGGACCTCGAGGCGCTGGGGGCGGTGAGGGGAGTGGGCCCCGCGACGCTGGAGCGGGTGAGGGCACGGGTGCGGGTGCGGCCGCCGTGAGGCCGCCGTGAGGCCGCCGTGAGGCCGCCGTGAGGCCGAAGCGATTGCACCGGAGGGGATTAGGCGATCATCAGGGTTGACCGGACCGGGGGTGCCGTCTAGCTTTGTAGCCTCTCCCCTGTTTTGACGGCATCAAACCATCCCTTCGACAGACAGCGAACTCGCGGCGAATGGCGACGCAGACGACACCCACCGATCGGCTGGGCACGATCCTGCTCCGTGAAGGGCTGATCAACCAGGATCAGCTCGACGGCGCGCTGGAGGATTCCCGTACGAACAGCACGCGGCTGGGCTTTTCGCTGATCAAGCTCGGGTACATCAAGGAAGAGGACCTGACGCGGATGCTCAGCCGCCAGTACCGGGTCCCGGCGGTCGACATCAACAAGGTCAAGGTCGACGCCAAGATCCTGAAGCTGGTCCCCGCCGACATCGCCCACAAGCACCTGGTCCTGCCGCTGCGGCGCGTGGGCCGCACGCTCACGGTGGCCATGGCCAACCCGGCGGACCCGGGGGCCATCGACCAGCTGAAGTTCGTGACCCGCCACGACATCGAGCCGGTGGTCGTGGGGGAGTTCACGCTCAAGCGCCAGATCGACCAGTACTATGGCGTGCAGGATGAGGACGCTCTCGCCGACCTGCTGGAGGACCTGACCGAGGACGACATCGTGGTCCTCGACAGCCGCGATGACGAGGTCAGCGAGGCGGCCATCCGGGCGCAGGTGGAGGACGCCCCCGTCGTCAAGCTGATCAACGGGCTCCTCACGGACGCGGTGCTCAAGGGCGTGTCCGACATCCACATCGAGCCGTACGAGAAGGAGATCCGGATCCGCTACCGGATCGATGGCGCGCTCCAGGAGGTGATGAAGCCGCCCATGCGCATGAAGGCGGCGCTCATCTCCCGCATCAAGATCCTGTCGGACCTGAACATCGCGGAGCGGCGGGTCCCGCAGGACGGGCGCATCAAGCTGAAGGTCAAGAACAAGGTCGTCGATTTCCGCGTGTCGACGCTGCCGGTGATCTTCGGCGAGAAGATCGTGATGCGTATCCTCGACAAGGGGAACCTCACGCTCGACCTGGAGAAGTTCGGCTTCGAGCCCAAGGCCGAGAGGGACTTCATGAACGCCATCATGCAGCCGTACGGCATGGTGCTCGTGACCGGTCCGACGGGCTCCGGGAAGACGACCACGCTGTACTCCGCGCTGTCGAAGATCAACAACGAGGACGTGAACATCATGACCGCGGAGGACCCGGTGGAGTACAACCTCCACGGGATCAACCAGGTCATGGTGCGCAACGAGATCGGCATGACGTTCGCCGCCGCGCTGAAGGCGTTCCTGCGGCAGGACCCGAACATCATCATGGTCGGTGAGATCCGGGACATCGAGACGGGCGGCATCGCGATCAAGGCGGCCTTAACAGGACACCTCTTGCTGTCGACACTCCATACGAACGACGCGCCGTCCACTGTCACGCGTATGATCGACATGGGGCTGGAGCCGTTCAACGTGGCCGCGGCGCTCAACGTCATCACCGCCCAGCGGCTGCTGCGCAGGATCTGCTCGAACTGCAAGAAGGAAGCGAAGTACACCGACGAGTACCTGAAGGCCGCGAACCTGACTGACGCCCAGAAGAGCCTGACGTTCTACAAGGGCGAGGGGTGCGACAGCTGTGGCGGGACGGGCTACCGGGGTCGTCAGGGGCTGTACGAGGTCATGGCCGCCACGCCGGCGCTCCGGAAGCTGATCATGCAGGGCGCGGGCGTGGACGAGCTGAAGCAGCAGGCGCTCGCTGACGGCATGCTGACGCTCCGCATGGACGGGATCAAGAAGGTAGAGCAGGGGATCACGACTCTCGAGGAAGTCATCAAGGAGACGTCCGGACAATGACGACGCAGACCGCCGCCACCGGCGCCGCGCAGCCGAAGACCCTGAACCTCCGCACGCTCCTGGAGGAGATGGTGAAGCGCGGCGCGAGCGACCTCCATCTGACGGCCGGGCAGCGGCCGATGATGCGCGTGGACGGGACCATCCTGCCCGCGCAGAACGGGCAGGGCGAGCTCGAGGCCAAGGACACGCTGGCGCTGGCCTACTCCATCCTGACGGAGAGCCAGAAGAAGCGGTTCGAGACCGAGGACGAGCTGGACTTCTCGTTCGGGATCCAGAACCTGTCCCGGTTCCGGGGCAACGTCTTCAAGCAGCGCGGCTGCGTGGCGGTCGTGATCCGGGTGATCCCGTACGAGATCATGAGCTTCGACCAGCTCGGCCTCCCGCCGATCGTCAAGAAGCTGGCGTCGAGGCCGAAGGGGCTCGTCCTGGTGACCGGCCCCACGGGGTCGGGGAAGTCGACCACGCTCGCGGCCATGATCGACCGGATCAACACAGAGGAGGAGGGGCACATCCTCACGGTCGAGGACCCGATCGAGTTCGTGCACCGGCACAAGCGGTCGATCGTCAACCAGCGCGAGGTGGGCGCGGACACCAACTCCTTCAAGGACGCGCTCAAGTACGCGCTCCGGCAGGACCCGGACGTCGTGCTGATCGGCGAGATGAGGGACCTGGAGACGATCTCGGCGGCGCTCACCATCGCGGAGACGGGGCACCTGGCGTTCGCCACGCTGCACACCAACTCGGCCGCGGAGACGATCAACCGGATCATCGACGTGTTCCCGTCCAACCAGCAGTCGCAGGTGCGCGCGCAGCTCTCGTTCGTACTGGAGGGCGTCATCACCCAGACGCTCCTGCCCCGCGCGGGCGGGCGCGGCCGGATCGCCGCGCTCGAGATCATGGTCGCCACCGCCGCGATCCGCGCCACCATCCGGGACGACAAGATCCACCAGATCTACTCGATCATGCAGGCCGGGAAGAAGCACGGGATGCAGACGATGAACGACGCGCTGGCGCAGCTGGTCATCGCCGGCGACGTGACGCAGGAGGACGCGCTCAAGCGCTCCACCGACCCCAACGAGCTGCTCCGGGCACTCGGACAGCCGGTCCAGAGCTGAAGAGGGAATTCAGATGCCTACATTCACGTATTCCGCCCGAAACGTCAGCGGCACCCTGCAGCAGGGCGAAATCGAGCTGCCGAACCGTCAGGACGTGGTCGGCTTCCTGCGCAGGCAGAAGCTCATCCCCGTCAAGATCGACGAGAAGAAGGCGGGCCTCAACATCAACCTGTCGTTCGGGTCGGGGATCAAGACGCGCGACATCGTGATCTTCACCCGGCAGTTCGCCACAATGATCAACTCGGGGCTGCCGCTGGTCCAGTCGCTCGACATCCTGAACAAGCAGAGCGAGAACAAGGCGCTCGCCAAGATCATCGCCCAGGTCCAGCACGACGTTGAGAGCGGGAACACGCTGGCCGACGCGCTCCGCCAGCACCCCAAGGTGTTCACGGACCTGTACGTCAACATGGTCGCGGCCGGTGAGGTCGGCGGTATCCTGGACGTCATCCTCCTCCGCCTGGCCACCTTCCTCGAGAAGAACGACGCGCTGATCCGCAAGATCAAGGGCGCCATGGTCTATCCGTCGGTGATCTTCACGGTCGCGATCGGCGCGGTGGCCACCCTCCTGATCGTGGTGATCCCCACGTTCCAGGCGATGTTCGAGGGCGCCGGCGTGCCGCTCCCCGGCCCCACCCTGTTCGTGATCTTCCTCTCCGAGATGCTCCAGGCCTACTGGTACGTGTTCCTCGGGGGGATCATCGGCGCCGTCATCCTGATCCGCTACATCTACACGACCGACGGCGGCCAGCTGGCCATCGACCGGATGCTCCTGCACATGCCCGTGCTCGGGCCCCTGCTCAGGAAGTCCTCCGTCGCGCGGTTCACCCGCACGCTGGGCACGCTCGTCGCCTCCGGCGTCAGCATCCTCGAGGGCCTCGAGATCACCGCGCGCACGGCCGGCAACCGCGTCATCCAGGACGCGGTGATGGAGTCGCGCGCCAGCATCGCCGGCGGCGAGACGATCTCCGAGCCGCTCAAGCGCGCGAAGGTCTTCCCGCCCATGGTCGTCCAGATGATCAACGTGGGCGAGCAGACCGGCGGGCTGGACGAGATGCTCACCAAGATCGCCGACTTCTACGACGAGGAGGTCGATCAGGCGGTCGAGGCGCTCCTCAGCGCCATGGAGCCCATCATGATCGTGTTCCTCGGCGGCATCGTCGGCGGCATGATCGTCGCCATGTACCTGCCGATCTTCGACATGATCAGCGCGGTCGGGTAACGAAGAACCG
>DATKBW010000241.1:0-3100 GCA_035513575.1 Longimicrobiales bacterium | reverse complement strand
CGATGTGGCGCCCGAAGAAGACGCCGCCGATGATGGTGGCCGGCACGCCCGCCAGCAGACCCATCGCGATCACCCATCCGAGGTCCGCTCCGAGGAGCGAGGCCACGGCCACCGGCCCGGGGGTCGGCGGGATGAAGCTGTGCGCGACGGCGATACCGGCGACGAGCGGGATCGCGTAGAAGAGGAGGGAGCGTCCGCTCTGTCGTGCGAGGCTGTAGACGAGCGGGATGAAGAGGATCAGCGCCACATCGAAGAAGACCGGGGTGGCGACGATCAGCCCGGTCAGCGCCAGCGCCCATGGCGCGCGCGCCTCCCCCACGCGGCCGACCAGCGTGCGTGCGATCCGCTCGGCTCCGCCCGACACCTCGAGCAGCGCGCCCAGCATGGCACCCAGTCCTACCACGATGGCGATGTAGCCCAGCGTCCTCCCCATCCCCTCCTGGATCACGCCCCCGATCTCCGCCAGGGGAACGCCCCCGACGACGGCGACCACCATGCTGGCGAGCAGCAGCGCGGCGAACGCCTGGATCCGTACGACGATGATGAGGACGAGGATGAGCGCGACGCCCAGGGCGACGAGTCCGATCAGCGGTCCGGTCGTCATCCGGGGCGCTCATCCTCGGATCGGACCGCGTGCCCACCGAACTGTTTGCGCATGGCGGCGAGCAGCTTGTCGGAGAAGGAGCTCTCGGTGCGGGACCGCAGCCGCTGGATCAGGGCGTGGGTGATGACCGGGGCGGGTACGTCCAGGTCCATGGCCTCCTGCACCGTCCACCGCCCTTCGCCGGAGTCCTCCACCCAGGGCGCGATGCCGTGCAGGTCCGGGTTCTCGACGAGGGCCCGCGTCGAGAGCTCCAGCAGCCAGGAGCGGACCACGCTGCCGTGCTCCCACAGTCGGGAGATGCCGGCGAGGTCGAGGTCGAACTCGTCCTTCGCGCGCAGGAGCGCGAAGCCCTCGGCATAGGCCTGCATCAGCCCGTACTCGATGCCGTTGTGGACCATCTTCACGAAGTGGCCGGCTCCGCTCGGTCCGACCCGGCCCCAGCCGGCATCGGCGGCGGGCGCCAGCGCCTCGAACAGAGGCCGGAGGCGTTCGACGACCGTTTCCTGGCCGCCGATCATCATGCAGTAGCCCTCCCGGAGCCCCCAGATGCCCCCGCTGGTGCCCACGTCCAGCATCTCGATGCCGCCCCGGCGAAGCCGCTCCGCACGCCGCAGCGTGTCCCGGTAGTAGCTGTTCCCGCCGTCAATGACCGTGTCGCCCGGCTCGAGCTGTTCGCCGAGCCGCTTGATCACCTGCTCCGTGGCTTCGCCCGCGGGCACCATGACCCACGCCGCGCGCGGAGCCGCGAGCCGGTCGCGAACTTCCGCGATCGTGCCGGCGGCCACCCCACCGTCCGCCTCCACCTTCTCGATCGCCGCGGCCGAGGGGTCGTGCGCGACCACACGGTGCCCCGCCTTCAGCAGGCGGGCCGCCATGTTGGCGCCCATTCTGCCCAGCCCGATCATGCCGATGTCCATGAACGCGTCTCCCGTGCGGGGGTGGAGGCAGTCTCGAGGTGGCCGGCGACTCGCGCAACCCAGCGGGCTCCGCGCGACTTGCTGGCCCGGTGACCGACCTCCATCGAGGGAGGCCGCGGCCACGGTCAGGCGGGGCGATCCCGTCCGCCGGTCCCGCCGCGGGTCCTTCCTTCCGCCCGCGCCCCCGTGGGGACGGTAGCGGCAGGTCGGAAAGCTGACCCGCTAACGGGCGGGGTTACGTCCTGACGTCAGCATGCGACGTAAAGTCGGACCATCACCGCGGCCGTCCGGCGCGGACCCGGGCCTCACCCCTTCACGCGTACCAGGTACGCCCCGCTGCCAACATCCACGGCCCACTCCGCGACGCGGTCCCGGAGCCAGCCGGTGAGCGCGTCCCGGACCACCCCCTGCAAGACCGGCCTGCCTGCCGAGCCCGCCCCGCGCCCGGTGATCACGCGCACCACGTCGCCTGGCGAGGTCACGGCGACCCGGTCGAGGAACATCTCGAGCCGGAGCTCCGCCTCCTCGGCGGTGAGGCCGTGAAGGTCCACCTCGTCCACGACCCGCTCGGCGTGGAGCGTGCGGGGCGAGGACGGCCCGTCGTCCCGGTCGCGCCGGTTCTTCTTCCAGGGTTTGGGCACCATGGGGTCAGTGTCGACCGCGGACGCGGCGGAGGCAACCCCGCAACAATTCCCGCGAATAGCACGCGATGGTGCGGGGAGGCGTATGAGATCGCTTACCGCAGGGTCGTGAAAGCCCGCACGTATGAGAGCGGGACCCGCTCTCCCGTCGCGGTCTCCACCACCCTGACCCCGTCAGCGGTGCCGAGCGCGATGAGGTGCGGGGGCGCGATGCACAGCATCAGGGCGTCCGGCGGGCAGACGAACTCGATCTCGATGCGCTGATCGACGACGTGGAACACGAGGTCCGTCTCCCAGCTGACGTCCTTCGCCGGCATGCCGTCCATCTGGTCCGCCGCGCCCGTCGTGACGCGACTTCCGGTCCCGTCGGCGTTCAGGATGAGGTGATCGGAATGCACGTGGAAGCGGAAGGTTTCATGCTCGATGAGCACGGCCGGGAGCGGCTCACCGGCCACGGCGTCGAGCTCATAGGCACCCGCGAAGTCTGCGGGCTCGATCGGGTCCGCGCAGCCGGCGGCGGCCAGGAGCAGCGCGGCCACCGCGGCGAAGAGCTGGAAGCGCCGGCCACGGCCTGATGGTTCGAGTCGGAGGATAGGTCTCCCGGTCATCTTCCGTTCCGGCTGGGCTGGGGTGACACCGTCCGGAGAACAACGTCCGACCCGGTCCCTTTCTGCCGTTCATGAAACATCTACCGCGGGTTCGATCAGGCCGCTCTCCGACGCTCGTTTGCCTCGACCTCTGCCCGCCCCCATCTTGGTGTCGCCGCACGCCGTGCTACCGACCGTTCCACGCCCGAGATCAAGGAGTCGCCTGTGGCCCGAGTGCCTCTCCCCGCCGCCCCGCCGCCGCTCGACCGGCCGCTGCCGGAGCGGTGGCGCACCCGCGGCTTCGGAGAGACGGCGCGCGCGGACGCGTGGTGGGTGACGCCGACCGCGGTG
>DATKBW010000240.1:0-2066 GCA_035513575.1 Longimicrobiales bacterium | reverse complement strand
CACCGTGATGGCCGCGCCGTTCGATCCCGACGCAATGGAGCTCTCTGACGCTGCGGTTCCGCTCGTCGAGGGCGTGCAGTCGTTCAAGCTGTCCCCGAGCGGCAGTCTAGCGTATTTCCCCGGCCTCACCGGACAGGGCGCCAACACCGAGCTCATGTGGGTCACTCGGGCGGGGGACGCGACCCCCGTCGATGAGGGGTGGCGCTTCGATCGAGGCGGCGGGAACGTCGGGTGGTCGCTCTCGCCCGACGGGACGCGCATCGCGGTGCGACACAGAGGTCAGGGCGGGACCAACGACATCTGGATCAAGGAGATCCCGGGCGGTCCCTTCCGGCGCCTGACCTTCGGCGAGGAGGAGCGCGTGCCGTTCTGGACGCCGGACGGCGCGAGGGTCACGTACTTCTCCAGGCACGCCCTCGAGGGCGGCGACGTCTGGTGGGTGCGTGCGGACGGCACCGGCCAACCCGAGTTGCTCCTGGAAGCGAGCCCCGGCTTCGCTCAGGGTACCTGGAGCCCCGATGGACGGTCGCTCGTCCTGCGTACGGGGGGTATCAGCACCACCGGCGGCTACCGACCGGGAACCCGAGACCTGGCCGTGTTCCGACCCGGTGTCGAGCAGGCCGCCACGTTGCTCGTGGCGACGGCAGAGTATTCGGAGCAGGATCCGCGTGTCTCCCCGGACGGGCGCTGGCTCGCGTACGTGTCGAACGAGACGGGGCGGGACGAGGTCTTCGTCCGCCCGTTCCCCGAGGTCGATGCGGCCAAGGTGCAGGTGTCCGTGGGCGGGGGCTTCGGCCCCCTCTGGTCGAGCGCTGGACGTGAGCTCTTCTACGTCGATCTCGCCAGCAACATGGTGGCCGTCCGCTTCGATGCGAGCGCTGAGTTCCGCGTCACCGCTCGCGACGTGCTCTTCGCCATCCCGACGGGGTACGTCCGCGGCGTCGGCAACTCCTCGATCGACATCGCGCCCGATGGCCAGCGCTTCCTCATGGGCCGGTCGCTGAGAGGCCCAGTCTCCGAGGGCGAAGCGCCACGCATGGTGCTGGTGCAGAACTTCTCGGAGGAGCTCAGGCGGCGGGTGCCGCGCTGAAGGGAGAGCGGGGGGTCGCTGCGCGACGCCTGCGAACCGATCCGGAACGACCCTTCCGTCGTGGCGATGAGGTGGCCGCTGGACACCGGATTCCGATAGTCGAGCGACGTCGGCGTCGGAGGCCGTTTCGGCGCCATGGTCGCCAACAGTTGCCGCGAACAGCATCGTATGGGTCGGGGGATGGAATCCGATCGCGGCCGCCGGGCGAAGGGATCCAAATGGCCGCATGTCCCGAAACCACATGGCTCGCCGTGGTGCGGACCTCAGTCCTCCGGCTCTGATGCCTCGCTGCGGCGTTCCCACCAGCGCAGCGGGATCAGTACGACCAGCATGAGGACCGTGGCGCCGACGGCGGCCACATACTGAGCGGCGCCTGCGGCCACGCCGAGAGCGGCGACCGTCCAGATCGTGGCGGCGGTGGTGAGGCCACGAACCCGGCCGCGAGATTGGAGGATCACCCCTGCGCCGATGAATCCGACGCCGGTCACCACATTGGCCGCGATGCGGGAGACATCGCCCGGAGGCCAGTTGCCGGCGGGGTCGATCATCTCCACGGAAATGACCGTGAACAGCGCGGCTCCGAGGCAGATGAGGATGTGGGTTCGGAGTCCGGCTTCCTTGCCCTGCTGCTCGCGCTCCAGCCCGATGGCGCCGCCGAGAATGACGGCGAGCACGAGTCGGCCGAGCACATCGAGGCGCAAGGCCTCGAGATCGAGGGCGGCGAGGGCCGCAAGGGCAGGCAGCATGCGCAATCATAGCGCGAATCGACGCGGGGGGCAGCCCTTCGGGGACGTGGGGTGGGTCGGCAAAGGCGCGCTCGCAGGGTTGGCGCGCTGCGCCGGCGAGGGAGTGGAAAACCGTGGCCCCGGGGGCTCCTGCGTGTTATCTTGGGCCCCGGTGTCGATCTCCCCTCCCGCCGTGCCGGCGGGCGCCGCGCGCCCGTGGTTTCCCCTTTACAGTGTTGCGCAATGATCGA
>DATKBW010000239.1:0-26804 GCA_035513575.1 Longimicrobiales bacterium | reverse complement strand
AGCCCCACCCACGATAGCCAGCCCACCCCCCGCGCCACTACCTTCCCGCCCATGTCCCCGCACGGCAAGTTCGCCCTCGTCACCGGCGCCGGCCACCGTGTCGGCCGCGCGCTGGCCCTGGGGCTGGCCCGGGCCGGCGCCAGCGTCGCGGTGCATTACAACCGCTCGGAAGCGGACGCCCGCGAGACGGTCCGACTCGCCGAGGCCCGCGGGGTAGCGTCCTTCGCCCTGCGCGCGGACCTCTCGGACGCCGACGCCTGCGGGGCCCTCGTCGCCGCCGCCGCGCAGCGGCTGGGCGGGCTCGACATCCTGGTCAACAGCGCGTCGCTGTTCGAGTCGGCGGCGTTCGACGAGATCACGGCGGAGGACTGGGACCGGGTGCAGGCCGTGAACGTCCGCGCCCCCTTCCTGCTGACCCGCGCCGCCGCGCCCCTGCTCCGGGCGCGCCGCGGCGTGGTGGTGAACATCGCCGACCTGGCGGGCGTCCAGGCGTGGCGGCGGTTCGCGCACCACGGCGTTTCCAAGGCGGCGCTGATCCACCTGACCCGCGTGAGCGCGCGGGCTCTCGCCCCGGAAGTGCGCGTCAATTGTATCGTCCCGGGAACCGTGCTCCCGCCGGAGGACTATACGGAGGAGGAGGTGCGGCGCGCGGCCGAGCGGGCGGCGCTCCAGCGGATCGGGACTCCGGAGGACGTGGTCGAGGCGCTGCTCTTTCTGGTGCGGTCCGAGTTCTCCACGGGATCCGTAGTCGCCGTGGATGGTGGAAGGCTGCTGACCTAGTGGGGTACCAGCGAGCATGAAGCTCACGACGCTGTGGAAGGAGTGGAGCACGCCGAAGCGGGTGCTCCTTTCGGCTGCCACCGTCGTGGCCGTCCTCCTTCTCACCGGCGCCGTGTGGACCACGCTGTTCATCACGGGGGTGGCCGGTCCGGGCTGCCCGTCCGTCGCGGATCTCCGGACCTACCGCCCGCCCCAGGCGACGCGCCTCTTCGCCGCCGATGGCTCCGTGATCGCGGACCTGTCCCCGCAGCGGCGGGTCGTCCTGGGGCTGGAGGACGTCCCGCCGGTGCTGCGCGAGGGGATGATCGCCGTCGAGGACCGTCGCTTCTGGGAGCACTCCGGCATCGACTTCCGGAGCGTCGCGCGGGCCATGTGGCGCAACGTGATCTCCTTCGAGATCCGCGAGGGCTTCAGCACGATCCCCATGCAGCTCGCCCGGAGCGTGTTCCCGGAGCGGCTGCCCATGGGCGACAAGCTCGGGCGGAAGGCGTGCGAGGTGGTCCTGGCGAAGCGGATCGAGGGCGAGTTCCAGAAGCGCGAGATCCTCGAGCTCTACCTGAACCAGATCTATCTCGGCTCCGGACACTACGGCGTCGAGGCCGCCGCCCAGGGCTACTTCGGCAGGTCGGCCCATCAGCTCGCGCCCGAAGAGGCCGCGCTCCTGATCGCGCTCGTGAAGAGCCCCGAGGGCTACAACCCGCGGAAGCACCCCACCCGGGCCGTCCAGCGGCGCAACATCGCCCTCGAGGTGATGGCGCGGGCGGGCGTCCTCGAACGCTCCGCCGCCGACGCCGCCAAGCGACGACCCCTCGGGCTCGCGCCGCCACCCGAGGCCGCGGGGGCGGCCCCCTACTTCGTCGCCGCGGTCCGGGCCGAGCTGCGCGACCGCTTCGGCGCCGATGCCGACGTCCGGGGGCTCCGCGTCTTCACCGCGCTGGACCCGCGTCTCCAGAAGCTGTCGGCCGAAGCGCTGGTGGCGCAGATCGGCCGGATCGAGGGCGGCTCCTACGGGCAGTACTCCCACCCGAAGGGGGGCGCCACGGCGGACCCGGAAGCCCCGGTGCTCCAGGGCATGGTGATCAGCCTGGACCCCGCCACGGGCGCCGTCCGGGCCCTGGTGGGCGGCCGCGACTTCGCCCAATCCCAGTTCGACCGCGCGCTCCAGGCGAAGCGGCAGCCGGGCTCGGCCTTCAAGCCGCTGGTCTACGCCGCGGCCCTGGAGTCCGGCCTGCCGGCCACGGCCCGGCTCGAGACCACGCCCATCGAGGTGGACGACGCCGGATCCCCGCGCTGGAGCCCCGGCGACCACGTCTCGGACACCGTGGAGACCCTCTCCGTCCGCAACGCCCTGGCGGTCTCGTCCAACAACGCGGCCGTCCGCGTGGGCCGGTGGGTGGGCGAGGACCGGGTGGCGGCCATGGGTCGTCGTCTGGGGCTCTCGACGCCGATCCCGCCCTACCCGTCCATCCACCTCGGCTCCGCCGAGGTGATCCCGGCGGAGCTCGTGGCCGCGTTCGCGACGTTCGGCAACGGCGGCTACCTCGTGAAGCCGACGCTCTTCCTGCGCGTCGAAGATGGGGACGGCCGCGTGCTCTGGGAGGCCCGCCCCTCCCGCCGCCAGGTGCTCGACGGCGGGGTCGCGTTCCTGACGCTGACGCTGCTCGAGGAGGTCGTGAGCTCGGGCACCGCGTCCGTGATCCGCACCCGCGGCTTCTGGCTCCCCGCCGCGGGGAAGACCGGCACGACGAACGACAACAAGGACGTCTGGTTCGTGGGAATGACGCCCGACCTGGTCACCGGCGTGTGGCTCGGCTTCGACCGGCCTCGTCCCATCCTGCCCGGCGCCGGCGGCGGGCGCCTCGCCGCGCCGGTCTGGGCCGACATCATGAAGGGCGCCTACGAGACGCGCCCCTCCCCGGCGCCGTGGGCGCCGCCGGCGAACATCATCAGCGCCCAGGTCGACGAGCGGACGGGCTACCTGGCCACCGGCAACTGCCCGCCGGAGGACGTCCGGATCGAGTACTTCCTCATCGGCACCGAGCCCGAGATGTACTGCCCGCTCCACCCGGAGGCCGGCGTGGACGGCCTCCTCGACAACCTCTGGCGCCGGATCCGGAAGGTCTTTTAGCCGCTGCCGGAGCCCCTATCCCGGCGCGTCGGCCGTCTCCAGCACGGGCGATTCTCCGAGCCCGTGGTGGGACAGCCACCGCTCGGCTTCCAGCGCCGCCATGCACCCCGTCCCGGCGGCCGTGACCGCCTGGCGGTAGTAGTCGTCCATCACGTCACCGGCGGCGAATACGCCATCCACGCTGGTGGCGGTCCGCCACGAGCCGGTCCGGACATACCCCTTCGGCGTCAGCTCGAGCTGACCTTCGAGGAAAGCCGTGTTGGGGGTGTGGCCGATGGCGACGAACATCCCTCCCACGTCCAGATCGGTGCGCTCGCCGGTCCCGGTGTCCTCGAGGCGGAGGCCGGTGATCTGGTCGTAGCCGAGGACCTCCACCACCATCTGGTTCCAGAGCACTTCGATCTTCGCGTTCGCCAGCGCCCGCTCCGCCATGATCCGGGACGCCCGGAGCTCATCGCGCCGGTGGATGATGTAGACCTTGCTGGCGAACTTGCTGGCGTACAGCGCCTCCTCCATCGCCGAGTCGCCGCCGCCCACCACCGCCAGGACCTGTTCCCGGAAGATCGGCAGGGCCGCGTCGCAGACGGCGCAGGCCGAGACACCTCCCCCGCTCTGCGCCAGCCGCTCCTCGTTCGGGATCCCCAGCCACTGGGCGTTCGCCCCGGTGGCCACGATCACCGCCCGCGCCCGGATCTCGTCGCCGTTGCGGCTGATGAGGGTGAACGGCCGGCTGGAGAAGTCCACGCGCTCGACCATCTCCATGCGCGCGCGGGTCCCGAACCGCTCCGCCTGCGTCTTCATCCTCTGCATCAGCTCCGGGCCCGTCACGCCCTCGGGGAAGCCCGGGTAGTTCTCCACTTCCGTGGTGATCATGAGCTGGCCGCCCGGGAGCATGATCCCCTCGGGCTCGCCCTCGACCACGAGCGGGGACAGGTCCGCCCGCGCCGCGTAGAGCGCCGCCGTCCATGCCGCCGGTCCCGAGCCGATGATCACCAGGTTCTCTATCGTCGCCATGTGTCGATCATGTGCGGATCCGCCGTCTCCTCGACCGAGCCAATCGGTCCCGCCCAAGATAGGTTCCCCCACCAGGGCCGGCCACTCGCCGGCGCTGTTGCCGAGGACGACCGCGCCGTGATAGACTTGAGGCGCTCACGGACCCCCCTACGGCGCCGAAATGAGCTCCGCCCACGAATCGCTGTCCGACAACGAAGCCGAGCGCCTCCTCGCGTCTCTCGCAGGGGTCGTTTCCGCCCATGTGGTGACCGATTCCATCGGCCGCATCGTCGAGATCCACATCCTCTCCGCGGCCGGGGTCCACCCCAAGCAGGTCGTGCGGAACGTCGAGTCGGCCCTCAGCGCCGGGCTGGGCATCGAGATCGACCGGCGCATCGTCAGTGTCGCCCAGATCCGCGCGACGAGCGACGACGGCGAGGGCGCGGACGGCCGCACCCTGTCCGGTGCGGCGGAGCCGCCCGGGAACGGGGGCGCCGACCGCACGGGGACGGGGCAGGCGCCGCCCACCCGCAACGGCGCGGCCACGGGGAAGGGCGGGCAGGAGCCCCGGGTCCAGGACCGGGTCGCGGCCGCGCGGCTCGAGTACGTGAAATTCCACTCCATGCGCGATGCGGAGCTGTGCGCGTGCGACGTGATGCTGCGCGACGGCGACCGGTTGATCACCGGACGCGGGTCGGGGCCGGACACCGCGGCCGGGCGCGCCGAGGCCGCGGCGCGCGGGGTCCTGGACGCCATCGTCCAGGCCAGGCCGGATGTGCGCCTGGAGCTGGAGGGCGCGGCCATCTCCGCGTCCCGCGGCCGCGCGTACGTCATCATCTCCGCCACCGCCCTGCTCGATCGGATGACGGTCCCGCTCGCCGGCGCCGCGCCCCTCGCGCGATCCCCCGAAGAGGCGGGCATTCTCGCCGCGCTCCAGGCCACCAACCGCTGGAGCGGCTGACCCGGTGACGTCGGGAGAGGAACTCTCTTCCGCCCTCGAACGCCTACCCGGCGTCCTCGCCGCCTCCGCCTTCCTCGATCCGCCCCACGGACCTCGCGTCTATCTGGCCGTCACCCCCGAGGCGGACACCGCGGCGCTTCGCGACGCCGCCCTCGGCCTCCTCCGCGACCGCGCCGTCGCCACGACCCCGGACCGCGTCCATGTCGGGGCGGCGCCGGCCACCGCGCGGGACCACGGCGCCCTCCCCCGGTTCGCGCTGGATGGCCTGGAGGTCCACCGCGCCGACCACCACGCCCGCTGCTCCGTGCGGCTGCGCTCCGGGGGCCGGATCACGGAGGGCACGGGCGAGGAGCCGGACACCCGCGCGGGGCGGGCGCGGGCGGCCGCCCTCGCGTGCCTCCACGCCGCCGAGGCGCTGGACCCGGACCTCCGCCTCGGGCTCGATGGCCTCCGCGCCACGGACCTGTTCGGCCACGACGCGGTGATGGTCGTGGTGGAAGCGACGGCCGCGCGCAGCCACGCGCTTCTCCCGGGGGTCGCCCTGGTGGAACGGTCCGTGGAGGAGGCCGCCTGCCTGGCGACGCTTTCCGCGCTCCGCTCCTGGACCGTCTGACCGCCGACGCGGCACGGCCCGGCGTCCTCCGTCGGGAGCGCCGGGCCGTGCGGGAAACGCGGGCCGGGTGGGACCCCGGCGGGACGCGGGCTAGGGCCGCCCGATGAACTTCTCCACCTCCTGGACCACCCGCCGCGGCTCGACCGGCTTCGCCAGGTAGCCATCGCACCCCGCGCGCATCGCCTTGGCCCGGTCCTCCTCGAGGGCGTGGGCGGTCAGCGCGATGATCGGGATGTCGGCCGTGGCGCCATCCCCCTTCAGCCGCTCCGTCGCCTCCCAGCCGTCCATTTTGGGGATGGAGATGTCCATCAGGATGATGTCCGGGTGCTCGGAGCGCGCCCGACTCACACCCTCCTCGCCATCGCGCGCTTCGATCACGGCATAGCCGACGTGCTCCAGGATGGTGCGGTAGACCACGAGGTTGTCCTCGTTGTCTTCCACCAGCAGCACGGTCTTCTTCTGGTCGTCGCTCATGGCGATCTCGTGTTCGGGCAGCCTCAGTCGCGGCCGGCTCCCACCGGCTGCGCTTCCTCTCGGTCCTTGAACACCTTCAGATTCGTCGAATGGCCCGGGTTCACCCGCGCTTTCGGGTCGATCCTGTGCACCGCGTGGTTCACTGCGATCGCCGCCTCGGCGAACCCGGTCGCGATGAGCTCCAGCTTCCCTTCGTACGTCACCACGTCACCCGCGGCGAACACGCCGGGAAGGTTCGTCTCCATCGTGGGACTCACCCGGATGGTGTTCCGCTCCAGGTCGAGCCCCCACCGACCCACGGGGCCCAGGTCGGGTCGGAAGCCGATCAGCGACAGCACCGCGTCCACTTCCAGCGTCGTGTCCGCGTCGGTGCGGTTGTCGAAGATCGTCACACCCGTCACGCAGTGGTCGCCGTGGATCGCCCGCACTTCCCGGTGCGTCAGCAGCTCGACCCGCCCGGCTTCCACCGCCTCCTCCATCTGCCGCATCGAGTGCGCATGGGCGCGGAACCCTCCCCGCCGGTGGATCAGCACCAGGCGCTTCGTGCGGTCCTTCAGCCCCAGCGCCCAGTCCACCGCGGAGTCACCGCCGCCGACGATCAGAACGCGCTTGCCGTCATAGCGCGAGGGCTCCTTCACGTGGTACTCGACGCCCTGGCCGAGCAGCTTCTCGTACCCTTCGCACTCCAGCACCCGCGGGGCGAAGGCCCCCTTCCCCGCGGCGATCAGCACGGTCCGCGACGCGTGGCGGCCCCGGTCGGTGACGAGGGTGAACCCCTCCTCCTCCCGCATCAGCTCGCCCACCTGCTCCTCCAGCCGGATCTCCGGATCGAACTGGGTCCCCTGCTCGATCAGGTGCAGCGCCAGGTCCTTCCCCGTGATCCGGGGGAACCCGCCCACGTCGTAGACATACTTCTCGGGGTAGAGCGCCATCAGCTGGCCGCCCAGCTCCGGGAGGGAGTCGATGATCCGGACCGTGGCGCCTCGCATCCCTGCATAGAAGGCGGCGAACAGCCCCGTCGGGCCGCCGCCGATGATGTTGATGTCGCGGCGTTCTTCCGTCACGCTCTGCTATCCTGCGGGAGGCGCGGCTTTGCTTCGGCGCCGCATGGTACCCCCGGCCCTGCCGTTCCGGCAAGGCGCGCGCCCTCCCCTCGCATTTCGCGCGCCAGCCTCAGCCCGCGGGCCCATCGGCGCCGGCCCCCAGGTATGCCTGGGAGTGACGGTACCGGTCCAGCCCGGCCTCCACCAGGAGCTTCACGAGGATCGCGCCGGGGATGGCGAGCAGCAGCCCGACGAAGCCGTAGAGCACGCCGGCTGCCGTGATGGCGAGGATCGCCCAGACCGGGTGCAGCCCCACCGACTCGCCGACGATGCGCGGCCCGATGACGTTGCCGTCCAGGACCTGCACGATCCCGAACACGATGGCCAGCTTCAGGATCGCCGCGAGGAAGGAGCCGCTGAGCAGGGCGATGATGATGGCGGGCACCAGCGAGACCGGCAGTCCGAGATAGGGGACCACGTTGAACACTCCGGCCACCGCGCCCACCAGCCCGGGGTTCGGGAACCCGACGATCCAGAGCCCGAGCCACGTCAGCACCCCGACGATCGCGGCCGCCAGGAGCTGGCCGCGGAGGTAGCGGGAGAGGAGCCGGTCGTACTCCCGGGCGAACGCCGACCACGACGCGGCGCGGCGGCGCGGGATGTTCGCGGAGAGCCGCGCCGTGATGCGGTCCCAGTCCCGCAGGAGGTAGAACGTCAGGACGGGCGTCAGCACGATGTAGCCCAGGATCGTGAGCACGGTCCCGATCCCCCGCCCCAGCCCCAGCACCGCCTGCCACGACCGCTCCCCGATCGCCGCCCGCTTCTCTTCCAGGAAGTCGGTGACGGTCGCGGGGGACAGGCCCCGCAGCCGCTCCGCCAGCTCCCGCTCGTCCACGAGCGGCAGGTCGATCCCCAGGAGCCCCGCCTGGAGCCCCTCGATCCACGCCGCCAGCTTCTCCACCGCCTCCGGCACCCGCCGGATCAGCGTCTCGACCTGCTCCGCGAGCGCGGGGATCCCCACGAGCACCAGGGCCACGAACGTCCCCGCGACGGGGAGCGCCAGGATCACGATGGCCAGCCCCCGCGGGATCCTCCACCGGACCAGCCGGTCCACCACCGGATCGAGGATGTACGCCAGCACGAAGGCCAGGACGAACGGAGCGAGCAGCGTCCCGAGCGCCTTGAGCATCCAGAGGAGCACCAGCACGGCGCCGGTGAGGATGAGGAGGCGGTGGAACTCGCTCCCGGCGTACGGGATCATGAGGACGACGAGGGCGGCGAAGAGGATGAAGGGGGAGAGGACCGGGCGGAGCTCGAGGAGGAACAGCGCCAGCACCACCAGGACCGCGGCGCCGTGGACCAGCCGCCAGTCCGCCACCCCCGAAAGTCGCTTCATTCGCGGTCCGCCTTCCCGCCCTCAGGCGCCGTTCTGGAGGGCCCGGACCCGGTGCCCGGCGGCTTCCAGCACCTGCCTCGCGTTGTCGTAGGTCATGGTGCGGAGCGCGGCGTCGAGGGGGAGCCAGACGCACTCCGTGATCCCCTCCTCCACCTGCGGACGCGTATCCTCGACGGGCGTCTCCATCAGGAAGAAATGGCAGTACTTGTGGATCAGGTCCGCGCCCTCCCGGAAGAACCAGTCGATCGTCTTCAGCGGCTCCCGCAGGGCCAGCGCCTCGATCCCGGTCTCCTCCCGCACCTCCCGCAGCGCCGTCTCCGCCGGGGTCTCACCCTTCTCCACGTGGCCTTTCGGCAGACCCCAGTTCTCGTACGGGTCCCGGATCAGCAGGTAGTACGTGGTGCCGCCCGAGTGCCGGTAGACGACCCCGCCGGCGCTCGTCTCCAGCCGCACCGGCCGCCGCGCGCCGCGCCGCTCTCCGCGGGAGCCGGCTCGCTTAGCCACGCAGCACGACGTCCGCGATCTGCACGGCGTTCGTCGCCGCGCCCTTCCTGAGGTTGTCCGCCACGATCCACATGTGCAGAACGTGGGGTCGGTCAGGGTCCCGCCGCAATCGGCCGATGTACACCTCGTCGGTGTCCGCCGCCTCCCGGGGAAGGGGGTCCCGGTCGGCACCGAAGACGCGCAGTCCGGGCATGGCCGCCAGCGCCTCCGCCGCCTCCGCGAGGTCCAGCGGCCGCTCCGTTTCCACCGCCGCCGTCACCGCGTGCCCCACCTCCACCGGTACGCGCACGCACGTGGCGGCCACCTCCAGCGCCGGCATGCCGAGGATCTTGCGGGTCTCGTTCCGCATCTTCTCCTCCTCCTCGGTCCAGCCGTTCTCCCCCATCGACCCGATGCGCGGGATCACGTTCCCGAAGATCGGACCGGTGAACGGCGACGACGTGGCCGTGCCCCCATCCCGCTCCCCTCGGTAGGCGTCGATCCCCTTCTGCCCGGCCCCGGAGACGGACTGGTACGTGCTGAGCACGACGCGGACGAGACCGGCGGCGCGGCGGATCGCCTCCAGGGGTACCACCAGCTGGATCGTGGAGCAGTTCGGGTTGGCGATGATCCCCCTCGGCCGCTCCGCCGCCCGGTCCGCGTTCACCTCCGGGACCACCAGGGGGACCTCCGGGTCCATGCGCCACGCGGACGAATTGTCCACCACCACCGCGCCCTCCGCCGCCGCCCGCGGCGCCCACTCGCGGGAGAGACCGGAACCGGCCGAGAACAGGGCGACACCGCACCCCTCGAACGACCCCGGGCCAGGCACCGCCACCTCCCATTCCCGCCCCCGCCAGGTGAGCCGCTCGCCCGCGGAGCGGGGCGAGGCCAGGGGCACGATCGCGTCCATCTGCGGGAGGCGCTCCTCCAGGACCCGGAGCATCGTCCGTCCCACGGCCCCCGTCGCGCCCAGGATCGCTGCCTTCACGCTGCCTCCCCCAGGCCGAAGCCGTCGTGGAGGAGCCGCACCGCGCGCTCCTCATCCGCCGCCCCGACCATCAGGATGATGGAGCTGGAGGAGGCCGACACGCTGTGCACGTCCACGCCCTCCCGCAGCAGCGTCTCGAACGCCTGCGCGAACACCCCGGGCCGCTTGTGCATCCCGCTCCCCACCAGCGCCAGCCGCGCCAGTCCGTCCTGCACGTCCACCCGTTCCCCGCCCAGCTCCTTCACCACCCCCTCGCACGTCGCTCGCGCGTCGGCCACCTCGGCCTCTCCCACGGTGAGCTGGATCAGCCGCCGGCCGTCCGCCCGGTCCACCTGCGTGAGCAGGTCGACGCTCACGCCGGCATCCGTCAGCCGCGACAGGACGGTGGTCATCGTCCGCATCTCCGCGGGCAGCCCCCGCAGGACCAGCTGCGCCCAGCCACCCTCCGAAGCCACCCCCGTCAGTACCGGATCCTCCATCCCTCGCTCCCTTCCTGCGATGAGGGTCCCGCCCTCCTCCCCATCCGCCAGCGACGACAGCACCCGGATGGGAACCCCATAGCGCGCCCCGATCTCCACGGCGCGCGGGTGCATCACCTGCGCACCCGCGACCGCCAGCTCGATCATCTCCTCGTACGTCACCCGGTCGATTCGCCGGGCGGTGGCGACTTTCCGGGGGTCCGCCGTGTAGACGCCGTCCACGTCGGTGAAGATGTCGCAGCGCTCCGCGCCGAGGGCCGCCGCCAGCGCCACCGCCGTCGTGTCCGACCCGCCGCGGCCCAGCGTGGTGACCTCCCGGCTCCGACTCACGCCCTGGAACCCCGCCACGATGACCACCCGTCCCTGCGCCAGCTCCTCCGCCACCCGCTCCCCACGGACTTCCTCGATTCGCGCGCCCGTGTGGGTCGAGTCGGTGATGATCGCCGCCTGCGACCCCGTGAAGCTGATGGCCTCCGCCCCGGCGTCCCGGATCGCCATGGCCATCAGTGCCATGGAGATGCGCTCCCCCGCCGTGAGCAGCATGTCCATCTCCCGGGGGTGCCGCTTCGCCGGCGAGTCGCTCACGGATCCCGCGAGCGCCACCAGCTCGTCGGTCGTGTGCCCCATCGCGGAGACCACCACCACCATGGCGTGGCCCTCCCGCCGGAACCGGCACACTCGCTCCGCCACGCGGCGGATCCGCCCCGCATCGGCGACCGACGTGCCGCCGTATTTCTGGACGAGCAGTGCCAACCTAGGTGTCTCCCGGTGATCTTCCCCGCCGCCGACGCCCGATCCCCGGGCGGGATGGGGCCGC
The DNA here is from genome assembly GCA_035513575.1 of Longimicrobiales bacterium. Lineage (GTDB taxonomy): Bacteria > Gemmatimonadota > Gemmatimonadetes > Longimicrobiales > RSA9 > JAHWKI01. The sequence continues at coordinate 15,646 of DATKBW010000239.1, read as the reverse complement.
TTCGTGCTACGCGCGCGCTTTCGAGGCGCCAGGCTGCAAAGCTGCGCCCCGACGCCCATGCAACCCGCGAGCCGTTAGAACACCCTGAGGTTGATGTACTTCCGGGGGTTGCGCTGGAAGTCCTCCAGCAGGTCCTGGATCAGCGCGTTGGTCGCGACCAGGTCCCGGTACAGGGCGGTGTCCTGGAGCAGGAGCCCCAGAGTGCCCTCGCCGGCCTCGAGCGATGCCAGGACCTGGGCCAGGGACGTGAACGCGCTGTCCGCGGAGGTCGCGGCGCCCCCCAGGTCGCGGCTCACCAGCGCGAGGGCGCGCGTGAGCGTGTCCAGCTGCGCCGTCGCCAGCGCCACGTTCCGCACGATGTCCGTGACCTGGCCTTCGGCAATGGCCGACTCGACCTGTGCGAACGTGCGCCCGGCGCTCGACGCCGCCTCGTTCAGCGTCGTCGTGGTCGTCTCCAGTCCGGCCGCCAGCCCTTCGACGGTCCGTCCCTGCGCCTCGACCAGACCGGTGAGCCGGGACGTGACCTCCTGGATGTTCTCGATGGCCTGTCGGATGTTGACCGCGGTCTCATCGGTGAACGCGATGTCGATGCGGTCCGTGATGACCGCCAGGTTCTCGGCGATCCGGTCGGCCACCGCCGTGAGCCGCGACACGTCGGGGAGCGAGTAGCCCGGCAGCATCTGCGGGTCGGGGGCGACGGCGTAGTTGTAGAACGGGAAGCGGTTGCGCGGGATGATCTCCGCCTGCCAGTCGCCGAACAGCGATTCGGGGGAGAGGATCACCACCGGGTCCTCCGGGAGGATCACGTCGGAGGCCACGGACATGCGCAGGATCACACCCGTCGACCGGTCGTCCAGTGCGATGCTCTCCACCCGCCCGATGGGCACGCCCCGCAGCTTCACCGGGTTCCCGCTCTGGAGCTGCCCCACCTCACGGAACCACGCCACCAACTCCCGCTCCTCGGACCCGATCCGCCACCCCTGCATCCAGATCGTGCCCACCATGATCAGGGCGATCCCGGCCATGACGACGAGCCCGACCTTGACCTCCGCGCGCCTGCTCACGCCGCCGACCCCTGCATGAGCTCCGGCCGTCCCTCGATGAAGCCCCGCACCACCGGATCCTCCACCGCCTGGATCTCGGCCGGTGTGCCCACGAACCGGATCCGACCGTCGTAGAGCATCGCCACCCGGTCCGCGACGCGGTAGGCGCTCGTCATGTCGTGGGTCACCACCACGCTCGTCACCCCCAGCTCTTCGTCCATCTTCAGAATCAGCCGATCGATGACCGCCGTCGTGACGGGATCCAGGCCGGTCGTCGGCTCGTCGTACAGCAGGTACTTCGGCCGCGTCACCACGGCACGGGCGAGCCCCACCCGCTTGCGCTGCCCGCCCGACAGCTCACCGGGGTACCGCCCTTCGTAGCCCTCCAGCTCGACCAGCCGCAAGGATTCCGTCGCGCGGCGCTGCCGCTCCTCCGCGTCCAGCCCCGGGATCCGGCGCAGGCCCATGGCCAGGTTCTCGCCCACGGTCATGGAGTCGAACAGGGCGGCGAACTGGAAGACGTAGCCGACGCGCCGGCGCAGCTCATACAGCGCCTCGCGCGAGAGTTCCGTCACCACCTCGCCATCCACGACCACGCGGCCAGCGTCCGGCTCGAGCAGGCCGACGATGGTCTTGAGGAGCACGGACTTGCCTACCCCCGAGCCGCCGATCACCGCCAGCGTGTTCCCTTCCGGCACCTCCAGGTCGACCCCGTCCAGCACCACCTTGGAGCCGAACGCCTTCGACACGCCTTCCATGACGATGCTCACAGGAGCGTAACCGCCCAGAAGGCGTCCAGCACCAGGATCAGCATGCTGCTCACCACCACCGCCTGTGTCGTCGACCGGCCGACCGCCTCGGCGCCGCCTCGCGTGGTGAACCCGTAGAAGCTGCCGACCGCCGTGACCGCCAGACCGAACGACGCCGCCTTCACCAGGGAGTAGGTCACGTCGAAGGGCACGAAGTAGAGCCGCAGCCCGCGGACGAACTCCGGCGACGAGAGGTCCAGCAGGTTGATGGCGGTGATCCACCCGGCCGCGATCCCCATCACGTCCGCAAACGCCACCACCAGCGGGAACATGAGCAGCCCCGCCAGGATCCGCGGCACCACCAGGTACGCCAGCGGATCGTAGGCGAGGGTTTCCAGCGCATCGATCTGCTCGGTCACCCGCATCGTCCCGAGCTCCGCCGCGATGTTCGCACCCACCCGCCCGGCCAGCGCCAGCCCCGTCAGGACCGGCCCCAGCTCCAGCAGCATCGTCTTTCCCACCAGCACGGCGACGAAGTAGAGCGGAACGGCGCCGGTGAACGTGTAGGAGGCCTGCAGGGCCAGGACGATGCCCGTGAAGGCGGCGACAAAGAGCGCGATCGGCAGGGAGGCGACGCCGATGCGCGCCATGTGGACCACGAGCACCTCGGTCCACGTCCGTGCGTCCGCCGCCGCCCGCCCGACCTGCGCCATGAACCGGCCGAACTGGCCGAATCCCGCGGCGGTCCCGAGCGCGGCGCGGCCGACCCACGTGATCGGGGCGCTCCATGCACCGTTCATCGCCGCGAAACATGGCGCCGCGATTCCGCGCTGTCCACCCCGACGCCGACCGCGCGGCCCGTCGCTTGCACTCCGCCGGCACCGTGCCCCGAGAATCGAGCGACGGCCGGCCGCGGCGTGGCTACCTGATCTTGGCGCTGATCGCCCTCGCCGCGGCCTTCATTTTCAACCTCGAAGCCGTCTACGACGTCGCCGGCGACCGCATGGACCTGGTCGCCGTCCTCCCCGACGCGTCCGGCGTGCGGGTCGGCACCCCCGTGCGCGTCGCGGGCGTCGAGAAGGGGCGGGTCGCGGGGATCGCCTTCCTCGCGGCCGGCGACAGCGCCAGGGTCGCTCTCCTGATCCGCCTCGAGGGGGACGCCAGGACCGTGATCCGCAAGGACAGCGATGTGTGGGCCATGCGGCTGCAGGCCATCGGCCAGCCCCTCGTCCAGATCAAGGCCGGGTCGCCGGGATCCGCCCCCGTCCGGTCCGGGGACACCCTCTACGGCGCGCACCGGCTCGACCCGGCGCTTCTCCTCGAGGGCGGCATGGATCTGCCTGCCGCCATCGATTCACTGCTGACCACGGCCCGGCGGGTCCAGGCGATGGCCGAAGCACGCGAGTCGGAGCTGGAGCGGCTCCAGCGCCGCATGGACGCCGCCACGGCCGCCGCCACCGCCCTCGCCGCCGACCTCGACGGCGGCTCCCTCTCCCGGCTGCTCGGACCGGGCGGGGCCATGGACGGGATCGCCCGCCTGCAGGAGCGCCTCGCCGCGCTCTCCGCCGCTGTGGAGACCGCCCGGGAACGGTACGGGGGCGGTGCCGAGGGAGGGGGACTCCCGCGCTCGCTGGCGGGGCTCGGCGCCCGCGTCGCCCTCCTGCAGGCGGACCTGGACGCGCTGGACGCCCGCATGCGCGCGGGCGGGGGGTTCCTGTACCGCATGCCGAGGGACTCGGCCCTGCAGGTGGCGATCACGGGCGTGCAGGCCCAGATCGACAGTCTGCGGCAGGAGGCGAGCTCCCTGGTCCTCCGGATGGTCCTTCCCTAGGGTACTGACGCCGAAATGTCGTGACATTGTATACGGAATCTCGGCATCAGTACCCTAGGGGCGGCCCCCGTCGTCGAACGTGAAGAAAACGTCCCCTTCGCCCATCGCGTGGGCCGACGACTCGGCGGGGCCCGTCTCGACGATCACCCGCCTCACCACGCGACCGGGGTCGGTGATCGCGATCGCGAAGCGGAGGTCCTGCGCCTCGGACCGCACTTCGGTGCGCACCAGCCGCCCCGGCTTGCGAGCGGGCTCGGTCGGGTTCACGAAGAGGGTCTTGGTGGACTGGCGCCCGGAATCGAGGAGCCGGGTCACTTTCACCTGCCGCAGCCAGTCGGGCTGGTAGCTGACGGTGTACCCGAACCCCTGCTGGTCCGAGCCGTGACCCTCGCGGTTGTGACGTGCCATGCCATCTCCAGACGGACTGGGGACCGACAAACTCCCGCGCCGCCGGACCCGTGTCAAGCGAGCCGCGCGCACGGCTCTTGCCCCGGACAGGACCCGTTCCCCCGACACTCTTGACCCGGGCCAGCGCCCGTGATACTCTTGCGCCAATCACCCTCGACCACACGACCTGCCACCACGCGGCGACTACTGGGCGGTTCCGCCGGTCGAACACCGACTCGTTTTCCCAACCCATAGATCGGCCATTGCAGCGCCTCGCGCGATCCCCTTGTCGGGATCCGCGCGGTTGTTCGAGCCAATGGTCGCCATCCGGAGACTGACGTGGACATCGCAGAACTCAAGAGCAAATCGATCGCCGAGCTGCATGAGATGGCGGAGGAGCTCCAGATCTCCAATTATTCGGGACTGCGCAAGCAGGACCTCATATTCCGTATAGAGCAGAACCTCCTCGACAGCGATGTCGTTCTCCGTGGCGAAGGCGTGCTGGAAGTCCTCCCGGAGGGGTATGGCTTCCTCCGCTCCCAGGACTGGAACTACCTCTACGGACCCGACGACATCTACGTCTCGCCATCGCAGATCAAGCGGTTCGACCTGCGGACGGGGGACACCGTCCTCGGCCAGGTCCGCCCGCCGAAGGAGGGGGAGCGCTACCTTGCGCTCCTGAAGGTGGAGCGGGTGAACGAGGAGGAGCCGGAGCACGCGAAGCACCGCATCGCCTTCGACAACCTCCGTCCTCGCTACCCCGAGGAGCGGGTCTCCCTCGAGAGTGAGTCGGGCGACCTGTCCATGCGGCTGATGGACCTCATCAGCCCCATCGGGAAGGGCCAGCGCGGGCTCATCGTATCGCCCCCGAAGGCCGGCAAGACGATCCTGCTCCAGAAGATCGCCAACTCCATCATCGAGAACCAGCCGGAGGTCCACCTCATCGTTCTGCTCATCGACGAGCGGCCCGAGGAGGTCACGGACATGCAGGAGCACGTCCCGGCCGAGATCATCTCGTCCACGTTCGACGAGCCCGCCGACCGCCACACGCAGGTGGCCGAAATGGTGCTGGAGAAGGCCAAGCGCCTGGTGGAGGCCGGCCGCGATGTCGTCATCCTCCTCGACTCCATCACCCGCCTCGCCCGCGCCTACAACGTCACCGTCCCCCATTCCGGCAAGATCCTGTCGGGCGGCGTGGACGCCAACGCGCTGCACAAGCCCAAGCGCTTCTTCGGTGCCGCGCGCAACATCGACCAGGGCGGGTCCCTGACCATCATCGCCACGGCCCTGATCGAGACCGGGTCGCGCATGGACGAGGTGATCTTCGAGGAGTTCAAGGGGACCGGCAACATGGAGGTCATCCTCGACCGCCACATCGCCGACAAGCGCATCTTCCCCGCCATCGACATCAACCGCTCCAGCACCCGGAAGGAGGAGCTGCTGCTGTCCGACTCCGAGCTGAACCGGGTCTACCTGCTGCGCAACTTCCTCTCCGACATGCCCTCCGCCGAGGCGCTCGAGTTCCTGCTCGAGCGGATGCGGCGAACGAAGACCAACCAGGAGTTCCTCGACAGCATGGCCAAGGGCGGGGCCTGAGCGAAGGGTCAGCCGTCAGCCGTCGGCAATCCGCTCGCGCGGCCCGACGATACCGACTGCTGAGCGCCGACCGCTGAAAGCTGATCGCTGACGCTCACGCGGCCCAGGACCAGGAGCTCGATGCTCGCGGCCTGGGCCGGCGTCGCAGCGCGGGGGCAGCGCAGGACCACGGCCGGGGTCTCCGGGGCATCGGGAAGGTAGAGCAGCAGCGAAGTCGCATCCGGCGAGTCGCCGGCGGGCTCGGCGCGGCCGGAGCCATCCACCGCCATGATCCGGCCGTCCCCCGCCAGCGTCGTCAGCACGCGACCATACTCCAGCCACGCCGCGATCGGATCGCCCTCCCCGGCCACCATGGGGACCAGCGCCGACTCGAAGTGGGTGAGCGCCCGCTCGAACGCCGCCGCATCGTGCTCCCTCAGGTGCTTCAGGATCGGACGGAAATAGGGGCGCGGGTCGCGGAAGGGTGCGCTCGCGAGGGCCGCTTCGAGGCGGGCGTCGGCGCGGGTTCGCGGGTCGTCGCTCATGCCCGAAAGTGGACCGCGACGCGCCCCCGGGTCAACCCGCTTCCCCGGGCACCGGGCCGCCGCTATGTTGCAAGTCAGCCCCCGAACCGCGGAGATGCACCATGGCGTTCGACCGACCGGTGCAGGACACGTTCGATGCTCCCGTCGGCTCCCTCCGCGATGACGGCGTACTCGAGCTGACCTGGGAGGTCTTCGGCGAGCTCTGCCGCGCCCTGGCCCTCAACGTCGCCCGCGACTACGAGCCCGAGCTGATCATCGGCATCGCCAAGGCCGGCGTGATCCCGGGCGCGGTGATCGCCTCCATCCTCCGGTGCGACTTCCACTCCATCAAGATCTCCCGCCGCGCCGGCGCCGAGCTCGTCCATGATGAGCCCCGCATCCTCTCCGCCGCTCCCCCGGAGGCCGCCGGCAAGCGCGTCCTCATCGTCGACGAGATCTGCACGACCGGCGAGACCCTCCGGATGGCCACCGCCGCCGTCCGCGCCGTCCGCGCCCGCGAGATCCGGACCGCCACCAGCTTCGCCAAGTCCGGCCAGTACAGGCCGGACTTCTTCGCCGTGGAAACCGACGCCATGGTGATCTTCCCGTGGGATCGGCAGGTCGTCGCGCCCGAAGGACTCATCACCAACCCGCAGTACCAGGACCTCCTGTAGCCCGGCCCGCCGCGCGCAGCGGCGGGCGCCTGCACTACACGCGCGACCCACCTCTCCCGGCGCCAGCGAGAGCCAGCGGGACCGAAGCGGCCGACCCCGGCCCGCCGCGCGCTCCTACCGCGCCGGCGGATCCCCGATCGCGTCCGGGTAGGCCTTGGGGTCGTGGACGTAATCGAACGGCTGCGAGCGCTCGAAGAGCGCCTGGAGCTCCGCCGCGGACAGCTCGTCCAGCCGCTCCTGGCTCTCATAGTCCCCCTCACGGACTTCCACGACCCGCCAGCCGTGGGAGCTGTTGCTCACGCACCGGAAGACCACGACACGCACACCCTCGTGCGGCCTCTCGCGGGACAGCCGCACTTCCCATTCTTCGCCGTTCGCCTTCAGTGTGCCCGCCATGGGGTCCGCTTCCTGCAGCCGGTTCACGCGCGAGGATTCCCCCGGCCAGCGGATGCGAGAGACGTGCCGACCAGGACCATACTCCGGCAGCGATCCGGCCCATCCGATGTCACGATCCCCTCCGCCCGACGGGACCCCTGATCTCGCCGCTCAGATATCCAGGTTCTTGACGAACGCGGCGTTCTCCTCGATGAACTTGCGGCGGGGCTCAACATCGTCGCCCATGAGCTTGGAGAAGATCAGGTCGGCCTCCACGGCGTCCTCCAGCGTCACGCGGAGGATGGTGCGGGTCTCCGGGTCCATGGTGGTCCGCCAGAGCTGGTCGGCGTTCATCTCGCCCAGCCCCTTGTAGCGCTGCAGGCTCACGCCCCGGCCGCTCTCCCGGCCGTTCGGTGACAGCCGGTTCAGGATCTCTTCCCGCTCCTTCTCGTTGTACGCGTAGTGCTCCTCCTTCCCCTTCGCCACCCGGTACAGCGGCGGCTGCGCGATGTAGATCATCCCGCTCTCCACCAGCTCGCGCATGTGGCGGAAGAAGAACGTGAGGAGGAGGGTGCGGATGTGGGCGCCATCCACGTCCGCGTCCGTCATGATGATGATCTTGTGGTAGCGCGCGCCCTTGAGGTCGAACTCGTCCTCGCCGATCCCGGCCCCGATGGCCGTGATCATCGTGCGGATCTCCTCGTTGGACAGGATCTTGTCCAGCCGCGCCTTCTCCACGTTCAGGATCTTCCCCCGCAACGGCAGGATGGCCTGGTAGGACCGGTCCCGCCCCTGCTTCGCGGTGCCGCCCGCGGAGTCACCCTCCACGAGGTACAGCTCGCACACCGTCGGGTCCGTGATGGAGCAGTCCGCCAGCTTGCCGGGGAGCACGCTCCCCTCGAGCGCGCTCTTGCGCCGGGTCAGGTCCCGGGCCTTGCGCGCGGCGATCCGCGCCCGGGCCGCGGAAACGGCCTTCTCGATGATGATCTTGCCGACGGAGGGGTGCTCCTCGAGGTAGGACGCCAGCTTCTCGTTGACGACCTGCTCGACGGCGCCCCGGACCTCCGAGTTGCCCAGCTTGGTCTTGGTCTGACCCTCGAACTGCGGCTCCTTCACCCGGATGGAGAGCACCGCGGTCAGCCCTTCCCGGATGTCCTCCCCCGACAGCGCGTCCAGGTCCTTCTTGAGCAGGTTGTTCTTCCGGGCGTAGTCGTTCAGCGTCCGCGTCAGCGCCGCCTTGAACCCCGTGAGGTGCGCTCCGCCCTCGTGCGTGTTGATGTTGTTGACGAAGGTGAACGTGCTCTCGTTGTACCCCTGGTCGTACTGCAGCGCGAGCTCGATCTCCGCCTCCTCCCGCGCCGCCTCGATGTACACGGGATTCGGGTGGAGCGCCTGCCGGCTGCCCCGCAGGTACACGACGAACTCGACGATCCCCCCCTCGAACCGGTAGTCCTCGAGCTTGTGCTCCTCGTCCGCGTCCGGTCGCTCGTCCCGCAACGTGATCCGGAGCCCCCTGTTGAGGAAGGCCATCTCCCGCAGACGGTTGGCCAGCGTGTCGAAGCTGTAGGCGAGCTCGGTGAAGATCTGGGGGTCCGGCTTGAACGAGACCGTCGTCCCGCTGTCATCCCTCTTCACCTTGCCGATCACCTCCAGGTCCGTCTCCTTCAGGCCACGGGCGTAGCGCTGGCGGTAGACCTGGCCGTCCCGGCGGATGACCACCTCGAGCCACTCGGAGAGGGCGTTCACGACGCTGACACCGACGCCGTGCAGGCCGCCCGAGACCTTGTACGTGTTGCGGTCGAACTTCCCGCCGGCGTGCAGCGTGGTCATGGCCAGCTCGACGCCCGGGATGCCCTCGGTGGGATGGATGTCCACCGGGATCCCACGGCCGTCATCGGTGACGGTCACGGAGCCATCGGAGCGGAGCACCACGTCGATCTCGGTGCAGTACCCCGCCATCGCCTCGTCCACGGCGTTGTCCACCACCTCGTAGACCAGGTGGTGCAGGCCCCGGGCAGACGTGGAACCGATGTACATCCCGGGCCGCTTGCGGACCGCCTCCAGCCCCTTCAGGACCTGGATCTGACCCGCGTTGTAGTCGTTTCCCTTCGGCTTCTTCGCCATGTTCCCCAGTTCTGTTTACGCTTCGAGGACAACCTTCCTACTACCCTTCGGATCCCCGGATGTTGCTCCCGCTCAACGGGTAAATCGCCCCCGCGGACCGGCCGGCCGGCCCTCTTCCTCGCCCGCCATCACGAAGCGGATCTTGCGGATCCGTCCCTTGTCACGGCCCTCGTTCAGCCGGCCGCGGACCTCCGCCTCCATCATCCGCAATTCCATCAGCCAGGCGCTCGAGCGCACCCCGACGAACAGCACGCCGTTGTTCACGTGGAGCGGCTCCGTCACGGCGGCGATTCGCGACCCCACCTTGCCCGGCCAGTCCTCGACCGCCGACGCCTCCTGGAGGCGGTCGCCCAGGCCGGACCTGGCCAGGTAGCCGGCCAGGGCTTCCGCCACCTTCATGGGGCCGGTCGGCTTGCCGCTCATGCCGCCGCCACGATCTGGCCGCCGGCGATGCGCCAGCGGGGCAGCGCGCCGTGACGCACCTCCACGTCCGAGGGCTTCGGCGCGGTGAGGATCACCTGGCCGGGCTCGTCCTCGAGCAGCTCCAGCAGCCGGGCGGAGCGCCCCGGGTCGAGCTCGGCGAAGATGTCGTCCAGCAGGATGATCGGGGCGCGGCCGCGGGCGCGCCGGATCGTCTCCGCCTCCACCAGCCGGAGCGACACGGCGGCGGTCCGCTGCTGCCCGCCCGAGCCGAAGTCCCGCAGGTCGCGGGCGTCGTCGTCGTCGCACCGCAGAAAGGCGAGGTCGTCGCGATGGGGCCCGGCCAGCGTCAGGCCCCGCTCGCGTTCCCGCCCCACCAGCCGGTCCAGCTCCGCCCGCAGCGCATCGGCGGAATCGCTGTCGGGCGACTCCGTTCCGCTCACGCTCGGGCGGTACGCCAGCCTGCAGGCCGCCTCGCCCCCGATCCGCGCGTACCGATCGGCGAAGCCATCCCGGTGCTCGGCCACCCACCGCGACCGGGCCGCGGAGATGGCCGCCCCGGCCTCCACGAGCCCGGCCGTCCACGGCTCCAGCTGCCCGGCGGGAGCCCCGCCCCGCAGCAGCGCGTTCCGCTGCCGGAGGGTATGCCGGTAGCGCTGGAGGGCCGGGAGGTAGCCGCGCACGTTCAGGGAGAGCACGATGTCCAGGAACCGGCGCCGCTCCCCCGGCGCGCCGGCCACGATCGCCACGTCCGACGGCGAAAAGACCACGGCACCGATCCGGCCCAGGGCGTCCCCCAGCCGCTCCGCCTCCGCGCCATCCACCGTCACCACCTTCCGGCGACGCCGCTTCTCGAACGCCGCGGTCACTTCCAGATCCCGCCCGCTCGCCGGATCCTGGAACCGCCCCCGGATGTGGAACGCCTCGCCGCCGAACCGGATCAGCTGGTCGTCGGACGCGCCGCGGAAGGAACGGAAGATCTCCAGGTAGTACAGGGCCTCGACCAGGTTGGTCTTCCCCGAGCCATTGGGCCCGATCACCGCCGCGCCCGCGGGCGGGAACTCGAGGTCCAGGTCCGCGAAGTTGCGGAACTGACGCAGGCGCAACTCACGGCAGACGAGGGAGGGGGGGGCATTCACGCCTTGAAAGCTATCACGCGCGCGCGCGTGAGGCAACGGACGGCGGCTCCTCACCGCCCCCCGAAGTCCGCCTCTCGCTTTTCGATGAACGCCGCCATCCCCTCCCGCATGTCCTCGGTGGAGGCGAGCAGCCCGAAGAGGTGGGACTCGAGCCCGAGCCCCTCCTCGATCCCGGTCTCCAGGCTGCGGTCCACGGCCTCGAGGGCGAAGCGGAGGGCGATGGGACCATTCCTGAGGATGGTCTCCAGGAGCTGCTCGGCCGCGGTCATGAGCTGGTCCTGCGGGACGACGCGGTTGACCAGGCCGATCTCGTAGGCACGCGCGGCGGTGATCATCTCGCCGGTGAGGATCAACTCGAGGGCCCGCCCCCGGCCGACGACCCGGGGGAGGCGCACCGTGCCGCCGTACCCCGGGATGATCCCGAGCTTGACCTCGGGCAGCCCGAACCGGGCGTTCTCCGATGCGATCCGGAGGTGGCAGGCCAGGGCCAGCTCCATGCCACCGCCGAGGGCGTAGCCGTTCACCGCCGCGAGCACCGGCTTTCCGATGCGTTCGAGGCGCCGGAACGCGTGGGACCCCTGCCGCGACACATCGATCCCGGTGATGGGCCCCATCCGCGCCAGCTCGCCGATGTCCGCGCCGGCGACGAACGCCTTCTCCCCCTCGCCGGTGATGATGACGCCGCGGACCGCGTCATCGCCGGCCAGCTCGCGGAAGGCCGCGTCCAGCTCGCCCACCGTGGCGGCGTTCAGCGCGTTCAGCTTGTCGGGGCGGTTGACGGTGACGGTGGCGCGGCCGTCGCGGCGCTCCACGCGGATGTTCGAATAGTCGGCCATGGGCGGTCTCGTTTCGGGAAGCGACGGCGGGCAATATAGACCGCCGCCGCCGCCCCCTCAATCCGAGCGGCCGATGACGCCGCCCTCCACGAGCCGGTCCGGGTCGATCCAGCGCCGGGCGGCGTCCCGCACGCGGTTCCGGTCGACCGCCCGGATCCGCCCCTCGAACTCCCGGATCTCGTGAAGTCCCGGCCCGAGCATGAGCGCGCCGGCGAGCTCCGAGAGCTGGGCGGCGTTGGTCTGCGTCCGGATCTGCCACGCGCCGACCGTGTATTCGCGCGCCCGCGCCAGCTCCTCCTCGGACGGCGCTTCCTCCCGCAGCCGGAGCAGCTCGTCCACCAGCGCGGACCGCGCCTCGTCCGCCCGGTCCGGTGACGTGGCGATGTAGCCGATGAAGGCGCCGCCATGACGCCGCACGAGGGGGTGGGCCGTGACCGTGTAGGCCAGGGACCGGCGGCTCCGCAGCTCTTCGAAGAGCCGGTTGCCGAGGCCGCTCACCGCGTTCGAGAGCACCTGCAGGACGGGGGCGTCATCGTGGTTACGGTCGGGGCCGGGGAAGCCGAGGGCCAGCGCGGTCTGCGCGCGGTCGCGCCGCACCAGCTCCGCGCGGGGCTCCGCCGGCCACACCGGTCGGGCGGTCGGGTCCGTGAGCGATGGGGAGGCGGTGCCGAAGCTCGCCTGGACCCGGGTCGCCACCCGTTCCGGCTCCACATCGCCGACCACGAACACCCACGGCTCCGCCAGCTCGGCCGCGTGCCACCGGCGCAGCGCCGCCGCGTCCAGCTCCCGCACCGCCCGCTCGACCGTGTCGGGGCCGTGGCCGTACGGGTGTCCCGCGAACGCCGTCTGGAGCAGGAGCCGCATGGGATAGCGGTACATGTCGTCGCGGAGGCTGGTCAGATCGGCCAGGAGGACCTCACGCTCGCGCGCCACCTCGGGCTCCGGGAACGTCGGGTTCAGCGCGACGTCCGCGAGGAGCGTCAGCCCTTCCTCGAAGTGCTCCGCCGGCACGGTGAACGTCCAGCTCAGCAGGTCCGAACCGGCGCTCGTCGAGATCACGCCACCGAGCCGCTCCGACTCCAGCGCGATCCGCTCCGCGCTCCGCGACGCGGTCCCCTTCACCGACGCGCGCATCATGAGCCCGGTGATCCCGGCGGTCTCCGGAGCCTCGCGGAGCGCGCCGCCGTGGCGGAAGACGCCCATGGAGACCAGCGGCGCCGCGGATCGGCGCTTCACCACCAGGCGGCCGCCATTCATGGCGTGCTGGAGGACCTCGTCCTCCTTCGTCGGCGGTCCCACGCTCACCGCCCGGGCCACGGTGTCGACGGGCTCGAGGGATACCGGCCCGAGAGCGGCCGATGCCCCGGCCCCGAGCTCCGCCGCGAGCGCTTCCGCTGCCCAGCCCAGAGCGGGGGCGCCGTGGGGGCGGTAGACCAGCGCCGAGGCCGCCTCGGGGTCGAGGTAGCGGACCGCGGCCTCCCGCAGGTCGTCGGGGGTCAGTCCCCGCATGCCGTCCAGGTACTCCCCCGCCTTCCGCCAGCCGCCCAGCGCCTGCCAGTCGGCGAGGAGGTTGGCCCGCCCCTCGGCCGTCTCGAGGCGGCGCAGCAGCCTCGACTGCACCAGGGTCTGCACCCGCTCGAGCTCACCCACGGTCGCCCCGTCCGACCGCACGCGGTCGATCTCCGACCAGGCGGACCGGAGCGCCGCCGCGGCGCGGTCGGGCTCGCACTCGAGGCTGACACCGAAGACGCCGATCTCCGTCGGCGTGTAGTTGTACGCCTCGATGCCCGACGCCAGCCCCCGCTCCCGGACGCCCCGATAGAACCGCGACGCCCGCCCCTGCCCCAGCACCCCCGCCAGCGCGTCCAGCGCCGGCGTGTCGCCGTGGAGCGAGCCCGGCGAGCGCCAGCCCAGCTCCGCGTAGGTCTGGCCGATGTCCCCCGCCATCTCCCGGAACCGGCTCCCACGCCGCTCCGGCTCCTGCCGGGCGGGGCGCTCCGGGTCACCGGGCGGCACCGCGGCGTACAGCTCCTCCACCCGCTCCACGACCCGGTCCGGGTCCACGGCCCCGGCGACGACGACGGTGATGGCCGATCCCCGGTACATGCTGCGGTAATAGCCCATCACGTCCTCCCGGCTGAGGCGGCCCAGCGCCTCCTCCCGGCCCATCCGCCAGCGTCGCATGGGGTGGACATCGAACATGGTCTCGTACAGCGTCTCCGCCGCCATGGCGCCGGGATTGTCCAGCTTCCGCTTCACCTCCTGGATGATGACCAGCAGCTCCTTCCGCAGCTCGTCCTCGTCCACCTGCGAATGGATCAGCGCGTCCGCCTGGATGTCGAGCCCCAGCTCCAGGGCGGAGGCCGGCAGCACCGTGTAGTAGGCGGTGTGGTCGTAGATCGTGCCCGCGTTCAGGTAGCCGCCCGCCGACTTCGTCGCCCGCGCGATCTCGCCCACGCCGCGCCGCGCCGTGCCCTTGAAGTACATGTGCTCCAGCACGTGGCTGATCCCCACGAGCGCGTCCGGCTCGTCGAAGTAGCCCGCCTTCACGTGCGTCACCACCGCGACGACCGGCGCCGAATGGTCCGCGTGCACCAGCAGCGTCACCCCGTTCCCCAGCCGGTGCTCCCGGGGCGCCAGCTTCCGGACCAGCTCGCTTCCATCCATGGGCCTCCGCGGGTGAACGATTCATGCCCAAGGTGTGGGGAAGCGGGTTCGAGGGGCAAACGGACGACACAAGGGCCCGGCAAGCCACCCCCGGCTGCCCGGCGCACACCCCGTCCCTTCCCCCGCGGCCCGCCAGTTGCGGCCGCACCGCCGCCGCGAGAGCTTCGACCGCTCACCCAATCGTTCTGGAGAGATCGTGCTCGTCTATCTCAATGGCCGTTTCGTCCCGAAGGAGGAGGCCACCGTTTCCGTCGATGACCGGGGTTTCCTGTTCGCCGATGGCGTCTATGAAGTCGCCCGGATCTACGCCGGCCAGCCGTACCTCATGGACGCCCATCTCCGTCGCATGGCGGAGGGCCTCGCCGCGCTACAGATCGAGGTGGACGACCTCGACGCGATCGCCCGGGCCGCGGAGCGGCTGGTCCGCGACAACGGGATCGACGGGGATGGCACGATCTACATCCAGGTGACCCGCGGGGCCGCCCCCCGCAAGCACGCGTTCCCGCCCCGCGGCACCACCGCCAGCATCTACATCGCCGCGAAGCCCTACGAGAACCACCCCTCCGACTGGTTCGAGGACGGAGTCGCCGCCATCACCTTCCCCGACACCCGCTGGTCGCGGTGCGACATCAAGTCCATCGCGCTCCTCCCCAACGTCCTGGCCAACCAGGCCGCCCACGCGGCCGGGTCGTTCGAGGCGCTGTTCGTCCGGGACGGGGTCGTCATCGAGGGGTCCCACTCCAACCTGTGGGGCGTGCGCGACGACCGGCTCATCACGTACCCGGCCAGCAACTACATCCTCGCGGGGATCACGCGGGCCCGGGTGTTCCAGCTCGCCGACGAGCT
Organism: Longimicrobiales bacterium; assembly: GCA_035513575.1. Classification (GTDB taxonomy): domain Bacteria; phylum Gemmatimonadota; class Gemmatimonadetes; order Longimicrobiales; family RSA9; genus JAHWKI01. The sequence goes on along the minus strand of DATKBW010000239.1, from coordinate 456 downwards.
CGGGATCCCCGCGCAGGAGGGGATGATCTACCAGCACGAGCTGTCCGAGTACGACGAGCTCTTCCTCTCCGGTACCACCACGGAGGTGATGCCCGTGGTCACGGTGGACGGGAAGGACATCGTGGACGGGGAGCCCGGCCCCCTCACCCGGAAGCTGCTGGAGGCGTACCGCCGGGGCCTCCCGGGCTAGCGTCCCGCGTCAGAAGCGCGCGCCGGGATGCCAGGGCCCCGGGCACCGGACCTCTGGCTCGGGGCACTAGGCTGTCCTCATTCCGAGTTGATGCGACAGGAAGAACGGTCCGGGAGCCTGATCGTGGCTCGCGAGCGTCGATCCGCGGGGCCCCGGCTCCCTGCGGCGGCGTGAGTCGAGAATTCCTGCCCCTCGTCATCCCTCTGTTCTCGATCCACGGCGCTGAGCGACGTCGGGGCTGCACGCGCCGCCGCTCCTTCGCATTC
>DATKBW010000238.1:0-38781 GCA_035513575.1 Longimicrobiales bacterium | reverse complement strand
TCGAGAATTCCTGCCCCTCGTCATCCCTCTGTTCTCGATCCACGGCGCTGAGCGACGTCGGGGCTGCACGCGCCGCCGCTCCTTCGCATTCTGTGTCGCTCCGACGCCGAATCCCGACGTGAAAGGAGAACGAGCGGCGTCGGCACTGCCAGACTTCAGCCGGGACGTCGCCCGCCGGCGGAAATGCGTCGGCCGCTCACCCGTCGTGTCGCGGCTACTCGGGAATGGGACACTCTAGTCGTGCTCGTCCAGCTGCTCCACGTAGAGCCGCTGCACCAGCACCCGGATGGCCGCGAGCAGCGGGACCGCTACCAGCAGGCCGATGAAGCCGAACAGCACGGCCATGGACATCTGGAAGAGGAGGATGAGCGCGGGCGGCAGGTCCAGGGCCTTCTTCATGACCATCGGCGTGAGGACGTTCGACTCCACGAGCTGGATCCCCAGATAGAGCAGCGCCACCCAGACCACCATCAGCGGAGACACCGTGAGGGCCAGCGCCAGGGCCGGGATCATGGCCAGGATCGGCCCGACGAACGGGACGAAGGCCAGCACCGCCGCGATCATGCCCAGGGCGAGGTACGCCGGGATGCCCAGGAGCCACAGGGCGGGAGTCGTCAGAGCGAAGATCGCCACCATGCTCACCGAGACCCCGCCGATCCACCGCCGTAGCGCCGTGCCTGCCTCCACCAGCGCCGCCCGGACCCGATCCCGGCCCCGCGGCGGCACCAGCGCGATAAACCCGTCCAGATAGCTCTGCGGGCTCACGGCCAGGAACACGCCCGCGAAGAGCACGATCACCAGCCCGCTCAGCCCGCCGATGACCGTGTTCAGGAGCGGGAGCGCACCCGCGATGATGCGTGTCGCCTCCGTGCTCATCCGCTGGGTGACCTGACGCGTGAACTCGTCCGAAGGCTCCGCGCCGTCCCCCGGCGCCATCGCCCGGATCTGCTCCTCCAGCCACGTCGAGACGCCTTCGACGATCCGCGGGACCTCCAGCCGCATCGTGGCGATTTGCCCCTGGAGCGACGGCCAGGCCAGCGCGAAGTAGAGCACCAGCAACCCGAGGCAGGCGAGGAAGCAGAGGACCGTGGCGAGCCAGCGCGGGAGCCACCGGTCCAGGCGGTCCACGAAGATCGACAGGAAGAGCGCGAACAGGATCGCCAGGAACCCGATGAACACGATGTCCCGGGCGAGCCACAACCCGTTCCCGATGGCGAACACGACGAGCACCAGGAGCGTCGCCTTCGCCAGGAACGAGAAGCTCACGCGGAACCGGCGACGCTCCGCTCCAGGGTCGTCCGGGGTCGGGTACTGTCCCACCGGGTCGGTCACGGCCGCGTGCTGGGCAACCGCCGTGCCATGACCCGAACCGCCATGGCGCCGCCCCCCGACCCGGGCCACCTTGCCGTGGCGCCCGGGCCGCCCTAGTGTCCCGTGTCAGCGGTCCTGTGACGCATCGAGCCCCCCGGGGCGCTCCCGTATCCCCTCGAGACTTCAACGCCGGACGATGGAATGAGCCGCTCCCTGAACAAGGTCCTCCTCATCGGCAACGTCGGGGCCGAGCCCGAGGTCCGCACCACCCCCAACGGCACCCGCGTCGCCAAGCTCTCGCTGGCCACCAATCGCACCTTCAACGACCGCTCCGGCCAGCAGCAGGAAAAGACCGAGTGGCACCGCCTGACGTTCTTCGGGAAGATCGTCGACGTCGTGGAGCGCTACGTCCACAAGGGCGACCGCCTCTACGTCGAAGGACGCGTCGAATACTCCCAGACCCAGGATGAGCAGGGCGGCGTCAAGTACTGGACCGACATCGTCGTGAACGACATGGTCATGCTCGGAGGCGGCGCGCCCGGCGGCGGCGGGGGAGGCGGGGGCGGGGGCGGCGGCAGCACATGGTCGCAGGAGCCCGCCGGCGGCGGCGGCGCCGGCAGCAGCCCCTTCGCCGAGGACGACGACCTGCCGTTCTGACGCCGCCAGCCGCTCCCGGGAGCCCGCTTGTCCGGTGCCCCCGGGCGGCCGCGCGGAGGAGGATCGCTACGGCCGCGCCAGCCGCTTCCGCGCCTCCTGCTGGTCCCGCGGCAGCGCCGACGGGCCATCCACCAATTCCAGCTCGCCCGGCGCGAACGCCCGGATCTCCGTCTCGCCATCCAGCGTCACCGACACCCTCTGGGCATCGTAGGGCGAGTTCTCCAGCACGGTCCCCACCCGCCCGACCAGCGATGGACCCATGGGAAACCGGCCCCGCCGGACCCGCACCCGCGCGCCGCTCGGGATCAGGGAAAACTCCGTTATCGCCATGCCCTCAGCTCCTCTGCTCGGTTCGCGCCGAAGATCCCGACCACACGGCTCCAGGCAATCGGCCGCTCCCTTGCCACACCCCCGACCGGGGCTATATTGCCGCCCGAACGCACACCCGGGGAACGAGCATGAGGGAAACCCGCAGCCTCTCCACCCGCACCGCCGCCGTACCGGGCTTCATCATCGGCGTCCTCTGGTTCGCCATGGCCGCCACGGCCATCTGGGCCTCCGCCCGCGGCTACGCCAATGACCGCTCCGGCTGGGGGCTCGGCTGGGGCCTCGTCGGCGCCTTCCTCACCGGCGCCGCTCTCGCCGCCCTCATCGGCACCTGGTGGCACAACTACCGCGTCAGGCGCCCCCGCCACCACTAGGGTCCTCCCGGAAGCCCAGCAGCTCCGCATCATACCGCGCCGGGTCCGCCGCATACGCCACCGACCACTCCTCGAAGCCCGGCAGCGACATCCGCTCCAGCAACGACTCCGTCACCCGCTGCACCAGCACCCGGTACGAACGCTCACCCTCCGATGTCGGACGGCCCGTCTCCGCGCTCTCCGTGGGACGGGCCATCTCATAGATCTCTTCCGGCTCCAGCGCCAGAAATCGCTCGGTGATTCGCGCCGAGCACCAGTCCAGGTACTTCGCGCGCAGCGTGCCGACCACGCGTCCGTCCATTCGCCCGCCGTCTCTTCAGGGATCCCCGGCCGCCCCACGCTAGGTCGGCACGCACGACCCCGTCAAGTGCCCCGGGCCACCTCCTGCGCACCGCCAAAGCCAAGCGCCACCAGGTGATCGAACACCGCGCGCCGCGTCATCCCGTACGCAACGATCCGGCTCAGCATCTCGGGATCACGCTCCTTCACCCGCTCCACCTCGTCCGCCAGCGGACGGGGCAGGCGCACGCGCAGCTCGATCGCACAGGTGTCCGTCATGACAACGCCTCAGGGGTTCGTTGTGGAAAATTTGTGCAAAACTACGTGGGTTGACGGGTTCCGGGACCACGCCAGCCAGATCATCGGCGGTGCTGCCTCTGCTTCCCTCGGGGGACGCTCAAGATAGGCACGCCCGTCGCACGCGTCAAGCCTCTCGTCTAACTTTCGCCCGGACAACACGTTATCGCTATGTTGTTGTACCACAACGACTTAGCCAGATGTACAGAAAACCTGTTTTCGCCATTACGGCCCTGTCAGCGGGTGCGGAAAACAGGCGGATTCGGGCGCCGGAATCGGCGCCGTTCCGTGACATCCGGGCATCCCCGATGGCCAAAAAAGCAGTTCCGCCGGCCCGTGTAAACACCTGTTTTTCGCCGTGGAAAACCGTGGGGGTTATCCCCATCCTTGACACTCCACCGCCCGGGCGGCCACGTTGGGAGGCGTGCCGAATCCAGAGGAGCGCGAGGGCGGCGAGGTGGCCCGGCTGGGTCCCGGAAGGGGTGCCCGCGACGAGGCGCGTCGACGCTCGTTCTGTTTCCTGGAGCGGGGTGGGGAGCGCTGGTCGGTGTTCCTGGCCACGTACGTCGGGGACGACGGTCGCTGGCGGGGCTTCTTCACGTTCCGTACGGCGGCGGAGGGGCTGGCGGGGCAGGAGATCCGGACGGCGGACCTGTTCGTGGAGCCGGCGGAGAGCGAGGTGGACGCGCGGGCGCGGGGGCTGGGGCGACCGCTGCTGGTGTCGCTGCTGGAGTCGGCGCTGCACACGCACGAGCGCCGGAGCGGGGCCTCGCCGGACGTGCGGCGCTGGTTCCGTCGTTTGCTCGCGAGCCGTTCGGAGGAGCTGGTGATGCCGCTGGGTGGTGGTGCGGTGCAGGAGCCGTCGCTGAGCCATCTGCGCTCGTTGTACGACTCGTATCGGATGGACCAGGTGGCGCATCTGATTGCGCTGGTGGACCCGGCGGAGTTCCGGACGCTGGTGGACCGGATCCTGGACGGGCGTGAGATCGATTTCCGAGCCAGCGACCGTCTGCAGCTGGCGATGCTGGTGGTGCAGGAGCTCGAGCGGCGGCTGCCGCTGCCGCCGTTCGAGGTCTGGGTGGAGGATTACATGGCCCGGCCGGAGGTCTACCAGCAGTACAGCCACGGGCTGCACCGCGAGCCGGTCCTGCCGGAGTAGTCGGGGGCGGTCAGCGCGCGAGGAGGTCGGCGATGGCGCGCAGGGCCCCCGGGACCGTCGACCAGAGGACGACGACGAGGAGGACCGGGGCGACGACCCGAAGCATCCAGAGCCAGCCCTCGAAGAAGCCGCGCATCCTGGTTCCGCTGCCGATGGCGATCTCGTCGATGGGGTTCTTCATGACCCATCCGACGACGAGGGCGAGGCCGAGGGCGCCGAGAGGAAGGAGGACGTTCCCGGTGACGGCGTCGTAGGCGCCGAGGGCGTTGAGGTCGAGGGCCGGCCAGATGCCGACGATGGCGATGGTGATGCCCATGAGGATGGCGGCCTTCTTCCGGGCCCACCCGAACTCGTCGATCATGGACGAGGTGACCACCTCGAGGAGGGAGATGGCGGACGTGATGGCGCCGATCAGGAGGGCGATGAAGAAGATCGAGCCGATGATCCGCCCGACGGTGTCGCCCATGGCGATGAACCCGCCCGGCAGCGCGATGAAGAGGGCCCCGACCGTACTCTCGCTGACGGCGCCCTGGAGGCCGAGGGCGAAGATGACGGGGAAGACGACCAGGCCGGCGATGAAGGCCACGCCGAAGTCGGAGAAGGCGATGATGGTGCCTTCCCGGGGGAGGCTCTCCTTGCGAGAGAGGTAGCTGGCGAAGGTGAGCATGGCGCCCATGCCCAGGGAGAGGGAGAAGGCGGCCTGGGCTGCGGCGGCGCCGAAGGTATCCAGGGAGAAGATCTCCTCCCAGTCGGGAGTCAGATAGAACGCGTAGCCCTCGCCGCTCCCCGGGAGGGTGGCGGCCCAGAGGGCGAGGCCGGCCACGAGGATGAAGAGCGTGGGCATCATGACCAGGCTGGCCCGCTCGATCCCCTTTTCCACGCCGCCCATGACGATCGCGATGGTGGCGGTCATGAACGCGAGGTGGAAGGCAATGGCATCCCAGCCGGTGGAGATGGCCGTGAAGTGGGCGCCGGGGTCCTCCGAGAAGCCGGTGATGATGAACGTGAGGGCGTAGCGCGTGACCCAGCCGGCGATCACGGAGTAGAAGGCGAGGATGAGGAACCCCGCCAGGACGAACATGTAACCCATGGGCACCCAGGCCGGCCCAGCCGCCTTCCGGAGCGCTCCGATCGGGCTGAGGCGGGTGCTGCGCCCCACCGTGAACTCGGCCAGGAGGAGCGGGATCCCCAGCACGAACGTGAGGATGATGTAGAGGGTCACGAACGCGGCCCCGCCGTGCTCCGCCGTGTAGTACGGGAAGCGCCACATGTTGCCGAGCCCCACGGCCGAGCCCACGGCGGCGAGGATGAAGCCGACCCGCGTGTTCCACAGCTCCCGCGCGAACGCCGCCGGCTCCGCGTGCTCGGGGCCGCGATGGGAGGGTGACACCTCGTCCTGTGGCGTCGGCGGCAACTCATTCATGGGGCTGCTCCCCTGTTCGATTGTGGTGGGAGGTCGCGAGGACAGGCGAAATTGGACCGCGACCACCCGGGCACGCAAGGGAAAAGCGCCCTGGGCGGGACGGAGTCGACCGTGCCGATCGCGGGGCGGCCGGCTGTCAGAAGTCGAGCTTCATGGGGACCGGCTTCGGTCCCGAGTAGTCGTAGAACCCGCGGCCACTCTTCCGGCCGAACCGGCCGAGGGTGACCATGCGGCGGAGGAGTGGCGGGGGCGCGAAGCGCGTCTCCGCGTACTCCACGACCATGATCTCGGCGATCCGGAGGAGGGTGTCGATCCCGACGAAGTCGCTGAGGGTGAAGGGCCCCATCGGATAACCGGTCCCCAGCACCATGGCCTTGTCGATGTCCTCGATGGAGGCGAGCCCCTGCTCCAGCGACCGGATCGCGTCGAGCATGTACGGGACCAGGAGCCGGTTCACGATGAAGCCCGACGCGTCCTTCGCCTCCACCGGCTCCTTGCCGACGGACGCGGCCCAGTCGTAGGCCGCCCGGAACGCTTCCTCGCCCGTCGCGATGGTGCGGACCACCTCCACCAGCTTCATCACGGGCACCGGATTGAAGAAATGCAGCCCGACGAACCGGTCCGGCCGGGCGGTCGCGGCGGCCATCTCGGTGACGGTGAGGGAGCTGGTGTTGCTGGCGAGGATCGTACCGCTGTGGCAGATCCGGTCGAGCGCGCCGAAGAGCTCCTTCTTGACGTCGAGGTTCTCCACGATGGCCTCCACCACCAGGTCCGCCTCGGCGAGGTCCTCCAGCGCTGTCGTCCCCCGGATCCGCGCCATGGCCTCGTCCCGGGCGCTCTCTTCCAGCTTCCCCTTGCCCACCGCCCGGTCCACGCTCTTCCGGATGGACCCCAGCCCCTTTTCGAGCGTCGCCTCGTCCACCTCGCGGACCATCGTATCGTAGCCCGCCTTCGCGGAGACCTCCGCGATTCCGCTCCCCATGAGGCCGCACCCGATGACGGCGACCTTCCTGATCTCGGCCATGCCCGGACTCCCCCTGTCGTTTGTCGTCTCTCGCGCCGGGAATATGCGGCCCGCGCGTGAAGGCCACAAACGCGGGCCGATGGTCGGCCGCCCCGGCGGGAACGCTACCCCGAGCTCCGCGAGGTCCCTCTCGCCCCCGTCCACCTGGTGGATGACGCCTCGGCGTTGCGCTCGGTGCGGACGGGCAGGCTCGATTTCGTAGTGGCCTCGCACGTGATCGAGCACATGGAGGATCCCAGGGCGAGGTCCGCGGGCAGCGGGGTCAGGAAGGACCGGCGGGTCGGAGCGTCTCGGCGATGCGCGACCTGAGGCTCCGGAGCCAGGGCGCCGGGGGCGGGTCCAGCCGTCCGCCGCCCTCGAGCCGGTCGAGGAGACCGGCCAACTCGAGGCGCGCGCTGTCGAGACGGGTCCGGAACCGGTGCCGCGCGACGGCGATGCCGCCCGCGACGCTGGCGACGAACGTGGTGGCGCCCGCGAGGAGGCCGGCGCCGTAGGCCGCGGCGTCGCCCAGGACCGGGAGCACCATGTGTCCCACAGGGAAGAAAGCGCCCGCAGCGAGGGGGATTCCCAGGAGCGCCCCGCCGACCAGCCCCCAGGTCACGGCGCGGTTGCGGTGGTGCCCCAGTTCGATGTCGAGTCGGACGTGGCTCGCCTGGCCGGGCATCGGGCGCACATCGAGGAGGACCCGGCGTGCCCTGGCGATCTGCCACTGCCCCTGACGGCGCCGCACCGCGCGCGCGACGTTGGAGATCGCGTCATCGGCCGGCTGGAACGTAGCGCGACCCGACTGCTTGCGCAGGACCTGCAGGAACTCCCGCGTGACCAGGTATTCCTCGAGGCGCGCCAGGACCCGGTCGGGCGGACCCGGGACGATCCGCGTGCCGGTCACCGCGGCGTCACCGTACCAGCGGGTGAGCACCCCCGGCTCCTCCTCGATGGTCCGTGGCAGCTCGTAGAGGGCGCGGCGGACGTGGTGACCCGGGAGCCCCAGCTCCTCGGCGATCCGCAGCACCTCCAGCTCCGACAGCCGCTCGTCGGCGTCGGCCTCCTGCGCCGCCAGCTCCGCCGCGCGACGGATCACGAGCTCGAGGCCGCGGCGACTGATGCCGGGCTCCGCCGGCGCCGGGACGGGGGGACGCTCGCTCATCGCCGGATCAGCGCTCCACCGGGTCGCCCTCCCGGACGCCGCCGACGCGGGCCGGGTCGGCGTCCACACGCGAGGCGGGCAGACTCGCCGGTGCGCCGTCCTCCCTGCGCTCCGGTTCGGCCGGCCTCTGCGTCGCCGCGATCTTCTCGATCAGCGGCCGGAAGAGGTCGATGGGGATCGGGAACAGCGTCGTCGAGTTGTTCTCCGCCGCGATCTCCGTGACGGTCTGGAGGAAGCGCAGCGAAAGCGATGCCGGGTGCTCGGACATCACGGATGCGGCCTGTGCCAGCTTCTGCGACGCCTGCAGTTCGCCCTCCGCGTTGATCACCTTGGCCCGCCGCTCCCGCTCCGCCTCGGCCTGCCGGGCCATGGCCCGCTTCATCTCCTGCGGCAGGTCGATGTCCTTCACCTCCACCGCCGACACGTCGATCCCCCACGCATCGGTCCCTTCGTCCAGGTGCTGGCGCAGGATCATGTTGATGGCGTCCCGCTCCGCGAGGAGCTGGTCCAGCTCCGCCTGCCCCACCACGCTCCGCAGCGTGGTCTGGGCGAGCTGACTGATGGCGAAGAGATAATCCTCGATCTCGACGATCGCCTTCACCGGGTCGCTGACGCGGAAATAGACCACGGCGTTCACCTTCACGGACACGTTGTCCCGGGTGATCACGTCCTGGGGCGGGATGTCCATGGCGACGATCCGGAGCGGCACCTTGACCATCCGCTCCAGCGCGAAGGGCCAGAGCACGATGAGCCCCGGCCCGCGGGGGGCCCGCAGCCGGCCCAGCCGGAAGACCACGGCCCGCTCGTACTCGCGCATGACGCGCAACATCATGGCCGCGAAGCCGGCGATCACGCCGGCGGCGCCGATCAGGATCGGGACCATTCTCCACCTCCCCTGTCAGTCGAGGACTTCCACCACCACGGCCATCCCCTGACCTCCGCCGATGCACGCGGAGCCGAGGCCGAGCCGGCCGCCGCGGCGGCACAGCTCGTGGATCAGGTGCACAGTGATCCGGGCGCCGGAAGCCGCCAGCGGGTGCGTGAGCGCGATGGCGCCCCCGTTCACGTTGGTCTTCTCCATGTCCAGCCCGAGCTCCCGGGCCACCGCCGCGACCTGCGGCGCGAAGGCCTCGTTCACTTCTACGATGTCCATCTGCTCGAGCGTCATTCCGGCGGCGTCGAGCGCCTTCCGGCTGGACGGCGCCGGGCCTATGCCCATGATGCGGGGATCCACGCCCGCTACACCCCAGGACACCAGCCGGGCCAGCGGCTTCAGCCCCCTCCCCTCCGCCCAGTCCCGGCTCGCCACCACCACCGCCGCGGCCCCGTCCCCGATCCCGCTGGCGTTGCCCGCCGTCACCAGCCCGTCCTTCTTGAAGTACGGGCGTAGCGCCCCCAGCGCTTCCATGGTCGTGTCCGGGCGCATGTGCTCGTCCACCCGGAACTCCACCTCCCCCTTCCGCCCCTTGACAGTGACCGGGACGACCTCGGCGTCGAAGCGCCCCTCATCCCACGCCGCCTTCGCCCGCTGTTGCGACGCGTAAGCGATCCGGTCCACTTCCTCGCGCCCGACCTCGTACCGCCCCGCCAGCTCCTCGGCCGTCTGGGCCATGGACAGACCGCACTGCGTGTCCGTCAGGGCCTGCCACAACAGGTCCTCGAAGAACCCGCCCGCCTCCCCCAGCCGCAGCTGCCCCCACCGGGCGCCGCGGACCACGTGCGGCGCCTGGCTCATGGATTCCGCACCGCCGGCCAGACAGACATCCGCCTGCCCCAGCAGGATCTCCTGCGCCGCGCTGACGATCGCCTGGAACCCGGACCCGCACAGCCGGTTGATGGTCAGCGCCGGCGTCTCCGTGGGAAGCCCCGCCTGGAGCCCGACGTGCCGCGCCAGGTAGATGGCGTCCGCGGATGTCTGGAGCGCGTTGCCGAACACCACGTGACCGACCTCACCGGGGTCCACCCCCGCCTCCTCGAGCGCGGACCGGGCCGCCAGGGCGCCCAGCTGCGTGGCGGTGAAGTCCTTCAGCGCGCCACCGAACGTGCCGAACGGCGTGCGGCGGCCTGAAAGGAAGACGATGTCGGTGTCCTGACCCTGCGTTCCCATGGATCTCCTGTCTGCGGATTTCGGATCGTCTGTACCCGCCGGGCGGCGGGACGTTTCTGAGGCCAGGGTGCGACGGATCTCCGCCTGCCGCGCCGAGCCGGCCGCGCCGTCGATTGTAACAACGCAAAAGATGAAATACCTGGTCCCCTAGGGGAGGCGCTGCCGGATCCGGGCGCCGACCTCGGTGGTGCCCAGCGTTCCGCCCAGGTCGGGCGTCGTCGCCCCCTCCCGGATGGATGCTTCCACGGCCTCCTCCACCCGCCGGGCGGCGGCGGGGTGGCCGAGGTGGTCGAGCATGAGGGCGGCGGCGAGGATGGCGGCGACCGGGTTGGCCTTCCCCTGCCCTGCGATGTCCGGTGCCGAGCCGTGGACGGGCTCGAACAGCCCGATCCGCCCCGGGTGCAGGTTCGCGGACGGGGCGAGTCCAAGCCCGCCCACGAGGCCGGCCGCGAGGTCGCTGAGGATGTCGCCGAAGAGGTTGGACGTGACGATCACCTGGTAGTCGCCCGGGCGGAGCACCAGGTCCGTGGCCAGCGCGTCGATGTACATGACGCCCGTCTCCACGCCGGGGTGCTCGGCCCCCACTTCCCGGAAGACCCGGCGCCAGAGCTGCCCGCTGTGGCGCAGCGCGTTCGACTTGTCGGCGAGCGTCAGGCGGCGGCCGGCCCGGTCGGCGTGCTCGAAGGCCGCCCGGATGATCCGCTCCACCCCCTTGCGCGTGCTGATGTCCTCCTCGATGGCCACCTCGTCGGGCGTCCCCTGCTTGAACACGCCGCCCATGCCGACGTAGCTGCCTTCCGTGTTCTCCCGGAAGATCACCATGTCGATGTCTCCGGGGCCGACGGCCTTCAGGGGCGAGCCGGCGGGGTGGAGCAGGCGCACGGGCCGGAGATTGACGTAGAGGTCCAGCCGGAAGCGCATCCCCAGGAGGATGTCCCGGGCGTGCTCGTTGCCGGGAACGCGCGGATCCCCGAGCGCGCCCAGGAGGATGGCGTCGTAATCAGTGGCGAGCTCGGCCATCTCCTCCTCGGTGATGGTCACGCCCGTGCGCAGATACCGCTCGGCCCCGAGGTCCCATGGGACCAGCTCCAGCCCGAGCCCTTCGGACCGGTCGATCTGCCGGAGGACCGCGACCGCCTCGGCGATCACCTCGACACCGATGCCGTCCCCGGGCACCACGGCCACCCTGGGCACCGTCAGCGCCCCGACCCCACCGTCACCACGCCCCGCGCGCCATGGGTGCGGCACACGAACGCGTACCGCCCCGGCGGCGCATCGGCCAGGCTCACGACCCACGACGAGCCCGCGTTCACCAGCGGAGGGCCGCGAAGCTGGAGCGTGGATTCGAGGAACTGGAGGACTTCCGGGGACAGTGATTCGCCTTCGAAGGCGAGGGCGTGGGTGCGATGGTCTCCAACGACGAACCGCACCACGTCACCGGGCCTGGCCGCGACCGTGGCCGGGTCGAGCGAATCCCTCGCTCCCACGCCGCCGATGGCGACGTCGTGGACGCTGGCCCCGGACGGCAGGGAGACCTCCGCGCTGTCCAGCTGGATCGTTGCCCCGCCACCCAGCCCGTCGCAGCCGGGCAGCGCCAGCGCCGCGAGCGCGGCAAGCAGTGTCGAAAGCAAAACGCCGGAGCGCCACGTGGGACGCCCCGGCGTCGCATCACGCGACAAGGTGGATCAGCCCCCGGCGATCGAGAGCACGTATCCGGCGAGCGCCCGGACCTGGTCATCGCTCAGATTCGCCCCCCCCATCGGCGGCATCGGCGCCGGATGCTCCACCGGCTGCGCGACCCCCGTCTTGATCAGCGTCACGACGTTCTCGATCTGCGGGTCCGTGACATTGATCCACTCGTCATCGGTGAGGTCGGGAGCCAGCTGCGTGCCCGTGGCCTGCGGCCCGTGGCACGCGTGGCAGCCGCCCTGTCCGGTGAAGAGCTGCCGACCCTGGTCGAACTGCTCCTGCGTCACACCCGCCGCGAGGGCCGCCTGTTGCTGCTGCTGCGGAGCCTCCGCCGCCGGGGCGCCCGTTCCCGCGCCGCCCGTCTCCGCTGCCATGTCGCCATTCGCGCCTTCCTCACCGGCGCATGCGGCCAGACCCACGCCCGCAACGGTCAGGAGCGCGAGGAGATTCCTGTTCCTGCCAAGCATCGTGCCCATCCTCCTCTTGATTGGGAACCGGAGAGCCGCGTGTCCCCGCCGGGCCGTGCATTCTCTCGGCGCGGCGAACATAGATTGGCCCCCGAACAGCGTCAAGCGAGCGCGCACTGCTCGATGCAAGGGGCGAGCCGTCTCAGGATCCGCCCTCGGCGACGTCGTGTCCGCAGCTGATGCAGTAGCGCCATTCCCGCTCCAGCACGGCGTTGCAGCGCGGGCACGGCCGCAGCCGCCGGTCCCCTCCACAGCGCGGGCAGAAGCGGACCCTGCGGCCGGTGGGGAGGTCCTCGCCGCAGAACACGCACTCGGCTCCCGCGTGCGTCAGGCGCTCCGTCGGGTCCGCGTCGGGGGCATCACGGTGGATCTGGACGGGCGTCGGGGCGGAGAGGGGCGCGGCGCCCCCGCGCCGCGCGGGCCTGGCGGGCCTGGCGGGCCTGGCGGAGCGGCGGTCGGCGGCGGCGGCCCGGGACGGGGACCCGGGGGCGGGCCGTGCGGCGGGCTGGGCGGCCGGCCGGCCCGGTTCCAGCTCGAGCTGCTCGCCGGTGGCCGGCTCGTTCATGGAGACCTGGACCTCGCAGGCGGAAAACTTCCGGTACAGCCCCACGACCGGATAGGGCACCTCGACTTCCCGCCGCAGCGCCTCACGGGCCTCGGCCGGCTCGACGTGGAGAAGACCCCGTTCGCCCGCGAGGAGACGGAGCAGCGCGTGCTCGTAATCGGCCATGAGATCCACGCCGAGCGCCGAGCGGACCGCCCGGTAGGGCACGAGGTCCTGGTGCAGCTCCGCGACCGTCACGGGGTCGTCCTCGGCGTGGCCGCGGCGACGGAGCTCCTCCACGAGGCACCGGTACAGGCGAGTGACCGCTTCGTCGTTCATGACCACAACTCCCTGGTTCCTGGTCGGCTCGCCCCGGCCCGAGGCCGGGGGCCGCCCCGGTCAGAGACCCGGGCGGCCGAGCAGCGCCTGCACCTCAGCCGGGGCATCGGCGAGCAGCTGCTCCGCCCTCGGGTCACCGGCCGCCCGCAGGGCCCGGATCAGCGCGGCCCACGTGCGCGGCTCTTCCGCATCCGCTTCCAGCGCCCGCTCGTACTGCCGGACCGCGGCCGTGGGCTGCCCGAGGTCCATGAACAGATGCCCCAGCTCCCGGCGGACATCCCCGTCCGCCGGCGCCAGGCCGGCGGCTTGCCGAAGGTGCTCCGCCGCTTCACCGACCCGCCCCTGCCGGCGACGGATCCGGCCGAGGTAGAGCAGAGCGCCCACGTCTTCCGGCCGGTCTTCCAGGACCCGCTCGAACCCCACCGCCGCCGAGTCCAGCCGCCCCGCGCGGAACGCGACCACGGCCGCGTCCCGGTCCGCGCCCCCACCCTGGACCAGGACCCAGGCCAGCGTCAGCAGGAAGAGCGCGGCGAGAGCGGCCCCGAGCCACGCCATCCACCGCCCCCTCCGCTCCGGCGGCTTCTCCTCTTCCGTGTCGCCGCGCACCCCCGGGGCCGAGGCGGCGGGGGCCGGAGGCACCGCCGCGCGGTGGCCGGCTCCCAGGTCGTCCCGGAGCCCGGCCACCGCGCGGAGGGCGCGGTCGGCATCAGCGGCGCGCGGCTCTCCGGCGCGTGCGCGCGCGGCCGCGGCCTCGAACTCGTGAACGGTACCCGCGGTTTCCAGCGAGATCAAGTCTCTCGTACGGAGACTCTGCACAACCTCCGGGAGGGGGAGGTCCCGGGCGGACATGGCGGTGATGCGTTCGTGTTCGGGGGCGGACGGGTCGTTGCGGAGGCGGAGTCGGAGGGTCCGCTCGACGGCATCGCGCACGGCCAGGAGGGCGGCCGCGAGATCGGACGTCGACTCGTAGGCGCCGAGGCGGTCGATGGCGTCCGCTACCTCGTCCAGCGGCCGCAGTGCGGCGGCCGATTCGTCCATGTGCTAGCGCTCGATGTGCAGGAGTCCGGCGCGCGCGTGGGCCAGGAGGAACGCCTCCGCGTCATCGGTGGGCACACCGACGCCGATCCGCACGCGCGCATCCTCCGCCCAGCGACGCATGAACTGTGCGATCGTTTCGTCGGAGCGCCCCGCCTGGTCCCGGAGCTGGCGCACGATATCGAGCCACGTCCCTTCGAAGGCGGTGCCGTCCGGGAGGAGGACGCGGTGCCACTTCTCGTCCGGCTGCGAGACGGAGTGGGTCCAGCCGTGCGGCGACTCGACGACCGGAAGCTCCTCGCGCCGCACCCCGGACTCGATCTCCGCCAGCAGCTCCTCGACGGGGTCCGATTCGCCCTCCAGCTCGTCGAGGCGCCCCTCCCACACCACGAGCTCGGGGTCCGCCGCATCGAGGCCACCGATCGTCCGCTTCAGCTCGATCAGCCGCCAGACGGCGAGCGCGTCCCAGTGCGCCGTCGGCGAGACGGCCGCGAACCCCTCGAGCGCGCCCTTCCAGTCACCGCGGTCGTAGAGGAGGTGAGCGAGGTAGATCCGGGCCTCGTGATGCTTCGGGTTCAGGGCGAGCGCCCCGCGCAGCTCGCGCACCGCCGCCTTGTCCTTCCCGAGCCGGTGGAGGGTGAAGGCCAGGGCGGCCGTGGCGTCCGCATCCTCGGGGTCGTTCTTGAGGACCAGGTTGAAAAAATCGCGGGCGTCCTCGAAGCGCTGCTCACGGTAGAGGGCCCGCCCCATGGACAGGAGCAGCTCGGCGTCCTCTCCGGCGGGGCCGTTGCGGACGCGGCCGAACAGGTCGAGAGCCTCCGCGGTCCGCCCGAAGCGGAGCAGTGCCTCGCCGAGACCGACCATCCCGTCGTCATGCTCCGGATCCAGAACCAGGGCCTTCTCGAACGCCTGCTTCGCCCAGGCGAACTCCTCCCGCGCCAGGCGCGTATAGCCGAGCCCGACGTACAGCTCCACGGAATGGGGGTAAAGCCGGAGCCCTTCCTTCAGCGTGTCGAGCGCGGTCTCGTACTCACCGCGGTCGTACAGCTTGTGCGCACGTTCATCATACTCCTCGGAGCTGAGGAACGGATCAGGCATCAGCGTCGCCTCCGGTTCCGGGTTGTCGTGCTGGGAAGAGTTTGTAAGGAAGGACCGCCATGGCGGTCGGCTCAATCTAAACGATCACCCGGCAGGCTGCCACCCCCGCGGCCGGTTCCCTCGGCTCGCCCGGCGCCCGCTCCGCGGGGCCGAAACAGGCGCTCGCAGGCGCGGTCGGGAGCGCCCGGAACGGCCCGTTCGGCGCCTGGCCTCAGTCGTCGTGGTCGGGGTATCCGTACACCGGCAGGTCCTCCACGGGTCGATTCACGACCTGCCAGTCGAAGGGGACGCCCGCGCGCATCTTCTCGCGCGGGGTGCCGTATCGGTCGAAGGGGATGTCGTAGCGCCGGTTCATGTAGAAGTTGATGGCGTTCATGACCGGCGCGGACGCCGTCTGGGAGCCGCTCTCCCCGAAGTAGACGAGCATGGCGGCCACGATCTCCGGCTCCTCGCCGCGGGGCGCGGCCCAGCCGACGAACCAGGCGTGGTCGTCGCCGTGGGGGTTCTGGGCGGTGCCGGTCTTGCCGCCGACGTCCCAGCGCTCGAGCGTGCTCAGTCCGGCGGTGCCGCCGGGCCCGAGGACGAGGCGCATCCCCTTGCGGATGTCGGCGATCTGCTGCTTGTCGAGACCGTAGCCGCCGGTGAGGCGGGGGGGGTCGGACGTCTGTACGAGCCGGGGGACGACCTGCTGGCCGTCCGGTCGAGCGAAGCCGGTCGTGATCTGGGCCAACTTGAGCGGGGTCATGGTGACGGCGCTCTGGCCGATGGCGAGGGACATGATCTCCGGGGGCTGGGGCACGTAGCCGTACTGCCGCTTCCACCAGTCGCGCCCCGCGGGGAAGGTGGAGGCGATCTCGGACGGGAGGTCCACGCCGGTCCGGCCGCCGAAGCCGAGGCGGGAGCCCATGGCGAAGAACCGGTCGAAGCCGAGGCGGATCCCGACCTGGTAGAAGTAGACGTCGCAGGAATGCCGCAGGCCGAGGGAGAGGTCCATGCGGATGCCGTGGCTTTTCCAGCAGCGCTGGTAGCGGCCGGCGTAGGTCATCCCGCCGGCGCAGGCGATGGGCATGAGCTCATCGGCGCGGATCACACCGGCCTCGATGGCCATGGCGGCGACGGACATCTTGAACGTCGAGCCGGGCGGCTGGGCGGCGCCGGTGGCCCGGTCGAGAAGCGGCTTGGTGGGGTCGTCGCGCAGCTCGTTCCAGATCTCGGTCGTGATGCCGCCGGTGAAGAGGTTCGGGTCGTAGCTGGGATTGCTGTAGAGCGCGAGCACGCCGCCGGTCCGGGGGTCCATGGCCACGAAGCCGCCCTGGGCGCGCTCCATCCCGAGGGACGTGGCCGCCTCCTGGAGTAGGAAGGCCCCGTAGCGCTGGAGGTCCAGGTCGACGTTGAGGTGGATGTCCCTTCCGGGGATCGGGGGCACGCCCATGCTCTCGGGCAGCCACCGCTTGATCCCGCCGCGGGCATCCACCTCGAGGTAGCGCATGCCCGGCTCGCCGCCGAGGACGCGCTCGTACTGCCGCTCGAGACCCGCCTTGCCGATCCAGCGGCCCTGGCGGTAGTCGGCGAAGTTGGGCTGCTTCAGCTCCGCCTCGCTGATCTCCGCCACGTACCCGATCAGGTGGGCGACCGCAGCGCCCGCGGGGTAGTAGCGCTTGGGGTACTCGTGGATCAGCACGTGGGTGAAATCCCGGCGCCGTTCCTCCAGCCTGGCCACCTGGTCGGGCGTCGCGTCGGAGGCGACCGCCATGGGGCGATTCGGCGAAGCGCGATAGCGGCGGAACGCGGTCTCGATTCCATCGTCGGTGAGGCCGAGAACGGGCCGGAGCGCTTCCACCTGCTTGCGGAGGGAGTCCTCGGCGGCGGGCATCAGCTGGATGGAATAGGCGACCCGGTTCTCCGCGATCACGCGCCCATGCCGGTCGTAGATGGTGCCGCGCGGGGCGCGGACCGTGACGGGGCGCAGCATGTTCTCGCGGGCGACGATGGCGAACTCCTCTGCGCGCACGACCTGGATCCGGACCAGCGAGTAGATCAACGAGAGCACCACGACCCCGAGGGTCACGCGTGCCCACATCGCGCGCTTCTCCCGAGCCCAGCGCGGCGTCTCCAGCCTGCCCCTGTTGCTTACCACGTGACTTCTTCCTCCCTGGTGACCGCCCCCAGCCGCCTTCCCGGATGGCTGGCAAGTGCCAGGCCACCCCCGGCGGCGGGCTCAGCGCTCGAAGAGGGCCGCGGAGTCCCGGATCGCCGCTCCGGCGGCCGTGGCCACGGCGAACCGGCCCGGGTAGAGGGCGGCGGCGCCAAACTCGCCGCGCCGGTTCACGGCGTAGTAGTTGACGTTGAAGTCGGGGCGGCCGTCCTCCCGGCGCAGGCGCGGCTGGGCCTCGGCCCACCGCGCGATGCGGCGCAGCGCCTCGAGGCAGGCGTCCGTCGGGCTCTTCCCCTGGCGCATCACCTCCACCACGGTGTGGCTCCCACACGTCTTGATCACGGCCTCGCCCCGCCCGGTGGAGCCGGCGGCGCCGACATCGTTGTCGACGTAGAGCCCCGCCCCGATGAGGGGCGAGTCCCCGACCCGGCCGGGGATCTTCCACGCCAGGCCGCTCGTGGTGGTGACCCCGGACAGGTCGCCCCGCGAGTCCACCGCGCAGCAATTGATGGTGCCCCACGGGCGGACGCCGTCCGCGGAGTCCAGCATGCCCGTCCGGGCCTCCTCCCGTCCGCCGCGGGGGACGAGGGTGCGGAGGAACTCGGAATCCCCGAGCCCGGTCTCGTCGGGTGTGAGCCAGTCGTCCTGGTCGGAGGCGCTGGCCTTCCACTGCAGCCAGCGCTCCCTGGCCTCGGGGGTGAGAAGGGTGTCGTGGATCTCGAACCCCATCTGTCGCGCGAACCGCTGCGCTCCCTCGCCGACGAGGAGGACGTGGTCGGTATGGCGCATGACGGCGACCGCCACGCGGGACGGCGTCTTCACGCCTTCGAGCGCCGCCACCGCTCCGGCACCGCGGGACGGGCCGTGCATGACGGAGGAGTCGAGCTGCACGATGCCGTCCTCGTTGGGCAGGCCGCCGTACCCGACGCTCATGTCCGCGGGGTCCAGCTCGACGATGTTGACGCCCTCGATCACCGCCTCCAGCGTGTCGCCGCCCGCCTGCAGGGTGGCCATGGCATGGCGGACCGACTCCAGGCCGTTGGCGCTGGCGATGATGGTCGGGCCGGCAGCGGAGCCCCTGTGGACGGCCGGAGCGCCGTCGAGGGTGGCGGGGACGGCGCCGCCGAGCGCGGCGGCGCCGAGGCCGGCGCCGGCGGTGCGAAGGAAGTCGCGTCGTGTGGTCATGGGCCTGTCGGTCGGGGGAGGGTTACAGGTCCAGAATAGGGACGCGGGCCCGACCCGGCCAGCCCGTCAGCGTCCGACGGTTCGAAGGCCGTAGCGATCGAGCTTTTCGTACAGGGTCGCGCGGGAGATCCCGAGCACGCGGGCACTGCGGGAGCGGTTGCCCTCGTTCGACTCCAGCACTCGCAGGATGTGGCGCCGCTCGACCTCCGCGAGGGTCAGCGCCTCCGCCGGATCCACCACGGCCTCGCCCCGGCGCATCTCCGGCGGCAGGTGGTGAGCGCGGATCTCGTCCCCGGCTCCGCCTCCGCCGAGGATCGCGATGCGCTCGAGCACGTTGCGCAGCTCGCGAATGTTGCCCGGCCAGGCGTGGCGGACCAGGACCTCGAGGGCGTCGTCGCCGATCCGGGAGGGCGTGGTGCCCACTTTGCGCCGGAGCTCCTCGAGGAGGCTGTAGGCGAGCTGGCCGATGTCCTCGGGGGCCCGCTCCCGGAGGGGCGGCAGCCGGAGGGTGAGCACGGCGAGGCGGTAGTACAGGTCCTCGCGGAACCGGCCGGCGCGCACGTCGGGCCGCAGGTCCCGGTTCGTGGCCGCGACCAGGCGGACGTCCGCCCTCCGCTCACGGGTCCCCCCGACGCGGCGGAAGCGGCCGGTCTCCAGGACCTCGAGGAGCCTGGGCTGGAGCTCGGGGGCGAGGTCACCGATCTCATTGAGGAAGATCGTGCCGCCACCGGCCACTGCGAAGAGTCCCGGCCGGGCCGCGCTGGCGTCGATGAAGGCGCCGCTCTCGTGACCGAAGAGCTCCGCCTCGAGAATGGTGGCGGGGAGCCCGCCGCAGCTCACCTCCACGAACGGCTCCCCGTGCCGGTCCGAGCGGTCGTGGATCGCGCGCGCGACCCACCCCTTTCCGGTCCCGGTCTCGCCCTCCAGCAGGACGGTGGAAGCCCCGGCGGCGGCGCGGTCCACGAGCCCGGCCAGCTCCCTCATGAGGGGGGATGTCCCGAGCGCCTCCCGGTCCGCGGATGCGGCGCCCGCGCCGGCCAGGAACCGGTTCTGCCGCCGCAGCTCGGCCTTTTCGGCCGCGCGGTCGACGGCCGCGCCGAGGTGGTCGAGCTCGATGGGCTTGGTGAGGAAGTTCTCCGCTCCGAGGCGCATGGCCTCCACCGCGGCTTCGATCTCCGCGTGGCCGGTGAGCATCAGGACCGTGACGTCGGGGTCCCGCTCCCGGAGCCGCTGGAGGACGGCGAGGCCGGAGGCATCCGGGAGGTCGAGGTCGAGGAGCACCAGTGCGGTGCGCTCCCGGTCGTATTGCTCGAGCGCTCCCGCGCCCGTCACGGCGCGGTGCGCGTCCCACCCCCGCCGGTCGAAGAAGCGGGCGAGGAGGTCGAGGATGGACGGGTCGTCGTCCACGAGCAGGATCGAGCGGCTCACGGCGCCAGCCCCACCACGCCAACGTCCCGTCCCTCGATCCGCACTGGTTCGTCCTTCCGCATCCGCGTTCCGGCGCCGCCCCGAAGTCGGATGGAGCCTCGGCCCGGTCCTGCAGATCTTGAGCCCCGCAAAAACGAAAGCGCCGACACATGGGGTGCCGGCGCGATCTTGCTGTGGAGCGAGCGGGCGTCAGGCCGCGCTGGTCTCCGTCTCCCACTCGGACGAGGCGGTATGCTGCTCTCCGTGGCGGATCACCGGCTGGCAGTACCGCAGGCCGAGCTGCTCCAGCTCCTTCAGCTCGCCGGTTCCCAGGTCGGGATACCGCTCCTCGAGGAACTTCATGGTGTCGTCCAACCACTCCTGCTGCTGGTCCTGGCTCGCGTCGAGGACGCCACAGCGATTGATGTGGCTGAACAGCTCGTCGCGCGCCCGGTCCAGCGCCGTTCGCTCGTGCTTGGCCAAACCTACCTCCGTATCTTTAAATAAGACTCGATCATTTCTTCGGCACAGTGCAGCCTACACTGGCAGGGAAGATTGGTGCCACCCGAAGGTAAGGGCCCCCCCTGACGATGGAAACCCCGACTCCGCTGCGCGATCCGATCCGCCTGGAGATCTTCCGCCACCTCCTCTCCGCGCTGGCCGGGGAGATGGGCGCGACGCTCCGGCGCGCCGCGTATTCGCCGAACATCAAGGAGCGCCGGGATTATTCGTGCGCGCTCTTCGATGCCGCCGGCCACCCGGTCGCCATGGGGGACCACATGCCCGTCCACCTGGGCGCCATGCCCATGAGCGTGCAGGCCGCCCTCGAGGATCTCGGCCCCCTCCGGCCGGGTGACGTCGCGGCGCTGAACGACCCGTTCCGCGGCGGGACACACCTCCCCGACATCACGCTGGTCGCACCGGTCCACGTCAACGGGGAGGACCGCCCGCTCGCGTACGTAGCCGCGCGGGCCCACCACGCCGATGTGGGCGGAATGGCGCCCGGCTCGATGCCGCTGGCGACGGAGATCTACCAGGAGGGGCTCCGCATCCCGCCCGTCCGGCTGGTGGCCAGGGGCCGGCGGGTGGAGGACGTGTGGCGTCTGATCCTCGCCAACGTGCGCACGCCGGGGGAGCGGGAGGGGGACCTGGACGCGCAGCTCGCGGCGCTGGAGGCCGGGCGCCGTCGTCTGCTGGAGCTGGTGACCCGCCGCGGGCGCGTCGAGGTGGCCGCCGCCATGGCCGGGCTCCTGGAATACGCCGACCGGCTGGTCCGGGCCGGGATCGCCCGGATCCCGGACGGCGTCTACGAGGCGGAGGATGCGCTGGAGGACGACGGCGTGACGGAGGCCCCGCTCCCGATCCGCGTCCGGCTCACCGTGCGCGGCGACGAGGTGGCGGCCGATTTCACGGGCTCCGCGCCACAGGCCCGCGGGGGCGTGAACGCGGTGGAGGCCATCACCGCGTCGGCCACGCGGTACGCGCTGCGGATCGTCATCGAGCGGCTGCTCGGACAGGCGCTCCCCGCGGGCGGCGGCGACATGGGGGCGCTGCGGCTCGTGGCGCCGCCCGGCACGGTGGTGGCCGCGCGTCCCCCGGCCAGCGTCGCGGGCGGGAACGTGGAGGCCTCGCAGCGGATCACCGACGTCCTGCTTCTGGCTCTGGCGAAGGCCGTCCCCGAGGCCGCCGCCGCGCAGTCGCAGGGCACGATGAACAACCTGACGGTGGGCGGGCTGGACCCGCGGTCGGGCCAGCCGTTCGCGTACTACGAGACGATGGGCGGTGGGATGGGCGGTGGCGCGGACGGCCCGGGGCTCTCCGCGGTCCACGTGCACATGAGCAACTCCCTCAACACGCCCATCGAGGCGCTCGAGCACGCGTACCCGGTCCGGGTGGAGACGTACGCGATCCGCCGCGGCACGGGTGGCAGCGGCCGTCACCCCGGCGGGGACGGACTCCGCCGGGACGTCCGTCTCCTCGTGGACACGGAGGTCAGCCTCCTCTCGGAGCGACGCCGCATCGCGCCCGCCGGCCTCGCCGGAGGGGGCGACGGCGCGCCCGGCCGCAACGTGCTGATCCGCGACGGCGCCGAGTCGGATCTCCCCTCGAAGGCCACCTTCTCCCTCCGGGCGGGCGACATCCTGAGCCTGCGCAGCCCCGGCGGCGGCGGCTGGGGGGGGACCGGGTAAACGCGGCAGGCCTTCGTGCGATCCCAGGGACGTGACCGCCCTGGCGATGACTCCGAAACGACAGGACCGAGTGACCCGAGCGAGCGCCGACGACGAGCGGCTGGTGGCCCGGGCCGCCGCGGGCGACGCCGCCGCCTTCGACGAGCTCGCCCGACGCGTCCTTCCCCGGCTCCGCCGCTGGGCGCTGGCCCGGACCGCGGACCCGGACGAGGCCGACGAGGTCGTGCAGGAGACGCTCATCCGGATGCACCGCGGCCTCCGCGGCTTCTCCGGCGCCGCGCGGCTCTCGTCCTGGCTCTACCGGATCCTGGCCAACGCCGCGAATGCCCGGGATCGCCGCCGGCGACGCCATCCCACGGTCGCGGACCGTACGGTCCTGGCCGAGCCGGAGGCGTCGGTCGAGCGGGCGGATCCCGTCGCGTCGCTGCACGCGCGGCGCATGGCGGCGGTGGTGCGGGAGTACTTCGAGACGCTGCCGCCGGGGCAGCGCGAGATCCTCGAGCTGGTGGACCACGAGGGCATGCGCCCGGTCGAGGTGGCGGAAGCGCTGGCGATGAACCCGGTGACCGTGAGAGCGCACCTCTTCAGGGCGCGACGCGCGCTCCGGAGCAGGATCCTGGAGCGCTACCCGGAGCTGATGGAGGGATACGAACGATGAGATGCGAGGACGCGCTCGACCGGATGCTGGAGGCGGAGCCAGCGGCCCTGCGCGGCGACGCCGGGGCGGACCTCGCGCTGGCGGAGCACATCGGGTCGTGCGGGCGGTGCGGTGCCGTGGCGAGAGCGCTCGCGGCGGAGCTCGCGGCGCTCGATGAAGGGCTGGAGAGACTCGCGATGAGGGCGGGCGGGGGCGCTCGCCCGGTGACGACCGCGCGGCCGGCCGGACGCGTTCGTCGGACGGCACCCATCTGGGCGCCCCTCGCCGCGGCTGCGGCGCTGGCGGGGGTGCTGGTGCTGGGGCGGCAGGGTGGCGCGCCCGGCTCGGGTGCGCCCGGACCCACAGGCCAGGCCACGCCGCCAACGGGCTCCGTGGAAGCGGCCACGGTGGCGGTGACGCTCCCGGCCGACCGGGGAGGAGCGGTGATACGGACGGCGAACCCCGGTATCACGGTGATATGGCTTTACGAGAGGAGCGAGCGATGAAGGGTATGGCGACGTTGGCGAGGGTCGCGGCGGTGGCCGCGCTGGTGGCGGGGCTCGTCGCGTGCGGCGGGGGCGAGCTGGACACGCGCACGTTCGAGCTGAAGTACATGCAGCTTCACGAGGCGCGGGCGCTGATCTCGCCCTACGTGTACGGCGATCGGGAAGGGGCGCCCGGGACGTTCGAGGTGGCCGGCTCCGCTCTGACCGTGCGCGAGACGCCGGACAACCTGGAGAAGATCGAGCGGATGCTGGCCGACTTCGACCGGCCCCGCCCGCTCGTGATGCTCCACTTCCAGATCATCCGCGCCGATGGGGCGGCGGCGCCGGACGCCGCGATCGCGGACGTGGAGCGGGAGCTGCGGCGGCTGTTCCGTTTCGAAGGGTACGCGCTGCTGGCCGAGACGCGCGTAGGGGCAATGGAGCACACGGGAATCCGGCAGATCGCCCGGGGCGGCGGCCAGGAGTTCGTGATCGCGGGCGGAGTCGGGACCCTGTCCCGGAGCGAGAACCCGACGGTCACCATCGAGGTACAACTCGGCACCGAGGAAGAGCCGAGCGCCCTGCGGACGCAGGTGACCACGCCCGTCGGGCACACCGTCGTCCTGGGCACGCTGGAAACGCGGGACTCCGGCGCGCTGATCCTGGTGGTGCGGGCGGAGATCGCCGGCGGGGAGGCCACCCCGCTGCCGACCGCCCCCGACACCGCTACCCCCGGGTGAGGATCTCCTCGAACAGCGCGATGGCCCGGGGGTCGTCCAGGTCGGCGAGCCAGAACAGGGCGCGGCTGCGGATCCGGGCCTCGGGGACCGTGCGCACCACCTCGATCAGCAGCGTCACGGCCTGGTCCCTGGGGAGCCGCGACAGCGCGAACACCGCCGCCTCCCGCACCTCGTCCTCCTCCGTCCGGTCCCGGACGATACCACCCAGCTCCCGGGCCGCCTCCGCGGCCGCCTCGCGCCCGAGCCAGTGGAGCGCCGCCTTCCGGGTCGCCGCCGGCAGCGCGCGGTCCTTCGCGAGGCGGACCAGGCCAGGCCAGCGGACGGCGTCACCCGCCAGCGCCGCGGCGAGGATGAGGTCGCGGGCGTCCGGCGCGGCCGCGTGCCCGGCCACCGCCAGCAGGTAGTCGGCCGCCTCCTGGCCGGCGGCCGTTCCGACCAGCGCGCCCCCGGACGATGCGTCCGGCCGTCCCACCCGGACGCGGACGTTCGTCAGGGTCGCGCCCGACCGCGTGGCCGCCACGACCACCCCGCCCACCTCGCACGGCGACTCACCGCTCCGCCACGAGCGCCAGTCGCCGCGGGAGCCCCGGCCGGAGAGGAGCATCGTGGAGCCGTCGGCCTCCCGGATCACGATGGCGTCCCCGGCGCCGCATACGCCGGGGCGGGCGGGGAAGCCGAAGACGACCCGGTCGTCGCCGGCGTCCCGGACCCTGGTTTGGAGGTCCTGGGCCGAGGCGGCCGAGGCGGCGAGCGCCGTCGCCGCCAGGAGGACCGCGGCTCCGGGTGTCATCCCCCGCCCCGGGGGTTCGTGATGAGGTCCATGAGGACCTCGGCGGCACGGGGATCGCTGGAGTGACCGAGCCAGAAGATGGCGCGCTTGCGTAGCGCCGTGTCCTTCTCGGTGCGGGCGATCCGGATCAGGCGGTCCAGCGCCGCGGGCTCGTCGCTTTCGGACAGCGCGTAGAGGATGCGCTCCTTCATCTGCCGGTCCTGGATGCGATCGTAGAGGGCGCCCAGCTCGGCGGCCGGGACGCCCGCCTCCGCGGCCCAGAAGACCGCCTTCTTGCGGAGCTCGATGTTCACCTGCGCGTTGCCGGCGACGCTCATGAGCCACTGGGCGTTCTCCCGTCCGCCCGCCTGTGAGACGCCGCGGATGATCCGTTCGTCCAGCTCGGCGGAGCCCGTCCTTCCGAACTGGCCGCGGAGGAACGCGATGTCCTCGGCGCCCCCCTCTTCTCCGAGCCAGAAGATGGCCCGCCCGCGGACGTTCGCCGGCATCCGGGCGTCCTGCACGACCCGGCGCAGGATCTGGCGGGCCCGCGGGTCGTCATGTTGCGAGAGGGCGTATACCGCCCGCTCCCGGAGCTGGTCGTCCCCGGCCTCGTTCAGGAACTGCTCCAGCGCGGGCACCGCCCGCGGGTCGTCCACCTCCGACAGCCAGAACACCGCCTGCCGCCGGACATCGAGGTCCGGGTCGTTCCGCGCTGCCGCGAGCAGCAGGTCCACGCTCTCGGGCATGTCCTTGTCCGCGATGAGGTAGACCGCGCGGCGGCGGAGCGACGGCGAGCATTCGTCGCGCCGGGCCATCACCTGCTTCAGGACCGGCATGGCCCGGTCGGCGTTCATGTGGATCAGGGCATTGAGGGCGGCGGTCTGGAGCTCCACCTCGTCCCGGCACTGCTCCGGCACCCGGGCGGAGCCGAGACCGATCCCTTCCAGGGCGACGCCCGCGGCGCGCAGCCCCTCACTGGCGGCGGCCATGGCCTCGGCCGTGATCGCCTGCACGTCCATGGAAGCGAGGGCCTCCTGCGCCGCGGCCAGCGCCGGCCCCATGACCACGCCGGCCGCCTCGCCGGCCAGGGCCATGAGCTCCCGGGCCGCCTGCTCGTCGCCACCCCGTGCCTGCTGACCGCGGATGCGGGCGGCCAGCGCCTCCGCATCGCCGCTCTCCCTCGTGGCCGCCCGGGCCCAGCGCTCCCGCTGGACCGCCAGCGACTCCAGCGCCCGCCTGAGGTCGGCGCTCTGACCCGTGCGGTAGCGGTTGAACGCCTCCCAGTACGGCGCATCGGGTGCGTACGTCGAGCGCGCGTGGCGCTCCCAGATCCTGCGGAACAGGTCCGCCGCCCGGACGTGCTCGCCCCGGTTCATGGCGTCCCGCGCCGCGCGGTAAATCGAGTCGGCGGGATCCTGCCGGTTCCAGGATTCCGGCGCCAGCGCGAACGACACCGGCTCGGCGACGCGCGCCTGGTCCGCACGGAGGGCGCCTCCGTGCACCAGCGCCACGCCGAGGGCGGCAATGATGATCTTCCTCATGGTCCTCTTCTCCACTCCGTCTACATGGCGGTCTTGGACGGCCCGCTCGACGCGGTCCGCAGCTTCGACAGGAGCTGCCGCTGCTCCATGCTCTCCTCGATCAGCTCCTGCTCGTCCCCGCCCTCGCTCCCGGCGGCGGCGATCTGTACCAGCACCAGCTCCAGGTCTCCCAGCAGCATCGCCAGCGCAGGGTCATCCCCCGCGCGGGCGTCCATCATCATCCGGGTCGTCGAGAGGAGGTCCTGCGCCCAGCGCGCCGTCGCGGCGCGATCCCCCTCCCGACTGGCGTTCCGATAGAACGTCAGGAGCGCCTCGGCCTCGCCGAGGTGGTCGGCGGCCGCGAGACGGACGGACCGCGAGGGCACCCCCTCGGATGGGGGGGCGTTCGTGGTCACCGGCGGACGGGCCGCGGGCTCGCGCTCGCGGGTGATCCGGCCGAGGCCGAACCCCGCGGCCAGCGTCGCCGCCGTGGCGATCCCCACCGCCCACGGCGTCCACTGGCGCAGGTGGCGGCGCCGCTCCCTGCTCCCCCGCGCGGCTTCCAGGTCCAGCGCCACGCCGGCCGATTCCCGGCGCTCCCCGCGGGGGAGCCGCTCCCGGATCACCGCCCACATCTCCTCCCGCGGGGGCTCCGGGGGCCGGTTGTACTCCGGCGCGGCCCTGTCGATGAACCGATCCAGGTCGTCACTCATGTCACATACTCCTCGGCGAAATCCGCCAGCTCCTCCCGGAGCATCCTTCGAGCGCGGAACAACCGCGCCTTCGAGGTCCCGGCCGCCACGGCCAGCGTGTCCCCGATCTCCTCGTGCGTGTAGCCTTCCACGTCGTGCATCACGAACACCGACCGGTAGATCTCGGGCAGCCCGTCGATGGCGTGGCTCAGCCGCTCCTTCAGGTCCGGCTCCACCGGGCGCCCGGTCCGGCCGGGCTGCGTATCGTCCAGATCCACTTCCCGCTGCCGCGCGCGCTTGACGCCGCGCAGACCGTTGAGCGTCACGGACACCGTGATGGAATGGAGCCAGGTGGACAGCGCCGCGTCCCCGCGGAACTGGTGCAGCCGCTCGAACGCGCGGATGAACGACTCCTGCGTGTACTCCCGCGCCAGCTCCTCGTCCCCCGCCATGCGATACGCGAGACGGTAGACCCGGTCGACGTTCGCGTCGTACAGGGCGCGGGCGGCCGCATCGTCGCCATCGAGCACCCGCTCGATCAGTCGCGCTTCGCTCAATGCCATCCTCTGCACGTGGGCGCCGGCTTCACTCATACGACACGGAAGCGGCGGCGAGGGTTGCGTAGGGGCGGGCGGGCAGGGCGGCCCACCGTTCAGGCGGCGTGGCCACCCAGCGGCCTCACGTGTGACGAGAAAGGATAGTGGCGAGCGGGCGGGTCGGGAATCGTGCCACTCCCGCGGCCTTGCCCGGGGCCCCGTGCGCGGAGAGCTTGCGGATGGCCCGAGGCGCCCGTCCCCGCGAGCCGGACCATCGAAGATCGGAGGCGACATGGAAACGCAGACCGCTCCCTATGCCATGACCCGCACGACGGACCTCTCCTACGAGGAGGCCGACCGGCGCGTTCGAGACGCGCTGCAGGCGGAAGGGTTCGGGATCCTGACCGAGATCGACGTCTCGGCCACCCTCAAGCAGAAGCTGGACGTGGACTTCCCGCAGTACGAGATCCTCGGCGCCTGCAACCCGCCGCTCGCCCACAGGGCCCTCACGGCCGAGCCCGACATCGGGCTGCTCCTCCCCTGCAACGTCGTGGTCCGGGCGCTCCCGGACGGCCGCACGGTGGTGGAGGCGCTGGACCCCGTGGTTCAGCTCGGGGTCGCGGAGAACCCGGACCTCCGGCCGCTCGCGGAGGATGTGAGGGCGAGGATGCGGAGGGTGATCGAGGGGGTCTGAGACAGAAACACCGAGGGGGGAGGGAGAAGAGCGAAGAAGAAGGCCAAGGCGAGTCTACCGCGGGAGGGTGAAGCGAAGCGGGAGGTACGAAGGGGGAGGGTCCCCCCTCCAGGTCCCCCAAAAAAACGGCGCCGTCGGTTGCTCCGACGGCGCCGCAGAGGGTCTGTCGCGATCCCGACGCGATGCCGCGATCGGCACACGCCAGCCTTCGGACAGCTACTCCATCACCTTGTTCGGCTAGTCGCCGATCAGGCGATCGCTTGCCCGTGTCAGGTCGCTGACAGTACTGGAACTAGACAAGGATCACCTCCTTTTTCGGTTTGACATCGGGCGTTGGCACCAGCGGGATCCATCCCGCGGTCCGCGAGCCGCGCCACCTTGGGCATTCGGCCGTTGGCCCAGCCGCCGTTCCGGCGACGGCAGAAAGCTAATGGCGATGTCGTTCCCGCACAACCACTTCACTGCGACAACTTCACTGCGACAACTTCGAAGCGGCGGGCGCGATCACCCGTCGAAGCTGACGCGGCGGAAGCTGTCCCAGGGCACGAGCACGAGCCCGCTATCCGCCCGCTCGACGTAGACGCCCTTGTTGTTCTCGTCCACGTCATTGGAGTTCCCCAGCTCGAAGCGCCGGCCGTCGCGCAGCGTCACCACCGATGTGCGGAACCCCTGTCGCTCGATCGAGGCGATGGCGCCGAACTCGATGTCCAGGTCGATCCCGCGCCGGAGCTCCCCATCCAGGATCTCCCAGGTGTACTCCTCGTCGTTGTCCCAGCGGATCAGCCCTGCGTGGCGCTCGCCGCGGACCGTTTCCACCGTGCCCCGGAGGCGGCGGCCCCCGTCGAAGGCCGGGAGCCCCGCGCCGCCCGGCGGCCGCGAGAACTCGACGCGGTCCAGCTCCT
This sequence comes from Longimicrobiales bacterium, assembly GCA_035513575.1. Lineage (GTDB taxonomy): Bacteria > Gemmatimonadota > Gemmatimonadetes > Longimicrobiales > RSA9 > JAHWKI01. The sequence continues at coordinate 9,590 of DATKBW010000238.1, read as the reverse complement.
CCCACGCCACCCGGACCTCCCCGAGCGCGGGGTCCGCGACGAGGATGTCGCGGTTGCTGTCGTTCACGTCGTTCGTCCCCGACAGGACCACGTCCTCCCCGCTCTCCAGCAGGACGCGGGCGCTGCGGGAGCTGTTCCGGGCGATGACGCGGATGTCCGAAAAGGGAATCTTCCGGTCGCGCCCCTCCGCCTCGCCGTCGAGGACATCGGTCGTCAGCGCCTCATCGATGTCCCAGGCCACGTAACCCGTGAACCGGTCCCCGTCCCGCGTGATCAGCGTGCCCCAGAGACGCTCGCCCATCGCCGACGCGCGGGCGGGCGTCGGCATGAAGTCCACCGCCCGGAGATCCGACCACGCCAGCTGTACAATGCCGCCCCGGGCATCCTCCACACTGATCCGCCCCAGCGAGGAGCCCAGGTCCCCCCCGCCATGCAGCTCCAACTCCTCCCCCGACCTGAGCACCACACGCGCGCGGCTGCTCCCCAGCCGCTCCAGGCTGCTCAGGTGACCGAAACGGATCCCCGACTGGGCCGAGCGCGAAATGCTCGCCCGCCCCCCCGGCAACGTGATCCCCACCCCGAAAATCTCGATCCGGTTCTTTCGCTCGCCCGGCTCCCACCCCAGGCGCTCCGCGTCCCGGCGGTTCCGCTCCGGGATCCGCTTGTTCGAATGCAGGATGTCGTACCACCCCGCCTCGTTGGTGCCCCAGCGCAGGAAGCCCTCGTACATCCGCCCATCCTCGGTGGCCACGCGCCCGTAGAGACGGGCCAGATCCACGCCGGCCTGGGCGGTCGCGGCGACAGGGAACGACAGGAAAACCGCCAGGGCGCAGCCGACCGGCGCTCGCGCGATCATGTGAGGCCTCCAGGTAGGATCCATCGAGCTCGTGCGGTCCCTACGGCGGGGGCGGCAGGGTGGTTTCAGGCCGGGGTGAGCCGGATCCGGGAGGACCCCTTGCGCGCCTTGCCGTCCGCGGGTATCATACGAACGTATGAATTATAGCGCGACGAGCGAGACGACGGAGAACCGGCTCATCGAGACGGCGATCCGCCTGTTCGCCCACCACGGCTTCCACGGTACGTCGATCCGGCGGATCACGCGGGAGGCAGGGGCGAACCTGGGGGCGGTGACCTATCACTTCGGCGGGAAGCGGGAGCTGTACGAGCAGGCGCTGGTGGCGTGCATCGGACCGCTGGCGGCCCGGCTGGGCGGTGTGGCGGCCGGGGGCGGCAGCGCGCTGGGTCGTCTGGAGGAGGCGCTGGGGGTGTTCGTGGACTACCTGGCGGAGCGGCCGGAGCTGCCGCAGCTGATGCTGCAGGAGACGGTGGCGGGGCGTCGCCCGCCGGCGGCCGCGCTGGCGCTGCTGCAGGGAGTGCTGGGCGCGCTGGCGGGGGTGATCCGGGAGGGCCAGGCGGCGGGCGAGATCCGGGCCGGGGACCCGCGGCTGCTGGCGGTGAGCGTGGTGTCGCAGCCGCTGCACCTGACGATGACGACGCGGGTGTTCGAGGGGCTGGAGCCGGGGGACGCGGAGACGAGGGCGCGGCTGCTGGAGCACGCGCGGGCGTTCATCCGTCACGGGCTGGAGCCGACGCAGTCGGCAGAAGAGGAGGAGAGATGACGAGGAAGGCGCGAGCGGGCGCGGTGACGGCCGCGCTGCTGTCCGGCCTGGCGGCGCCGGCGAGCGCGCAGGCGGGCGGGCAGGTGACGCTGGGGCTGGCCGTGCGCTCGGCGCTGGCGACGCATCCGACGATCGAGGCGGCGCGTGCGCGGCTGGATGCGGCGGAGTCCGCGGTGGGGGAAGCCCGTGCTTCGTGGCTGCCGACGGTGGGGACGCAGGGGTTGGGGACCCGGTACGAGGAGCCGATGGTGGTGGCGCCGCTTCACGGATTCGACCCGGCCGCCCCGCCGCGGTTCGACCGCACGCTGGTGCAGGGCCACGCGGTGGCGGAATGGACGGCGTTCGACGGGGGAGCGCGTGGGGCGCGGATCGCCGGGGCGCGGGCAGTGGCGAGCGGTGCCGAATCGGGAGTGGAGGCGGCGTCGCATGGGGTGATAGCGGAAGCGGTGTCGTCCTATCTGGGCGCGAGCACGGCGGACGAAGTGGCGCGCGCGCACGGGGAGCTGGTGCGGGCGCTGGAGGCCGAGCGGTCCCGGGCGGCGCTCCTGTTCGAGGCGGGGAGGATCCCGCGGGTGTCGGTTCTCCGGGCGGAGGCGGCGCTGAGCCGCGCGCGAGCCGACCTGGAGGCGGTCGGTGCGGAGCGCGAGGTCGCGTTCCGGCGCCTGGCGCGGGTCACGGGACTGGGCATGGAGCGGCTCGCGGGCGGCCTCGAGGCGATGCTCCCGGACGCGGCGCCGCCCGGACCGGCGGGAGGGGCGCCGGGGTCCCGTGACGCGCTGGTGGAGACCGCCCTGGCCCGGCACCCCGAGCTCGGCCGCGCGCGCGGACGGGCGGCCGCCGCCGGGGCCATGGTGGACGGGGCGCGCTCGGCGTACCTGCCGCGGATCGGAGTGGCGGGACGCTACAGCGCCTTCGGCAGCGCGGAGACGGCGCCCCGGCCGGAATGGAACGCGGGGGTGCAGGTGAGCTGGGCCGCGTTCACGGGCGGCGCCCGCGGCCGGGCGGTGGACCGCGCCGAGGCGGAAGCGCGGGTGGCCGAGGCCGATGTGGCGCTGGTTGCCCGGCAGGTGGAAGAGGCGGTGGACCGGGCGCTGGCGGCGTATCGGGCGGCCCGGGCGCGGACGGAGGCGCTGGAGGCGGCTGCCGCGCAGTCGGCGGAGGTCGCGCGCATCGAGGCGCTGGCGCTGGACGCGGGAGCGGGGGTGCAGACGGACTATCTGCGGGCGGAGGCGGAGCTGCTGCAGGTGCGGGCGGGGCTGGCGGAGGCCCGGAGCGCGGTGCTGGAGGCGCGCGTCAGGCTGGCGCAGGCGACGGGCTCGCTGACGGTGGCGTGGGTTCTGGAGCTGACGGGCGAGGGGGATCGATGAAGCGGCGAATCGGGGTAGCGGCGATGCTGGTGGCCGTGGCGGCGCTGGTGGCGTTCCTCGTCTTCGGTTCGAACCGGGGGGAGACGACGCTGGAGGCGTCCGGTACCGTGGAGGCGACGGAATCGGACCTGGGCTTCCAGCTCCCGGGCCGGATCGCGTCCGTGGCGGTGCGGGAGGGCGACCTGGCCACCCGCGGGGCCGAGCTGGCGCGCCTGGAGGCGGCGGACCTCGAGGCCCGGGTGGCGGCGGCCCGCGCGCAGGCGGCGGCGGCGCGGGCGGTGCTGGCGGAGCTGGAGGCCGGGGCCCGGAACGAGGAGGTCGCGCAGGGGCGGGCGGGGCTGCGGGCTGCGCAGCGGCGTGTGGAGGATGCGGCGCGTGATCTGGAGCGGGCGCGTCGGCTGTTCGAGGGGGGCGCGGTGAGCCGGGAGGCGCTGGACAAGGCCGGGACCGCGTACGCGGTGGCGGAGGCGGCGCTGGACCAGGCGCGGGAGCAGCTGGGGGTGCTGGAGACGGGTCCCCGGCCGGAGCGGGTGGCGGCGCAGCGGGCGAACGTGGCGGCGGCCGAGGCGGCGGTCCGCCAGGCGGAGGCGCTGGTGGACCAGGCGCTCATCCGGGCCCCCTTCACGGGGCGGGTCACGATCCGGCACCGGGAGGCGGGCGAGACGGTGCAGCCGGGACAGCCGGTGGTGACGCTGATGGACCCGGACGACCGGTGGGTGCGGATCTACATCCCGGAGGACCGGATCGGGGCGGTGTCGGTCGGTCAGTCGGCGACGATCCGCTCGGACACGTACCCGGACCGGAGCTTCGAGGGTCGCGTCGTCCACGTGGCGCGGGAGGCGGAGTTCACGCCGCGAAACGTGCAGACCCGGGAGGAGCGGGTGAAGCTGGTGTACGCGGTTCGCATCGCCATCAGCGGGGATCCGGAGCTGGTGCTGAAGCCCGGCGTGCCGGCCGATGTCCGGCTGGTCGAGCCGGCGGCCGGCGCGCCGGAGCCGGCGGGATGACGACGCGCAGCGTCGTGGTCCAGGGGCTGGCGCGGCGGTTCGGCGACCTGACGGCCGTGGAGGGGCTGACGTTCACGGTGGAGCCCGGCGAGCTGTTCGGCCTCGTGGGACCGGACGGCGCCGGCAAGACGACGACGCTGCGGATGCTCGCCGGCGTCCTGCGTCCGACGGCGGGCGACGCGTTGGTGGCCGGGCGGTCGGTGGCGCGGGAGCCGGACCGGGTGCGGCCGCACATCGCCTACATGGCGCAGCGCTTCGGGCTGTACGAGGACCTGACCGTCCGGGAGAACCTCGAATTCTACGCCGACCTCTACCGCGTGCCGAGGGCGGATCGACCGCGGAGGCTGGAGCGGCTGTTCGCGTTTTCCGCGCTGGGGCCCTTCCAGGAGCGGCTTGCCGGGCAGCTCTCCGGGGGCATGAAGCAGAAGCTGTCGCTTTCCTGCGCCCTGATCCACCGCCCGGCGATCCTGCTGCTGGACGAGCCGACCTTCGGCGTGGACCCTATCTCTCGCCGTGACCTCTGGCTCATCCTCGCCGAGATGGTCGCGGAGGGGGTCACCGTGGTGCTGTCCACGGCGTACATGGACGAGGCGGAGCGGTGCGGGCGTGTGGCGCTCCTCGACCGGGGACGCGTCCTGGCGCTGGACACGCCGGCCGGGCTCCGGGCGGGGATGGACGGCGGGGTGATCCTCATCCGGGCGGACCACCCCCGGCGCGCGCGGGACGTTCTCCGGGGGATGGGCGAGGTGCGGCGGGCGTCCCTGTTCGGCGAGACCGTGCACGCGGTGGTCCCGGAGCACGTGGTCCCGGAGGCGCTCCGGGCGGCGCTGGAGGGGGCGGGGATCGCGGTGCGCGAGGCGCGGCGCGTGGAGCCGTCGCTGGAGGATGTGTTCATCGAGCGGGTCGCGGGCGAGGAAGTCCGTGTCTGACGCCATCGAGGTCCGGGAGCTGACGCGCCGTTTCGGCGACTTCACGGCCGTGGACGCCGTCTCGTTCGCGGTGAGGACCGGGGAGATCTTCGGCTTCCTGGGCCCGAACGGGGCCGGCAAGACGACGACGATCCGGATGCTCACGGGGCTCCTCCCGCCCACGGCCGGGACGGCGCGGGTGGCGGGTCTCGACGTGGCGACGGAAGGTCGGGCGGTGCGGGAGGCGATCGGGTACATGTCCCAGAGGTTCTCCCTGTACGCCGACCTGACGGTGGACGAGAACATCGCGCTGTTCGCGGGACTGTACGGGGTGACCGGCCCGCGCTACCGCGAGCGCCGGGACTGGGTCCTGGAGATGGCGGAACTCGGCGACCGGACGAACCGGCTCACGGCCGAGCTGCCGCTCGGGTGGAAGCAGCGGCTGGCCCTCGGGTGCGCGGTTCTGCACCAGCCGCCCGTGCTCTTCCTGGACGAGCCCACGTCGGGCGTGGACCCGCTGGCGCGCCGCCGGTTCTGGGACCTGATCGACGGCCTCGCGGAGCGGGGGACCACGGTTCTGGTGAGCACGCATTACATGGAGGAGGCGGAGTACTGTCACCGACTGGCGCTGATGAACCGGGGGAGGCTCATCGCCCTCGACAGCCCGTCCGGGCTGCGCGGGTCCCTCGCGTCCCCTGCCTCGCTCCGGGGCTCGGGTGACGCGGGAGCCGGGGGGAGCGGGGACGGGGGACGGGGCGCTTCCGAAGTGACGCTCGAGGATGTCTTTGTGGAGCTGGTGCGGCGGGAGGGGGGAGCGGTGGTGGGATGACGGGGCTGAGCCTGACGCGACTCGCGGCGCTCTCGCGCAAGGAGTGGATCCAGCTGCGGCGGGATCCGCGGAGCATGGCCCTGGCGTTCGCGCTGCCGCTCCTGATGCTGCTGCTGTTCGGGTACGCCATCAGCTGGGACGTGCGGGACCTGGACCTGGCGGTGCTGGACCAGGACCGGACGGCGGCGAGCCGGTCACTGGTGGAGGCGTTCGAGGCCAGCGGCTACTTCACGGTGGTGGACCGGCTCGCGTCCTATCGCGACGCGGACGCCGCGGTGGGCGCCGGAGATGCGGGGTCGGTCCTGGTGATCCCCCCGGGGTTCGCCGCAGACCTGGCGGCAGGGCGGGGCGCGGCGGTGCAGCTGCTGCTGGATGGCGCGGACGCGAACAGCGCGACCATCGCCTACGGGTTCGCGGACGCCATCGTGGATGGCCACTCCCGGCGGGTGGTGCTGCAGGGCCGGACGGTGGAGCCGCCCATCGACGCCCGGATCCGGACGCTGTACAACCCGACGCTGGAGAGCCGGAACATGATCGTGCCGGGGCTCATCGGCGTGATCATGATGACCATCGCGGCGATGCTCACGGCCCTCACCATCGCCCGGGAGTGGGAGCGGGGGACCATGGAGCAGCTGGCGTCCACGCCGGCGACGCGGGTGGAGATCGTGGTAGGGAAGCTGGTGCCGTACGTGATCATCGGCATCGTGGACGTGGCGGTGACGGCGCTGGCGGGTGTGCTGGTCTTCGGCGTGCCGTTCCGTGGCAGCGTCGTCGTCTTCTTCGGACAGACGGTGCTGTTCCTCGTGGGCGCGCTGGGGCTCGGCGTGTTCATTTCGGCGGCGGCGCGGACGCAGCTGGTGGCGACACAGGTGGCGATCATCGCGACGCTGCTGCCGGCCATGCTGCTGTCGGGGTTCCTGTTCGAGATCCGCTCCATGCCGACGGTGCTGAAGGGGATCACCTACCTGGTCCCGGCCCGGTACTTCATCACCGCGACCCGCGGCGTGATGCTCAAGGGCGTGGGTCCCGAGACGCTCTGGCCGCAGGCGCTGTTCATGGTGACCTTCGCGGCCGCGGGACTGCTCGCGGCCACCCGGGTGTTCCGGAAGGAGATCGCGTGAAGGGTCCGAGCCCGCTCCGTGTGGGGCGCATGCTCCGGAAGGAGCTCCGGCAGATCTTCCGCGACCCGCGGATGAAGCGGATCATCTTCGTGGCCCCCGTGATCCAGCTGGTGGTCTTCGGCTACGCGGTGAACACGGACATCCGCGACACGCCGCTGTTCGTGGTGGACCACTCAGGGACGGCCGAGTCCCGGCGGGTGGTGGACGTGCTGACGGCGTCCGGGTACTTCCGGGTCACCGGCCGTTCCCGGCGCCCGGAGGACCTCCTGCGGGCGCTGGACCGGGGCAGCGCCATCATCGGGATCCAGATCCCGCCCGCGTACGCGACGGACCTGAAGGCCGGGCGGCCGGCCCCCGTGCAGGTGCTCGTGGACGGCACGAACTCGAACACCGCAACGGTGGTCCAGGGGAACGCCGCCCGGATCCTCAGACGCCTGTCCGAGGAGCGCCTGGCGGAGAGCCCCGGCGCCAGGCCGGCGGGGGTGGACCTCCGCATCCGCGCGTGGTTCAACCCGGACCTGGCCAGCCGGGTCTACAACGTCCCGGCGGTCATGGGCGTGATCCTGATGCTCATGAGCCTGCTCCTCACCGCCATGACCGTGGTGCGGGAACGGGAGATCGGCACGCTGGAGCAGCTCATGGTCACGCCGCTCAGCCCCGGGGAGCTCATCCTCGGCAAGACGCTGCCGGTGGCCCTGATCGCGCTCGTCCAGCTCACCCTCATCACCGCGGTCGCGATCCTGTGGTTCGGGATCCCTTTCCGGGGCAGCGCCCTGGCGCTCCTCCTCGCCGCCCTCATCTACATCCTCGCCGGGCTCGCCTTCGGCCTCATCGTCTCCACCGTCGCCCGGACGCAGCAGGAAGCGCTCATGGTGATGTTCCTGTTCCTCCTGCCGGCCATCATCATCAGCGGGTTCATGTTCCCCATCTTCACCATGCCACCAGCCTTCCAGTGGCTGTCCCTGGCGAATCCGATCCGCCATTTCCTGGAGATCGTCCGACCCGTCTTCCTCAAGGGCTACGGCGTCGCCGAGCTGTGGCCGAGCTACCTGTGGCTCCTCGCCATCGCGGCGACGGGGCTGGTGGCGGCGAGAGTCCGGCTGAGCCGGGCGTTCACGGCGTGACCGGCGGCGCGGCCGGAGGCGGGAGCGGGTGGCGCGCCCGCCTCCGCCCCCACGCGCCGACCTGGCGACGGCCCCGCCGGGCACCGATCCGTCGGCCGCTCTCGCCGCCCGCGCCGGGCCGCTCCGCGGCGGGCGCCGGCAGAGGACGGCGCAGCAGGAGCGCCACGGATCCGAGGATCAGCGCCGTGGCCAGAAGCAGACCCGTCCCCATCGGCTCACCGTTCAGCAAGGTCCCGAGGACCACCGCCACCAGGGGGTTCACGTACGCATGCGTCGAGAGGCGGGACGGCCCCACCCGATCGAGGAGCCACACGTACGCGCCGAACGCCACGATCGAGCCGAGGACCACCAGGTAGAGAAAGGCCCCCACCGACCGCAGCGACGGACCCGTAGCGGCAAGCGCACCGGGTTCGCCGATCAGCGCCGCAAGCCCCAGCAGGATCCCGCCGGCGACCAGCAGCTGCATCCCCGCCATCTGCCCCGCCCGTATACCCGGCCGCGTGCCCGCACGGAACACGCCCACGGACCAGGACAGTGCCGCCAGCACCACCGCCGCTCCCGCGACGGGGTCGATGCCCCCGCCGACACCTGGTAGCACCAGCACTCCGACCCCGGCGAAGCCCACGAGGATCGTGCCCAGCCCGTCGGGTCCGCCCCTCGCGACGCCAGCTCCGAAGGCCCCGCGCGCAGCCGCAACGCCCCCGCTGCGCCAGGGCAGCAGCGCAATGAACAAGGGCTCCGTCGCGACCAGCAGCGATGCCGCGCCCGACGGGATCCGCGTCTCCGCCCACGCCAGCACCGCCTGACCCGTCACGAACAGGAGCACTCCCGCCACCGCGGCCGCCCGCCAGTCCGCCGGCGACGGCCGGACGCCGCCCCGCAGCCGCGACCAGCCGTGCAGCACCCCGCCCGCCAGCACGCAGCGCGCGCCGATCATGAGGACGGGCGGGATGGACTCCACGGCCCAGGCGATGGCCAGGTACGTGGAGCCCCAGATCAACCAGACGGCGCCGAACGCCGCCACCAGCAGCATCCGCTCCCGCGCGCTCAACGGGCGGACCTCCACGCGCCGCTTTTCGCCACCGACCGAACCCACGCCTCGAGCCAGCGCCCTGCCACCGCCGCGACCTTCCGCATACGTTCCTCCTTGACGAGAGTACCGCCAAACGCGATTTTGGTGGTTAACACATGGGGCACAGTAGCACGTGGCCTACTAACCTGTCAATAGTGCTTTGGTGGTTATGGAGACGTCGGAGGAGCAGACGACAGTCGCGACGATGGACCTGGACGGCGGGGCGCCGTGCCTGGACTTCGTGAACACTGCGAGCGGGCGGACGGAGGGCCCGCTGCGGGAGCGGCTGCGGAGCTACGACGACCTGGTGACCATTGCCGAGCGGGTGGGGGTGCTGGACGCGGCGGAGGGACGTCGTCTGCGGAGGGCGGCGGCCGCGGCGCCGGCCGAGGCGGCGGCGGTGCACCGCCGGGCGGTGGAGCTACGGGAGGCGATCTACCGGCTGTTCGCGCGGGAAGAGCCGCCGGAGTCGGACCTGGCGCTGCTGGCGGCGGAGGCCGGGGAGGGGCTGGCGGCGCGTCGTCTGGAGGTGACGGACGAAGG
>DATKBW010000237.1:0-4449 GCA_035513575.1 Longimicrobiales bacterium | reverse complement strand
GGCACCAGGTCGCCCAGAACTGCACGACCGCCGCCTGCTTTCCGATCACCTCCGCCAGGTCAACGGCCGAGCCGGCCAGGTCCTCGATCACGAACGGCTCGACCACCGCGCCCACCGCGATCCCCTCGTCCTGCGCGGCCGCTGAGGCTGAGGGCGCTGCGACCAGCAGCGCGAGGACCATACGGAGCCGGGGGGGCGTGAGAGGTCGGGACCTGGTTCGCATGCTGGCCGCTCCGATCAGGGGAATGAAAGCGTCGCTGAATGTAACCCCCCGCCACGGCGGCTGTGTTCCATGCGCCGCGGTCGGCGACGCTGCACCTACTCCGTGCGAAGCGCCCGCGCGGGATCCATCCGGGCAGCTCGGCGGGCGGGGATCCAGCTGGCGAGGAGCGCCGCGGCCATCAGGATCGCGGCGCCCCCGGCCAGGACCACCTGGTCCGTCGCCGAGACGCCGAAGAGTAGCGATCGGAGCCCCCCGGATAGCAGCAGCGCGCCCAGCGACCCGAGGGCGATTCCGGCCCCGGCCAGCGTCGCGCCCTGCCGGACCACGTCGCCGGCCACGCGGCTCGATCGCGCGCCGAGTGCCACGCGGATGCCGAACTCGCGCTGGCGGCGGCCGACGTCGTACGCGATGACTCCGTAGACGCCGATCGTGGCGAGGATCAGCGCGATCGCCGCGAACGAGCTCATGAGCGCCGCGAGGAGACGCGGACGGGACAGCACGTCGCGGTAGGCTGCTTCGAGGGTGATGAACGGACCGAGCCCGATGCCGGGGTCCAGCTCGGCGAAGGCTCGACGCACGGACGAGGGGGCGGTCGTCGCGCCCGCACGGGTCCGTACGACCATCATCATCCGCCGGGCGGGACCCTGACCGTACCAGAAACCGAACTGCCGATGGGGAAGATACATCTGTAGGGAAGCCGGCGATCCGGGGCCCTCGTGCTTCACCTCCTCCACGATCCCGATCACGCGTGCCTCGGCCGGCGCCGCGTCCGCCGTGAGCCGGATTGTGGCGCCCAGCGCGTTCCCCTCCGGCCACCACCGCTCGGCGAACGTGCGGTTGATCACCACCGCGCCGCTCCCGTCCGAACGATCGGTTTCGTCCACCCAGCGGCCGGCGACGAGCCGCAGCCCGATGGCCCGGTCGTAGCCGGGCGTGACCGCCTGCCAGTCCACGTTGAGGTTGCCGTCCCCCGGCAGCACTCGACCCGGGATCTCCACCCCCAGGTCGCCGATCCCGTCGGCCAGCGGGAGGTTGGTGACCGCCCCGGCGACCTCCGCTTCGGGAAGGGCAGCCACCCGGGCGGTCGCGGCGGCGATGAAATCGCGGACCGAAGCGTCGTCCGGGTGCGTGGCGGAGGGGACCGTGAAAGCGGTCGCCAGGACGTCGTCGAGGTGGATGCCGGGGTCCACCGCGAGCAGGGCGGCCATGCTCCGCCCCAGCAGGCCGGCGCCCGTGACCAGCGCGAGCGCGAGAGCGACCTCACCGACCACCAGCGCCTGCCGGAGCCGGCGTCCACCGCCCGTCGTCCGGGACCCGGCCTCCCGTAGCGCCGCCGCAGTTCCGTCGGGGGCCATCCGGAACGCCGGGACCAGACCGAACACGAGGCCGCACAGGACCGACAGCCCGCCCGCGAACCAGAGAACGCGGGCGTTCACCGCCACGTCCTCGAGACGTGGGATCCCCGGCGGGTTCAGCGCCACCAGTCCCCGGATCGCCAGCCACGCCAGCACGACCCCCAGGACCCCGCCCAGGATTCCGAGTACGAGCGTCTCGGCCACGAGCTGTCGGATCAGCCGGGGCCGACGCGCGCCCAGCGTGGCCCGCAGCGCGATCTCGCCCCGTCGCGCCTCGCCCCGCGCCAGCAGCAGCGCGGCCACGTTGGCCGCGCCCACGAGCAGGACCAGCACGACCGCGCCCAATGCCACGATCACCGCTGGACGCACGTCTCCCACCACCGCGGCCTGGAGCGGGACCGCGGTGGCGCCAAAGCCCATCTCCGGCTCGTAATCGTCAGGGAAATCGGCGCTGAAACGGGTGGTGATCCCCTCTACCGCCCCGGCCGCCCGCGCGACCGTCACCCCTTCCCGGAGACGGCCGGCTGCCTGCAGAAAATGGCTCCCTCGCTCGTACGTGGTGTCGGGGTGAATCCGGAGCGGGAGGTAGAGCGCCGGGTGTGTGCCTTCCCCGATGTTCTCCGGCAGCCGGAACGACGCGGGCATCACCCCGACCACCGTGTGCGGCGTGCCCGAGAGCGTAACGACCGTGCCGAGGATGCCCGGGTCGGCGCCGTGCTCTCCCCGCCAGTATCCCTCCGATAGCACGACCGGCGTCTCGCCCGTCAACTCTTCCTCCACCGTGAACGGACGACCGACCAGCGGCTCCGTCCCCAGCACCCGGAAGAGCTCCGCCGCGACGAAACCGGCGTCTACGCGCTGCGCCCCCGTCCCCGCGCCGCCTGCCACGGTGGCCGACCCCTGCACGTACGCGCCCACCGCCGAGAAAACCGCGTCGCCCCCACGGCGGTAGTCCAGGTACTCCGCAGGGGACAGGGCCCCGTCCGGCTCACCCTCCCACGATACATCGATCCCGACCAGCCGGTCCGGAGACGGGTAGGGCAGCGGCCGGAGCATCACCGCGTCCACCAGGGACCACACGGCCGTCGTAGCACCGATCCCGATCGCCAGCGTCGCCACCACCGCTATCGTGAATGATCGGTTCCGACCCGCCGTTCGGATCGCGTGCCGGACGTCCCGGAAGGCGTCACCCACCACCCGCCCTCGGGCCTCCCGGCCCTCCTCCTTGTACCGCTCGACACCGCCGAAGCGGACCCGGGCCAGACGACGGGCTTCGGCCGGCGAGTGCCCCCGTGACCTGAGATCGCGCTCTTCCATATCCAGATGGAACCGCATCTCCTCGTCCATGGACCGCTCGTCATTACCACGACCCAGCCACCGCTTCAGCATGTGAGCCCCCATCCGTTGCGCGTTCCCGGGTCCGGCGCCCACGGGTCAGCCCGTTGAAAGGATCGCCTCGACCGCCCCCGAAAACCGACGCCATCCCGCACGCTCCGCCTCCAGACGCGATCGCCCCGCCGCCGTGAGCCTGTACAGCCTCGCTCGACGCCCGTGCTCGCTCACTCCCCACTCCGACACGATCAGCCGACGCCGCTCCAGCCGGTACAGCGCCGGGTACAGCGATCCCTGGTTTACTTCCAGCACGCCGCTCGACCAGTCCCGGATCCGCTTCGAGATCCCCCACCCGTGAAGGCCCTCCACCGACAGCGTCTTCAGGATCAGCATGTCCAGGCTGCCCTGGAGCAGATCGGTCTTCTTGCGCGACACGTCGTCCTCCGTCCCTGTTGCCTAGACGTTCGACAACTCAGCGACCAGTTTGGTTGCCCCGGCGGTGCCGGGCAAGGGTTGGGCTACTCCCCGGGCGTCGTCGCGCCGCGTTCCCGGAACGCGATCACGCCGAGGGTGATCGCCGTCAGCGGGAGGACGAAGAAGAGCATGGCGGTGCGGTATGCGTCGAGCGCTTCGTGCCGGGTGGCGGCGAGGACGATGGAGCCGGTGTATGCCAGGTAATACGCGAGGAACAGTGCCCCTTCCCAGCGGGCGATGCGGTGCCCGGAAAAGAAGATGGGGAGGCACGCGATGGACACGCCGACCATGACCGGGATGTCGAAGCGGACGGCCGCGGGGGCGGCGGGGACACCTCCGGGGGAGACCAGGGCGGCGATCCCCAGGATGAGGAGTACGTTGAAAAGGTTGCTGCCGACGACGTTGCCGACGGCGATGTCGCGCTGACCCCGCAGCGTGGCCACGACGGAGGTGGCGAGCTCAGGGAGAGATGTGCCGGCGGCGACGATAGTGAGGCCGATGACGAGCTCGGAGACGCCGAGCGCGAGAGCGAACGACCGCGCGCCGGTCACGAGCCACCGGGATCCGATCACGAGGAGCGCCAGGCCGCCGAGCACGAGGAGGAGGTTCAGGAGGAGCCCGCCCCGGCCGGCGTGCACATTCGCCACGACGTCGCCCGTATCGTCGTTCGCGGCCCTGCCGGCGCGGCGACTCTGTCGAAGCAGCACCCCGGTGTAGGCGAGGGCGCCGGCGAAGAGGAGCGCGCCCTCCAGTCGGGAGACGATCCCGTCGAGCGCGAGGAGCAGGACGAGCGCCGCGGTGATGGTGAGGAGCGGGACCTCGAGCCGCACGAGTCGGCGCGAGACGGCGAGGGGTGCGACGAGCGCGGACGCGCCGAGGATGAACAGCACGTTGAAGATGTTGCTGCCCACCACGTTTCCCAGCGCGAGATCGGGCTCGCCGCCGAGCACGGCTGATGTGGTGACGGCCAGCTCCGGCGCGCTCGTGCCGAAGGCCACGACCGTGAGTCCGATGACCAGTGGAGAGATGCCGGCGGCCAACGCGATGCGGGCCGCCCCGCGGACG
>DATKBW010000236.1:0-8587 GCA_035513575.1 Longimicrobiales bacterium | reverse complement strand
GCCCCGTCAAAGACGAGGACCCGCCCCTTCAGCGCCCCCAGATAACCCGTTTCCCCCAAAGCTCCCTCTCTTCCACGAGCCGGACACCCGGACACCCCACACGCCCAAACGCCCCGCTCACGAAAGTGACGGGGCGTCTTGAGACCAGCGGTCGCATTGTCCCGGCACTTTAGACCTTTGTTTCGACGGGCTGACCGACCCGTCCCGCGGTGCCAAGCGGCCTGCAAATGCGTCCGCGGTCGTTATCCTGCTCCCAACGGTAGCCCCGCCAGCGCCAGGCGTCAACGGAGGCGTCAGGGCGTCAGGGGGCCTAAACCCCTACCGCGACCCTCTCCCGGGCGTCCTCCCTCGCCGCCGCATGCCGTCCGTCGTCGCCGCCGGCCTCGACCGGCGCCCCGGGGCCCCGCGTGTAGTGGCGCCGGAAGAACTCTCCGACATCGTCCACGAGCGAGTACATGACCGGGACCAGGACCAGCGTGAGCACCGTGGCGAAGGAGAGCCCCGCGATCACCGCGATGGCCATGGGGCCCCACCACGCGGCCTGCTCCCCGCCCCAGTACAGGTTCGGGCTGAGGCTCGTGAACAGCCCGAAGAAGTCGAAGTTCAACCCGATGGCCAGCGGCACGAGCCCGAGCACGGTCGTGATCGCCGTGAGTACCACCGGCCGGAAGCGGGTCTTCCCGCCCTGCACGAGCGCTTCCCGGCGGTTCAGCCCGTCCCGTTCCCGCAGGATGTCGATGTAGTCGATCAGCACGATGGCGTTGTTCACGACGACGCCCGCCAGCGAGATGATCCCCACGCCGGTCATGATCACGCCGAACGGCATCCGGAAGATCATGAGCCCGATGAGGACGCCCACGGTGGACATCACCACGGACGAGATGATGATCACCGGCTTGATCACCGAGTTGAACTGGCTGATGAGGATGAACGCGATCAGGAACAGCGCCACCAGGAACGCCCGGCCCAGGAAGCGCATGGCCTCCTGCTGCTCCTCCTGCTCGCCCGTGTACCGCAGCGCGTAACCCGGCGGGAGGTCCCGCACGAACCCCGACTCCGCCAGCGTGCGCTGCACCTCGCCCAGCACCGCGTTGCTGTTCGCGCCGGCCACCACGTCGCTCGTGACCGTGACCACGCGATCCAGGTCCTTCCGCTTCACGCTCCCGGCGCCCTCCTGGATCCGCCAGTCGGCCACCGACAGCAGGGGTACCTGAACCCCCTCCGCCAGGACCGTCAGGTCGTCCAGCGCATCGAGGTCCTGCCGCCACCGCTCCGCCAGCCGGACGACGATGTCGAACTCCTCCTCGCCCTGCCGGAACTTGGCCGCCTCCGTCCCCTGGATGGCGCCCCGGATCGTGTTACCCACCTCGAACGTGGAGAGACCGTACAGCGCCGCGCGCTCCCGGTCCACCGTGATCACCAGCTCCTGCCGGGCGTCGTCCATGTCGCTCTCGAGACCCTCCAGCCGCGCGCCCACCGGCGCGGCCTGAAGGAGCCCCACGGCCCGGTCGGCCAGCCGCTTGAGCGTGGCCGGGTCCTCCCCCACGATCTCGATGCTCACGGGCGCGCCGGTCGGCGGACCACCCTGCTGGTTCGCCATGGTGATCTCCGCGCCCGCGATCCCCGTGCCCACCGTCTCCTGCATCCGGGCCAGCGTCACGAACGCGTCGTGCTTGCGGTCCTCGAAGTCGACGAACTGGAGCGTGACGTTCGCATCGCCGCCCCCGCTGAACATGGCGCCCACGCCCTGGCCGCTGGAGCCCACCGTGGTCACCACCGACTCCACGTCCTCGAAGCCCTCCAGCTCCCGGAGCTGGCCCTCGACCCGCTCCGCCAGGCCGTTGAGGAACTCCGGCCGCGTCCCGCTCGGCACGTCGATCTGCGCCATCACCATGGCCGGCGGGATGGACTCCGGGAAGTACTCGACGCCGCTGTTGAACAGCCCGAACAACAAGGCCGTGAGCACGAACGTCGCGCCCGCGCCCGCCAGCACGACCAGCCGGTGGTTCAGCGCCCAGCGGAGCCGCTTCTCGTACGCTCGTATGCCCCGGGGGAGGAACGCCTCCTGGAACCACCGCGCGATCTTCACCATCACGTGGTGGTGGAGCAGGTACACGGCCGCGCCCGTGGCCACCAGGAGGAGCGCGGTCAGCGGGTTCGCCGCGGCCACGACGAGCGCGACCGCCCCGGCAATGCCGATCAGCGTCCATCGGCCCGCGGGTGTCAGCGGCGGGCTCTTCTCGCCATCCAGCTTCATGAACATGGCGCACAGCACCGGCACGATGACGAGCGCCACGAAGAGCGAGCTGCTCAGCGTGATGATCAGCGTGAGGGGGAGGTAGCTCATGAACTCGCCGGCGATCCCCGGCCAGAAGAGGAGCGGCCCGAAGGCGGCCAGCGTCGTCAGCGTGGAGGCCACCACGGGGACCGCGATCTCGCCCGTCGCCCGGCGCGCCGCCGTCCAGTTGTCGTGGCCTTCCTCGATGTAGCGGTAGATGTTCTCCACCACGACGATGGCGTTGTCCACGAGCATCCCCAGGGCGAGGATGAGGGAGAACAGGACCACCATGTTCATGCTGATCCCGAGCCCGTTCATGACGATGAACGACAGCAGCATGGACGTCGGGATGGAGATGGCGACGAAGGCCGCGTTCCGCACGCCCAGGAAGAACATCAGCACCGCCAGGACCAGCAGGAGCCCGCTGATGATGTTGTTCTCCAGCGAGCTGACCATCCCGTGGATGTCCTCCGACTGGTCGCCCGTGATCTTCGCCACGGTCCCCTCGGGGAACGCGGCCTCCATCCGCGCGATCGTCGCCTTCACCGCCTCGGCCGTCTCGATGATGTTCTCGCCCGACCGCTTCACGATCCCCAGCGTGATCACCGGCGTGCCGTCCAGCCGCGCGTACGTCTCCCGCTCCTTGTACGCGAAGTCGATGGTGCCCAGGTCCCGGACGTAGATCGGCCGCCCGTTCCGCACCACCACCACCACGTCCTCCAGCGGCGCGGTCTCCACGAACTCGCCGGCCACGCGCAGCGTGTACTCCTGGTTCCCGACGTCCACCACGCCGCCGGGGATGTTGACGTTCTCCTCCCGGATCGCGTCCACCACGTCCGTGAAGGTGACGCCGTAATACTTGAGCGCCGCGAGGTCCACCTCCACCTTCACCTCGCGGTCCAGCCCGCCCGACAGGTTCACCTGGAGCACCGCCGGGATCCCCTCCAGCGCGTCCTGGACGTCCTCCGCCACGTCCTTCAGCCGCTCCAGCCCGTACGGGCCGGAGATGTTGACGTTCATGATGGGGAACTCGGACAGGTTGAACTCCATCACCGACGGCTCCTCGGCGTCCGCCGGGAGCTTCGGCTTCGCCAGGTCCACCTTCTCCCGGACCTTGTTCAGCGCCTCGTCCATGTCGTAGCCGTTCTCGAACTCGGCCACGATGTTCGAGTAGCCCTCCACCGACGTGGAGGTCAGCTCCTTGATGTCGGCGATCGTGTTCAGCTCCTCCTCGATGGGACGCGCCACCAGCGTCTCCATGTCCCGCGGCGCGACGCCGGGGTAGATCACGCTCACCGCGATGATCGGGATCGTGATCTCCGGCGAGGACTCCTTGGGGATGCTGACGTAGGCGCTCACGCCCATGATCGCCGTGAGGAGCAGCAGCATCAGGACGCTGATGCGCTGGTTCAGCGCGAAGTTCGTCAGCCGGAACTCGCGATACTCGCCCTCGTGATGGCCCTCCCGGACCGGCGCGTGGCCGTGGTCCCGGAACTCCCCGTCCGTCATCGCTCGCTCTCTTCCCCGGCCGCCGCCGCCGTGTCAGGCCGCACGGCCGCCCCTCCCAGCTCGGCCTCGTTCGTCACGATCAGCGCGTCCCCGTGCGCCAACCGCTGCTGCCCCACCACCACCACGCGGTCCCCCGGCTCCAGCCCCGCCGTGATCACCACCCGCTCGCCTCGCGTCAGCCCCGGCAACACGCCCCGGGCCTCGGCGCGCCACCCGTCCGCCGTCCGCTTCGCCACGTAGACCACGTAGCCCTCCTCGCGCCGGATCACCGCGTGCCGCGGCACCACCAGCGCGTCCTCCAGGCCGATCCGGAAGATCTGCACGTTGGCCGACATCCCGGGCTTGATCCCCATCCCCGGGTTCGCCACCTCCACCTCGATGGCGAACGTGCGGTTGTCCCCGGCCACCGCCGAGCCCACGAAGTCCACCTGGCCCACGAACTCGCGGCCGCCCAGCGCGTCCACGATTACGCCCACCCGGGCGCCGCGGGCGATGTCCGCCGCGTACCGCTCCGGCACGCCGCCCACCACCTTGATGGTGTCCAGGTCGAGGACCCGGGCCACCGGCGTCCCCGGGACCACCATGTTCCCCACGTCCACCATCCGGTCGTCGAGGATCCCGCCGATCGGGGCCCGGACCGTCGTCCGCTGGAGCCGCTCCGCCAGCACCCGCGCCTGGGCACGGGCGGTCTCGGCGTTGTAGCGGGCCTGGAGGTAGCTCATCTCGGTCCCCACCTTCTCCTCCTCCCACAGCCGCTTCTGCCGCGCCCAGGTCTCATCCGCCAGCGCCGCCTGGGCGGCCGCCTGCGCGAGCTGCGCCCGCAGCACGCCCGCGTCCAGCCGCAGCAGCGGCTGTCCCGGCCGCACCCGCTCCCCCTTCCGGGCGAGGACCGCCTCGACCACGCCCGTCTCCTCGGCGGACACCGTCACGTCCCGCTCCGCCTCCACCGTCCCCACCACGCGCACGTAGTCGGTGAACGCCTCGGGGGTGACCTCCACCACTTCCACGTTGATCGTCCGCAGCCGTGCCTGCGTGGAATCGCCGTCCACCTGCGCGCCACCGGCCTGCCCGCACGCCGCCGCGAGCCCCGCCACTGTCACGATCGCCAGTCGTCTCGTTCTCATCGTTCCCCTCTATCCCTGTGTGGCGACGACGTCGCCCGCGTCCACCATCGGAACCACACCGACCGCCGCGTCCAGCCGCGCCTGCGCGGTGAGGTAGTCGTATACCGCCTGGGCGTAGTTGAACTCGCTCTGCCGCAGCGCCAGCTCCGCGTCCGTCAGCTGCAGCCGGCTGCCCACCCCGGCCGTGAACTCCGCCCGCGCGATGTCGAACCCGCGCGTCGCCTGGCTCACCGCCTGCCGCTGCGCGGCGGCCCGCGCGTACGCCTCCCGCGCCTGCTCCAGCAGCGTCTCCACTTCGTTCCTGGCCTGGTCCCGGGCCAGGTCCAGCTGCGCCTCCACCTGCTCCACCACCGCGCCCAGGCGGCTCACGCGCGCCGGCCGCTGCAGCCCGTTGAACAGCGGCACGCTCACCTCGACGCCCACCGCCCTCGCGTTGAAGTGGTGCGCGCCGAAGAACGTCATGTCCTCGCCCTGCCCCTGCGCCGTCCACGTCCCGAACAGCGAGACCCGGGGCAGGTATTGCGAGAGCTCGACCTTCCGCTCCGTACGCCGCAGCTCCCGCATCAGCGCGAGCTGCCGCAGGTCCGACCGGTTCCGCTCCGCCACCGCGATCGCCTCCGCCGCGGGGAGCGCTTCGGCCACGACGCCACGGTCCAGCATCAGCGCCGCGCCGCCGGCCGCCCCGGCGCCGCCGGCCACCGTCACCGGCCCGCCCGGCCGCGCGGGCAGCTCGATGGTCAGCAGCGACCCCGCGAGCTCCACCTCCTCCAGTCCGGGCACGCCCATGGCTACCGCCAGCGACCGGCGCGTCGCGTCGAACGCGTTGTCCGCGCGCGCCTGGTTCGGCTCGAGGTTGGCCAGCTCCACCTCCAGCCTGAGCACGTCGTATTCTGATGCGAGACCGGCCCGGTTCAGGCTCCGGGTCTCCCCCAGCACCTGCTCCACCCGCGCCACGCTGTTCCGCGTCAGCCGCAGCTGCTCCTGCGCCAGCAGGACGTCGTAGTACCGCAGCCGCGTCTCCGTGGCGACCTGCTGCGCCTGCCCCCGCACCACCTCCTGCTGCAGCGCTTCGAACCGACCCGCCGCGCCCACGCCCAGGAACGCCGCCGCGTTGAACAGCGGCTGGTCCGCCCGCAGTTGCGCGAACCACGCGTTCTCCGAGCCGAACTGCACCCCGATCAGGTCATCCGGGTCCGCGCCCGGGTCGAAGATGATCGCCGGCAGGAACGACGTCGGGATGTCCAGGTTGCGCGTGTACGTGGCGTTCAGGTTGGCCGCCGGGAAGATGCTCCCCCACGCCTCCCGCGCCTGCGCCTGCGCGGCTTCCAGACCCCAGCGCGCGTTTTCCAGCGTCGCGTTCCCCTCCAGCGCCGTGCCGATCGCCTCCCGCAGCGTCAGCACACGCGCCGGCTCGGCCGACGTCGTCTGCTGCGCCGGGAGCCACGCCGGAGCCGCCAGCGCCAGCAGGAGCCCCGCGATCGCGCCGCGCCCGACACCCGGGAACCAGGTCCGGGAAACCCTCGCCATCCGCCTCATGCCACCATCCGATCCGTCCGAAGGGCCCGCCTTCATGACAACTCCGTCCGGGGCGCCCACCCCGTCCGCAATGCGTCGATCGCGCTCTCCACCAGCTCCATGAACTCCTCGTGGCTCCCGGCGTGATCGGTCAGGTGGCCGCTCAGGTACAGCGATGTCAGCCCGTGCATCACCGCCCACCCGATCAGCGCCGCACGACCCGCGTCCGGCGCGCACATCGCCCCCGATTCGATCGCCTCCTGGACCAGCCCGACCCCGTGCTCCGGACCGCCCTCCGGCGAACAGATCCCATCCACCGCCGGCTGCGGGCAGCCCCCCATGTGCGCCACACGCGGCATCTTGAACATCGCCCGGAAGTAGCCCGTGTTCTCCAGCGCGAACTTCGCGTACGCCCGCCCCGTCATCGCGTACCGCTCCAGCCCCGCGGCGGTGGACGGCAGCGTCGACAGCTCCCGCTCCATGGTCATCCGCAGCCGCTTGAACCCCTCCTCCATCACGCCCCGGAGGATCTCGTCCTTGTCCTTGAAGTGCAGGTAGATCGTCGCCGGCGAGTACCCGATCCGCACCGCCAGCGCCCGCATCGACAGCGCGTCGAGACCGTGCTCTCCCACGATGTCCCGCGCCGCCTCCACGATCCGCTCCCGCAGGTCTTCCCGCTGCTCTTTCCGCTCCGCCGTGTCCATTGCACCACTGCACGATCAGGGGGTCCTCCCACCGGCCGCGGCCGGCACCTGAACAGTGTTCAGGCGCCGGACTCTAAACGGTGTTCAGTCGGGCGTCAAGGGGCAATACGCGGGTGCGGGGCGGAAGTTTCACGGGCCTGCGAGCCGGGCGGCAGGAGGTGCTCGCCGAGCCAGCTTCCGGGCGCGCCTGCCGCCCCTCCCCAGTCAGGTCCTTCCCTCCCCTGGAGGAGAGGCCCCGCGAAGGCGGAGAAGACGACGCCTCCTGTCTCCCTCCTACCCGACCAGCCCCTGGACCTCCGGCCCCTCCACCGGCAGCTGCGCGCTCAGCACCTCCGCCTCCCCGGCCGTGACGGCGACGTTGTCCTCGACGCGGACCCCGATGCCGCGGAGCTCTGGCGGGGCGTCCTGGTCGTGGGCGGGGACGTAGAGGCCGGGCTCGATGGTGAGGACCATCCCGGTCTCGAGCGGTCGTGGCCGGCCCCGGATGGCGTAGGTGCCGACGTCATGGACGTCGAGCCCGAGCCAGTGGCTGGTCTTGTGGGGGTAGTAGCGCTTGAGGGCGTCGTCCTCCTCGATCAGCCCGTCCGGGTCGCCGCCGAGGAGGCCGAGGTCCAGCATCCCCCGGACGAGGATCCCGAGGGCGGCGTGGTGGATGTCGTCGAGGGTGGCGCCGGGGCGGACGGCCTCGACGGCCGCGCGGTTGGCGGCGACGACGATGTCGTGCACGTCCCGCGCGGCGCCCTCCCAGCGCCCGCCGACCGGGGCGGTGCGGGTGATGTCGCCCGCGTAGATCCGGTGGCGCGCGCCGGCGTCCAGGAGGAGGAGCTCGCCGTCGCGCATGACGCGGTCGTTGGCGATATGGTGGAGGACGCAGGCGTTGGGGCCGGATGCGGCGATGGTGGCGAAGGCGGGGCCATCGGCGCCCAGGCGGCGGAACGTGCCCTCCGTCGCGGCCTCCACTTCCCATTCCCCGGCGCCATCGCGCGCGGCGGCGAGACCCTGGCGGATCCCGGCGATGGTGATGGCGACGGCGTCGCGGATGGCGTCGAGCTCCTCCGGCTCCTTCACCAGCCGCATCTCGTCGAGGATCAGGCCGGGGTCTGCGAGCTCGGCGGGCCCCTTCCCGGTCCGCTGCCGGCCCTGGCGCCCGGCGGCGACGAGGTCGAGCACGGTCCGCTCCACGTCCGTCCGGCCCGTTCCCAGGCGGAAGTGGACCCGGTCCACGCCCTTGAGCAGCCCGGCCAGCCGCTCCCGCAACTCGGCGATGGGGTGGGCCGTATCCGCGCCGAACCGCTCCGTCGCCGCCTCGACCCCGCCACGGGGGCCGGTCCACGTCTCGCGGTCGGTGTCGCGCGGCCGGACGAAGAGCGTGAACGGCGCGTCGCCCGACGGGACCAGGACCGCCACCGCCTCGGGCTCGCGGTAGCCCGTGAGGTACCAGAGGTCCGGGTCGATGA
>DATKBW010000235.1:0-9043 GCA_035513575.1 Longimicrobiales bacterium | reverse complement strand
GGGGCAGATCGCCGGGAGCGTGTTCCTCTACCTCGGCGTCCCGTTCCTGGCCGGAATGCTGACGCGTTTCGTGCTGGTGAGGGCGAAGGGGAAGGCGTGGTACCACGGGCGGTTCATCCCCAGGATCAGCCCGATCACGCTAGTCGCGTTGCTGTTCACGATCGTGGTCATGTTCTCGATCCAGGGCGGGGCGATCGTCGAGCGGCCGTCCCGGGTCGTGCTCGTGGCGATCCCCCTGCTGATCTACTTCGTCGCCATGTTCGCCATCACGTTCTTCATGAGCCGGGCCCTGGGCGCGAGTTACCCGCAGACCGCGACGCTGTCGTTCACCGCCTCCTCCAACAACTTCGAGCTGGCGATCGCGGTGGCCGTGGGGACCTTCGGGATCGCGCACGGCGCGGCGTTCGCGGCCGTGATCGGACCGCTGGTGGAGGTGCCCGTACTGATCGCGCTCGTGGGCGTCGCGCTCCGGTGGAGGCGGAAGTACTTCCCGGCCGCGGAAGCGACCATCGGGGAGATTCACAACTGCGCGGTGCCGTCGGGAGTGCGACCCGGGTCCTGACGGCGGGCAAGGCCCTGCGGGAATTCGACCCGGGGCGCCGGGCCCGGGAAGGAAAGTCATCCGATCCCGGGTTCCCGACGGTCGCGTCGCGCCGGGTGCGCCCCGCCACCCGCCCTCGCCTCCTAGCGCGTACCGTGCTGACGAGTCGAGCCCGGACCTACGGGGCTCCTGTACCCGGTGTCACTCGAAGACGTGGGGCGGGGGCACGGCGGGGAGAGACGCTCGACTCAGCTGCCCTCCGCGTCCTTCCGGAGGCGGTTCGTCACCGCGTTGAAGTGCACGCCCCGCATGCGCTTGCGACCGTCTGCCGTCTGCTTGTAAACGGTCTTGCGCTCCCGGTCGGTACCGTCCTTGTCGGACCAGAAGTACGGGCTGGGCGAGCCATCCTTCCGAACGATCTTGATCTTGGCCATGCGAACTCCTCGTGTGAAAGGGACCACCATCCGCGCGCCGCAGGACGCCACTGCACCTGTCCGCGCCACGCGCGGGCGGTGCAACCGTCCGCAACGTATTTCAGACGGAAAACGAAGAAGGGACCGTGGCCCACGGCCGCGGTCCCCTCGGTCGTACTCCGGGCAGGCACGCCCGAATCTGTTGATGGCTGCGTAAATCTAGCGGAAACGCGGAGGTGCCGCGACCCCTCCGCCCCGTTGAAGCGGACCCGCTTGAGCCGCGGCTACCGCCCGTCGGCCCTGCGGCTCGCATCGTCGCCGACCCGCGGTGCCTCGACGCGCTCCCCCTGGAAGCCGGTCATGGTCAACCCCGACGGCCGCCCGGCCATGTCCAGGCCGAAGGAGACAAAGCCGCGGCCGAGGATCGCCCGCACCGCCGGATCGGCCCAGGCGACCCGGAAGGTGTCGTGGTGCCAGTGGGACAGGCGGCCGTGCAGACCGGCTCCGTAGCGGAGCCGCAGCGCCTCGCCGTCCCACTCGACATCCAGATCGCCGTAGACGGGCGAGGCGTATCGGCCGCCGTAGTCGGCCGCGGGGAGCCGGCTCGGCGCGTCCTCCACGCGGGCGCCTCCGGGGGCCTCCGCGCCGGCGTCGCGCATGGCGCGGACGCCGTCCCAGAAGTCGATCATCGTCCGGTTCCAGGGCCGGGGGTCGAGCCCGAGCAGGATGTCGAGGATCCGGTACGTCACCGCCACGGGGAGCAGGTTGTCGCCGTGGTTCGTGAGCACCGCCACCCCGATCCCCTCTTCGGGCAGCAGGGTCACGTTGGCGACCATCCCGCCGTGTCCGCCGATGTGGTCGACCATGGGGCGGCCGGCGTAGTCCGAGACGAACCAGCCCGAGCCGTAGCTCAACCGCGACGATCGCGCGTACTGTGCGCCGAACGCCTCGACCGGCAGGGGCGTGCGCGGCTCCCGCATCGCCGCTACTTCGCCCCCGGCCTCCAGGTGGAACCGCATCCAGATCGTCAGATCCTCGGCGCTCGAGCGGATGCCGCCCGCCGGCCCCACGTGGGTCCGGGGCGTGGTGGCCACGAGGAGGGAGTCGTCGAGCCGGACATGGGGCCGGGCCGCGTTCTCCGGAGCGCTGGCTTCCCTACCGAGGCCCGTCGCCTCCCCGGCGAGCGTGTTGCGCATCCCCAGCGGCCCCGTGATCCGGTCCGCCAGGGCCCGCTCCCACCCGCCTCCGAACGCCCGGGCCAGCGCCTCGCCGGCGAGGATGTACATCAGGTTCGAATACGCGAAGTCGCGGCGAAAACCGCCGTTGGGCGAGACGTGGCGGAGGCGGCGGGCCTCGGTAGGGAAGCCGGCGCCCCGGAGAACGCGGCCTGGCCCCACGTCCGGCTCGGCGACTCCCTCCTCGTGGCCACCACGCCCCGGACCCACGTGGGGCCGGCGGGCGGGATCCGCTCGAGCGCCGAGGATCTGACGATCTGGATGCGGTTCCACCTGGACGCCGGAGGCGAAGTCGAGGCGATGCGGGAGTCGCGCACGCCCCTGCCGGTCGAGGCGTTCGGCGCGCAGTACGCGCGTTCATCGCGGTTGAGCTACGGCTCGGGCTGGTTCGTCTCGGACTACGCCGGCCGCCCCATGGTCGACCACGTCGGCGGACACGGCGGGATGGTCGCCAACGTGACCCTTCTGCCGGAGGAGGGGTTCGGGGTGGCGGTGCTCACGAACCACGGCGACAACCTGCTCCCCGTGGCGGTGACGTACCGGATCCTCGACATCCTCCTCGGGCTCGACCCCCGGCCCTGGAACCGGACGATGATCGACTTCTGGGACGGCGTCCGCGCCATGCGCGACGCGGGCGCGGAGGCCCCAGGAGGCGCTCGCGTGGAGGACGCGCCGAGCCGGCTCCCCGCAGCCGACTACGGCGGCCGATACACCTCGCCTGTCTACGGCGATCTTGATGTCGAGTGGGACGGCGAAGCGTTGCGGCTCCGCTACGGAGCCGGCCTGCACGGCCGCCTGTCCCACTGGCACCACGACACCTTCCGGGTCACCTGGGCCGATCCGGCGGTGCGGGCAATCCTCGGCCGCGGCTTCGTCTCCTTCGGCCTGGACATGGCCGGGCGGCCTTCCGGGTTGACCATGACCGGCTTCCAGGGGGAGCGCGTCGAGGCGGCGCGGGTTAGCGACCATCCGAGCCGCGGGGCCGACGGGCGGTAGCCGCGGCGCGCGCGGTTCCGCTTCCGCGGGGCGGAGGGGTCGCGGCATCTCCGCGTTTCCGCTAGATTTACGCAGCCATCAACAGATTCCGGGCGTGTCTGTCCGGGGTACGACCGGGGGGACCGCGGCCGTGGGCCACGGTCCCTTCTTCGTTTCCATCAGAAATACGTTGCGGACGGTTGCACCGCCGCCCGCGTGAGGCGCGGACGGGTGCAGTGGCGTCCGCGTCGCGCGGATGGCTGGTCCCTTTCACACGAGGAGTTCGCATGGCCAAGATCAAGATCTTCCGGAGGGATGGTTCGCCCAGCCCGTACTTCTGGTCCGACAAGGACGGCACCGACCGGGAGCGCAAGACCGTTTACAAGCAGACGGCCGACGGGCGCAAGCGCATGCGGGGCGTGCACTTCAACGCGGTGACGAACCGCCTCCGGAAGGACGCGGAGGGCAGCTGAGTCGAGCGTCTCTCCTGCCGTGCCCCGGCCCCGGCCAACGTCTTCGAGTGGCACCGGGTACGGGAGCCCCGTAGGTTCGGGCTCGACTCGTCAGCACGGTACGCGCTAGGAGGCGAGGCGGGTGGTGGGGGCGCACCCGGGCACGTCGCCGCCGTCTTGAATCCGGGATCGGACGACGTCCTTCCCTGGCCCGGCGGCACGGGTCGACTTCCGCAGGGCCGTGCCCGCCGTCAGGACGCGGGTCGCACTCCCGACGGCACCGCGCAGTTGTGGATCTCCCCGATCGTCGCTTCCGCGGCCGGAAAATACTTCCGCTTCCACCGGAGCGCGACGCCCACGAGCGCGATCAGCACCGGCACCTCCACCAGCGGTCCGATCACGGCCGCGAACGCCGCGCCGTGCGCGATCCCGAAGGTCCCCACGGCACCGCGATCGCCAGCTCGAAGTTGTTCGAGGCGGCGGTGAACGACAGCGTGCCGTCTGCGGGTAGCCCGCGCCCAAGGCCCGGCTCCATGAAGAACGTGATGGCGAACAGGGCGACGAAGTAGATCAGCAGCGGCACCGCCACCAGCACGACCCGAGACGGCCGCTCGACGATCGCCCCGCCCTGGATCGAGAACATGCCCACGATCGTGAACAGCAGCGCGACCAGCGTGATCGGGCTGATCGACGGGATGAAGCCCCCGTGGTACCACGCCTTCCCCTTCGCCTTCACCAGCACGAGGCGCCTCAGCATGCCGGCCAGGAAAGGACGCCGAGGTAGACGAACACGCTCTCGGCGATCTGCCCCATGGTGATGGCGACCGCGGTCCCCTCGAGCCCCGCCACTCCGGCACCGCCGTGCTGAAGACCCAAGCGTACACGAAGTAGAACAGAACCTGGAAGATCGAGTTGAACGCGACGAGGCCGGCGGCGTACTCGTTTGTCGCCCTCCGCCAGCTCGTTCCAGACGATCACCATCGCGCCGGATGGCGCGGTCGAGGTCCACGTCAGCGACACCGGGCCGGGGTTCGCTCCGGAGGACCAACAGCGAATCTTCGAGCCGTTCTGGAGAGACCCCGGCACGGATTCCGGGGGCGGCACCGGACTGGGCCTCAACGTCGCCCGCAACCAGGCCCGGCTGGTGGGTGGCGACATCACGCTGGAAAGCTCCGAGGACGGCAGCACGTTTACGCTCACCCTTCCGGGTGATGCGACCGCGCCGGTGCCCGGGGTCTTCCGACCCCAGCCTCCGCTCAGCCCTGGCGTGTAGGCTCGAATCCCCGCGATAATCCAGCCGATGCCGTTCACCCCGAATCTCGGTTCCCCAACTTCGGAGACAGACATGGCTCGGAAAGGCAAGGTCCTGCTCAACTACGTGATCCTGGCGCCGGCGGACGCCGCCGAAGAGGGAAGGCGCATCTTCGCGAGCCACGGGCCGTGGATGGAGGCGACCCACCACCGGAGCGGCGACAAGGCCCTCGTCTGCTACGACGTCGCGATCGCGCCCGAGCTCTCGAATCCGTTCGACCCGAGCTCCGAGCCGACGGGCCGGACGTGCTTCGTGCTGACCGAGGTCTACGAATCGGACGCCGGCGTGGACGACCACTTCACCCAGGCCGGCTCCTCGTGGGACGACTTCCCGGCGCTGGGCGAGTGGCTTGAGCGGTGCGAAATGTACGGCGTTCCCGCCGCTCCGATCGTCAACTCCCTCTGGTAGGACCCCGGGGCGGCGCCGGGCGGCGTCGCCCCGCCCACCGGGCCACGGCCAGGGGCGTGAGGCATGCCGACCATCATCGGGCCGTTCAAGATCAAGGTCGTCGAGCCGATCCGCATGACCACGCGGCCGGAGAGACTCCGCTACCTGCGCGAGGCGGGCTACAACCCGTTCCTGCTCCGCGCGGACTAGGTTCTCATCGACCTCCTGACCGACAGCGGCACCTCGGCCATGAGCGCGGAGCAGTGGGCCGGCATGATGCGCGGCGACGAGGCCTACGCGGGCAGCAAGTCGTTCTACCGCTTCGAGCGCGCCGTGAAGGACCTGTTCGGCTTCGAGCACGTCATTCCCACGCACCAGGGACGGGCCGCGGAGCGCATCCTGTTCAGCACCGTGTGCGGTCCGGGCGACGTCGTCCCGAACAACACGCACTTCGACACCACGCGGGCCAACGTCGAGGCCACGGGCGCGCGGTGCACGATCGCTGCCGTCGCGCGCGCGTCCCGCTCTACATCGACGCATGCCGCTTCGCCGAGAACGCTTACCTGATCAAGCTACGCGAGGAGGGCCAGGCGGAGCGCCACGTCGCCGACATCGTCCGCGAGATCTTCGGCCTCGCCGACGGCTGCACGTTCTCCGCGAAGAAGGACGGCTTCGCCAACATCGGCGGGCTGCTGGCCACCAACGACGCCCGACTGGCCGAGCAGGAGAAGGACCTGCTGATCCTCACCGAGGGGTTCCCCACCTACGGCGGCCTGGCGGGGCGTGACCTCGACGCCATCGCGGTGGGGCTCGAAGAGGTCGTGCACGAGGACTACCTGCGCTACCGCATGGCGAGCGTCCGCTACCTGGGGCGCGCCATCGCCGACGCCGGGGTCCCCATCGTCCAGCCACCAGGCGGTCACGCGATCTACATCGACGCCACGAGGCCGCGCGCTCCAGCCACGAGCTGGCGGAATCGGGGCTCCGCAACCGGCACCTGGTCATCAACGGCGTGTTCGAGGCCACGGACCGGGCCGATCCGCTGGCCGTGGGGCTGGAGGAAGCGGGCCGCCGGGCGCTGGAGTCCCTGCCCGGGGAGCTGCGGGCGGTGCCGTCGTCATCCATTCCGCTCCGGGGTGAGAACATCGTGGGGCTCCCGGCGGTCCGACGGATGCTGGACAGGGTGGGCGACGCAGGCGAAGTGGACGACGCGGCCGCCACGGCCGCCCTCGCGGCTGGCGACGTGCCCGCCCTGCCGCCCGGCGTCGAATCGTCGGACGCGTTGGTCTCGGAGCTGGCGGACCGGGAGCGCGGGCTGGTGATGGTCATGGGCAAGGGCGGCGTCGGGAAGACGTCGGTGGCCGCGGCGCTGGCCGTGGAGCTGGCCGCCCGGGACGTGCCCGTCCACCTGACCACCACGGATCCGGCCGCCCACGTGGCCGACGTGGTGGGCGAGGCCCGCGGGCCCCTCCGGGTGACGCGGATCGACCCGGAGGCCGAGGTCGAGTCGTACCGTGCCAAGGTCCTCGCCCGGGCCGGCAAGGACCTGGACGAGGACGGTCGCGCGCTGCTGGAGGAGGATCTCCGGTCGCCGTGCACCGAGGAGGTAGCCGTGTTCCACGCCTTCTCGAAGATCGTCTCCGGCGCCCGGCGGGAGCTGGTGATCATGGACACGGCCCCCACGGGGCACACGCTCCTTCTCCTGGATGCGGCAGGCTCGTACCACCGGGAGATCATGCGCAACGCCGGCGACCGGCAGGGCGCCATCACCACGCCCCTCATGCGCCTACGGGACCCCGGGCACACCCGGGTGCTCCTGGTCACGCTGGCCGAGACCACGCCGGTCCTCGAAGCCGGCGCGCTGGCCGATGACCTGGCCCGTGCCGGGATCGACCCCTGGGGCTGGGTGGTGAACAACAGCCTGGCCGCGGCCGGGCCCTCGGACCCGCTCCTTCGGCGCCGGGCCGCCGAGGAGGTGGAGCAGATCGAGCGCGTGGCCTCGGTGCTGGCCGAGCGGACCTACGTGGTGCCACGGCTGATGGCCGAGCCGCGGGGCGTCGCCGGCCTGCGGGCGATGATCGACGGCTCGGCGAGCGCCACCCGGTCGGCGGCGTGACAGGCCGTACCATGCCGCGGCGTCCCGGTCAACCTGACATGCGATAGAGGCGAACGATGGCGGAAGGCGTGGGCGTCAAGCTCAACATTCTGGACCGGTACCTGACGCTGTGGATCTTCCTCGCCATGGCGGGCGGCGTGCTGCTCGGCTGGCTGTGGCCCGGCGCGGCGGAGACGATCGACCGGGTGAAGGTGGGCCCGGCGCCGCTCCCCATCGCCATCGGGCTCATCCTCATGATGTACCCGCCCCTGGCGAAAGTGAAGTACAACAAGCTGCACACCGTCTTCCGCCACAAGCGGGTCCTGGGGCTCTCGCTGTTCCAGAACTGGGTCATCGGCCCGGTGGTCATGTTCGCCCTGGCCGTCGCGTTCCTCTACGACAAGCCCGAGTACGCCGTCGGGTTGATCCTCGTGGGGCTGGCCCGGTGCATCGCCATGGTGTTGGTGTGGAACGACCTGGCGCGCGGCGACTCGGACCTGGTCGCCGGGCTCGTGGCCTTCAACGCCATCTTCCAGGTCCTCTTCTACGGCGTCTACGCCTGGTTCTTCCTGGCCGTGCTTCCGCCGCTCGTCGGCATGGAGAGCGTGACGGTGGACCTCGGCGTGTGGCAGATCGCCAGCATCGTCCTGATCTTCCTGGGCACGCCGATGTTGGCCGGCTTCCTGAGCCGGATGCTGCTGGTGCCCCGGAAAGGCGAGGAGTGGTACGCGAAGGCTTTCATCCCGAAGATCAGCCCCATCACGCTCGTCGCGCTGCTCTTCACCATCGTCGTGATGTTCTCGTCCAAGGGTGGCCAGATCGTGGAGCTTCCGCTGGACGTGATCCGGGTGGCGATCCCGCTCGCGCTCTACTTCGCGCTCATGTTCTTCATCACGTTCTTCATCGCGAAGGCGAAGTGGATCGGGGCCGACTACCCGCAGAACACCACGGTCTCGCTGACCGCGGCAAGCAACGACTTCGAGCTGGCCATCGCCGTGGCCGTGGCCGTGTTCGGCGTCCACTCGGCCGAAGCGTTCGCCACCGTGATCGGACCGCTGGTCGAGGTGCCGGTCCTCATCGGGCTGGTAAGCGTGGCGCTCTATTTCCGCAAGCGGTACTACGGGCAGGGGCCGGCGACGCCGGCGGCCGTGGAGGTGGTGGCTCCACCGATGACCACCGGCGAACGGAGGTGAGGACCGAGCGGGGCGCGCCCGCGTGTTCTTCCGGTCAGCCGGCGTCCGCCGCCAGCGGCTTCGGCATCCGCCCCGTCTCCAGATACTCCGCGAAGTCGTCCCGCAGGTCGCTCTCCCGGATCGCGGAGGCCGCCCGCTCGAGATCGTATTCGACCCGCACGAACTCCACGTCCACCGCCTCCCCGTCCATGGCGACCACCACGTAGCCCGCACGCCAGTCCCCATCCTTCGGCCGGCCCACCGAGCCCGCGTTCACGAAGTGGATTCCTTCGATGGTGCGGTGCCACGGCTTGTGCGTATGGCCGAAGGCGACCACGTCCCCGGCCTTCGCCCCGAGCTGTCCCGCCATCTGGAGGCAGAACCTGTCGGGGCGGTCCTCGGTCCAGTAGACGGTGTTCAGGACGGGGTTGCCGTGGACGAGGATCACGCGCGGGCCCGCC
>DATKBW010000234.1:0-10209 GCA_035513575.1 Longimicrobiales bacterium | reverse complement strand
ATCTGATTCCTAGTACCGGTAGTGCTCCGGCTTGTAGGGCCCCTCCTTCGGCACGCCGATGTACTTCGCCTGGCTCTCGGACAGCTCGGTCAGGTTGACGCCGAGCTGGGCCAGGTGGAGCCGGGCGACCTCCTCGTCCAGCTGCTTCGGCAGGACGTACACCTTCCTCTCGTACCCACCCGTGTTGCCTTCGGCGACCTCCGCTCCGCTCCGGTTCTTCCACAGCTCGAGCTGGGCGAGCACCTGGTTGCTGAAGCTGGCGCTCATGACGAAGCTGGGATGGCCGGTGGCGCAGCCCAGGTTCATGAGCCGGCCCTCGGCGAGGATCATCACGCTGTGGCCGTCCGGGAAGCGGAACCGGTCGTACTGCGGCTTGATGTTGATCCGCTCGACGCCCCGCTTCTTCAGCCCGGCCATGTCGATCTCGTTGTCGAAATGGCCGATGTTGGCGACGATGGCCTTGTCCTTCATCCGCGCCATGTGGTCCACCGTGATCACGTCCTTGTTGCCGGTGGCGGTGACGAAGATGTCGGCCGTCGGGAGCTGGTTCTCCAGCGTGTCGACCTGGTAGCCTTCCATGGCCGCCTGGAGGGCGCAGATCGGGTCGATCTCGGTCACGATCACCCGCGCGCCCTGCCCCCGCAGCGCCTGCGCGCACCCCTTCCCCACCTCGCCGAAGCCGCAGACGAGCGCCACCTTGCCGCCGATCATGACGTCCGTGGCGCGGTTCAGGCCGTCGATCACGCTGTGCCGGCAGCCGTAGATGTTGTCGAACTTCGACTTGGTCACGCTGTCGTTCACGTTGATGGCGGGGAACAGCAGCGTCCCGTCCCGCATCATCTCGTACAGCCGGTGCACGCCCGTCGTGGTCTCCTCCGAGACGCCCTTGATGTCCGCGGCCACGCGGGTCCAGCGGCTCGGGTCCCGCTCCAGCTCGCGGCGGAGCAGGTCCAGGATGACTCCCCACTCCTCCGGATCGCCGTCCGGATCGAACTCGGGGATCCGGCCGGCCTTCTCGAACTCGACGCCCTTGTGGACCAGCAGCGTTGCGTCCCCGCCGTCGTCGACGATGAGGTCGGGGCCGGACCCATCGGGCCACATGAGGGCCTCCGACGTGCACCACCAGTACTCCTCCAGCGTTTCGCCCTTCCAGGCGAAGACGGGGCAGCCCTTCGGCGCGTCCGCCGAACCCTCCCGCCCCACGACGACGGCGGCGGCGGCGTGGTCCTGTGTCGAGAAGATGTTGCACGAGACCCAGCGCACGTCGGCGCCCAGGTCCCGGAGCGTCTCGATGAGCACCGCCGTCTGCACCGTCATGTGCAGCGACCCCATGACCTTCGCGCCGTCCAGCGGCCGCTCCTCACGGTAGCGCTCCCGGAGCGCCATGAGCCCCGGCATCTCGTGCTCCGCCAGATCGATCTCCTTGCGCCCGAACTCCGCCAGCGCCAGGTCCCGGACCTTGTACGGCGGACGGGTGCCGGTTTTCGATTCGGCGTCGGTCATCATCGCGCTCATTCCCGGTTCCTCTCCCGTATCTGTGTTCAGTGCACTGCGGTTGTCGGTATCGGGTTCGATGTTCGAACCTCGGCCTTCGGCCTCGGCCCGCTGCGCGGGATTCGAAGGGCGAGCGCCGCCCCGGCGGCGCCGCCCCGGCGCGCAGCGCCGATTCGATGAAGCCGTCGACATCCGGGCGGCCATCCGGCGCCCGAACCCTCACCGAAGCCCGGAGCCACACCGCCTCGAATCGCGCAAGCGGGCGCCGCCAGGCGCCTTCGAATCGCGTTAGCGGGCGCCGTCAGGCGCCTTCGAATCGCGTCAGCGGGCGCCGCCAGGCGCCTTCGAATCGCGTCAGCGGGCGCCGTCAGGCGCCTTCGAATCCGCCAAGCGGGCCGCCGTCAGGCGCCTTCGAAACGCGCCGCGACCGCCGTGAACAGCAGCGGCCCCCTCGCGCCAGGATTCGCCGGCAGCCCGTGCCACGCCACCGGCTCCAGGCCCGCCTCCCGCAGCCAGACCTCGAGCTTGGCCCGCTCGAAACCCCGCCAGACATGGCCCATGCGCTCGCGGTACTCTTCCCGGCCGTGGGCCAGCATGTCCAGCACCAGCAGCCGACCCCCGGGCTTCAGCACCCGCCGCGCTTCCGCCAGCGCCAGGGGCGGCGACTCCACGTAATGCAACACGAGGCCGAGGAGCGCCACATCCAGGACCCCATCATCCAGGGGGAGCGCCTCCAGCCGGCCGCGCTTCAGATCCACGTTGGCCAGCTCCCCCACCCGGCCACGCGCCGCTTCCAGCATGTCCGGCGACTCGTCCACCGCCACCACCCGGGCCACGAACGGCGCCAGCCGCTCCGCCAGCCGGCCCGTCCCGCACCCCAGGTCGCCCACCACCCACGCGGGATCCAGCAACGCCAGCAATGCCCGCGACTCCGGCTCCCCGAACAGCTCCGCCCGCACCGCGTCCCACTGCCCCGCCGCGCTGCTGAAGAACTCCTGCGACCGCGTGCGACGCCGGCCGATCACCTCCCGCGCCCGCTCCACGTCCTGCGCCGCTTCCGGGCTCGCCACCAGCTCCGCACGCACCACCCGCCAGAGATCCTCCGCCCCCGCCTCCAGCCGCCGCGTCAGCGTATAATGCCGGCTCGTACCCTCCGACCGCGACGCCAGCCACCCCTCGTCGCTCAGGATCCGCAGGTGCCGGCTCACCGTCGACTGCGGCAGCTGGAGCACGCTCACCAGCTCCCCCACCGTCAGCTCCCGCCCGTCCAGGACGAACAGCAGGCGGCCGCGGGTGGCATCGGCCAGCCCGGCCAGGCGATGGAAGACGTTGCTTGTATTCATGAATCCGGATCCAAGGATATAACGCCCGCCGCCCCGGGGCAAGGGTCCCACCCCGGCGCCGAGTGTCCGCGGCGGGTGTCCCGGTTTCGAGCGCCCGGTGTCCGCAGTCAGGACAGCGGCGCGGGGTGGTGGGCGTGCCCGATTCGACGTAACCGATTGCAGGGCTGGGACCTGGCCTGGCTGCGCAGGAGCGGCACGGTATTCTCCCGGCGGTGCTGCGAAGCCCGGCGTGAGCAACGTGTGGAGGGAACATGGTGGCAGCCGGAGTCGGCCAGGCGTGGCGGTCCCTGCGGAGGAACGCGGGGCATTCCGCTGTCGTGGTGCTGATCCTCGCGGTGGGCATAGCGATCACGGTGGCGGTGTACAGCGTGGTGGCGGGCGTAGTGCTGCGGCCGTTGCCGTACGCCGAGCCGGACCGACTGGTGCAGATCCGACAGGTCGATCCGCGGCAGGGGTATGTGTTCGGCGCATCGGGTCCGAGCTACCGTGACTGGCGGGAGTCGGCGAGGGCGGTGGAGATGCTGGCGGTGGCGACGTCGGGCGGTGAGGCCACGGTGAAGGGCGGCGCGGAGGCGTTCCGCGTGGGAGTGTCCTCGGTGGGGGGCGAGTTCTTCGGCCTGCTCGGCTTGCCCCCGGTGCTGGGCCGGGGACTGGACCCCGATGACGCGGCGGAAGGGCGCCGGGCGGCGGTGCTTTCCAGCGATCTCTGGAGGCGGCGGTTCGGCGGCGACGCCGGCGTGCTCGGTCGCGTGATCGAGGTGGAGGCCCGGCCGTACGAGGTGGTGGGCGTCGCCAGCGAGGCGCTGCGGGTCCCGACGGGTGTGGACATCTGGCTCCCGCTTGCGCCGGACGCCGGGTTCATGGAGGTCCGCCATGCCCATATCCTGGAGGCGTTCGGCCGGCTGGCGCGGGGAGCGACGGCCGCGTCCGCGCAGGAGGAGCTGAACGGGATCCTCGCCGGCGTCCCGGACTACGGCATCACGGCGCTGGTGATCCCGCTGAAGGAAGAGCTGATGAGCGAGGTGCGGACGCCGCTGCTGATCCTGTTCGGGGCGGTGGTGTTCGTGCTGCTGATCGCGTGCGCGAACGTCGGGACGCTGATGCTGGCCCGGACGGAGGTTCGGGAACGGGAGCTGGCGGTGCGCCGGGCGCTAGGGGCCGGACGCGGGCGAGTGGTCGTGCAGCTCCTCAGCGAAGGGACGGTGCTCGCGCTGGTGGCCGGCGCCGTCGGCGTGCTCCTGTCGTGGTGGCTCATCGGCGTGCTGGTCGGGCTGGCGCCGGGGGACCTCCCTCGCGCCGAGGAGATCGGGATCGACGCCGGTGTCCTGGGCTTCGCGCTGGCGACCGCCCTGCTCGCGGGGCTGCTCGCGGGACTGATCCCCGCGCTGCGGCTGGGCCGTGACGCGCCCTACGACGGGCTGCGCGCGAGGGATGCGCGGGGCGGCATGGGTGCGCGCCGTCTGCGCTCGGCGTTCGTGATCGCGGAGGTGTCGCTGAGCGTGGTGCTGCTGGTGGGCGGCGGTCTGCTGACCCGCAGCTTCCTGCGCATGATCGCCGTGGACCCGGGGTTCCGGCCGCAGAACCTCGCGACGTTCGAATACTCCCTTCCCTCCTCCCGCTACGCCGAGGCGTGGCAGATGGTGCGGTTCCAGGACGACGCGCTGGAAGCGGTCCGTGGCCTTCCGGGCGTGACCGGTGCGGCGACCGCCCGGAACCTCCCGGTCGGGGGGACGAGCATGATCACGCCCGCCGTCGTCGAGGGGATCGAGCACGACAATCCCCCGCGCGTCCAGATCGCCTCCGTCTCCGACGGCTACTTCGAGGCCATGGGGGTGCGCGTGACGGGGGGCCGCACGTTTCGCCGGACGGACGGCGCGGATGCGCCGCCGGTGGCCATCGTGGACCAGGCCTTCGTGGATGCCTACTTCGATGGCGCGGACCCGGTGGGCCGCAGGGCGCGCACGTACTTCGGGGAGCCCGTGATGCGGGAGATCGTGGGAGTGGTCGAGAGCACCGCCCACGCCTCGCTGACCGAGCCCCGGCAGCCCAAGTTCTACTATCCCGCCGCGCAGATGCCCTGGAGCGCGGGCCACTTCGTCGTGCGCGCGGACATGGATCCCTCGGCCCTGGCGACGGCGGTGCGGGGGGCGCTCCTCCGGGTGGACCCTGAGGTCCCGCCGGGCGGAATGACGAGCATGGGGGAGCTGCTGGCACGCACCACCGCGCAGCCGCGGTTCTATGCCGTGACGCTGGGCGCCTTCGGGCTCCTGGCCCTCCTCCTTGCCGTCACCGGCCTCTTCGCGGTGCTCTCCCAGTCGGTCGCCGGGCGGCGGCGGGAGATCGGCGTGCGGATGGCGGTGGGCGCGGTTTCCACCGACATCGTGCGGCTCGTGATGCGCGAAGGGATGCTCCTCGCGGCCACCGGGCTGGCGCTGGGGATGGCGGGCGGGCTCGCGGCCGGGCGCCTCCTCGGAGGGCTGCTCTTCGGCGTGGGGACCGCCGATCCCCTGGTGCTCGGCGCCGTCGTCGGGCTCCTGGCGGCCGCGGCGCTGCTGGCGACCTGGGTTCCTTCCCGGAGGGCCGCCGCGGTGGACCCGCTCGTCGCGCTGCGCGCGGACTGACCATGCTGCGGCGCGCCGTGTTACCATCCCGGCGGCCGGGGCGTTATTCTGTACTGGAGCGGCCGATCCCACCCGGAGTCAGGAGCCATAGCGATGCGAACGATCCGTATCGTCCTCCCCCTCGTCGCGCTGGCGCTGCTTTCCGCGTGCGCGACGACCGGCCACACCGTGCGGCGGAGCAGCCCGGACGAGCTGACGCGCGCGGACCTCGAGGCATCGATGCAGGTGAACGCCTACGAAGCGGTGCGGCAGGCGCGCCCGCGCTGGCTGCGGACGCGTGGCCCGAACAGCTTCATCGCCGAGAACCCCATCGTGGTCTACTTGGATGGTGTCCGGGCCGGCGGGATCCAGATGCTCGAGAGCATCCCGGTGCTGTCCATCGAGCGGATGCAATTCTTCGATGCCACGGACGCGCAGGCGCGGTTCGGCCTGAACCATACCAATGGCGCCATCGAGGTGATCACGCGGAAGGGCCCGTAACGCCGCCCGGCCGCTCCACCGCCTGCGGCGCCTCGGCCTCGGCGAGCCGGCGGACGTCGTCGATGGCGGCGACGAGGTCCCGTCGCTCGGCCGCGAGCCGCTCGAGCCGGTGCGGGCGTGCGGCGACGCGCCCGAACAGGCGTATGTCCTCCGCCGCGGCCCTCGCGCCATCCCACCAGCGGATGGTGAGGACGCCGATGAGGGGGAGCGCCACGACGGCCACGGCGGCCGGGAAGGCTCCCCACACCCGGGCGACGAGGCCGCCCCAGAGCACCAGGAACAGCGGCATGGCCACGAGGGCCGCGCCCAGCTTGTACGTGGCGATCACGTCCGTCGGCATGCGCATCCGCGCCACGACGGCCCCGACGAGCCGATACGGGATCCACCAGGCGACGACCCCGATGGCGGCCACGGGCGCGAGCAGGACCGCGGGCAGCACGCGGGTCGCGCCCCAGCGGAGCGTCGGGCGGAGCCGGTAGCGGTCCGGGACCTCCCCCTCCCCGGCCCCGAGCACCCGTGCCTTCCGCTGGTAGCCGCGCACGCGTCGCGCGAGGTCGGCGAAGCGATTCGGATCCCGGGCGCGTAGCCAGGCCAGTCCCCGTGCGAAGGCCTGGAGCCGGGGGAGCCGGTCGGCGAGGGGAGCGGTCTCCCGGAAGCCGTGCAGCCCCTTCTCCCGCGCCCAGAGCCGCTCCGCCGCGTCGATCAGCTCCCCGTCGCGGGCCTCCGTGAGGTTGAGCGTGAGGGCGTGGAGTCGCCGCTCCAGCTCGGCGGTGAGGCGACGCGCGGCGTCGTGGGGGTCGCGCTCGTGCGCCGCGCGGTACTCCGCCACGGCGATCGGCTCCCCGTAGAGCGCCATGGCGCGGCCGCGGAAAAACGGCTTCCGCTCGAAGGTGAGCCCCACCGGGACGATGCGGATCCCCGCGCACCACGCCCCGGCCGCCTCGGCGGCCAGGCCGATCCGGGCCGCGCCGGTCCTGAGAGGGGAAAGGGCCGGGTCCGAGTGGCTGCGCCCTTCCGGGAAGATCTGGATGGCCTCGCCGTTCAGCAGCGCCTCGATGGCCGCGCGGAAGGTGTCCTCGTTGCGCTCCATCTGCCCGGGGTCGTCCTGCCGCCGGTACACCGGGATCCCGCCCAGCGCCCGGATGATCGGACCGACCACCCGCTTCCGGAAGAGCGGCGCCTTCGCCAGGGGACGCGCGTTGCGACCGGCCGTCCGGTAGAGGACGAGGGGGTCCATGAGGGAGTTGGGGTGGTTCGCGGCGATCAGGACCCCTCCCGGTGGCACGGCCGGGCCGCGGCGCTCGAGGCGGTAGAACACGGCCACCGCGGCGGCGACGGCGCCGCGGATCAGCCCGGCGACCATCGGGGCGCGCCCGCGCCGGTCAGGCGAGGCGCTCCAGCGTGCGGACGAGGAGCGCGTAGAAGTCCCCGACGGACGGGATGCGCACGCGCTCATCGGGCGAGTGCGGGAACTCGATCTGCGGCCCGATGGAGACCATGTCCATCCCCGGGACCTTCTCGCCGATGATACCGGTCTCGAGCCCGGCGTGGATCGCCTTGATGGCGGGCTCCTCTTCCAGCTCGTCGTGGTACACGTCGGTGACGACCTCGAGGAGCGCGGACTCCAGGTTCGGCTTCCAGCCCGGGTACGGCGCCTCCTCCTTCACCTCCGCGCCGGCCAGGTGCGCGATGGCCCGGATCCGGGCCCGGAGCGCCTCCAGCTCCCCCGCCACCGAGGAACGCGTGCTCATGAGGATCGTGAGGCGGTCCCCTTCCGTCCGGACCCGGGCGAGGTTCGTGCTGGTCTCCACCAGGTCGGGGATGTCGTAGCTCATGGCCGCGACGCCGTGGGGGAGCGCGTGCAGGAGGTGGAGCGCCTTCCGGGAGCTCCCTTCGTCCAGCGCGTCGGCCGGGGACTGCGCCTCCTCCGCGGTCATGGCCAGCCCCGGCTCCGCGGGCGCGAAGGCGTCCTGTACCCGCTCGAGCTCGGCCTCGAGCCGCTGACGGAAGCCCTCGACGTCCGCATCCGCCACGAGGACCGCGGCGGTGGCTTCCCGGGGGATCGCGTTGTGCTTGTCACCCCCGTCGAACGCGGCGAGTCGGAACGTCGTCCCCCGGGCGGCGGTGTCGAGGAGTCGCGCCAGGAGCCGGATCGCGTTGCCCCGCTGGAGGTGGATGTCGACTCCCGAGTGGCCGCCCTTGAGCCCGCGCAGCGCGATGCGGAACGGGCGGGCGCCTTGCGGGGGCGCGGCGCGCTTCACCGGGAGCGACAGGTGGCTGTCCCCGCCCCCGGCGCAGCCCACGTAGATGGCCCCCTCCTCCTCGGTGTCCAGGTTGAGGAGCCGTCGCCCCCGGAGCATGGAGCCGTCGAGCTTCCCCGCCCCGGTGAGCCCCGTCTCCTCGTCGATGGTGAAGAGCAGCTCCAGAGGGCCGTGGCCCACGTCGTCGGCTTCCATGAGGGCCAGCATGGCCGCGACCCCGATCCCGTTGTCCGAGCCGAGGGTGGTGCCCCGCGCCTTCAGGTACTCGCCGTCTCGCTCCGGGACGAGAGGATCTCGCGTGAAATCGTGCTCCGTGTCCGAGTTCTTCTCGTTCACCATGTCCAGATGGCTCTGGAGCACCGTGACCGGCGCGCTCTCGTGCCCCGGCGCTCCCGGCTTTCGGACGACGACGTTCCCCACATCGTCGACCTGGTGCTCGAGGCCGGTCCGCTCCGCCACCTCCAGGACGTAGGCGCGCATGGCGTCCTCGTTCCCGGAGCCGCGGGGGATGGTGAGGATGTGGTCGAAATGGGCCCAGAGGGCGGTGGGCTCGAGGGTGGAGACGAAGGTCGGCATGGGAGGACGCGTTGCCGGTGTTCAGGGTGCGGACGTTCCTGCCGCGCCGTTCATGATACGGGGCTTCATGCAACGGCGCGAGCCGGCGCTCAGCACCCCCTCGAGTAGAACCAGGCGTTGGCCATGCCGCCGTCCGCCAGCGCCGGGACCCAGCCGGTCGCCCCGACCGACGGCATGGAGGCAGACGTACAGCGCCCGGGTCCCAGCAGCTCGACCTGGATCCAGGTGACACCCTCGGACTCGACGGTCCGGAGGACGTTCACATCCACCGGATCGCCCGATCCCCCTCGCTCGCTCCGGAACGAGCGGGCCCCCGGGGATGGCTCTTCACGGAGCAGCCCGTCCCAGTCGGACGTCAGGTACGCAAGACCCTGCTCGAGGAGGGTCCCCAGCGCGTGCAGCGGGCCCCGGTGGCCCGGGGGCACCCACCCGTAGCGCCGCCCGGTCTCCTCGCGCAGCGCCACCAGCGCCCACCCCCCCGCCTCGCCATACGCCAGCGCCGCGGGGGCCTCGTAATCGAACTCGGCCCATACCAGCGAATCCGCGGCGGAGACGCTGGCCACCCGCGCGGATGCAGGGTCCGGTTCTGCGTGCAATGGAACGGGGACGGTTTCCGCGGGGCGAATCATCCCCGGCGGGCCATCGGGGTCACGGAC
Source organism: Longimicrobiales bacterium (assembly GCA_035513575.1). Lineage (GTDB taxonomy): Bacteria > Gemmatimonadota > Gemmatimonadetes > Longimicrobiales > RSA9 > JAHWKI01. The sequence continues at coordinate 778 of DATKBW010000234.1, read as the reverse complement.
CCCGAAGAGGCCCGGCAGCTCCACGAGCCCGACGAGCCGGGGCCCGGGCTGACCGGCGGTCACGCCCCCGAAGAGCACCGCGGCGAGCCATGCGACGAGCCCGGCGAGCACCACCACACCCACTACATCCCGCGTCATGCGCGACAACGTCGACACGCACACCCCCGTCAGCTGGCGGTCATGGCGGGCCGCGCACAGCGCCGCCCGATCCCGACGGTCCGAATCTACGGACGAGGGGGCGCGCTGACTATCGTCGATCCCGGCACGATCCGATTCATGCATCATGGCATTCGGGGGCCGCGCGCCCTATCGTTTGGGGCGAGAAGACGCGTGCGGCCGCGAGTTGCGCGCCCCTGGCCAGGCGCCGGGGCTTCGCCGCGCACCCTTGATCCCGAGCCGGGCATGTTCCCGGGTCCATCTTCCAAAGGGGAGCCATGCCGAGATCCGATCGCCGCGTCGTACCCGTGCTCGTCACCGCACCGCCCCGCCGCGGGTTCCTCTCGGTCCTGGCCGCCCTCGCGTTCCCCGCCGCCTGCGCGGACGCGGCCGGTCCGCCCGTCTTCCCGCCCCCGGACGGACTCCCGACGCCGATTTCCTGTCCGGGGTTCACGGTGGTCGATACGCAGATCACGGTGGAGCCGAACGGCGGCATCCAGCCCATCGGGGGCGGCCACCGGCTCGAATTCGCCCCGAACGCGGTATCGGGTCTGTCGAATTACTACGTCAGGAGAGGTCCGACCGCCGGCCGGGCCGAGATCGACATCGTGCCCCAGGGGGC
>DATKBW010000233.1:0-7083 GCA_035513575.1 Longimicrobiales bacterium | reverse complement strand
TGATGTTGCCCGTCACACGCCCCGTCGCCGCGATCTCGACGTTCCCCGTCGCGATCATGTTCCCCTCGTACGACCCGCGGATCATGGCGTCCACGGTCCGCACGTTCGCGTTCACCGCACCGTTCTGCCCGATGGTCAGGCGACCCCGCACGTTCATCTCGCCCCCGACCTCGCACTCCACCTCGAGGGAGTCCGCGATCTCGAACGTGCCCTCGATCCTGGCGTAATCGCCCGAGACCGTCAGGAGCTTCGTCGGCGTGCTCTGCGCCCCGCCCTGTGCCGCCTGTGCCATGGACTTCTCGCTCTCTTTCTGACCGAACATGCTCTACCCTCCCTTTGAATCGGGGAAGAGCCCCAAATGTGGGCGCGGCGATGCGGGGGTGCAATGGTCTCAGCGGAACATCCGTTTCCAGCGCGGCACACGCGGCGGCAGGGGCCCCACCGGCTCGGGGTCGCGGCCCTCCAGCAGGCGGCCCGGGTTGACGACGAACAGCGCGTCCAGGAGCGCCGCGGGCGCGCGGTGATCCTGCTGGAGGAACGCCCGCGCGGCGGGGGAGAGGAACGGGCCGCGGGCGTGGTAGTCGCTGGCGATGACGTCCACGAGCCCCGCCCGCAGCAGGAGCAGCGCGGACGCCTTCGGTTGCTGGCCGTAGGCGCCGAGGAGGGAGCCGGCGTTGACCTGGAGCACGGCGCCGACACGCCGCCACTCGCCGGCGATCTCGAGGAGCCGGGAGACGCCCCGGTAGCGCTCGGGGTGCGCCACGACGGGCGTCCAGCCATCCCGCCGGAGCGCGTGGAGCGTCTCGACGCTGCGTGGGGGGACGCTCATGTAGGGGAACTCGACGAGGGCGAAGCGGGTGCCGTCGAGGCGGAGCCGCGGGTCGGAGAGGTCGACGCCGGGGCGGTCGAGCATGACCTCGGCGGCCCGGACGACCGACACGCCGGGGACCGCGGCGGCCGCGAGGGCGAGGAAGTCGGGCCAGACCTCGTCCAGCTCGGCGAGGCGGCCGCGGAGGGCCGCGGGGTCGCCGGTGAGGGATCCCAGGATGTGGGGCGACGCGGTGGCGGTGCGGACCCCCGCGCGGGCGACGGTTTCCAGGGCGATGCGGGCGTGGTCCCAGTCCTCCGCGCCGTCGTCCACGAAGGGCAGCAGATGGCTGTGGAGGTCGATCACGACGGCCGGCGCCCGGGTAGCGAATTCATCGGTGTGAGAACCTACGCCGGGGAAATCCGGGGGAAAAGGCGGCATCCCGTGGCCCCGAGAGGCTGGCCGCGTGCCAGGCGCTCGCGTAGCTTCGGGGAGCAGCACCGCAGAAACGCCGCACCGTTTCCGGGGTAGTGGCACCCCTAGCCGGCGACCGCGCGCGGCCCGGGCCGTGGCGTTTCTTCCCAGGGAGGACCCGTGAACCCCACAGCGGCAGCGGATGGCAGCCGGGCCGCGCCCGCGCCCGGCGACGAGGCGGCGCGCCGGGCCGAGCGGGCGGAGCGCGTCCTGGAGGCGCTGGAGGGGCTGCCGACGCGGCTGCGGGAGGTGGTGGAGCCGTTCTCGGACCGGCTGGACGCGCCCCTGATCGGCAAGGCGTACGCCTTCGCGGAGTCCGCGCACCGGGGTCAGAAGCGGGCGTCGGGGGACTCCTACATCGTCCATACGACGGAGGTCGCCCGGATCCTCACGGAGCTGCACCTCGACACCGTCTCCATCGCCGCCGGCCTGATCCACGACGCCGTGGAGGACACGCCGCGGACGCTGGAGGACGTGCGGCGGGAGCTCGGCGACGAGGTCGCCCGGGTGGTGGACGGGGTGACGAAGATCGGGAAGGTGGAGTTCCGGTCGTCGACGGAGCAGCAGGTGGAGAACTACCGCAAGCTGCTGCTGTCCATGGCGAGCGACGCACGGGTGATCCTCATCAAGCTGGTGGACCGGCTGCACAACATGCGGACGCTGGACCACCTGCGGCCGGAGAAGCGCCGTCGCATCGCGCTGGAGACGCGGGAGATCTACGCGCCGCTGGCGCACCGTCTGGGGATGGCGCAGATCAAGTGGGAGCTGGAGGACCTGTCCTTCAAGCACCTGGAGGCGGAGCAGTACCGGGACCTGGTGAAGAAGGTGAAGGACCGGCGGGCGGAGCGGGAGGAGTGGGTGGAGGCGCTCCGCCAGCCGCTGGAGGAGGAGCTGCGCAGGGCGGGGATCCCGTGCGAGGTGTACGGCCGCCCCAAGCACCTGTGGTCCATCCACCGCAAGATGCTGCACCGGAGCCGCCCGTACGACGAGATCTACGACCTCATGGCGATCCGGGTGCTGACGGACAGCGTCGCCAACTGCTACCACGCGCTGGGGATCATCCACAACCAGTGGACGCCGCTCCAGGAGCGCTTCCACGACTACATCGCCACGCCCAAGTCGAACATGTACCGGTCGCTGCACACGACCATCTTCGGGCCGGGCGGGCGGCTGTACGAGATCCAGATCCGGACCCACGAGATGCACCGGACCGCGGAGTACGGGATCGCGGCGCACTGGAAGTACAAGGAGGGGCAGAAGGTCCCGCACGACGCCGACGAGGTGGACGACACGCTGACCTGGTTCCGCCAGGTGCTGGAGTGGCAGCAGGAGACGCGCGAGCCGGAGGAGTTCATGGAGTTCCTCCGCATCGACCTCTTCCAGGACGAGATCTTCATCTTCACGCCGAAGGGCGACGTGAAGCAGCTGCCGAAGGGCGCCACGCCCATCGACTTCGCGTTCGCGGTGCACACCGAGGTGGGGCTCCACTGCTCGGCCGCGCGGGTGAACGGCCGGATCTCGCCGCTCTCCCGCGAGCTGCGCAACGGGGATACGGTCGAGGTGATGACGGACGACCGGCAGCGCCCGTCCCGGGACTGGCTGGGCTTCGTGAAGACGGCGCGGGCCCGGCAGAAGATCCGGCAGTGGATCCGGCAGGAGGAGTACGAGAGCTCGCGGAAGCTGGGGCAGGACATGCTGGACCGGGAGGTCCGGAAGCGGAAGGTCGGCAAGCCCGACGACGCGGCGAAGGCGCGGGCCGCGAAGGCGCTGGGGCTGCCCGACTACGAGCACGTGGTGGCCGGCCTGGGGCGCGGGGACCTGGGGCTCACGTCGCTGATGAAGGAGCTCTTCCCGCAGGAGGAGACGGGCGTCCCGGAGAAGGAGCCGAACGCGTTCGAGCGGCTGGTGGAGAAGGTCCGGGGGTCGAACCGGGCGGTGCGGATCCAGGGGCTCGAGAACCTGATGGTCCGCTACTCCCAGTGCTGCCAGCCGGTGCCGGGCGACAACGTGATCGGCTACATCACCCGCGGCCGCGGCATCTCCATCCACCGCACGGACTGCCCCAACGTCCTGAACCTCGCGGAGCACCCGGAGCGGCGGGTGGAGATCGAGTGGAAGGCCGAGGCGGGGGACCGCTTCTTCGTCCGGCTCATCGTGGAGGGCGACGACCGGCGCGGCCTGCTGTCGGAGATCGCCAGCGCCATCACCAGCACCACGACGAACATCGCGTCCGCCGAGATCCAGGGGGTGGAGGGCGGGATGAACGGGTCGTTCGTCGTCGAGGTGGAGAACCTCGCGCACCTGAAGAAGGTCGTGAAGGCGATCCGGGGGGTGAAGGGGGTGCTGGGGGTGGAGCGGAGGGAGCACTTCGCGGACGCGGACATCGAGGCGTAAGGCATTTTGTCAGGCATTCCCGGAAGGTGGGAAGAACCTGACACGAAGCCCGCGAAGCGACGAAGCCCACGAAATAATAATAATTTTGGTACCGGGCGTCGCCGGTTGCCGGGCGGCGCATCCTGCCGGGCCCCTCAGCGGGCTTCGTGGCCTTCGTGGCTGCTTCGTGAACTTCGTGTCAGTCTGTTGAATCCACTGAATTCCCGAAGATCCAGACGAATGGATGACCTGAAGACAGAGCTCGCGCGGGCCGAAGCCCTTGCCCGGGCGGCGGGCGCGGCGGCCATGCGGCATTACGGGACGGCGTCGGCGACGGAGAAGGCGGACGCGTCGCCGGTCACGGAGGCGGACCGGGCGTCCAACCGCGTGATCCTGGCGGGGCTCCGGGCGCGCTCCCCGACGACGCCAGGGGCTCTATCGCCGGGCCGAGCGGGCGGGCGGGCAACGGCCGGGGCGTTTCACACCGCGATGCGGCGTTCCATTGACCGCGACGGCTGAACGCCCGCGCCTCGGCGTCTTCGGGGGGACGTTCGATCCCCCTCACGTGGGGCACCTGGTGGTCGCCCAGGAGGTCCTGCACCGCCTCGCGCTCGACCGGCTCCTCGTCGTGCCGGCGGCGGTCCCTCCCCACAAGCGCGATCAGCCCGTCACCGGCGGCGCGGTGCGGCTGGCCATGGCCCGGGCCGCCATGGCCGCGCTCGACCGCGTCGAAGTCAGCGACCTGGAGCTGCGGCGCGACGGGCCGTCGTATACGGTGGACACGCTCCGCGCCCTCCGCGCCGACCATCCCGATGCGGAGCTGTTCCTCGTCCTCGGCGCGGACCAGGTCCGGGAGCTGGACACGTGGCACGAGGCGGACGAGCTGCGCCGCCTGGCGACGCTCGTGGTGTTCCGCCGGGCCGGGCAGGATCCCGACCCCCCCGGCGCCGTCGCGACGGGCGAGCTGCTGGAGATCGAGGTGCCGCGGCTCGACATCTCCTCCACGGAGATCCGCCGCCGGGTCGGCGCGGGCGAGCCGGTGCGGTTCCTGGTGCCGGAGGCCGCGCTGGAAGTGATCGAGCGTGAAGGACTCTACCGCGAGCCCCACGCCGCCGGGGCCTAGTGTGTCCTCATTCCGAGTTGATGCGACAGTAGGAACGGTCCGGGAGCCTGATCGTGGCTCGCGAGCCGTCGATCCGCGGGGCCCCGGCTCCCTGCGGCGGCGTGAGTCGAGAATTCCTGCCCCTCGTACTCCCTCTGTTCCCGATCCACGGCGCTGAGCGACGTCGGGGCCGCACGCGCCGCCGCTCCTTCGCATTCTGTGTCGCTCCGACGCCGAATCCCGACGTGAAAGGAGAACGAGCGGCGTCGGCAGTGCCAGACTTCAGCCGGGACGTCGCCCGCCGACGGAAATGCGTCGGCCGCTCACCCGTCGTGTCGCGGCTACTTGGGAACAGGACACGCTAGGCGGGCCGCGCGCCCGCCGGCCCGAGTCACGGCGAGCCCGGGTGACGAGTGACGCGGACCCAATCCACCAGGACCCTCGCCTCGCCCGCCTCGATCCGGTCCACCGTGGCACCGGGCAGACCCGGGTACGGCGCGTCGACGCCGTTGACGCCCTGGGGGTAGACGCCGCCCAGCGCCAGGTTCAGGATCAGGAACTTGCGGTTGTCGAACGCCCACCGGCCGTACCGCTCGACCGCCGCACGGTCCACCCGGTACGTGGGCACTCCGTCGACCCGGAAGACCAGACTCTCCGGCGTCCAGTCCACCGCGTACACGTGCCAGCCGGTCGCGTCCTCGCCCGATGGGAACGGATAGCGGTCCACGAGGGGGGTGTCGCCGGAATAGTCGGGACCGTGCAGGGCGTGGCTGACCCACTCCTCCTCGCCCACGTACTCCATCACGTCGATCTCGCCCGTGGCCGGCCAGTCCCCCGTGCCCAGGATCCAGAACGCCGGCCACAGGCCCCGGCCGGCGGGCAGCTTCATGCGGGCCGCGGCGGTGCCGTACATGAACTCCACCTTCCCGCGGCTGTCGATCCGGCCGGAGACGAAGTCGACCTCGCGCCCTGCCCCGGTCACCAGCTCCTGCGGGTGGGCCTGGATCAGCAGAGCGCCCCCATCGGCCCCCGCCGCCGAATCGCCCGTGACGATCCGCAGCACCGAGGGATGATCGATGTAGGCCTGCTGCTCGTTGTTCACCCAGAAATCGGGGCCCTCCACGTTCCAGCTGGAACGATCCAGCGCCGGGCCATCGAACTCCTCCCGGAACACCACCTCGCCGGTCGAACCGGGCCAGGCCGGACCGGGTACGGCCGGGGCGCCGGCGGTGCAGCCGGGCGTGGTGGTCAGCGCGCCAGCCAGCAGGAAGAGCGGGATCCGGGAGATGCTCAGCGTCGATCTCATCATGGCGTCCCTTCGTGGTGTCGGGGCGGCAGGGCCCCGGCGCCGCTCGGGGCCCCGGTATCATAGGCCCCCCGGTCGAGTGCCGTGCATGAGGGTCGGCGATTCGCCGCGCGGGGCCTGCTAGTGCGCACCGGTTGCAGGCGGCGGCCGGCGGAGACAGGCCACCGACAGCACACGCTTCACGGTGCGGCCCCGGTAGAGCGCGGCGCCAGCAGCACGTGGGTGGGGCCCGGCACCGCTGCCCGTTCCCCGGTCGGCGTGAGGGCGCCGGTCCCGGGGTCCACGGCGAACACCCGGACCTCGCCGGCGCGCTGGTTGGCGACCAGGAGCCACCGCCCGTCGGGGTGGAGGGCGAAGCTCCGCGGCCAGACGATCCCCTCCCGCTGGTGCCCACGAGGCGTTAGCAGGCCCGTGCGGGGGTCGATGGCGAACAGGGCAATGCTGTCGAAGTCGCCGCGGTTCGAGACGTAGAGCCAGCGCCCGCCCGGGTGCACGTGGATCGCCGCGCTGTAGTTCTCGCCGTCGAATCCGTGGGGCAGCGTCGAGACCGTCTGGAGCTCGTCCATCGTGCCCCTCTCCCCGTCGTACGACCAGGCGGTGACGGAGCCGTGGAGCTCGTTCACCAGGTAGACCACCGACCCGCCGGGATGGAAGGCCAGGTGTCGGGGGCCGCCGCCCGGCGCCGTACGGGTCACGATCGCCCGGGCCTCCCCGAGGCCGGTGTCCCGTCCGACCGGCGGGTAGCTGATCACCCGGTCCGTGCCGAGATCGGCCACGAGAACGCGCCCGCCGTCCGGGGCCGTCCGGATGTAGTGGGGGTGCGGCGCCTCCTGCCGCGCGGGGTCCGGCCCGCTGCCCTGGTGCTTGACCACGTCCACCGGCTCGCCCGGCGCGCCGTCGTCGCCGATGGGGAGGAGCGCGACACTCCCGCCGCCATAGTTCGCCACCAGCAGCCACCGCCCCGTCGGGTGCACGGAGACATACGCCGGCCCGGCGCCCCCCGACGGGCTGCGGCCGAGG
>DATKBW010000232.1:0-38076 GCA_035513575.1 Longimicrobiales bacterium | reverse complement strand
ACCGAGTGAACTTGAACTCGACGATTCAGCGACTCGCTAGCGGTCCACTTCATGGAATACGTTTCGACGCGCCCACTCGTACCAAGCGCGCTCACACATTGCTACGAGACGCGCGTGGGTCACACGCCGGTCGTGTCGATGAAGCGTTGGAGCGCCTGGCGCAGGTCGCGCAGCGCCAACGTCATGTGATTCGCCACGGTGCGCGGACTGATCCTCATCGTGTGAGCGATCTCTCGGTATGTGAGCCCGTGAAAGTAGGCCAGAACCAGGACGTCTCGACGACGGGGTGCCAGGGCTTCGAGAGCCCTGGTCGCGGCCTCGGCCAGCTCGTCCCGTTCGATTGCCGGACCCGGCGGCGCGTGAGGCGGAAAGTTACCCATCAGCAAGTGCGCGTGGGTGGCGCGGACTCGCCGCTTCCTAAGCTCAGTGATCACCAAGTTGTGGGACACGCGGTACAGGTAACCGCGAGGGGACGTCCTCGCCTTCAATGTCGACCGCTTTGCCCAGAGACGAACGAACGCTTCCTGGACAACATCCTCGGCGGCGTCCTGGCTGCCCAGCTTGTACGCCGCATATCGGACGAGGGGTTGCCAGAACCTGTTCAGCAGAGCGGCGTATGCGTGAACGTCACCACCGGCGATCCGGACGGCCAGCGACCGTTCCCACGCCGCTTCGGATGTGGGCGACGGGACCTGGGCACCCTCAGGCGGCCGTCGTGCGGCTCCAGCCGCCCCGGAGGTCGGAGATGCGCCACGATCCATGTGGGCTGCCACGTTTACGAGGGAGACCGTCAGGCCCGCCACGGCAATCCGCCGCGAGGAGTCGGACAGGGTACTCGATTCGAAAGGGCCGGACCGCGCTCATGATCGGGTCCGACGTGTCAAACTTCGAGATCGGTCCTGTTCGCAAGATACGCTCGAGGGCCCCTGCGTGTACCAATCGGCCGGACGCTGGAGTCTGGCCCTGGCCGGGCAGCTGTCACCCCCGGCCGCTATCCTCCCTCCATGACTCACGCGCAGCCGGACGCCGAATGAGAGCGCACGCATCCCGCCTGTACTTCTCCGCCACCGACCTCTCCAGCTACCTCGGCTGCCCCCACCTGACGCTGCTCGACCGGGCCGTCCAGCGGGGCGAGCTCGGCCGCCCGCGGAAGTACGAGGATCCGGGGCTGGAGGTCCTGAAGAAGCGGGGGGAGGAGCACGAGCGGTCGTACCTGGAGCGGCTGCGCGCGGGGGGGAAGCGGGTCGCGGTCGTCGACGAGCCGCCGGAGCACCTGGCCCACGACGCGTGGTGGGAGCGGTACGCCGCGGCGTCGCTGGCGGCGATGCGGGCGGGCGCGGACGTCGTCTACCAGGCCGCGCTGTACGACGGCACGTGGGTCGGGAAGGCCGACTTCCTCGTGCGGGTGGACACGCCGAGCGAGCTGGGGGCGTGGTCGTACGAGGTGGTGGACACCAAGCTGGCGCGGGAGGCCAAGGGCGGGGCGCTGCTCCAGGTGCTGCTGTACGCGGAGCTGCTGGCGAAGGCCCAGGGCCGGCCGCCGGAGCGGGTGCACCTGGCGCTGGGCGGGCCGGAGCCGCGGGAGGAGTCGTTCCGGGTGGCGGATTACGCGGCGTACTTCCGGTCCATCCGCGACCGCTTCCTGGCCCACGTCGGCGACGGGGGACCCGCCGGCTTCGTGGTGGCGCCGGACCCCGTGGCGCAGTGCGACCTCTGCTCGTGGCGGGAGCGGTGCGCGGGGGAGCGGCGGGACGTGGACCACCTGTCGCTGGTGGCGGGGATCGGCCGTCGCCAGCGGGGGGCGCTGCTGGAGGGCGGCGTGGCGACCATGGCGGCGCTGGCGGACCTGGCGCTGCCGCCGGACCCGCCGGTGGAGGGAGTGAGCGCCGTCGCGCTGGAGCGCGTCCGGGAGCAGGCGCGGCTCCAGGTGCGCGGGCGGCGGGAGGGGCGGCCGGTCCACGAGCTGCTGGTGCCCATCGAGGCGGGGCAGGGGCTGGCGGCGCTGCCGGCGCCGTCGCCCGGCGACCTCTTCTTCGACCTGGAGGGCGACCCGTACGCGCTCACGCACGGGCTCGAGTACCTGTTCGGCTTCGTGGACGCGGCGGGGGAGTACACGGGGTGGTGGGCGCTGGACCGGGCGTCGGAGAAAGCGGTGTTCGAGCGGTTCGTGGACCTGGTCATCGAGCGGCTGGACCGCTGGCCGGCGCTGCACGTCCATCACTTCGGGATCTACGAGGACACGGCGCTCAAGAAGCTCATGGGTCGCCACGCGACGCGGGAGGCGGAGGTCGACCGGCTGCTCCGGGGCGGCGTGCTGGTCGACCTGCACCGGGTCGTGAAGGGGGGGCTCCGGGCGTCGGTGGAGAGCTACTCCATCAAGAAGCTGGAGCCGCACTACGGCTACGCACGGGAGGTGGAGCTGCGGGCGGCGTCCAGCGCGCTGGGCCACTTCGAGGCGTGGCTCGAGCTGGGCCGGGGCGACGACGACCCGTCCTCCGCCGACGCGCTCCTCGCGGCCATCCACGGCTACAACCGCGACGACTGCGTCTCCACACTTCGCCTCCGGGACTGGCTCGAGGGGCTCCGGGACGAGGCCGGGCGCCTCACGGGCGAGCCCGTCCCGCGGCCGGCGCCGGAAGACGGCGACATGGACGAGGCGTTCGCGAAGCGGCGGGAGGAAGTGGGCGCGCGCATGGACGCGCTCCTGGCGGGCGTCCCCGCCGACCCGGCGGCGCGGACGGCGGAGGAGCACGCCCGCTGGCTGCTCGCCCAGCTGCTGGAGTTCCACCGTCGCGAGAACAAGGCGACGTGGTGGGAATACTACCGCTGCCTCGACCTGGGCGAGGACGAGATGGTGGAGGACCGGTCGACGCTGGGTGGGCTGGTGTACGAGGGCGTCGTCGGGACGGTCAGGCGCTCGGAGATCCACCGCTACCGGTTCCCCACCCAGGAGCACGGGGTCCGATCCGGCGGGGCCAGGGACCCGGCCACCGGGAAGTCCGCGGGCGATGTGTGGGAGGTCGACGCCGCCGCCGGCGCCATCGACCTGAAGCGCGGCAGGGGCAGCGCGGTCCCGCACCCGCGGTCGCTCATCCCCTACGACATGATCCCGGACCGGGACCTCCGGGAGAGCCTCCTGCGCCTGGCGGACTCCGTCCTGGCGCACGGCTTCGGCCCCGCCAGCCCCCATCCCGCCGCCCTCGACCTCCTCCTCGCCCGCCCGCCCCGCGTGGGGCAGCCGGAGGGTGCCGGGCCGGAGGGCGCCGGGCTGAAGGGGTCGGAAGAGACGACGCTGGACGCGGCCCGTCGTCTGGCGCTCCGGCTGGACAGGACCGTGCTCCCGATCCAGGGGCCGCCCGGGGCGGGGAAGACGTACACGGGCGCGCGCATGATCGTCCGGGCGCTGGCGGAGGGGAAGCGGGTGGGGATCACCGCGACCAGCCACAAGGTGATCTCGAACCTGCTCGCGGAGGTCTGCGCGGCGGCGCGGAAGGAGGGCGTGGCGGTCGAGGGGATCCAGAAGGCGGACGAGGGCCAGTGGTGCGGCGCGGGCGAGATCGCCGCGGCCGGGAAGGCCGAGGCCGTGCGGGACGCGCTGTCGTCGGGCGCGGCGCGGCTGGCGGCGGGGACGGCCTGGCTGTGGGCCCGGGAGGACATGGCCGGGTCGGTGGACCTGCTGTTCGTGGACGAGGCGGGGCAGTACTCGCTGGCCAACGCCCTGGCGGTGGCGCCGGCGGGGGGGAGCCTGGTCCTGCTCGGCGACCCGCGGCAGCTCGAGCAGCCGCAGCAGGGCGTGCACCCCGAGGGCGCGGACGTGTCCGCCCTGGACCACCTGCTCCGGGGCGAGGCGACGGTGCCGCCGGAGCGCGGGCTCTTCCTGGCCCACACCTACCGGCTGCACCCCGACATCTGCGCGTTCACCTCGGAGATCTTCTACCAGGGGCGGCTGGAGTCGCGGCCGGGGCTGGAGTCGCAGGCGGTGCGCACGGCGGGCGGGGCCCCCGGGTCGGCGGGCGGGGCCCCCGGGTCGGTGGGCGGGGCCGCCGGGGTCCTGAACGGGAGCGGGCTCCGCCTCGTCCCCGTGTCGCACGCGGGGAACCAGAGCGAGTCGGTGGAGGAGGCGGACGTCGTCGCGTCGCTGGTGGCGCGCGCGCTGGACGGCGGCGTGTGGACCGACGACCAGGGCGCCGGGAAGGCGCTCGGCCTGGACGACATCCTCGTCGTCGCGCCGTACAACGCGCAGGTGAAGACCATCGCCGAGCGGCTCCCGGCGGGCGCCCGCGTCGGGACGGTGGACAGGTTCCAGGGCCAGCAGGCGCCCATCGTGATCTACTCCATGGCCACCTCGACGCCTGACGACGCGCCGCGGGGGATGCTCTTCCTCTACAGCCCGAACCGGCTCAACGTCGCCACGTCGCGGGCGAAGTGCCTGGCCGTGGTGGTGGCGAGCCCGGCGCTGTTCGCGCCCGAGTGCAGGACGCCGGAGCAGATGCGGCTGGCGAACGCGTTCTGCCGGTTCCGCGAGCTGGCGGCGGAGATCCCCGCCTGATGGCGCGGCTTGTGGAGCGGGCGAGGGCCGGGTGGTGGCGCCGGCGTGGCGTCAACTCGGCAGTGGGCGGCCCTCGTCGCGGCCCGTGCAGCTTTGACGTCACTCTATGGCGTCAAATCGGATTCCCCCCGCGCGCCCGGCAGCCAGGTGCAGCCCTGCCGTCGCGAATCCCCCTCGGAAGCGTCCGGCCGTGAGCCCTGACGCCGGTCGACCGGCCGTTCCACCGGCGGGGGAGGGCGGCCGCGTCCTCGCCCTCGGCGACATCCACGGCGCCGCCCGCGCCCTCGACCAGGTCTTCGAGCGCTCCGGCTTCGACCCCGGGCGCGACCGGCTGATCTGTCTCGGCGACATCTGCGATGGCTGGCCCGAGGTCGACCGCTGCTTCGACCTGCTCCTCGGCCTCGACCGCCTCACGCTGATCCTCGGCAACCACGACGAGTGGGCGGCCGCCTGGATGCAGCGGGGCGAGCCGCCTCTCGGCTGGTACGCGCAGGGCGGCGACGCGACGGTGGACGCGTACGCCGTCCGAGCGGGCGTCGACCCGCCCATGGACCCGCGGTCCGCCCGGGCCCTGGCCCGGCGCGTGCCGCCCGAGCACGCGCGTCTGCTCGAGAGCGCGCTGCCGTACCTCATCGAGATGGGCGACGACGGGCTCCGCCGCCTCTTCACCCACGCCGGCTGGAACCCCGGCCGGGCGCCCGCGTCGCAGGACCCGTACGACCTGCGGCTGGGTCGCGAGCTGTGGACGCAGGCGCGGCTGCTGGAGCGGATGGGGGCGGGGGCGGGGCGTCGCCTGACGGATTACGACGAGGTCTACATCGGCCACACGCCGACGGACTGGCGCGAGCCGCGGCCGGTGCTGGAGATCTGGAACCTGGACCAGGGCGCCGGGTGGGACGGCGTGCTCACGCTCATGGACGTACGGTCGCACGAGTCCTGGCAGAGCGATCCGGTGCCGGGGCTGTATCCGGGCGTCCAGGGGCGGTAGCAGGGGGAGCCTCGCCCGGCCGACGCCCCCGGCGCGCCGGCCGGCGCGCCTCTCCCGGCGGAATGACGCGGGAATGGACCGTCGCATCCCGCCATGGGAGTGCCCCATCTCCGGTCGTACGGTGTGAGAGGGACCCCTACCGCAGGTACCGCTCGATCTGCTTTTTCGCCTCGTCGACGTCCTTCACCGAGCCGCCGCGCCGGCTGCCATCCTCCATCCGGTAGCTGGTCGCGCCGCCGGGGACCTGGACGATGCGCGCGACCTCCTCGCCGTCGTGCCTGGCGACGATGATCCGTTCGTTCTCTCGTTCGTAGTCGACGTTGACCTTGTGCGACATGATGCGGAGCCCCTCTCCGGGCGAATCGACGTTCGCCGCCCCGGGCCGCCCGATTCCCGCGGCGACGGCGGGCGTGCTGCCGGTCACGCCCGCGGTCCCACAATAGGCCGCGCCGCGGCGGATGCCAACACCCACGCGGAGGCACGTCCGGGAACCATCGATCGACGGGGGCGCTCGGTTCCCGACGGCGGCGCCGTTCCACCTCCCGCGCGCGTGCCGCGCCGGCGTTGGATCAGTCGAGGTCCGCCCGGGTCGCGCGCGCCGACGCCCGGTTCTTGAGGACGCGGCCGTCCTTGATGACGACCACTGGGTCGCGCAGGGCCATCATGTCCATGAGCGGGTTCCCGTCCACGACGATGATGTCGGCGAGCTTTCCGGGCTCGATGGTGCCGAACTCGTGGGCGAGCCGGAGGATCTCCGCGCCGTGCCGTGTCGCGGCGCTCAGGACGTGCATGGGATCCATGCCGTAGTCGACCCAGACCTTCATCTGCTGCCACATGGCTTCGTAGTGAAAGTTCATCGGCGTGCCGGAGTCGGTACCGAGGGCGATGCGGGCGCCGCCCCGGTAAAGCTGCATCAGCTTGTCACGGTAGGCGTTCGGGTTGCCCTTGGCGCCACGGAAATAGCTCAGCCTCTGGAAGTTCTCCACCGAGGCGCGGATGTCCCGGTACAGGTCCTCGGGCAGGAACTCTCGCAGCAGCGGGTCATCGAGGCGCTCGGGATACGCGAGGGTCCAGTGGTAGATGGGGCCGCCATTCCAGCTGGGCACGACCCAGGTCCCGCTGTTGACGATGAGCTCGATGGCCTCAGGCTCGATGTAGCTCTTGCTCCCGCCCGGGAAATGCTCGATGGAGGTGACGCCCGCCTCGACATCCGCGCGGATCCGGTCGACCGGCCCGCCGTGCGTCGCCACGGTCTTGCCCCGCTTGCGGGCCTCTTCCACGATGACCTTCAGATCCTCGGGGAAGATGTGGCCCCAGGGCTTGAGCAGATCCGCGCCACCCTCCAGGAGGTTGATCGCCGCGCGCCGGGCCTCGTTGACGCTATTCACCTTCACCTGGAAGTACTCGTCGTAGTTGCCGAAACCACGCACGATGAACGGGCCACTGACGAACAGCCGCGGGCCGTCCAGACGGCCGGCGGCGATCTCGTCGCGGACGCGCACGCTCGGTTCGAGGGGTGCTCCCACATCCCGCACGGTGGTGACCCCCGCCCAGATGAGCTGGCGGGCGGCCAGACGCAGGATCTCGCCGCTCATGATGCGGTCCTCATAGCGGGGGAACCACTCCGAGTAGTCCCCGTGACCGATGATCATCAGGTGCCCGTGGCTCTCGACCAGCCCCGGCATGACCGTCCGGCCGTTGGCGTCGATGACGCGGGCCCCCGCGGGCACCGCTGTCGTGCCGACACGGCCGACGTCGACGATCCGGTCTCCGCTGACGAGAATCACGGAGTTCTGGATGGGCGTTCCTTCATTGCCATCGATGAGCATCCCGCCCACTATGGCGAGGTCCACCTGCTGGCTGGCCACGGGGCCGGCGGACGCGGCGAGCGCGACCAGCAGGAAGGGGAGAATGCGACGCATGACGCCTCCTTTGGCGATGGTGAGGGGAAAGCTTCGCTCTATGCGCTGCCGATGCCGCGCGCCGGCGGCGTGGCTGACGTCGGAGGGAAGGCTCCGAGGAAGACCCGGGTTCACCGGTGACCCCAGGGCGGGGGCGGCGCCTCGATCGGGGTCGTCAGGTCGAAATCCAACCGGTATCGCCACTCGCCGTCCCGGATCGTCCCGTAGGTGTAGCGTTGTCCCGGCACGATCTCGATGGCCCACCCCGAGACGACGCCATCGGGCCCCCGCGGCCGGAGGAACTCCTGCCGCGCGGCCGCCCCTTCCGTCCGGGTGTGCGCCCCGTACATCGTGGTTTCGTCCGGCGACCCATCCGCGTGCCGATGGTCGTGGCGGAGATCGATGCCGGAGTCGGTGCGCGTCAGGATCCACGTGCGCGACCGGTTCGCTTCCACGTGGAAGGGGAGCTTCAGCTGGTCGTCGGAGCACTCCCGGAAATGGACGACCAGCCGCTCGTCACCGCGAAACAGCCGGTCCCCCGCCGGTCGCTGGATGATCCGCCCCGCGTACGCGCGGCCACAGTGCCGCGCCAGGCTCGTCAGGAACGCCGTCTGGGGATGGGCGGGTTCGGCCGAGGAGGCGCAGCCGGAATCGGCGAGGCAGAAGAGCAGGAGGGGAAACAGCGCGCGGCGGCGGAGGATGCGAGGCGTGCGGGGCCGCCCGGTCGACACCGGTGGAATCGTCAGCTCTCGCGGTCGTCCTCGCTTCGCCGGAGCCATTCGTAGTGGGCTTCCGCCCCCGACATCCAGTGCGCGCTCATCAGGTCCGCGGCCGTGTCGATCTCCCGCGCCCGGATGGCGTCCACGATCTCCTGGTGTTGCGCCAGCGTGTGCTCCACGTGCGTCCGCTCCCGCAGGAACAGGTACGTATACCGGTAGAGCCGGGCCTTCAGCAGCGCCAGCACTTCCTGGAACTGGCGATTGTCCCACGCGCCCACCAGCTGCGCGTGCCATGCGTTGCCCAACTCGATCAATAGCTCCTCTTCCGGCGAATCGTTGCCCCGCGCCGCTTCGATCATCGCCTGGTTGGCACGGTCCAACCTCTCCGCCAGCTCCGCCAGCTCCGCCTCCGACTTGTCCGCCAGCGCCCGCACCGCCAACCCCTCCAAGAGACCCACGATGGAATGCAGCTCGAAGGCCGTGTCCGGCCGCAGCGGGGTCACGATGAAGCCTTTCCCGGGCTGATTCTCGACGAACCCCTCGAAATCCAGCCGGAGTAGCGCCTCGCGAAGCGGGGTGCGGCTCACGCCCAGCTCCTCGCAGAGCGCCAGCTCGTTCACCTGCGTCCCGGGCTCCAACTCCCCGGACATGAGCCGCTTCAGCAGAATTCTGCGCACCGACGCCCGCAAGGGCTCGCGCGGGATGATCGAAGCTATGGTTCCGGCACCAGTTGATGGATGACTCTGCACCGGGCGCGGCTGTGGCCGCGGCCCTGTCGGGCGGGCGCTCATCGCCGGGGCTCGGGAAAGGTAGGCCGGCCGAAGGTCCCGCGCCAGTCGCGGCGGACCGCGGGCCCGGCGGCACACGGACACTCGAAGCGGAATGCGTCCACGGCGGGTTAACGCGTTGGGGCGGGGTTCGGGAAACGAAGTTCTTGCGCGAATACATAATTTATCATACATAATAACGAGAGCGGCGCAAGATCTCTTCGCCCCGTTCTCCCCAGCAAACCAGCAATTGCCGCAAGCGGAAGGCGGCTGGTAGGAAGCGCCTCGATGGGCGCATCCTGGCACGGGCGGGCCAAACCCCTCGAAGGAGGCGCTCCAATGCGAGATCGTTCCCGGGGATTTCTGTACGGGCTGATGGCGGTGGTGTTGGCGGGGGTTCCCGCCGGGGTGGCGGGCCAGGAGCGATTGGCGATCGTCGGTGGGTACCTGATCGATGGGACGGAGGGTGTGCCAGTCGAGGATGCGGTGGTGCTGGTGGAGGGCGATCGGATCACGCACGTGGGGACGGTGACGGACACGGAGATTCCGCGGGATGCCCGGGTGATCGACGCGAACGGGTACACGATCATGCCGGGACTGAGCGACGCGCACGTGCACACGATGATCGTGGGGCACGGGGTCTACGATGAGTACTTCCCGAAGTACGAGTCGCGGTTCCGGGAGATCATGCCGATCTCCAGTCGGGAGCTGCTGATGGCGGGGGTGACGAGCGCGCGTGACCTGGGCGCCCCGCTGTCCGACATCGTATGGCTGAAGGGGGAGATCGAGGCGGGCCGGGTGATCGGCCCGCGGCTGTTCATCTCCGGTCCATTCCTGCAGCACAGCCTGCCCGGAGGGCGGGGGACCAGCTACGACTCGTCGATCCAGGACAGCTTCCGTTGGACGGTGAACGGAGAGCGGGATGCGCGTCGGAAGACGCGCCAGCTGATCGACGCCGGCGTGGACCTGATCAAGGTGATCCAGATCGCGGCGCTGTCGCCGGCGGAGCGGGCGGCGATCGTCGACGAGGCGCGCAAGGCCGGTAAGCATATCGCGGTGCACGCGTCGACCGTGGAGGAGGTGCGGGTGGCCGCGGAAATGGGTGCGGGGTCGATCGAACACATGGGTGGGCGACCGTTTTCGCTTTACCCGGAGGAAAGTGTCGAGCTGATGGCGTCCAACGGGATCATGGCCTCGGTAACCTCGGTGGTGAGCCGGATCTACGACATCACGACGGAGTGGCCGGAGCGCCTGGACAGCCCACAGCTCCGCGAGGACCTGCCGGCGGACGTGTACGCGGATGTGCGGCGCTCGCTCGAGTTCTTCAGCAGGCTCAACTACTTCTCGGGAGCCAAGAATTCGAACGCCCACCACGCGCAGAAGGTGCGCCAACTGTACGAGAACGGAGTGCAGCTCGTCGTGGGCACGGACTCCGGAACGCCGATGAACTTCCACTTCGAGTCCACCTGGCAGGAGATGGCGCTGTTCGTGGACTACGGGATCCCGCCCATGAAGGTGATCAGCATGGCCACGCGGGTTCCCGCTCTTTTGTACGGCGTCTACCGGGATCTCGGGACCATCGAGCCGGGAAAGCTGGCAGACATCATCGTGGTGGACGGGAACCCGCTGAGGGACATGAGCGTGCTTCGGCAGAGCAACGTGGTGCACGTGATCAAGGGTGGGGTGCTGTACAAGGAGAGCGGTGCCCCCGCGCTGGCCGGCTTCTGAGCGAGCGCTCCGAACACCTGACCCGGAGATGCCCATGAGCGCGGACCGGTTGCGATCGCTCCGCTGTCGCTTCCTTCACTTCCTGCTCCCGCTTCTGCTGGTGATGGCGGCGCCACCGCTCGCGGCCCAGGGCACCGCCCCGGAGCGGCTCGCGCTAGTGGGTGGAATGCTGCTGGACGGTTACGAGGTCCCGCCGCTTCACGATGCGGCCGTCCTCGTCGAGGGGAACCGCATCGTTGCGGTCGGGCGCGAGTCGGAGATCGAGATTCCACCGGGTACGCGGGTAATCGACACGAACGGGATGACCATGCTGCCGGGGCTGGTCGACCTCCACGTGCACCTGATGATTCTCGGGCATGGGGAGTACAACGACTGGTTCCCGATCTTCGAGGAGCGGATGCACGAGGTGATGGCGATTTCGGCGCGGCAGCTCCTGGATGCAGGAGTGACCACTGCGGTGGACCTGGGCGCGCCACTGGAGATCCTGGACACGCGGGACGCGATCCGGGCCGGGCGGATCCCCGGCCCACGCCTGCTTGTGAGCGGACCATGGGTGACGCGATTCACGGGCTCCTGGCCGACGTTCTTCCAGTACAGGATCACCAGCCCGGCAGAAGCCGCCCGGCGGACGCAGGAGCTGGTGGACCGGGGCGTGGACGTCATCAAGACATGGGCGGGGATGTCGGAGGCGGACATCAGGGCGGTTGTCGAGGTCGCGCACCGGAACGGCCTCCCGGTCCACAGCCACGTGTATGCCCCGGAGGCGATCCGCGCCGCAATGGCGGCGGGGGCGGACGTTCTTCAGCACGCCGGATCGGGCGGTAACCCGGCATACCCCGAAGAGCTGGTGATGGAGATCGCCCACCGCGGGATCCCGGTGGTGCAGACCATCGCTCACCGGATCTGGGTCTATCCGGCGACCGAGCGGTTTCCGGAGCGACTGGACCACCCGCGCTACCGGGCGTACTTCCCCGAGGACCTCTATGCGGAGATCAAGAGTTCCTTCAAGGACTTCCACCGGCTGAGCTACTTCCGTACCACGCCGCGGCAGATCCGCAACAGCGAGGTCGCCGCCCGCCAGTTCATCGAGGCGGGGGCCGTTTTGGCGATGGGCACCGACTCGGGCTCGCCTCTCAACTTTCACACGGAATCCGCCTGGCGGGAGATCGAGGCGCTGGTGGACAGCGGAATGACGCCACTGCAGGCCATCTCGATCTCGACCCTCGGCGGCGCTCGCGTCCTCCGGCTCGGGGACCAGATCGGGACTATCGAGCCGGGCAAATACGCGGACATCCTGGTGGTCGACGGCGATCCGCTAACCGATATACGGGATCTTGGGCGCGTGGTGTACGTCGTAAAGGACGGCGTGATCCACAAATGAGCGCCCGTACGGAGGCGCGGCGGTTGCCGCGGAGTCTTCTGATACCACCGAACGAGGTACGACCCATGAGAGATCCAGTGCGTTGGCTCGTGACGGGCGCAGTCGTCCTCCTCCTGACGGGAACGGTCCCTGTAGACGCACAGCAGGGAATCGTGCAGGGCCGCGTTCTCGAGGAATCGGGGACAGCGGTGGCGGGAGCGGCGATCCAGATCGTGGGTACGGCCATCGGAACGCTTACCAACGAATCGGGTGCGTACCGGCTGCAGGTACCGGCAGGGACGGTGCGTCTACGGGTCGAATCCCTCGGCTTCGCGGCGGCGACCCGGAGCGTGACAGTCGGGGCCGGCCAGACGGTGAATGTGGACTTCACCCTGAGCGTGAGTGCCATCGAGTTGAGCGAAATCGTGGCCTCGCTTGCCGCGACATCGGCGACGCGAGCGGAGCTCGGGATCGATGTCGAACGATTCAACGCGGAACGAGAGATGGAGCGCGCGGCCGTCGCCAACGTATCGCAGCTGCTGAATGGCAGGGCGACGGGGGTGACGATCACCGCCAGCTCGGGCACGACCGGCTCCGCTTCCATGATCCGCGTGCGCGGCGCGACCAGTCTGACGCAGGACAACAACCCGATCATTTACGTGGACGGAGTGCGGGTATCCAACTCCACGGACACGGGTCCCGGCTCGTTCGACTACCCCAACGGCCAGACGATTTCGCGGCTGAACGACCTGAATCCACAGGACATCGCGAGCATCCAGATCCTGAAGGGCCCCACGGCGGCCGCGCTCTACGGGTCGGAAGCGGCGGCAGGGGTGATCGTGATCGAGACCAAGCGGGGGAGGGATGGCCAGGCCCAGTACACGCTGACCGTCGAGCAGGGGATGTCCAACGACGCGGTCGACTATCCCGACAACTACTTCAACCTGACGCGGAACGGCGGCATCACGGACATTAACGACCCGGTGATCCAGCAGTTCCGGCCGGTCGTAAATCCGGCTACGGGCGATATTTACGCGCGCCATAATCCGCTCATGGATCCCAGCACCCGGCCATTCAGGACCGGCCGCGCCGGCGTTTACGGGCTCAGCGCCCAGGGCGGAACGGAGGCGATGAACTACTTCACGTCGGTGCGGCACGAAGCGGAAGACGGGACGCTGCCGAACAACGACCTGGAGCGGCTTTCACTGCGGGGCAATCTACGGGTTGCGCCCACGGACAAGGTCGCGTTCTCGCTGAGCAGCAATTACCTCGAATCCCGGATACGGCTCCCCGACAACGATCGGAGCGGCGTCGGGATCATTACAAACGCCCATGCCGGCCTGCCCATCTGGTCGTACGGAACCAAGCAGGACGGCACCCGCGGTGACTGCCTGGCGACGGTGCTGAACGGTGCGTCAGAAGCGGGGTGTGCCGCTCGGGAGGGCAACCTCACGGCCAACTTCGACAAGTTGATGACGGTGGAGAACACGCAGGACCTCGCGCGGTTCATCGGGAGCACCGAGCTACGCGTTCAGCCGGCGGGCTGGTTCGCGAATCGGCTGGTCGTGGGCGTCGATCACATCCAGAGCAAGGACCGCAACTACGTTCCGCTGGACCCGGACCGCCCGTTCGGCGCGATCTCGGCGGGGTTCGTGAACGACCGGCGGACAACGGAGCAGATCTACACCGCCGACTACGCAGGCACCTTCTCATGGCACGCGGCATCACAGTTCGAGCTGGCGTCGACGCTCGGGGCCCAGTACTTCCGCAAGAAGTGGGAGCGGGTGGGATGCACCGGGGAGGGTGGCTTCGCGAGCAACACGGCCAACGCCTGCGACGCGGCGCTGACCTTCAGCGGCTACTCGGACCTGGTCGAGAGCGTGGAAGTGGGCGCCTTCTACCAGCAGCAGGTTAGCTTTAATGATTACCTGTACGGCACCGCGGGGCTCCGGATCGATGACAACAGCGGGTTCGGCGAGAACCAAGGGGCCATCCTGTCGCCGAGCTTCAACGTGTCCGCAGTGGTCAGCGAGATGCCATTCTGGAATGTCGACTTCCTGAACCAGCTACGACTGCGTTTCGCGTGGGGAAAGGCGGCGCAGGCACCGTCGCCATTTGCGCACGCACGCACGTTCCGCCCCGTCCGGCTAGCCGATGGCGGGCAGCAGCTCACCGGCTTTACCGCATCCGACCCGGGGAACCCGGACCTCACCGCGGAGCGGAACGAGGAGTTTGAGGTGGGCTTCGACAGCGAGGTGCTGGATGGCCGCCTGAGCTTCAAGTTCACCTACTACAATCAGGAGACAAGAGACGCCATCGTGGCATCGCGGGTGGCCCCGTCCACCGGGTTCGAGGGCCTCAAGTATGTGAATATCGGGGCGGTGAGCAACGAGGGGGTCGAGGCGGTGGTCAGCGCGTTGCTCCTGGATCGTCAAAACCTGCTGTGGGAGTTTGATCTACGGGCTTCCACGCAGGATCCGATCGTAACCAGCCTGGGTGACCAGCCGCCGATCCTGCGCGGAAGCTGGTCAGGCATGTTCATGGAGGGCTACGCCCCAGGGTCGTACTACGGCCCTGTCGTGGGGAGCGCCGAGCGGGGCCCCAACGGGAGGATCATCGCCGGGAGCGTCGAGATGCTGCCGGGGAACCTGAGCGGCCCGTTCGTGAACGAGACTCACCGATATCTGGGGCGTCCTGACCCGACCAATCAGCAGAGCCTCTCGACGTCGCTGACGCTCTTCCGCCACCTGCGCCTGTACACGCTGTTCGATCGCGCAGCCGGGCACCACAAGAACAACGATTCACAGGCGTTCCGGAGCCCCTTCATCCCCGAGGTGACCGGCTCCCGCTTCTACGCCCTCCGCGAGGTCGAGGCGACCCCGGAGGAACAGGCGGGGCTGGAGCTGCGGGGCGTGTTCGCGGACTGGGTGTTCATCGAGCCAGCCGATTATGTCAAGTGGCGCGAATTGACCGCCACGTATCAGCTGCCCGCTTCACTGCTGCAGCGGGTCGGGCGGATGGCCAACACGGCGAGCCTGACCCTGGGCGCGCGCAACCTCCATACGTGGACGAACTACAGCGGCCTCGATCCCGAGCTCCGCCTCGATGGCGGAACGGACTCGTTCACGTCCGCCGAGTTCTACACCCAGCCGCCGCCCCGGTCGTACTTCGCCCGGGTCACACTGGCATTCTAGCCACGCGAACCGAACCACCGGAGGTATTGAGCGATGAACATACGAAGCGACTCCCGGCCGCGGAGGGGCGGGTTCATCCTGCTCGCGCTGGCCGGCGCGGGACTGGCCGGCTGTGACGGCCTCACGGATGTGGCAGGCGACCCGCACAAAGTGGACGCATCCAAGCCGCTGGGCCTCGGGGAGGCGCTGATCGGGGCCACGGTGGATCTCTACTTCGCATACGATTCGTATATCGTGATCGCCGGCATGCTGGGGGACGAGTTCGTCAGCTCCGGGACCGCGTCCGGTTACCGGGAGATGGACGCCCGAAACGTGACGCCTCGGAGCACCGGGGGCGCCTCGTCCCGCGGGCGCGGGATCGGTGGGGAAGGGTCCTGGACCCCTCAGCAGAAGGCGGTGTTCGCGGCGAACCTTGTCCAGGAGCGCATCGAGGCGGGCGACTTTCCAGGCGTCGATGTCGAGTCGCCCCAGTACGCCCGAGCGTCGCTGTTCGACGGCCTCGCCAAGACCTGGATTGCGGACATGTTCTGCAGCGCGGCCTTCAACGGGGAGGGGCCGGAATATTCTTCGCAGGACGTCTATAGTCTGGCCGAGGCCGAGTTCACGAAGGCAATCGACGCGACGGGGGCGGAGTCCGAGATCGTGCAGGCGGCCCTGGTGGGCCGCGCCAGGGTGCGGCTCAACATCGGAAACAGGAGTGGTGCGCTGGCAGATGCCCTGCTGGTAGACCCCGATTTCGAGCTGACGGCGTCCTATTCGACCAACACCTTCGAGCAGCGCAACCGGGTATGGTGGAGGACGTGGGGCTTCGGGAACTTCAGCATCGACTTCCGCGTGTGGTCGGACCTGACGATCGACAACACGGGAGATCCGGACCCGCGATTGGAGCTGGCGCTCAATCCGCGTCCCGCCTATGAGCCGAACCAGGACCTCTGGGCGCCGCTCAAGGCCGAGGACCCGGCCGCACCGCTGGTGCTGGCGAGCGGGGACGAGGCACAGATGATCATCGCCGAGATCCAGCTCGGACAGGACGCTGTGGATGCGATCAACGCCGTGCGCGCCCGCAACGGCATCGCCACCGCTTGGGCCCCGGCTACGCTGGACGATGCAACGGTCCTGGCGAAAGTGATCGACGAGCGTGGGCGCAATCTCTTCCTGGAAGGGGTCCGCAACGGCGATCTGCGGCGGTACCTGGACCAGTACGGCATCGACCTCTGGACGCGGGTGACGCCGCAGGGCGTGGAGGCCATGGACGCTGTGTGTTACCCGCTCCCGGACGTGGAGCGTGAGAATAACCCGGGGATCTGATCCCCCAGCGAGAAGAGAGACCCATATGTCGTTCAAACGGAGCCATCTGGTCGTGGTCGTCGGACTCGCGACGATGTCGCCGTGGTTCGCCGCGGCACAGGAAGCGGGAACGGTCACGGCGATCGTCGGGGGTTACCTGATCGATGGCAACGAGGGCCCGCCCATCCGGGATGCAATCGTGCTGGTTGAGGGCGACCGCATCACGCATGTCGGGACTGTTTCGGATACGGACATTCCATCGGGAGCGCGCATCATCAGCGCGGAGGGGCGCACCGTGATGCCCGGGCTGCACGAAGCCCACGCGCACCTCTTCATCGTCGGACATGGCGAGTACGGCGATTATTTCACGCGATATCACTACCAGCGGGACCGCATGCGGGAGCTCATGCAGGTTTCGGCACGCGAGCTCCTCATGGCGGGTGTCACGAGCGCCCGCGACGTGGGCGCGGAGCTGGAGGATGCCCTGTGGATCCGCGACGCGATCGCTGACGGCCGCGTGGTCGGCCCCCGCCTCTTCGTGTCCGGACCTTTCCTGCAAAAGAACACCGGCCCCACCCAGGAATTCTTTCGGATCACCGTCGACGGCGCGGAGGATGCGCGCCGCCAGGCGCGCGGATTGATCGATGCAGGCGTGGACCTGATCAAGGTGATCGAGCTCGGTCGTCTGAGCCCCGCGGAGCGGGCCGCGATTGCGGAGGAAGCCCGGAAGGCTGGCCTCCATATCGCCGTTCACGCGTACTCCGTGGACGAGATCCGCGCGGCGGCGGAGATGGGCGCGCGCACCATTGAGCACGTGGGTGGGGGACCCGGCCCGCGTTACCCTGACGAGAGCATCCGCATCATGGCGGAGAACAATATCTTCCTGGTGCCCACGGCCATGGTCTCGCTGGTCTACGACGTCACGGACGATTTCCCGGAGCGCCTGGACGACCCCCGACTGAGGCAGGACCTGCCGGCGGACGTCTACAGCGATGTGCGGCAGTCACTGGAATTCCGCAGCCGGCTCGGCTACTTCCGCACGAAGCGGGAGCGGAGCCCGACATTTGGCGACAAGATCCGGCAGGCCTACGACAGCGGAGTGCGGCTGCTGGTGGGAACCGACTCCGGCACGCCCATGAACTTCCATTACGAGTCCACCTGGCAGGAAATGGACTGGTTCGTACGGTTCGGGATCCCGCCGATGAAAGTGATCAGCATGGCCACCCGCTATCCCGCCCTGGCGTACGGCATCTACGACCAGCAGGGGACGATCGAGCCCGGAAAGCTCGCGGACATCATCATCGTGGATGGAAATCCGCTGCAGGACATGAGTGCGCTCCGGGAGTCCAACGTCGAGTGGGTGATGAAGGGGGGCGTCGTGTTCAAGGGCCCCCACCAGGGCCGCATGATCAGCGGGCCGGGACAGGAGCGCTAAGTGACGACCCCGAGCAAGTCCCGGGTCGAAAGCGAGGTCCCGTCGGAGCTTGCCCCAGCCTCCGGGCGGCCGCGTCCGGCCTTCCGCGACGGGTACCGCTCTTTCGACTACCTGACAGCCGGAGCGGACTACCATCGATACGAGCTCGTCGATCAGGCGGGTCGCGCGCCGCCGCTGTTGATCGAGTTGAGCGCCGAGGATGAGCGCCGGACGACAGCGCTGGTGAATCGCTCCCCGGTGATCTCGCTGCACGACCATGTCGGCCTGTTTCCGGCCAGCATCGGCGATACCCCGGATTATGTGCGGCAGGGGCGCATGGCGACGGCTTTCAGAGGTCTGGCGGCCTCCAACCTGGACGCGGTCTTCGACAACCTGATGAATGGCATCTGCCGGATCCACTCCCACAGCGGCTGGCAATGGAGTGATGTCATCCACGACCTGGGCATGCGCCTGTGCGATCTGGCGCATCAGGACTTCGTAGTTCCCGCCCATGGCGTCCGGGACATCCTGCAGGCCAAGGATGACGGCAAGGTGGCGTGGATCGCGGGCCTGGAGGGCGCCGCGATGATCGAGAACGAGCTCGATCGCATCGAGATCCTCTATGGCTTCGGCGTTCGGCTCCTGGGTATCACGTACTCCGAGTCGAATGCGCTCGGGTCCGGACTGAAGGAGCGGCGGGACGGCGGGCTCACCGAGTTCGGGCGTAAGGCGGTCACGCGGATGAACCGCGTAGGGATGCTCATCGACTGCTCCCATACGGGTGATCAGACGGCGTTGGACACCATGGCCGCCAGCGAGGTGCCGGTGGTGCTTAGCCACATCGGCGCGCGCGCGTTGTGGGACTCGCGGCGCCTGGCCCCCGACGAGGTGCTGGAAGCGTGCGCCGAAGGTGGGGGGGTGATCGGCGTCGAGGCCGCCCCGCATACCACGATCTCCCGATCGAACCCGCGGCACGGGCTCGACTCCTACATGGAGCATTTCGAGTACATCGTACGGCTCGTGGGCATCGATCATGTGGCGTTCGGCCCGGACACGGTCTACGGAGACCATGTAGAGTTGCACCGGGTCTATGCCGAGCGCCTCTCCCTGGAGGAGTCCAGGGGCGCATCGGCTCCCTCCGAGGACGGCCGGGAATACCCCCAGGTCGAGCACGTGGAGGGTTTGGAGAACCCTACGGAGGCGTCCCACAACGTGGTCCGCTGGCTGGTCCGCAACGGCTACTCGGACGCGGACATCGAAAAGGTCCTGGGCGGCAATATCCTGCGCGTGCTGCGCCAGGTCTGGGCTTGAGCAACACGGCGCGCACACGCACAGCGGAGCTCGCATGACGAAATCCATGGTCGCAGCCGCGGCGGTTGTGGTGGGCCTGTTCATCCCGGGCGGGACGGCCGCCCAGACGGCTCTCCAGCCGCTTACGCTCGAAAGCATGAGCGACAATGTCAGCATCTCGACCCCGTTGTTTTCCCCGGACAGCCGCGACTTGGCGATCACCAGCGACCGATCGGGTCGGACACGGCTCTGGCTCATCCACGCCGATGGGTCCAACGCACGTCAGCTGCTCCGCGGTGACGGCATCGAGTTGGGGCCCGCCTGGTCGCCGGATGGATCCCGGCTGGCCTTCATCCGGCCGGGGTCAGACGGGAGCGACATCTGGTTGATCGGCCGGGATGGCGGCGGCCTCCGGCGCCTGACCAGCGACGCGGAGAGCGAACGGACCCTCTCCTGGTCGCCCGACGGCGCTCGAATCGCCTTCCTCTCCGACAGGGCTGGCCACCAGGATGTCTGGACCGTAGAAGTCCGAACCGGCGAGCTTCGCCAGCTGACCCAGGAGACGAATCCGTGGGACGAGTTCCGGTGGGCCCCGGAGTGGTCGCCTGACGGCCGCTGGATCGCGTACGTGAGCAGCCGGAGCGGCCAGTGGACGGATGACCTCTGGCTGGTGGATGTGACCAGCGGGGCGAGCGAGAAGCTGACTGCCGATGTGCAGGTCATGAGCGACCCGCAGTGGTCCCCGGACGGGCGGCACATCGCGTTCAACGGCGTCAGATACGCCGAGTTCTGGTACGGCGACCAGAGCGATATCTACGTGGTCGAGATGCCCCAACGGAGCGTCCGGCGGGTCGAGATGAACACGTTCGTGAGCGATGGCAACGGCGGCGTTTCGATGCAATGGGGGCCGCAGGGTGAACGCATCTTCTTCCGCTTCGAGTGGGAGGGGGACGCGAACCTCTGGAGCGTGCCGGTCGAGGGCGGCGTGGCCACGAAGCTCACGTACGAGGTGGGCAGCTTCGGGAACTTCAGCATCAGCCCCGATGGACGTTCCATCGCGTACGTTCGCTCGAAACCGGTGCGCGGGGGAGAGATCCATCGGGTCGACCTGGCCGGGGGCGAGCCGAGGCAGCTCACCGACTGGTACCGCAATTATGCGGACTTGAAGGCGCCGGACAGGATCACGTTTCGGAGCCGCGATGGCCATCACATCCTCGGCTACCTCTATCGCCCGCCGGAGTTCGACAGGACGCGGCGGTACCCGGCGCTCGTCCAGGTCCATGGGGGTGGCAACAACGCCTACGGCAACGGCTTCCACGCACTGGAGCACTGGCTGGCCGCCCGCGGGTACGTGGTGCTGGCCATAGAGTACCGCGGCAGCTCCGGTCACGGACGGGAGTTCCAGGATCTCGCCTATGGCGATTGGGCCGCGGGGCAGGGGTGGGACGCCGTGGCGGCGGCCCAGTTCCTGGACTCGCTGCCGTACACGACCGGACGGACCGGGATATATGGCGGGAGCTACGGCGGGATCATGACCCTGGCCGCTCTCACCCGGGATGCCTCGCCGTTCGCGGCCGCGGCGCCGCTCTACGGTATTTATGACTGGGAAGCTGCGTACGAGGATGGGGATCGGCTCATGAGGTTCTGGATCATCGAAGGTCATCGCGGGTTCGGGCCGGGCGAGGCCCCGGGTCTGTACCAGCGGACCGCGACGCTCCGGCAGCTGGACCGGATTCCGGTGGATCTGCCGTTCCTGATCATGCACGGCGAGCGGGATCGGCGGGCGCCCTACAGTCAGTCCGTTCGCCTGCGGGATGCCCTGCAGGCTCGGGGCAACCCGGTGAGATTCCATTCGTACCCGGAGGAAGGCCACGGCTTCCGGCTACGAGAGAATCGCATCCACGCGTATGGCGAACTCCTGGACTTCTTCGACCATTATCTGAAATCGGAGCTGGCGATGAGGCGCCCATGAGCTTTTTGGCGAGGCGCGTCTGGCTCCGGATGGTCGGTCTGATGACCGGAACGAGCCTGCTGGTGGGGTGCGCGGCCCAGGGCGAGCGGATTCCCGCGGGACCGGCCGCGTCGGCGGTCGGGGTTCCGCTCACGCTGGAGAACATTCACCACGTCAGTGGAGGTGCCGTGGAGGTGCGGATCGCGCCGGACGGGCGGCGGATCGCAGTTGTGGCCGCCGGACCGGAGGGCCGGGGCATCTATCTGCTCCGGACGGGCGGAGATGGCGCCAGTGCGCCGCAGTGGTGGCGTTCGGGGAACTCGCCAGTGTGGGCGCCCGACGGGCGCAGGATCGCGTACCTGGAGGATGGCGACCTGTGGGTGGCGGAGCTGGAGGGCAGGAGCGCGGGGAAGCGGCTGACGAGCGGTCTCGCGGGCATGCGCGACCTTGCGTTTTCCCCCGATGGTGGCCGGATCGCTTTCTACTCGAGCGAGAGCGGCTCGCAGGACATCTGGATCGTCGACGCGGCCGGCTCGAGCGGACCGCGGCAGGTGACCCGTGGAGCGATGGCCCTGGATGACCCGCGGTTCGAGCCGGCCTGGTCTCCGGACGGGCGGCAAATCGCGTACATTTCCAACGCCTCCGACTACTGGCACGATGACGTGTGGCTGGTCGAGGTCGACAGTGGAGAGAGCGATCGCCTCACGCGGTCGCTGATGGCCTCCTCGACGCCGGTGTGGGCTCCCGATGGCGGGCGCATCATTCTGTTCGGCACCGCCAAGAACGGGTACTGGTACCAGGATCTGGCGGACATCTATGAGGTCGATGTCACGCGGGCCTGGAGCGAGCGCGTGCTGACGATGCAGGTCTACGCCTCCGATAGCGCCATGCGGCACCGCCCGTACTTTTCGGCTGACGGCGCGACGATCTACTTCCCGTACGTCGAGCGGGCGAACTACGACATCTGGGCGGTCCCCGCGGCCGGGGGTGTAGCCTCGCGAGTCACCAATCTCGGTGGCAGCCTCCGTTCGTTCCATGCCTCGGGCGACGCCGTTGCGCTGATTCGAACCGGGCCCACGGAAGGGGCTGAGGTCTATTACATGGCCACCGTGGGAGGCGAGCCGACGCGGCTTACTGCGTTCGCCCCGCGCTGGCGCGATGTGCGAGCCCCCATGGAGATCGCGTATCGGAGCCACGATGGCCTCTACGTCCAGGGATTCCTCTACCTGCCGGATGCGATCGCACACGGGGAGCGCTGCCCGGCACTGGTCCAGGTACACGGGGGCGGGACCAACACGTATACCAATGGCCTCAACCTGACCGAGCAGTACCTCGCATCCCGCGGCTACGTCGTGCTGGCCATCAACTATCGCGGAGGGTCGGGATTCGGCCGTGAGTTCCAGGACCTGGCCGTGGGGGACTGGATGGGCGATCAGGCTTTGGACGCAGGTGCGGCCGCTGACTTCCTGCGCACACTGCCATACGTGAGCGGGCGCGTCGGCGTCTATGGGGGAAGCTATGGCGGCGCCATGTCCATGGCGGCTGCCACCTGGACCCCGAACAAATTCGACGCCGTCGTCGCCACGCGAGGTGCGTACAGCGAGGAAGGACGCTTCGACGAGACGGACCGGCTGGGGCAGATCTTTACTCGGACGGGCCACCTGGGGATGCCGGAAGAGAACCCGCGCGCGTATGAGACGAGCAACAGTCTCGCGCGACTCGATCGCTTGACCGCGCCGATCCTCCTGATGCACGGTCAGGAAGATCGCCGGGTGCCGTACGCCCACCACCGTATCGCCGTGGCCGAGCTGTCGCGGCTCGGCAAGCGCTTCGAAGAAAAGAGCTATCCGGGGGAGGGTCATGGCTTCCGCGATCCGGCCAACCGGATCGACCTGGATGAGCGGCGGCAGGACTTTTTCGCACGCAACCTGGGGGCGTGTGAGGCAGGCTGAATCCAAACTTCGGCGACCGCTTCTCGCCGGGATCGTCCTGGTCCTCCTCTGCACTTCCCGGATGACGGTGCTGTCGGCGCAGCAGCCGGCGCTCCTTGGTGCCCGGCTGCGCGTGGAGATCGAGGAGGATCCGGAGCGGCGCACCGCCCTGGTAGTCCTCGAATATCAGCTCCGTGTCGACGCCACAATGACCGATCTCCCGATCCTCGGCTTGCCTTTCGGTGGCGCCGTGCCCGAAGGGCTGCGAGTGCACGTGGACGGCGTGGCCGCCGAGGCGGAGCTCCGCGCGACCGCCCCCGGACGGCTCGAGGGGAGCATCAGACTACCGCCCCGGCGCGAGGAACTGATCTCCCTGAGCCTCGCCTACCGAGTGGCGCAGCCGTCCACACCCGGAGCGTACCGCGGCACCGTGCCGCTGCTCCTGCCGCCGGCGGTACCCGTCGGCGCGCCAGCGAACTTCTTTGTGGCAACCCTCCGACTCCCGCCGGGGCACTCGGTGCTCGAAGCGTTCCCTGCCCTGCAAGGCGGTGCGGTGGACGTGGCCGGCACCACCGGCCGCCTTCGGCTTCAGGTTGTCCCGGGCGTGGTGCGTTGGCACGCACGTATCGGTAAGCCGCCGCTCCTGCGCTTCGGCCGGATCATCGATCTGTTGGCGCTGATGGTTCTGGCCGCGACGGGAACCATCGCGGGTGTCGTCCTGTCCAGGCAATCCCGCTCGTGAGCCCTGGCATTCCGCCCACCGTCTGGGAGCTCGTTGCGGTGCTCGTGCTCATCCTCGCGGGCTACGCGATCTGGATGATTGTCGCCGAAAGAGGGGATGACGACGATGCCTGACATGCGCATCGCGATATTCGCCTTCTATTTCGGTATCATCCTCCTTCTCGGATTCTACGGGCTCAAGAAAACCAGAGACGAGGACGACTACTGGATCGCCGGTGGGCGACTGGGGTGGGTCGTGGGCGGCGCAACTCTCGCCGCGACTCACACCAGCGGCGGGACCTTCATCGGGGCCATTGGTGCCATTTATACCTTTGGGTGGTCCTTCGGCTGGGTTCTTGTAGCCATCCCTCTTTCGTACTGGTTCATGGCCGCGGTCCTCGCTCCCCGCTTCACGCGCGTCCGTGAACTCACCGTTCCCGCCTTTATCGAGAGACGGTACTACAGCAAGACTGCCCGCGCGGTGGCCGGCGCCATCATCATGGTCGCCATCGTCGTCTACGTGCAGGCGCAGATCGTCGCCGGGGGCCTCGTGGCCAACATCGTGTTCGGGTTCTCCATCCGGGAGGGCATGGTTTGGTTCACGCTCGCCATGCTGGCCTACACCATCGTCGGCGGCATGATCGCGGTCGTCTACACCGACTTTGTGCAAATGCTCGTCATGGTCGTCGGGACGGCGTTCGCTCTTCCGCTGGCCTTGCGCCACGTCGATGGTGTCGGGCCGCTGATGGAATATGTCGTTGCGGCGAAACCGCTGGCATTTTCGTTCGGGGTGCTACCGGGTGTGCTGCTCTTTACGATGGGTCTCTCGTTCTTTCTCGGCTCGGTGGCGACGCCGGAAAAGTTGATCCGGCTGTATGCGATGAAGGACATGCGGACCATCCGCCGCGGCATCCTACTCACGATGATACTGGTCGTGGGGCTCAACCTCATGGTGATGACAATGGGCCTCGTGAGCATCGCGCTGTTTCCTGCCCTCCCGACAGGGGATCTGGCGATGCCCGTCGTGGCGCGGGCTGTCCTGCCACCGTTCATTGGAACCCTGTTGCTCGCGGCCGTGGCCTCCGCAATGATGTCCACGGTGGACTCGCTGCTCATCGTAGCCGGCTCGGCGCTGTCCGAGGACCTCTATCAGGGGCTCGTCGGTCGGCCGGCAAGCCGGGGCCGCCGACTCATGCTGGGCCGCGTCGGTATCCTGATAGTCGGGACCGCGCCACTCCTCCTGGTGCTTACCGGCATCGGCGCGGGCGAGCTCGTCCAGCTCATCGTTCTCCTGTTCACGGCACTGATGGCATCCAGTTTTTTTATTCCCGTCATGGCGGGCGTTTACTGGCGGCGCGCCACGCGGGAGGGTGCTATTGCGGCCATGCTCGGCGGAGTCACCTGTTCGGCGCTCTGGAAGCTGCTCGGCTCCGATGTCGTCGATCCCGTAGTCGCCGGCTTCACCACGTCCGCCGTTCTGATGGTTCTCGTGAGCCTACTCACCCCCGCTCCGCCGGCGTCCGCGTTGGCGCCGTATTTCCCTGAGGTCGCTGGGGGAAGCGGGGAATAGCCGGCCGGACCCGGCAGCGAGCCGCGGACTTCCTGCGGCGTCAGGTCGAGTGAGCCGCTACCGGCAGGAGCGTCGTCGTCGTCGTCATGTCGACGGTGGGGGCGAGGTCGAGCTCCCGCCGCCGCGGGCAGCGGAGGCAACCGTCCTGGTGTGTCACCGGAATGCCTCGTCGCCTGTCCCGGCCTGCCATGGTCGCTCCGGCGGGCCAGCCCACGTCCTGGCGGGAGCGGCGACGCGCGCATTGCGGCGGGCTCGGGCGGCGGTGTACCGTGGGCTGTCGCCCGGACCGGCCGGGCGCGCCCCGCCGGTCGCGGGGGCGGCGTCCGCCCGGGCCGTTCCAGCCCCGTACCCTGGAGCCCGCGATGTCTCCCATCCTCAACGCCGATCTGCACGTCAACCAGATCCGGAAGCTCTGTCCGGACCTCCTCGCGGGGATGTACTCGCCGCGCGTCGTCACGCTCACGGGCGGGACCGTCTACAAGTTCACGAGCGCGAAGGTCCCCGCGGCCGCGCGGCTCGCGTCGCCCTGGTGGTTCGACGAGACGGAGTTCCGCAAGCTGGACGCGTACCTGAAGCTGGATCCTGGGAACGTGGCGTTCCTCGCGCGTACGCAGGGCGCGGTGAAGTACGAGTGGAGCGACATGGACACGCTGATCGCGGCGCACGTCGCCGCCCCGATCAGGGTGTTCTCGGGGCCGGGGAAGTGGCAGCTCGAGACCACGAAGACCGGCTCGCATATCGCCTTCCAGGCGCCGGCCGACCTCCTCCAGACGTACATCCCGAACATCGTCGACCGGGCGACCCGCCGGCTCAACGCCACCGGCCGCGCGGCGCTCCGGCTCATCAGCACGACCACCGTCACCAGTGGCGACGCCATCGACCAGGCGATCCAGACGCTCCGCGGGAAGACGATCGTGATCCCCGGCAACCCGACGGTGCAATAGCCCGCCGGGACCTTCCGTCCGGATGAGCGCGCTCCGGGGCGCCCGTGGGGAGCTCGACCACCTCGCAGATCGCCCGGTCCTTCGCCACGCCGACCCGGACGGAGTCGCCCGCCCGGATCGACGCGGCGGACCGGGCCGCGTCAGCTCCTCCCGCCGGCCTCAGCGGATCTGCCCGCGGATCTCGCCGCCAGGGTTCGCCACGGTGTGGACGTTCACGTACGTCTCGCCCGCCCGCATGAGCGCCACCAGGTCGTCCAGCGACTTGCCGGCGAGGAGGCCCACCAGGTCATCGGCCGTGATCACCCCCGTGGCCAGGACGCCGTCGGAGCGTCCCGGGATGAGCACGGGCGGCGGGGCGTCGGGATACAGCCAGACGACGATGGGGCCGTTCTCTCCGGGCTCCTCCCAGTGGATGTGCGCCATCCGGACGTTCACGATATTCGCGGAGATGAGGCGATAGGAGAGCTCCGAGCCGTCGGAGGACAGGCGGAACGTCGCCTGCCCCTGGGCCCGCGTGTCCACGCCCGTCCCGTCTGCCGTCACCTCCTCGGCGCCGGTCAGGTGCGCGATGAACTGACCGCTCGCCTCCACCGCCGCGGGGCCGTCGAGGCGGGCGGCCGCGTCTTCCGGCGCCAGGGCGGAATCGGGGGCCTGGACGTCGCCGCAGGCCACCAGCGCCGCGGCGAGAGCGAGGAACGCGAGGGGAGCATGGGGTTGACGGGGAGAGCCGCGCATGGGTGCCTCCTGGACAGGATGTGAATGAACCACGACTTCCGTGCTTCCACGATGAAGGAACGTTTGTCGACGCGCCATGCTGACGTGGAATCGACGCCGACGAGACGACCCGTCGAACGCGCACCGCGCCGGCCGCGCGGCCGCCCGACCCGCCGCCGACCCGCCGCGCGGCGCGCTGGCGCAGTCCATGCGGGCCCAGGGACCGATCGGTCGAGCAAGGCACCGAGATCACTTCAGCGGGAGGACAGCATGAGGGCGTCGGTCTTGATCGGACTGGCCGCATTCCTGACGGCGTGCACGGCCAGCATGAATGGGGGGCTCGACGTGGACCCGGTGAGCAACTGGTCCGCCGAGTTGTCGTCGCAGAGCGGGTCGACGGTTCGCGGGGCCGCGGCGGCCCAGAGCGCGGTGGCGACGACGGGCGTGTCGGTGTCGATCCGGGCGGAGCCCGGGGCGCGGCACCCGTGGCACATCCACGTGGGCACGTGCGGCAGCAACGGTGCCATCGTGGGTGACGCGGCCGCGTACCCGGTCCTGCAGGTCGGCTCGAATGGCGTGGCTTCGGCGACGGCGAACCTGTTGGTCGGGCTGAACCGGGGCGGCCAGTACTACGTGAACGTGCACCGGTCGCCGCAGAACCTGGGGACGATCGTCGCCTGCGGGGCGCTGCGGCCCTAGCCGGACGCGAAGTCGAGGGCGCGAAGTCGCGAAGGGAGCGAAGGACCGCGAAGGACGCGACGCGAAGGGCGCGAAGGGCGCGAAGGGCGCGAAGTGCGCGAAGTGCCACGCAGCTTGCCGGGCCGTTCGTGTCCTTCGCTTTCTTCGCGTTCGTCGCGTTGTTCCTGGTGCCATCGCACACAGCCGCCGCGGCGGTGTATAGCAGGGGAGGCCCCCCGCCGGGGGGCGCGGACCCGGGCAACAGGAGGCGGCGATGCGCGTACGGGATCTCGTTGGCGGCGGTCGGAAGGTGATCACGATCGAGCCGGGGGCGCCGCTGTCGGAAGCGATGGACCTCCTGCTGTCCCACGAGATCGGCGCGCTCCCGGTGGTGGGGTCGGACGGGTCGGCGGTGGGGCTACTGTCGGAGCGGGACGTGGTTCGCGCGGTCCACGGCGCGGCGGGCCCGGTGGCGTCGCTGCCGGTGAGCCGCGCCATGCGCCGCCCGCCGCCGACGTGCGACCTGGAGGACTCGCTGCTCGCCGTCACCGCCCGGATGACGAGGGAGCGGGCCCGCCACCTCGTCGTCTGCGACCGCGGCAAGCTGGCGGCCGTGCTGTCGGTGGGCGACCTGGTGAAGCACCGCCTGGAGCAGCTGGAGACGGAGACGGGGGTGTTGCGGGACTACCTGGTGGGGCAGCGGGCGCGGGTGTAGGGACCTTCCGAGGGCCTGTCCGGTCCGCTCAGGGCCGGATCACGAGCGACGCCGCGAGGGACCCCCAGCGCCAGCCCCCCTCCGTCGCCACGAGCGCCTCGCCGCCGCGCGTGTCGTAGGCCTCCGCTTCCAGCGCGAGGGCCGCGGCGGGGCCGAACGACCAGTCCAGCCGGGACCAGAGTCGGAGCGAGCGGCCCCAGCCGCCGCGCGGGGCGCCGAAGGGCTTGACGCGCTCGAGCCCGCCGCCGGCGTCGAGGGCGAAGAGGATCCGGCCGCCCTCGTGCTCCCAGTAGATCCCCGCATCGAGGATGTCGACGCTCTCCGGGGCGAAGTAACCGGCGGTGGTGGCGTGCGCGTAGCCGCTGC
Organism: Longimicrobiales bacterium; assembly: GCA_035513575.1. GTDB lineage: Bacteria > Gemmatimonadota > Gemmatimonadetes > Longimicrobiales > RSA9 > JAHWKI01. Next base: position 9,290 of record DATKBW010000232.1, on the reverse strand, counting down.
GGCCGGCGATGGCGCTGAGCTCGAGGGTGGGCGTGAGGCGGAGGACCGGCCCCCCGCCGACCATGGTGCGGGTGTTCACGTCACCCGGATCGCCGGGCCCCGCGGGTCCACCGGGGCCGCCCGTGCCGGGGCCGCCGGGCGTTCCCGTGCCGGGCCCGCCGAGGGTGTCCTGCTGCGTGGCGGCGCGGTCGCGGAGGGCGCCGTGGCGCGCGACGCCGCGGGCGTAGAGAGGGCCGAGCAGCGGCAGCTCGGCCGTGCCGCGCACCTCCGAGAGGACCACGGCCGAGGCCAGGAGGTGGGGCGTGGCGGTGACCGGGTGGTGCCGGGCGCGCAGCTCCACGGCGACGCCCCGCTCCGGCCGCCAGCGCAGGCGCGCCTGCCCGACGGGCCGGGTCAGCGCCGCGTCCGTGGCGGCGTCCCGCACGCTGAGCACCCCGGCACGCGCCGCCAGCAGCAGCGCCCGCCGCGGGCGCACCTCGCCGTCCAGGGCGGCGGTCCAGCCGTCGAAGCTCGTCACCCCATCTCCGACGACGACCCGCGCCGCGTCGATCCCGATGCTGCCGGCGCCCACGCGGACCGCCGCGCCGCCCCCCATCTCCGTGGTCCGATTGCCGTCGGAATCCCGGGCGTCGCGGGCGTGGGGCTCGAACGAGAAGGCCCGGGCGGGGGACGTCCCCGGGAGCGCCGCCAGTGCGGCCCGGATGTCCGCCGCGTCGGGGGCAATGGCGAGGCCCTGCCGGTAGGCGGCCCGGGCGTCGTCGACGGAGCCAGCGTCGCGGCAGGCGTCGCCGAGGGCCGCGAAGCCCCACGCGTCCTCGGGCTCGAGGGCGGTGTAGCGGCGGAAGAGGTGGATCTGCTCCGCGCTGCCCGGGGGCTGGAGGCGGCCCAGCTGGTATACGGCCCTGGAGCGGTAGGGGTCCAGCCGGAGCACCTCGCCGTAGCCGACGCGAGCGGCGGCCCTGTCGCCGGCCTCGAACGCGGAATCCGCGCGGGCGAGGAGGCGGGCCGCCTCGGGCTCCTGCGCGGCGGCCGGTGCGGCGTGGAGGAGCGCGGCGGTCAGCGCGGCCAGGAGGGCGCCCAGCGCGAGGAGCCGCCCGCGGGCGAGCAGGGGCGCGGGGCGGATCATGCGACCCTGGGCAGGTCCTCGTCGGAAGCGGTGCCGCGGCGGCGCCGGATGGCGCCGATGCGGTTGGCTCGGGCGCGGACGCCGGCGCGGGCCGGGCGCCGTCGCCGCGCCAGGATGAGGCCGGTGACCTCGACGGTGAGGAGCAGGAGCGCCAACAGCCCGATCGTGCCGAGGAGCGCCACCCAGGGCAGGATGCCGATTCCCGGTGTCAGCGCCCTGACCTGGCCGGCGGCGACCGCCGCGGGATCCGGCGTGAACAGCAGGCCGAGGGCCCAGCCGGTGGCGAACAGCGCGGCCAGGATCCCGAGGGCGATCCCGCCCTGCTCGAGGACCCTCCGCCACGTGCGGCCGTCGTGGCCGCCGCCGCGGGCGGCGCGGTGGAGCGGCATGATGATGGCGCTCGCGATGTAGAACAGCCCCCCCAGCCCGGTGCCCGGCAGTCCCGCGTTCATGGCTCAGTGCCCTTTCTCGTATACCAGCAGCGGACGATGCAGCACCCACTCGGCCGTGACCGCCCGCAGGAAGAAGATCGCGTTCACGGTTCGCAGCACGAAGAACGCGGGGAGGCTCGCGAGGGCCCGTCCGACTTCGCGGCGCGGGATGGCGCCGGCGAGGAGCGGGACGAGGAGCGCGGGCACGTCGATGATGTAGCCGAGCAGGAGCCACGGCTGGCCGAGGAGGATGACGAGCAGCGGCAGGATCAGGAGGAACACCAGCGATGCGATCACGGCGTCCCACAGGGCCACGGCCACGGCGGAGCGCAGGTACGGCACCTCCAGGAGCCCGCGCCAGTGCAGCCGGACGTTCTGCACGAAGCCGTGCGACCAGCGGCGCAGCTGCTTGCTCATGAAGTGGTAATCGGCCGGCTCGATGGGGTAGCTCAGCGCTTCCGGGACGAACCGCACGTCGCGGCCGGCCTGGTAGAACCGCCAGGTGAGGTCCATGTCCTCGGCCAGCGTCGTGCGGGGCCACCCGCCCTCCGCGCGCAGCACGTCGGTGCGGTACATGGAGAAGCAGCCGGAGGCGATGAGCGGCCGGCCGTAGAAGTCCTGCACCTGCTTGTAGAACGTGAAGGCGAACAGGTACTCGATGTAGCGGCCGCGCTCCCACATGGACCGGACGTGCCGGGGCAGCACGAACCCGCACGCGGCCGCGACCTCGGGCGCCGCGAAGCTGGGCAGCAGCTTCTCGATGGCGTCCGGCGCCAGCGTGGTGTCCGCGTCGATGGCCATGACCAGGCTGGTCTGCACCCGCGGCAGCGCGAAGTTCTGCGCTCCCGCCTTCGACCCCGTGTTCGCGGGTGGCGCGATCACCGTCGCGCCGGCCGCCCGGGCCACGCGGGCGGTGTCGTCGGTGGAACCGTCGCTGATGACGATGATCTCGGCGGGCAGGACCGTCTGCGCCAGCAGGCTGCGCACCGTATCCCCGACCGACTCCGCTTCGTTGTAGGCCGGCACCAGGACGGTGACGCCGGGCCGCAACTCGATGTCCGTGCTCAAGACTCCGCCCCCCCTCGTCTCTGCCGCTGCATGAGCAGTAGACGGGGGAGGGGGGGAGCGGGTCACATGCGCGGGTCGCCCCCGCCGGGCGCCATCCTTCGTGCCGCTGGTGCGGGGGAGCCGCTCCACGCCGGCGGCGGCGAAGTCGCGGCTCTTACCGCCTGAAGGTCGTGAACCCGTCCAGCTCCACGGCCTGCGCCCGTCCCCGCGCGTCCAGCGTGAACGTCACGAAGGACCGCCCGAACCCGGGGCGGCGCCACACCGCCCGGAACGTGTCGTGGTGCCAGTGCTCGAGGTCGGCGACGTAGTCGGGCTCGGCGTAGCGGAGCACCAGGGCGCGCCCTTCCACCTCGATGCGCAGCTCGCCGTAGAGGCTGTCGGCGTAAGTGCCGGCGTACCCGTCCAGCGGGAGCGACGGGCGGGTCCCCGTCACCCGCGCCCCCTCCACCTCCGCCCGCCGCTCCTCGCCGCGCTCGGTGGAGCGGCGGCTCAGCGCGAGGTACTCCGCGCTCCAGTCCCGGGGCGGCAGGCCGAGGAGCGCGTCGAACACGCGGTGCATGAGCGCGGTCTGGAGGGCGCTCGAGCTCAGGTTCGCGAACACGACGACGCCGATCCCTTCCGCCGGGATCATCCCCACCTGCGTCCGCGTGTAGTTCACGCTCCCGGTGTGCTCGACCACCTTGCGGCCGTGGTGGTCGTAGAGCCGCCAGGCCAGGCCGTACGCGCTGAAGTTGCGGCTGGGGAACATGCGCCGGGTCGTGCTGTCGATCCGGACCACCACCTGCGGCGTGTGCATCTCCGCGATGGTCGCGGAGTCGAGCAGGCGGCGGCCGTCGTGGACACCATGGGCCAGGTGGAGCCGCAGCCACCGCGCCATGTCCCGCGCGCTGGAGAAGACCGAGCCCGCGGGGCCCAGGGCGTCGTAATCCCGGCGCGGGACCGCCTGCACGCGGCCGTCCACGCGCGTATGGGACGAGGCGACGTTCCCCCGCCTCTCCGCCACGGCCAGCCGCGGGGTGGTGCGGCTCATGCCGAGGGGCGCGAACAGGCGGTTCTCCAGGAAGCTCGCCCACGACATCCCGGACGCGGCCGCCACCACCTCCCCCGCCGCCATGTACATGATGTTGTTGTAGCCGTAGCCGCTGCGAAAATCCTCCGCTTGCCCCAGGTGGCGGGCGCGGCGCAGGATCTCCGGCCGGTCGAAGGGCGCCGCGATCCACACGTTGTCCTGCCGGTCCAGCCCCGTCCGATGCGTCAGCAGGTCGCGGATGGTGAGGTGCCGCGTCACGTAGGGGTCCCCGAGCCGCAGCGCCGGGAGGTGCGCCGTCACCGCGTCGTCCCACGCCAGCACGCTGTCGTCCACGAGCATCCCGAGGGCCGCCACCGTCATGGCCTTCGTGGTGGAGGCGATGGCGAACAGCGTGTGCTCGTCCACCGGCTCGCCCGTGCCGAGCGTCCGCTCGCCGAAGCCCCGGGCGTGGATCACCGAGTCGCCCCGGACCACCGCGATGGCGAGACCCGGCACCTCCCAGTCGCGCATGGCCGCCTCGATGTAGGCGTCCAGACCGGCCAGCTCGCCCGCCTGCGCCCCGGCGGGCGCGGCCGCCGCGACGGCGGCCAGCGGCAGGAGGACGGCGGCGCGAACGGGCAGGAGGAGGATGGTGGCGCGGATGGGCAGGAGCAGGACGGCGGCGCGGATGCGATGGAATATTGGCATCGAGCCAAGGTATCGCCCTCGGGGCGACGCCCGCACCTCGGGAGGGAGGTCCTCGATCATCGCGGTCACCGCACCAGGTGGAGCTCCGTCTGCCGCCTCAGGACCCAGCGACGGTCCCCGCCCGCGTCGACCAGGGCCTCCTCCTCCAGCGCCATGCGCACCTCCTGGCCGTCCCACTCGGGGACCGGGGACGTCGCCTGGAGCTCGATGGAAAACCACGTGTCCGGCCGCACCGCCACGTCGCCCCGGCCGGGGACGCCCTCCTGGCGGTCCCAGAGCCCGATGAGCGGCCCGGCGCCGTGGCCGTGGTCGCCGATGGGGTGCGTGTAGACGGTGCCGTCGATCCCCTCGGCGCGCATGGTCGCCAGGGCCGCGGCGAGGACCTGGTTGCCGGTGCGGCCGGGCCGCATCGCCTCCAGCACGATGTCCTGTAGCCGGTTGCCCCGGGCGAGCGCGGCGCGGAGGCCGGCGGGGGGCGCGGTCTCGCCATCCCGGAGCACGTAGCCCATGTGCTGCGTGTCCGTGTTGAGGCCCAGGGCGCTGATGCCGAAGTCGGTGTGGAGGACGTCGCCCCGGCGGATGATGGGGTTGGCCGAATCCGCCATGTCCCCGCCCCGTCGCTGCGCGGACACGGACGGCTGGAACCAGGTCCCCAGGCCCAGATCGGCGACGCGCTGGCGGAGCCACCAGACGACGTCCTCCGTCGTCGTCACGCCGGGCTCGATCACGGCGCGGCTGAAGGCGGTGGCGATGATCTCGTGGACGAGGGCCTGCATGCGCGTGTACGCGGGCAGCATCTCGGGGATTCGCTCCTCGATGTACTGGAGCGGCAGGAGCTCCCGGCGGACGACCCGTCCCGCGGCGCCGGGCGGCAGCGCCCCCCGGAGCTGCTCCCATTCGCCGGCGCTGAGGCCGTCGCTGAACGCGTGGGTATGGGAGATGTCCACGGCGATGACCGCCGGGTCCCGCTCGGCGACGATGGGCGTCAGCAGCTTCCACTGCTCCGGCCCGAACGGCTCCGCCCGCCGCCGCTCGACGCCCGCCGCGCCCTCGGCGGCCGCGGGGTCCCGGACCACCCGGTAGAGCCCGCCCTGGTCGGTCCCCCCGATGGCGATCCGCTCGACGCCCAGCTCCGCACCCCGGTCGTGGAAGACGTAGATCGTGCGCCGGCGCGCGGCCATGGTGGTGGGGGACACGAGGGAGAAGAAGACCGGGTCCTCGTTGTACTCGCGGACGGCCACGATCCACATGTCCACGCCCTGCTCCCGCATGAGCCGCGGCAGGACGCGCTCCAGCCGGAGGGCGAGCCACTCCTGCCGGAGCTCCGCCTGTTCCCGCAGCGTCCCCAGCGGGCGCGCCTGGGCGGCCGCGGGGGCGGGAGCGGTGGATGTCGCGAGCACGGCGAGGGTCAGGACGACGGCGCGGGCGCTGGGTCTCACGTGGGCGTGCTCCGTGGGTTGGAGGTTCGTCGCGTCAATCTGGCTGTGTGCGGCCGGAGTGGCCATGACAGGGCCGGGAAGCGATGGGGACGGACGCGAAGCCGCGAAGGGGGCGAAGACGCGAAGGACGGGACGCGAAGACGCGAAGGAGGCGAAGACGCGAAGGACTACGCGAAGACGCGAAGGGAGGCGAAGACGCGAAGAGACGGACGCGAAGAACCGCGAAGGAGGGGACGCGAAGGAGGCGAAGACCCGCGAAGGACGGACGCGAAGGACGGGACGCCGGACGGCGGTGGCCCGGGCCCTTCGCGTCCCTTGCCCTTCGCGTTCCTTGCCCTTCGCGCCTTCGCGCCTTCGCCTCCTCCGCGTTCTTTCGCCTTCGCGCCTTCGCCTCCTTCGCGTCCTTTCGCCTTCGCGTCTTCGCCTCCTTCGCGTCTTCGCGCAATCCCGCGTCAGCCGACCGCGGCCGTCCTGCGGGAGAGCAGGAACTCCACGACGTCCGTGGCGGAGTAGCCGTCGCGGCCGGCGAGGAGGTGGCGTGCGGTGGCGAGGTCGTCGCCTGTGGTGACGATGGCGCGCTCCGGGCCGTCCGCCCGCTCCTGGGCGTGGCCGACGTTCGCCATGAGGGCGTTGCACAGGCACTTGCGGCCGACCGTGTTCTCGGCGGCGCCGCCCTTCTTCACGTACGTGTCGACGGGCTCGGCGGCGCAGCGGTAGTCGAGGCGCCCGTCCTCGCGGCGGAACGGCTCGCGGAGGTAGCCGAGGTCGCACACGCGTTCGCGGCGCTCATAGGGCTCCTGCTCGGAGTTGGTGCCCTCGAGGGACAGGACCTTGAAGGGGAACCCGGTGGGCGACGCGAGGATGTCGGTCCGGACCTCGGCCTCGCCGTGCCGCGCCTTCTCGAGCACGGCCTCGCGGACGACGGGGTCCAGCCCGCTCTCCTGGCTGAGGGCGAACAGCGTCCCCACCTGGACACCCGCGGCGCCCTCCGCGAGGGCCACTTCCAGCCGCTCGGGGTTGCCGGTCCCGCCGGCGAGCCAGAAGGGGAGGCCCAGGTCGCGCATGGCGGCGAGGTCGGCGTGGTCGCGGTCGCCGTAGATGGGCTGGCCGTCGTCGTCCAGCTCCAGCCGGCCGCGGGGCGGGGCGTTGTGCCCACCCGCCGTGGGGCCCTCGATGACGAACCCCTCCACGCTCCCGTTGGCCTTCCGCGTCAGCATCGTGGCCAGGGAGTGCGCGGAGATGATGGGGAGGAAGGCGGGGCGCCGTACGGCGGGTGGCGCGCCGTCGAAGTGGGCGGCGGGGTCGAGGCGCAGCTCGGTGACCTCGCCCCGGGGCTGGCTCTCGACGTGGAGCTTCATGGTGGCCGGGTCGCCGGCGGCCATGGCGTCGAGGGCGCCCGGGATCTCCTGCGGGATGCCGGCGCCCATGAGGACGTAGTCGACGCCCGCGAGCATGGCGCCGTAGAGCGTCGCCAGGTTGGGCATCTGCACCTTGGTCAGCAGGTTGATGCCCACGGGGCCGTCGTGCCCCTCCTTCGCGAGGTGGACCTCCACGAAGCTGGCGAGCATGGTGATCTGCTCCCGGGCCCGGCTCACGGTCTGCCGCCACATGGACAGCAAGCGGTAGGGCGCGCCGTCGGTCCGGCCGTCCGGGAGGAAGTAGTTCGCCAGCGCGTCGGCGCTCACGTCGGGCAGCGGGAAGCGCTCCATGGCGCGCCGGAGGTGGCCGCCCAGGTCGCCATCCTGGAGGCGGCGGACGAACAGGGAGTCGATCGCCGTGCCGGAGACCACGCCGAGCTGGCCGCACAGGGACACCGTCCGTGCCAGGCCCCAGCTCGAGACGCCGATCCCCATGCCGCCCTGGATGATCGTGGGCAGCGGATAGGCGAGGGCTGCGCTCATTGGCTTTTCCTCCGTCGTGCGTTTCGTGCGCGGGGGGCTCGCCTCACGCGAGCACTTCCTCCCCGCCATCCACGTTGATGACGTTGCCCGTGACCCAGTATGTGTCCGGGCCCGCCAGGGCAACCAGCGCCCGGGCGACGTCCTCGGGCCGCGTCAGCCGCCCGCTCGGGTTGCGTCGCTGCGCACCCTCGATCAGCCGCTCGTGCCCCGGGATCTTCCGCAGCGCCGGCGTGTCCGTGACCCCGCCGCGCAGCGCGTTCACCGTGATACCCCGCGGCGCCAGCTCGGCCGCCAGCTGCCGGCAGTGCGCCTCCAGCGCCGCCTTCGCTGCACTCACCGCGCCATACGACGGGATCACGCGACTCGAACCGGAGGACGTCATGGCGAAGATGCGCCCGCCTTCCCCCATGAGGCCGCGCCGCAGCAGCGCCTGCGTCCAGTCCACCAGCGAGTGGGCCATCACCCGGACCGTCATGTCCATCTGTGCCGGATTCAGCTCCCCCTCCCCCACGTACGGCCCCAGCGTCCCGAACGCCAGCGAGTGCAGCAGCACCCGCACGCGACCGCCCGCCAGACGCTCCTGCATGGCGTCCAGCGCCGCCTCCCGACGCTCGGCGTCCGCCGCGTTGATGTTGTGATAGCTCGCCGCCTGCCCTTCCCCCTCGATGGCCGCGATCACTTCCGCCACGTGCGGCATCGTCGCCCGCCGGTCCAGGTGCACGCCCAGGATCGAGTACCCGGCCGCCGCCAGCGCCCGCGCCGTCGCCTCACCGAAGCCGCTCGAAGCGCCGAGGATGAGGGCCCACTGCTGCGCCATCGCCGTCACCGTGTGGGGAGTAATTGATCACCGCCAGGGGAGAATCACGGGAAATGTAGCGACGGAGGGGTGGAGGGTCCACCCTGGGCGGGGGGCGGGGGGGATGGGGCGCCAGGGGGTGGGCGCGGTGGGGCGGCCGCGGGGTGCCGGGCGCGGTGTGCCGGGCGCGGGGGCCACGTGCGAGGAATCGGGCGCGGCGGGGCGGGGCGCGGTGAGGCGGCCGCGCGCCAGGAATCGGGCGCGAGGAGCCTGGGCGCGAGGGGGGGGGCGCGGGGCGCGAGGGGGGCCGGACGCGGGAATAAGTGATCACGTGTACGCCCGTGGAGGGCCGTGTGTCGGGTTTACAGCGCCTGCGGCGGAAAATGCTGCATCCCGCCGCATCCCGCACACGCGGGTGTCACCTTTTACCGCTCAGGCGCGGCGAATGTGGCCCGGGAGCCCCCGGAGAGCTGCGCGCGGGCGCATTGTCGTCGTCGGCGGGGCCCTGCGGGGCGCCACATCGCTCCCGCGCCACCTCTCCCCCGCGCCAGATCGGCTCCGCGCCCAATCGCCCCCGCCCCCAATCGCCCCCGCGCCACATCGCCCCCGCGCCCAATCGGCCCCGCGCCCAATCGCCCCCGCCCCGAATCGCCCCCGCCACCTCGCCCCCACGCCCAATCGCCGCCACGCCACATCGCCGCCCCCCCGCCGCCTGGCCCGTCCGCGCGCGTCGCGGCCTTGTCTGCGCGCGCCTCGCGCCTTAGCCTGACCGGGCGCGCCGCAGCCGCGTTCCATGCGTGTCCACCTCACCG
>DATKBW010000231.1:0-2628 GCA_035513575.1 Longimicrobiales bacterium | reverse complement strand
CCGGCGGAACAGGTTGTCGCGCTCCTCGACGAGCTGCTCGAACGACGGGTATTCCTCCCGCGGGTAGCGCCGGTTGGGAAACAGCGCCAGCTCCAGCCAGCGCTCGTTGGTGGCGTCGAACTCCTCGAAGAACTCGGCCGGGTCCGCGGTGTGGATGAAGACCGGCAGGTCCAGGCGGGCCGCCGCCTCCCAGACGGGGTCGAGGTCGGGGTCGTCGATGCGCAAGCGCGAGCCGTCGGCCTTCCGGTAGGACAGCCCGAGCCGCTTGCTGATCTCCCCGATCGCGACGGCGCCCGCCTCGGCGTCCGCTTCGAGCCGGGCCACGGCGCGCTCGGCCCAACCCGGCCCGACATCGTCGAAGTCGATGCCGGCCATGACGCGCACACGGGCGCGCATGGTCTGCGACGCCCGGATCGCGGCGACCGCTTCGCGCAGCTCCTCTCCCGACAAGCTGTTCGCCGCGATCATGACACGGATGTTCAGCTCGTCCATCGCGGCGCCGAGCGCCTCGAGTCCCTCCGGCGTGGCAAATCCGCGCGGGTGGCCGTGGAAGTCCACGGCCGGGAAGCGGGCGCGCGGGACCGGGTGCTCCTCCGTCACCAGCGTCGACTCGGGCCGGTAGTCGAGGATGCTCGGCGGGTCGAACTCGGGAGCCATGCAGCGGCCCGGCCGGATCTCCGTCGTCCCCGGCGGGCACGACTCGCCCGGCCCGATCGGGGTTACGCGGTCTTGCCCCCGCTGGGCCGACAGGGGGGCCGCGGTCGCGAAGCAGAACATGAGGCCGACGGGGGCGAAAGACGTGAGTTGCATGAGGATCCTCGTCGCGGTCACGGGGCGCCCGGAGCGGGCAGGCAATACACCTGGAGCCGTCGATGGTCCCGCGCGTACCGTACAGGTCCTCACCGACGACGGCCTCCGACCGGACGCGTTCCGATCATGCGCGTACTGCGGACGTCTCAGATTCGTTCTCCCTTGGCCTCCCTCAGGTGGCTGCCGACCGGCCGGATGCGCGGCCAGTGCGGAACGCCTCGGGCGAGAGCCTGCTGCGGACCCAGTACATCACCGAAGACCTGCCGCTGGACACCACGGCCCTGGCGCAGGCCGCGGCCCGTCGCCTCGTGACGATCGATCAGCGCTTCCAGGGGATGCCGATCCGCTCGCTGTACTACCCGCTGGAGCGCATGGGTGCGGCCCACGCCCGGCACGTGCTCCAGGTTCCGGCCCCCCTCACCGGGCGCGACCAGCTGCTCCGTCAGCTGGCCTGGCTCCTGGCCGCCATAACCCTGCTCGTCGGCGGCGCCTCCTTTGCCGGGGGATGGTGGCTGGGAGGACGCATGGTCCGGCCGGTCCACGAGATCATGGACCAGGCGGAGTCGATGCGCGCCGGGACCCTCGGCCGCAGGATCACGGCCCGGGCCGATACCCGTGAGTACGAGCGGCTCGTGGCGGTGCTGAACGGGATGATCGCCCGCCTCGAGGGTGCGTTCGGGAGCCAGCGCCGGTTCACCGCCGACGCCAGTCACGAGCTGCGGGGGCCGCTGACGGCGCTGCGGGGCGAAGTGGAGGTGGCGCTCCGGCGGGAGCGCGACCCCGAAGAGTACCGGCGGGTGCTCGCCAGCAGCCTCCAGGAGGCGGACCGCCTGACGCAGCTCGCCGAGGACCTCCTCACTCTGGCGCGCTCCGACGCCGGTGTCATGCAGCCTCGGCTCCAGGTCACCGACCTGTCCGTCCGGGCGGCCGCAATCGGGGAGCGGCTCGCTCACCGCGCGGAAGCGAAGGCGATCGATCTCCAGGTGGAGGCGACGACCCCGACGAACGCACTCGTGGACCCCGGACTCATCGACCAACTCCTCTGGAACCTCGTCGAGAACGCAATCAAGTTCACCCCCCCGGGCGGACGAGTTGACGTCCGGGTGACAGAGGCGGAGGGTGAGGTGATCCTCGAGGTGAGGGACACTGGCCCGGGGCTGCCCGAGGACGCCCTCGAGCGGGTCTTCGAACGCTTCTACCGCGCCGATGCGGCCCGGACCCCCGCGGGGGACGCCAGCGGCACGGGACTGGGGCTGTCGATCGTCCGCGCCATCACGGAGGTACACAGCGGCGTGGTGCGCGCGCGCAACGCCGCGGTGGGCGGTGCCGTGTTCCGGGTCACCTTGCCGACCGACCCGGGGCAGGCGCGGCGAGACCCGGCGCGAACGACTACCGCCTAGCCGCCGGTAGCCGGAGGGCGACCAGCCTCCCGGTGATCCCCAGCGCCTCCGTCATTGTCCAGTCGGAACGCCCCGTCCTACCTTCGCCTCCGGACCCAGAGGGCGTTTGAATCTCCTGTTCTCCAGGAGAAGCTCGAAGCTGCGGAGACGGACCACCTATGAATGAGGCGACGCCCCGCGACCAGCACGCCGGCCGCGACCACGGAAGTGATCCGCACGCCGGCCACAAACGGCACGAAGCGGGCGGAGGGCACGGCCCCCCTGGGGTCCAGGACCAGCACGCCGGCCACGATCAGCACGAGGGCCACAGCCCGGAGATGTTCAAGGCCAAGTTCTGGCTGTCGTTCGTCCTCACCCTGCCGGTGGTCTTCTGGTCGGCCCACATTCAGGAGCTGCTCGGCTACCGGGCGCCCGCGTT
>DATKBW010000230.1:0-16742 GCA_035513575.1 Longimicrobiales bacterium | reverse complement strand
CAGAGGGAGTACGAGGGGCAGGAATTCTCGACTCACGCCGCCGCAGGGAGCCGGGGCCCCGCGGATCGACGGCTCGCGAGCCACGATCAGGCTCCCGGACCGTTCCTGCTGTCGCATCAACTCGGAATGAGGACAGCCTGGCCCGCCCCCGCCGGCCCCCCATCGCCGGCGCCCGTAGGGTTTCACCCCACACCGACCGGCTCCCATTTTCATCCTTTTCCCGACAGACGCCCAAATCGGATAAGCATATGTTATTAGCGTGTTAGCGACCGTGACTCAGCACTCTGGAGAAACCGATGACCGAGCATACGCAGACGGGGCGCGCGAAGTGGATCGCCGTGGGCGCCGCCGGCGCGCTGCTGGCCACCGCGGCCATCGCGTGGTCCGTGGCCACGCGGGAGGGCATGGTCCACGCGATCCCGAGCCCGACGCTGACGGAGGTGAGGGGGGAGGAGGCCGCGCTGCTGACGGCGCCGCCGTTCGTTCCGCCGCCCGTGACGCGGAGCCACAGCACGCGGGTGGTGGTGGACCTGGAGATGGTGGAGAAGGCGGTGCAGCTGGCGAACGGAGTGGAGTACACGGCGTGGACGTTCGGCGGGACGGTGCCGGGGAGCTTCATCCGGGTTCGGGAGGGTGACCTGGTGGAGTTCCATTTGAAGAACCACCCGGACAACGACATGCCGCACAACATCGACCTGCACGCGGTGACGGGCCCGGGCGGGGGCGCGAAGGCGACGCTGACGACGCCCGGGAACGAGACGGTGTTCGAGTTCCGGGCGCTGAACCCCGGCCTGTACGTGTATCACTGCGCCACGGCGCCGGTGGGGATCCACGTCGCGAACGGGATGTACGGGATGATCCTGGTGGAGCCGAAGGCGGGGCTGGTGCCGGTGGACCGGGAGTACTACGTGATGCAGGGCGAGTTCTACACGAAGGGGAAGTTCCTGGAGCAGGGCCACCAGCCCTTCGACATGGAGAAGGCGCTGTCGGAGAACCCCGATTACGTGGTGTTCAACGGCGCGGTGGGCTCGCTGACGGGCGAGAGAGCGCTGAAGGCGGAAGTGGGGGAGACGGTGCGGCTGTTCGTCGGCAACGGCGGGCCGAACCTGGTCAGCTCGTTCCACGTGATCGGGGAGATCTTCGACAACGTGTACAGGGAGGGCGGCACGGCGGTGAGCCACAACGTCCAGACGACGCTGATCCCCGCCGGCGGCTCGGCGATCACCGAGTTCCGGGTGGACGTCCCCGGCGAGCTGGTGCTGGTGGATCACTCGATCTTCCGGGCCTTCAACAAGGGCGCGCTGGGGATCCTGGAGGTCAGCGGCGAGAAGAACCTGGCGGTCTTCAGCGGTCAGCTCTCCAACCGCCCCTATGACGCCACCGCGCCGGCGGCGCCCGCGCTGCCCGCCCCGGAGATCGACTGAGCGGCTCATGCGACGCCTGATCTCCTTCCTCCTCGTCCTCCCCCTCCCCCTCGCCGCGCAGGCGAGCGGGACGGGGGAGGGCGCGTCCGGCCGGTCGGCGGCCATGGCGATGGTGCCGGCGGGGAGCTACACGCCCCTCTACGCGCCGGACACGGGGACGGTGCGCGTGAGCGCGTTCCGGATGGACCGGACGCCGGTCACGCGGGCCGCGTTCGCCGCTTTCGTGGAGGCCCGCCCCGAGTGGCGGCGGAGCGCGGTGAAGCGGGTCTTCGCCGACGGCCGCTACCTCGTCGACTGGCGTGGCGACCTCGTTCCCGGCGGGGAGCTGCGGGCGCCGGTCACGGGCGTCTCCTGGTTCGCCGCCCGCGCCTACTGCGGCTGGGCCGGGAAGCGGCTCCCCACCGCCCACGAGTGGGAGTACGCGGCCCGCGCGGACGAGACGCGGGCGGATGCCTCGGCGGACCCGCGCTTCCGGGCCCGCCTCCTCGAGCTCACCACCGGCCGCCCGGCCACCCCGCCACCGGTCGGATCCGTGTTCCGGAACCGGTACGGGCTCCACGACCTGCACGGCCTCGTCTGGGAATGGGTCCGGGACTTCAACTCGGTGGTGGTCTCGAGCGACTCACGGGGCGCCGGGGCGAAGGATCCCGACCTGTACTGCGCCGCCGGCGCGGACGGCGCCAGCGACCCCGGGGACTACGCGGCGTTCCTGCGCCATGCCTTCCGCGCGAGCCTCGAGGGCCCCACCACGTCGGCCGCCCTCGGGTTCCGCTGCGCGGCGGACCTGTGAGGGCGACGCCCGGGAGCGGGCTGCGCGCCCGCGGGAGCGCCGGGTCCGTGGCGCGCGCGCTGCTCCTCCCGGCGGCGCTCCTCGCGTGCGGGGACGCCGCGGGCGTGATGGACCACGCGGGGCCCGCGGGTCACGCGGAGCACGCGGGGCCCGCGGTGCACGGCGTGCACGGCGCCCCGCCCGTCGCCGCGGACCCCTCCGACCTCTCGGTCTACAACCTGGACGCGGAATGGCGCGACCGCACCGGGGCCGCGCGGGCGCTCGGGTCGCTGGGCGGCCGGGTCCGGCTGGTCGCCATGGTCTACACCAGCTGCGGCTACGCCTGTCCGCGCCTGATCCTGGACATGAAGCGGATCGAGGGCGAGCTCGGCGGGGGCGGCGAGGTGGGGTTCGTGCTGGTCTCCATCGACCCGGCCCGCGACACCCCGGCGCGCCTCGCGGCGTTCGCCGACGGCGCCCGCCTCGATCCGGACCGCTGGACCCTCCTCACGGGCGACGACGACGCCATCCTCGAGCTCGCCGCCGTCCTCGGCGTGCAGTACCGGCGGACGGACGGCGGCGAGTTCGTCCACGGCAACCTCATCACCGTCCTCGACCGTCACGGCGAGATCGCGCACCGGCAGGACGGTCTCGCCGCCGATCCGCGCGCCACCGTCGAGGTGATCGAGCGGCTCCTGGCCGGCGGCGGCTGACCGCGCACCGGCCCGGGGGGCCGCCGCGCCGGACTGGACGGCTGGCGGTGGATTCATCCATGATTCGGGTACGTGCGCGACCGTGGCCGGCCGGACCGGGCGCCGCCGGGCCGCCCGCGGTCCCGCACGGCGAGCGTCACGCCGACGTGGGCAGGCGCGTTCCATCGGTGCCCCGGACCCCCGACGAGATGCCACGCCACACGCTCTCCGCCCCCTTCGCCTTCGCTCTGGCCCTGGCGCTCCTCGCCGCGCCCGCGGCCGCCCAGACCATCGCCGGAGTGGTCCTCGAGGATGGCACCGAGCGGCCCCTGCCCGGCGTGCTCCTCCTTCTGGTGGACGAGCGCGGCCGCACGGGCGCCGAGGTCGTCGCCGATGACAGCGGCGCGTTCCGGATCGAGCTCCCGGAGCCCGGCGTCTATACGATCCGCGGGTCGCTCATCGGCTACGCCCCCATCGCCTCCGAGCCGCTGACCGTGCGCCCCGGCGAGAGCATCATCGTGGAGGTCCGCCTCGCCATCGAGGCGGTCCCCCTCGCCCCGCTCATCGTCCGCAGCCGCGTCGGCACCCTGGACTCCCAGCTCGCCGGCTTCTACAGCCGCATGGCCCGGGGCCGCAGGTCGGGGCAGGGGCACTTCATCTCCCGGTCCGAGGTCGACCGCATGGCGCCGATCCAGAGCACCGACCTCCTGCGCACCACCCCCGGGATCCGCGTGGTACGGGGACGGACGGGCTACGGGGCGGGGCTCCGGATGACCAGCGGGTGCGTCCCCGCGATCTTCGTCGATGGGACCCAGGTCAATCGCTATCCCCTCAACAACGCCTCCCTCGACGACATCGTCTCGGCCTTCTCCATCGAGGGCATCGAGGTCTACCGCGGCGCCAGCGCAGCGGTGGGGCGGTTCCACGATCCGGGCGGCTGCGGCCTCGTGCTGGTCTGGACCCGCCGCGGCACCACCAGCGACGAGCCCTGGTCGTGGAAGAAGTTCCTGGCCGGCCTCGCCCTCGTCGCCGGGCTGCTGCTCCTCATGCGCTGAGCCCCGCCCGGGCCTACATTGACCGCCCGAGCCCCCCCTCAACTCACCGGGAGCAGAACGTGTCCGAGCACACCTACAAGACCATCCGGCTCACGGGATCTTCCAGCACCGGCAGCGATGACGCGGTCCGGAACGCCATCGCCAAGGCTTCCGAGACCGTCCACAGCCTCCGCTGGTTCGAGGTCGTGGAAACCCGCGGGCAGATCGACGGCGCCGCCATCGCCCACTGGCAGGTGACCGTGGAGATCGGCTTCACGCTCGACTGAGGCGCCTAGGGATCGAGCCGCTCCAGCAGCTCCCGCATCCGCACATCGTAGGGGTCCGCGGACCGGTCCTCCTTCCCGATGTCGTAATCGAGCTGCGGCGTCTCCAGGATCAGGGGGATGCCCCGGCTGCGGCGGTCCTCCAGCAGCCACCGGAACGGCGCCTCCCCCATCTCCCCCTCCCCCAGCAGCGCGTGACGGTCGCGGTTGCTCCCCATGGGGAACCGGCTGTCGTTGAGGTGGAAGAAGGCGGGCGCCTCCCCCGTCGCCGCCTCGAACGCGTCCAGCACCGACGTGAGCACCTCCCGCGAGTGCGCGATGTCGTACCCCGCGCTGAACAGGTGGCAGGTGTCCAGGCCGTACCCCGTCCGCTTCCGCAGCGACGACGGCACCCCGTCCAGGATCGCCCCCACTTCCTCCGCCGTCCGCCCCACCGTCGCGCCCGCCCCCGCCGTGTTCTCCACCCACACCTTCGTCGCCGGGTCCACGGACTCCAGCGCCCGCGTGATCGCCTCGCTCACCCACGCCAGCGCCCGCCCCACGTCGCCCTTCCCCGCCGACCCCGGGTGGAAGCAGACCCCGCCCGCGCCGATCGCCGTGGACCGCTCCAGCTCCTTCTCCAGCCCCGCGTGCGCACGCTCCCGCTTCTCCGCGTCCGCGTTGGCCGTGTTCAGCACGTAGGCCGCGTGCACCACCACGTTCCGCCCCCCGATCCCCGTCTCCTCCTGCGCCGCCCGAAACCGCGCCACCCGCTCCTCCCGGATCGACGACCGGTCCCCGTAGAACTTCGGGATCGCCGTGAAGACCTGCACCGCCCGCAGCCCCGCCGCCGCCGCGCGGTACACCGCCATGTCGATCCCGCCGTTGTCCACCGTGTGCGACCCGAAGATGTGCTCCGCCGCCATGCGCACCCCGCCTTCCGACACGTTCGCCATCCCGCCCCCGCGCAATCTCCTCCCCGCCCGCGCCCGCTGCAACCCGGCCCCGTCGCGACGGATTTTTTCCTTGCGCTCTCCGGCGCCCCGCGCAATCTTCGGGGGGCGCGCGATGTGTCGCGCCTACCCCCTGAAACCTGGTATCGGCCCCCGCGCGGGAGCCTGTCTCACCCCCTGATCCCGCGCCAGGGCCGTTTCGCGGCCCGGTCGCCTGACCGGGCGACGCAACCCCTGCCACGGAGGTACAGCTTGAGAAGGATCACCACCCTCGCGCTCGCGGCGCTCGCACTGGCCGCCTGCGCCGACCTGGAGCCCACCGGGCCCTCGGCCGTCGCGCCCCTCGACGTCCACCTCGGCGCCGACGCCGTACCCGGCTCCTACATCGTCGTGATGAAGGCCGACGCCGACCCCGTCAAGGTCGTCCAGCTCGCCGGCACCCGGGCGAAGCACCTCTACCAGGCCAGCATCCGCGGCTTCGCCGCCGACCTCACCGACCGGCAGCTCGACGAGGTCCGCCGCCACCCCGACGTCGCCTACGTCGAGATGGACCGCTTCATGACCTTCGCGCCCCCCTGCGGCACACCCGCCGGCGGGCCATGCGAAGGTGACGGCGGTGGCGGCGGCGAGGTCAAGCCCTGGGGCGTCACCCGGGTCAATGGCGGCGTCTCCGGCGCCACCGGCACCGCCTGGGTCATCGACACCGGCATCGACCTCGATCACCCCGACCTCAAGGTCGACGTCGCCCGCAGCGCCAACTTCGTCACCAAGGGCAAGGACAGCCCCGATGACGGCCACGGCCACGGCACCCACGTCGCCGGCACCATCGCCGCCATCGACAACGAGATCGACGTCATCGGCGTCGCCGCCGGCGCCACGCTCGTCGCCGTCCGCGTCCTCGACAACAGCGGCTCCGGCAGCTACTCCGGCGTCATCGCCGGCGTCGACTACGTCGGCGCCAATGGCAGCAGCGGCGACGTGGCCAACATGAGCCTCGGCGGGCCCCCTTCCCAGGCCCTCGACGACGCCGTCCTCAAAGCCTCCCAGAACGGCGTCCGCTTCGCCCTCGCCGCCGGCAACGACGGCGCTGACGCGAACAACTATTCGCCCGCCCGGGTGAACGGCACCAACATCTACACGATCTCGGCGATCGCCAGCAGCGACTGCCTCACCTCCTGGTCGAACTGGGGCAATCCGCCCGTCGACTACGCCGAGCCCGGCGCCTCCATCCTCTCCACCAAGAAGGGCGGCGGCACCACCACCATGAGCGGCACTTCCATGGCCGCACCTCACGCCGCGGGCCTCCTGCTCATCGGCAGCATCAAGAGCGGCGGCGCCGCCTGCAACGACCCGGACGGGAACGCCGACACCATCGGCGTCCACTAGCAACGCCGTAGCCCCTGCGCGGGCACACCAGGCGAGGGGCGCTCCCGTTCGGGGGCGCCCCTCTCTCTTTTTCGCGGCCGGTCCCCCCCGCGCCGCGGGTCGCCCGCACACCGGGCGGATCCTCGACGAGCGCCTCGACTAGGGCGCCTCGGACCGCCGCAGCGTGAGCACGAACGTCGCGCCCGCCGCCGCCTCGGCGTCCAGCGCGATCGTTCCGCTCATCCGCTCCACGAGCCCCCGCGCGATGGCCAGCCCGAGCCCCATCCCGGCTCCGCCCTGCCCCTCGAGCCGACGGTACGGCTGGAAGATCTCTTCCTCCTTCCCGGCGGGCACGCCCGGCCCCTGGTCGGCCACCCGGATCACCACTTCGGCGCCGTCCGTCCCGGCGGCGACGGTGATCTCGCTCTGCGGGGGCGAATACCGCAACGCGTTCTCCAGCAGGTGCACGAGCACCTGGCGCAGCCGGTCGCGATGGCAGTGGGCGAAGAGCCCGGCCGGCACCCGCGCCACGATGTCGACCTCCGCCTCCGCCGGCGCGACGCCCAGCATCGTGACGGCCTCCGCCACCACCGGGGCCACCTCCACGGCCGAGCACTGGAGCCGGAGCGAGCCGGAGGCCAGGCGCCCCATGTCCAGGATCGTGTCCACCAGCGCGCTCACGTGGCCCGTGATGGCGGTCAGGCGCTGCACCGTGGCGAGCTGCGCGTCGTTCAGCGGCCCGTACGACTCCGTCTCGAGCAGGTGGAGGTAGCCGTTGAGCGCGCTGAGCGGGGACTTCAGGTCGTGGCCCACCATGCGCAGCGCGTCCTCGTGGTGCCCGCCCTCCCGCAGGACCTCCAGGAAGCGCTCTTCGAGGGCGCTCCGGCTCCGCTCGCTACGGGCGCTCTCCAGCGCCACCGACGCCTGGTCCGCCAGCGCCGACAGCAGCCACTCGTCCCGCTTCGTCGCCGCCGCGCCGCCCGGGCTCACGACCGCCAGCAGCCCCGTGACCGCCCCCCGGACCACCAGCGGGACCCCCAGGAACCCCGCCGCGGCATGCGGGCCGAGGATGCCGCCGAGGCGGGAGATCAGACCCTCGTCCAGCTTCTCACCGAAGTCGTTCACCAGCCCGGCATCCACGCCCCGGGACGCGCGGATGCGCAGCAGCCCCTCCTCGTCCACCAGCATCAGCACCACGCGCTCCACGGCCAGCAGGTCCGTCGCGCATTCCACCGTGATGTCGAGCACCTCCTCCAGGGAGAGCGCGTACGTGAGCGCGCGGCTGACGGCGGTCAGGCGCGTGAGCGCGCCCGCGGAGTTCCGGCGCCGCGACTCAGGCACGCGACGCATCACCTTGCGCCCCTTCCGCCACCCGGATCCCCTTCGCGCCGATCTCCATGGCGCGGGGGGCCAGCGGGTGCGCGATCCCCCGGGCCTTCACCACCCGGAGCGTCCGGCCGACCGGCGGGTCGCCGGCGAGGAGGTCCAGCTCGATGAGCACGTCCGACAGCGTGCTGTAGCGCGACTCGGGCTGCGTCCACGCCCGCCGCACCCCCGCCTGCCCCTCCAGCGTCATCACGCTCGTCACCTCCGCCCCCGCGAAGTGCTGCACCACGGAGTACATGTAGTCGTGGAACCGCTCCCGGCTCGTCGCGGCCAGCGCCAGGTCCCCCACCGCGTCCACCACCACGTGCCGGATCCCCTCCTCCCGGATCGACCGGAACAGCTCCACCACCACCGCGTCGATCCGCAGCTCCACCGGGGACGCGTACTGCAGCCGCAAGCCCTTCCGGCGGTACTCCTCCAGATCGACGCCCAGCCCGCCGATCGTCCGCGCCAGCTGCGTCGGGTTCTCCTGGAAGTTCAGGTACAGCGCCGCCTCACCCCGCTCCACCGCGCCCAGCGCGAAGGCCAGCGCGAACGTCGTCTTCCCCGACCCCGCCGGCCCCACCACCAGCGTCGCGCTCCCGCGCCAGAACCCGCCCCCCAGCATCGCGTCCAGCCCCGCCACCCCCGTCGGCACCCGCTCCGCGCTCGCCGTATACGGCAGCGGCTCGGCCGGCGACACCAGCCGCGGATACACCCGCAGCCCGTCCGGCGTGATCGTGAACGCGTGCAGTCCCTCCTGGTAGCCGCTCCCCCGCAGCTTCAGTACCCGGATGTGGCGCTCGTCCCGCTTGTCCGTCCGCTGCCGCGACAGCTCCACGATCCCGTCCACCACCGCGAACTCCGGATACTCGCTCACCGCCTCCGGCGCATACTCCCCCACCAGGAACGTCGTGACGTCCGACGCCGACAGCAGACCCCCCAGCTCCGCCGCCACTCGCCGCATCTCCAGCGGCGTCCCCGCCAGGTCGTGCACCGCCTTGAACGAGTCGATCACCAGCAGCTTCGGCTCCACCTCCCGCATCAGCTCCCGCACCCGCTCCACCAGGTGACCCACTCCCCGCTCCAGCAGCGCTCCCGCCAGGTCCTCGTACACCACGCCCCCCAGCATCTTCTCCGCGTCGAAGAAGCGGAACCGCTGCAGGTGGCCGAGCACCTTCGCCAGCGGCTCCGACAGCGTCGAGATGTACACCGCCGGCCGCTCCCCGCCGGCGTTGTGGAACATCGTCTGCTCCGCCAGGATCGTCTTCCCCGTCCCCGGCGGGCCCATCAGGATGTTCGTCGAGTGCTCCGGGAATCCACCACCCAGGATCGCGTCCAGCTCCCGATGGCCCGTGCTCACTCGCCCCCCTCCCGACCCTGCCACTCCCCTCTCCTCGCTCATCCCGCTCCCTCCTCCCCCAGCGACATCAGCTCCCGCACCGTCTCCACCAGCAGCCGCTCCGCCAGGGGCTTCAGCAGGAACGCGTCCGCCCCCGCTTCCTCCGCTCGACTCCCCACCGCCAAAATGCTGAACACCAGCACCTTCGTCCCCTCCAGCTCCGCGTCACCCTTGATCCGCCGGCACACGCTCAGCCCGTCCAGACCCGGCACCAGCACCTCCGTGATCACCAGCGCCGGCCTCACCTCCCGCACCAGCGCCAGCGCCGAATCCCCATCCGACGC
The DNA here is from genome assembly GCA_035513575.1 of Longimicrobiales bacterium. Taxonomy (GTDB): domain Bacteria; phylum Gemmatimonadota; class Gemmatimonadetes; order Longimicrobiales; family RSA9; genus JAHWKI01. The sequence goes on along the minus strand of DATKBW010000230.1, from coordinate 7,191 downwards.
AAACTCCACGCTGTAGCCCGCCCGCTCCAGGAAGAATCCCTCCAGGTCCCGCACGTGCGGGTCCCGCTCCACCACGAGGATCACCGCGCTGCCGCCCAAACGAGCTTTCTGCTTGGCCATCGACCCCGGCTGGCTCCTGCGAGGGCGCCCCGCGACGCGGAGCCTCGCGCGGATTATCCGCTATCCGCTCCCCCCCGGCAAGCGCCCCCCTTGACGCGTCTCCCCCTATGTAGCATTACTAGGTAGGACGCGGGCTCGGCCCTCGATTCCAACACCCGATCGCACCATGACCCCACGACCGCTCGGTTATGCCACCGTCGCCGTTCTCCGCGCCGTCGCCGATGGCGCCCGCTACGGCCTCGACATCATGGAGCGCACGGGTCTGCCCAGCGGGACGGTGTACCCGACGCTGGGTCGGCTGGAGAAGCGGGGGTACGTGGGGGGTCGGTGGGAGGAGGCGGCGGTGGCGCGTCGCGAGGGCCGGCCGCGGCGCCGGTATTACCGACTGACCGGCGCGGGGTCCGTGGCGCTGCGGGAGGCGATCCGGCGTTTCGGCGCGCTGGCGGGGGGGGACGTGGGGCCGGTCGCGCGTCCGGAGGAGGCATGACCGGCGGATCGGGGGTCGCGCGGCCGCTGGAGCGGGTGGCGCGCGCGTGGCTGTCGTTGCTGTCGCGGCTGGTGCCATCGGGGCGGCGGTCGGAGTGGCTGGAGGAGTGGGAGGCGGAGCTCTGGCAGCTGCGCCGGCGCGGAGCGGGTGCGCTGCGGCGGCGGGGCGGCGAGGCGCGGGCGGTGGTGGGGTACCTGGCGGGCGCGCCGCGGTCCGCGTTCTGGGAGATGAGGGAGGAATGGATGACGGACCTGTGGCAGGATGTCCGGTACGGCCTGCGCGGGCTGTTCCGCGCGCCTGGGTTCCTGGTGGTGGCGGTGGTGACGCTGGCGCTGGGGATCGGGGCCAACACGACGGTGTTCACGCTGGTGGACGCGCTGCTGTTCCGTGAGCCCGCGCTGGTGGCGCAGCCGGACCGGCTGGTGCGGCTGGGCCGGGGCCACGAGCCCGGCCGGTTCGACAACTGGTCGTACCCCGTGTACCGCGACTTCCGCGCGCGCGCCGACTGGTTCTCGGGCGTGGCCGGCTTCTCCGGCGGCGGCGCGATCCTGGGCGCCGGCGTCGAGGCCGAGGCGGTCCCCGTGCACCTGGTCTCGGACAACTACTTCGCCGTCCTGGGCGTCCGCCCGGCGCTCGGGCGGGGCTTCCTCCCGGAGGATGCGGCGGCGCCCGGCGCGCCGGCGGTGGCGGTGATCTCGCACGACCTGTGGCGCCGCCGCTTCGCGGGCCGCGCCGACGTCATCGGCGAGACGATCCCCGTGAACGGCCGCGCCTTCGAGGTCGTGGGCGTGGCCCCGGCCGGGTTCCGGGGCGCCGACCTCTTCACGCGCGCGCCCGATCTCTGGCTCCCCGCCACCATGCTGGCGACGCTCTGGGGCCCCGGCTCGGAGGCGCGCCTCGAGCGGCGCGGCTCGAGCTGGTTCTGGGTGTTCGCCCGGCTCGCCCCGGGCGTCTCCTTCGACCGCGCGGCCGGGGCCACCGCCGCGCTGTACGCCCGCTTCGACGAGGAGAACCCCGAGCTGGCGGGGCAGGGCATCTGGATCGTCCCCGGCGTGGGCGCCACGCCCGACGAGCGCGACACCGCGGGCGGCATCAGCCGCATCCTCGCGGCCATCGTGCTCCTCGTCCTGCTGGTCGCCTGCGCCAACCTGGCCGGCCTCGCCCTGGCCCGCGGCGCCGGGCGGCGCCAGGAGCTGGGCATCCGCGCGGCGCTGGGCGCGAGCCGGCCGCGCGTCGTCCGCCAGCTCCTGACCGAGGCGCTCCTGGTGGCGCTGTTCGGCGCCGCCGGCGCCCTGGCCCTCACCGCCGTCCTGGCCGGCCGCATCCCCGCCATCCTCCCCTACGACGTCGCCATCCGCTTCGCCGCCGACGCCCGCGTCCTCGCCTTCGGGCTGGCCCTGGCCCTGGCGGCCGGCCTGCTCTTCGGGCTGCTCCCCGCCCTCTCCGCCGCGCGGACGGACCTCCGGGCCACGCTGGGCGCGGGCGCCCGCACGGTGGCCGGCGGCTCGCGGCTCCGGCGGGGGCTGGTCGCCGCCCAGCTCGCGCTCTCGTTCGTGCTCCTGGCCGGCACCGGCGTGCTGCTCCGGAGCCTGGACCGCGTGCAGCGGATCGACCCCGGCTTCGACGCGGACCGCGTCGCCGTCATCGGGCTGGACGCGGACATGCGCACCGGCTACGACGCCGCCCTCGGCCGCGCGTTCTACGACCGGCTGCGCGAGGAGGTGGCGGCCATGCCCGGCGTCGAGGCGGCCGGTCTCGTCGCCGAGCTCCCCGTCGCCGACTTCCAGTCGAACCATACGCCCATGACCGAGGCGGACCTGGCGCGGGAAGGGCCCCGCGACGGCCCGCCGCCGCTCCCCGTCCTCTCCAACTACGCCGACGCCGGCTTCTTCACCGCCATGGGCATGCCCCTCGAGGCCGGGCGCCTCTTCCGGCCGGCCGACCACGGCGAGAACGCGGCCCGCGTGGTGGTGGTCAACCGCGCCCTCGCCCGCCGCTTCTTCGGCGACGAGAGCCCCATCGGCCGCTCCCTCCCCTTCGGCGCGGACCCCGTCTGGGAGGAGCCCACCACCGTCATCGGCGTGGTGGGCGACCACCGCAACCGGTCGCTCCGGGGCGACCCCGCCGCCGGCTACTGGATCCCCTTCGACCGCAACTACCGCGGCGACATGGACCTCGTGGTCCGCACCCCCGGCGACCCCGCGGTCCTCGCCCCGCGCGTGGCCGCCCTCGTGGAGCGGATCGACCCCGGCATGCCCGTCCTCCGCGCCGCGCCGCTCCGCGACCTGGTGGGCGGGACGCTCCGCGACACCCGGCTCATCTCCACGCTCATCGCCATCATGGGCGCCATCGCCCTCGCCCTCGCCGCCGTCGGCCTCTACGCCGTCATGGCCTACGCCGTCGCCAGCCGCACCCGCGAGATGGGCGTCCGCATGGCCGTCGGCGCCAGCGCCGGCCGCGTCCTCCGGCTCGTCCTCGGCCAGGGGCTCCTCCTCGCCGGGCTCGGCCTCCTCCTCGGCATCCCCATGGCCCTGGCGGGGCTCCGCCTCCTCCGCGGCCTCCTCTTCGGCGTCTCCCCCGCCGACCCCGTCGCCCTCGCCGCCGGCGGCGCCGCGCTCCTGCTGGTCGCCGCCCTCGCCTCCCTCGTCCCCGCCTGGCGCGCCACCCGCGTCGAGCCCGTCACCGCGCTGCGCGAGGAGTAGCCCCGCGCGGCCCCGCGCGCGAAGGGGCCCCTCCGGTCCGTTCCCGGAGGGGCCCCTCGGGCGCCGCGTGGCGCCGCGCCGGCCGCTGTCCCGCGCCCGCGGGCCGGCCTAGTTCTTCGCCCTGACCGTCGACACCCCCGGCAGCATCGGCACCAGGATCCCGTGCCCCACCGGGTACCCCGGCGGGAGGTCGATGGGGAGCCGCCCCGCGATGGGGATCTCCCCCGCCAGCGCCGCCGCCACCGCCTCCTGCATGGCGTCCACGTTGCTCCACGCCAGCAGGTACGTATCCACCGTGGGGAGCTGCCGGAGCAGGTACGGGTCGCCGAACGAGATCACCGGCGCGCCCCCGGCCGCCAGCTCCTCCGCCAGCGCCGCCACCTCCGGCGGGAGCCCGAGCGCGCCCTTCCAGGGCAGCGCGCGGGAGAAGCTCGCGAACACCACCACGTCCGCCAGCGCGGCCATGGCGCGGGCGCGCTCGAGCGTCTCCGCCCCCGAGCTCTTGGACACGCGCGCCGTCGCCACCCGGGCGCCCCGGCGGGCCAGCGCCGCCTCGAACGTCTCGCCCGACGAGTGGTTCCGCCGGTCGTCGTACAGGACCGCCAGCACGGCGCGCCCCTCGAGCCGGATCGGCAGCGACCCGGCGCGGCCGCGCACCAGCGTGAGCGACCGCTCCGCCGCGCTCCGGCTCCACGCCGCGTGCTCGCCGCGCCCCACCCGCCCCCGCAGCTCCCCGAGGCTCACCAGCCGGCCGTCCCGCAGCCCCGCCAGCGCCTTGGCCGCCAGCACGCGGCGCACCGACAGCTCGATCCGCGCTTCCGCGATCGTCCCCTTCTCCACCGCCGCCACCACCGCGTCGATGGCCGTGGCCTCGGCGGGCGGGATCAGCAGGATGTCCGCGCCGGCCTGGAGCGCCTCCACCGCCACCGCGCCGTTCCGCCCCGGGCTCTTCACGCCGTCCATGTGCAGCGCGTCGGTGACCACGAGCCCCGTGAACGACAGGTCGGTCCGGAGCAGGTCGGTGAGGATCGGCGGCGAGAGCGTGGCCGGCCGCGCCCGCCCTCCCGACTCCAGCGCCGGGACCGACAGGTGCGCCGTCATCACCCCGTCCACGCCCGTCTCGATGGCCGCCCGGAACGGCGCCAGCTCCACCTCGTCCAGCCGGAACCGGTCCACCGCCAGGACCGGCATCGTCAGGTGCGAGTCGCGCTCCGTGTCGCCGTGGCCGGGGAAGTGCTTCACCACCGTCATCAGCCCTCCCGACCGCGCGCCCCGGATGAACTGCACCACCCGCTCGCTCACGCCCGTCGGGTCGCTCCCGTACGAGCGCGTGTTGATCACCGGGTTCTCCGGGTTCACGTTCACGTCCGCCACCGGCGCGAACGCCATGTGGATCCCCGCCGCCCGCGCCTCCACCGCCGTGATCCGGCCGGCCTCGTACGCGTAGTCCGCTCCACCCGCCGCCGCCAGCGCCATGTTGATGGGCAGCACCGTCGCGCCCTCCAGCCGCGTACCCGCCCCCCACTCCAGGTCCGCCGTCACCAGCAGCGGCACCCGCGACAGCCCCTGCATCTCGTTCAGCCAGCTCGCCGTGCCATACGACGGCCCCACCCCCACGATGAACCCGCCCACCCGCTCCGTCTCCACCAGCCGCCGCACCCGCTTCGCCTCCGGGCTCCCAGCCCGCGGCCGACCCCCCTCCACCCACGCCACCACCAGCTGCGACACCTTCTCCCGCAGCGTCAGCCTCGCCAGCGTCTCCTCGATCCACGTGTAGTCCGCCGCCCGCAGCCGACCGTCGAACGGGCTACCCGCCAGCGCCTCGCGCGCCCGCGCACCCGCGGCCGCGCCCGGCCCATCACGCGACGGCCCGTCCGCCCATAACTCCGCCCCGGCCGCGCCCGTCGGCGCGCCGAGCGGATCCGATACGCGCGCGCCGCCCCGGCTCCCGTCCTGGACGGGGACCCCCAGCTGGACCACGATGGCCAGCACGCCGGCGGCCGCTGTCATCAGCGTCATGAGCGACTTCGTCTGTGCAAGGATTGGACTACGGCGGCGGGAGAGCTGCGCGGACCCCCAAATCTGCACCGCCGCGCCCGTCGCGCAAGCCTCCTCTTCCTACCGCCCCCGCCACCGTCCGGTTCCGGACGCTTCCCTCCCACTCCCGCGCGCGCCCCGGCCCCGCCGGACCCCCACGGGACCGGCCCCCGGACCCGCGGGACCCGTTGCCCCCCAGCGCGTTCCGGGGCGCCCGCCCGCGCCGGGCCGGGACCTGGCACCCGCCCTGCCTCCCCGTTCCGGCACGCCGCGGCCGCGGACCCCCGTCCGCGCTTCGGCCTCGCGGGGGTCGACCCGGCGCCGCATGAACACCATCCCTTGGCAGGGGGGCGCGCATCGCTGCGACGCGGCCGGCTCCCGCGACCTTTCTGCGACCTTTCTGCGAACTTCCTGTAAGCTTTCGCCCCCGGCCGGCATCTAGGGGTAGCCCCACCTCCGGACATCGCTCGCAACCGTCTCGCACTCGTCTCGCACACGCGTGGACCTTGACACCCCAGCGCCCCGGGCACACCTTGGTCGCGACCTCCCCGACAGCCACGCGACTCTCCGGCGCGAGTCAGTGGACCGCTACGCGTGCATGCGGCACCCACTGCCCCGACCGGACGCGATCCCCGGAGACGGCACACATCGTGGACAGCAGGCGCAGCCAGCCACAGCCCCACACGGACTTCGTGCGCCAGGCCGAGACCCTCATCCGGTCCCTCGACGGCGTGCTCCACGCCCGCATCCACGCCGGCCACGCCGGCATCGACGCCATCCACGTCGTCGCCGCCGATGACCGCGCCGCCGCCGCCCTGGCCGCCCACGTCCGCTCCGCGCTCCTCGCCGGCCTCGCCACGCCCGTCGTCCCCGCGCGCATCCACGTCCGCACCGGGGCCGCGGCACCGCGACCCGACGACGAGGCGCGCGGCCACAACGGCGGCTCCGCCCCGACCGGACACCCCGCGGACCGCGCCGACCTCCGCCGCGACCGACTCCGGCTCGTCCACGGCGGCGAGGCGGACGGGGGGGCGGCCACGGCCGTCGCCGTCCCCGCGGCCCGGCCCGCCGACCTCGACGATGACCCGCTCCGCGCCACCGCGGCGACCCGGACCCCCGTCCTCCGCGCGCGCCTCGTCGCCGTCGACATCCGCAGCCCCGGCGATGGCCGCGTCGTCTGCCGCGTCTCCATCGCCTGGAACGGCCAGGTCCACCGCGCCGACGCCATCGCCGTCGACCTCCCCGGCGCCGCCGCCCAGGCCGCCGCCCAGGCCGCCGTCCGCGCGCTCGCCGGCGCCGGCCTCCACGGCATCGAGCTCAACGGCCTCCGCGAGGTCGAGATCGCCGGCAAGGACTACGTCGTCGTCGCGCTCCGCAGGGATGACGGGCCCATGGTCCGCCACCGCTCCGGCAGCGCGCTCATGTTCGGGACCGCAGAGCGCTCCGCGGCGGAGGCCGTCGTGGACGCCGCCAACGAGCTGATCTAGCACGGGTACGGCGGCCACAACGGCCGCCACCATTCAACCAGGAGCCACAGGAACAAGGAGCCCCCCGCCGGCGGAAGACAGCGACCAGTGCCCAGCGGAGCAGGACCTCAGCGGAGCGGACGCGGCCGAACCTAGCGGAACCGGCCGACGCCACTGCGAAAGGAGGTGACGCTGGTATGCGCGACGCTATTCTCCGATTGATCGCGGCCATCGCCTCGCTTTTTGGGGCGGGCTATTTGACGGTGTGATGCGGTGGGGGCTCCCTTTCTTTCTCGCCATGAACTGGCAGCTACGACTTTACGTCGGCGTCTTGAGCGTGCTGGCGGTGGTTTTCACCGTCTCACTTGACTGGGGTGCC
>DATKBW010000229.1:0-11255 GCA_035513575.1 Longimicrobiales bacterium | reverse complement strand
TATTCGCAAGACGACTTCGTCTCGATCGAAAAAAGCTTTCCGCTCCTGGCCTGGGTCTATCCATTCGACTCGAAGTCTTGCCGGATGGAAATCGGGCATCATCTTCTTCAGGCGTCGTACAAAGTCATTCACACGCCCCTGAAGATCATGGGTAACTTGGCGCCTGTGGAGAGACTTTCGGATAGCAACAAGACCGCGCAGGAGAATTGCCCACCATTTCTCCACTTTCTCGGGGTATAGAAGGAAGAGAATCAAGATGATGACCGGAACACTAACCGCTCCAATTACCGCTGCGATAAGGCTATCCATTTCGGTGGTCATCCCGCCAACGCACGAGAGCCAGCAAGCACGCGGGCTTGGAGCAGACGCCCTTGATTACGCCACTATCCGGGAATAGGGCCGCCAAGGTCTCGAGAGAAAGAGCGTCCTCGCAGGAAAAGCATCGAACTTCTCCGCGGGATATGCGAGATCTTATTCCCAGTTGATCAAGGTAAGTCTCGAGATCATCATCGTGAACCGCTGTTAAGTTCCCTCGCATTGCCAACCTCCATTGTGAGGCTCTATTAACGCCTTCTAGGCTGCGAGGCAGCATTCGCCAACCTCGCGTCCGGCGCAAGGTTCTCGTGCCGCAGCACGGGCGTCGAACGCCGCGTTCCTCGCAGTCTAACCTTCCATTCTGGTGGTCGAACGTTGCGCGGCGCGCGTTTCCCGGTGCCGATGGCGTCGCCGGCTGATGGTGCGCGGGGCGCTGGTCAGGTCAACCGGTCCAGCGGGCTGATCACGCCGGCCGGGCCACGGTTGAGCACGCGCGCGCAGCCCATCGTGGTCTTCACGCTGCCGTGACCGAGCAGCTCCTCTATGGTGCGGATGTCATAGCCGTCCTCCAGGAGGTGCGTCGCGAAGGATTGGCGGAGCGTGTGGGTCGTGACGCGCATCGCGGGGCCGGCGCGGCGCGCGGCGGCGGAAACCTCCCGCTGCACCGCGGTCCGGTGCAGGTGGTGGCGCATTCGCCGGCCGATCGCGCGGTCGGTGTACAGTCGTGTCGCGGGGCAGAGGTACTGCCACGCCAGCTCCCGGCCCGTGGTAGTAGCCCTTCGCCGGATGAGGCCGAACCGGCTGAAGAGCGTGGAGCCGCGCGGCGGTGATCTGCTACTGGAACCACGGTGGAGCGGACCATCCGCTCCGGGCTGTAGGCGCGGTTCAGTAGACATCCTTACGGCGGAATCAGGCCATTTCCTACAGCGGGCGGTAGCGCCGGAACGCATTCTTGGGATGCCGGCCGCCCCATCCGGGGCTTTCCGCCCCTTCGCGACCGGGCTGGGAAAGGTCGAGCGGGCGGTCACGGACCCGCGACCCGCGCCTGCGGGCCACGATCCGTGACCGTCCCGCCGTAGTGTCTTCCTGTTATCTTCTGCGCTGGCACGTTTCTGTCACGGAACCCGAGCGGAACACCGCGACGCCCGACCCGTACCACGCGCATGACCAGACGATTCACGCTCCTGTCGATGCCACTCCTCGTCGTGGCCTGTGGTGGGCCCCGGTCGCAGCCGGCTCCCGCGCCGGCTCCCGCGCCCGCAACGGAGGAGCCCCGGCGCGCCGGTTCGGCTGGCGAGCCGCTGGGTCGGCCGGCGCGCGAGATCCGCCTCCCGCCGGTGGAGCGGATTCCGGGTTCGGATTCGGTCGCCATGGAGGGGCTCCCGCCGCTCATTGGGCCGGAGGTGCTGCCGCCGGCGGACGACGACCGCGCGGCGGCGCGCGCCCGTCGCGAGCGGCCGCCCGTTCCGGTGCTGCCCGGGGCGATCATCCCGCGGCAGCGGATCATCGCATTTTACGGCACCCCCGTTTCGACGCGCATGGGGATCCTGGGGGAGCTCCCACCCGATGAGATGCTGGCGCGGCTGGACCGGGAGGTGGGCGCCTGGCGGGCGGCCGACCCCGCGACGCCGGCCAGGCCCGCGCTGCACGTGATCGCCGTGATGGCGGCCGGGGATCCGGGGCCCGACAGCCTGTACCGGATCCGGCTTCCGGAGCGCCACATCGAGCGGGTGATGGAATGGGCCGCGCGGCGGGACGCGCTGGTGTTCCTGGACATCCAGACGGGGCTCAGCGACATCCGCGCGGAGCTGCCCCGGCTCGGGCGCTGGCTCATTCGGCCGAACGTCCACCTCGGCCTGGACCCGGAGTGGAACATGCCCGGCGACGCCAGGCCGGGGACGCGGATCGGGACCATGAGCGCCGACGAGGTGAACCACGCCATCGACTACCTCGCGGACCTCGTCTCCGAGCACGGGCTCCCGCCCAAGGTCCTGGTCGTACACCGGTTCACTTCGTCCATGCTGCGCAACGCCAGCGACATCCGCATCGATCCGCGGGTCCAGGTGGTGATCAACATGGATGGGTGGGGGCCGCCGGCGCAGAAGATCCAGGCCTACCGCGACATCGTGGCGCCGGAAGCGGACCAGTACACCGGCTTCAAGCTCTTCTACCGCAACGATCTGAAGGGCGGGTCCCGGCTCCTTACGCCGGCGGAGATCCTCCAGCTGGATCCCGCCCCGATCTACATCCAGTACCAGTAGGCCTCACCCCGGCGCCGAGGTCGGCGTTACTCGGCAGACGCCGTCCGCCGTGTGACGTGCCACTTGCCGGTGACGGTGGCACCTCCCTCGACGTGGACCGACGTGTAGGTCCCGGAGACCACGTCGCCGACGATCCGGCCGGTGAAGCTGGTCCGCGTCTCCGAGCCGCAGATCGGATCGGGGTACGGGTCCAGCTCCCCGAACACCATCCCCCCGCCCGCCCGGACGAAGGTGATGCTCATCAGCCGGTGCCAGCTCACGTTCTCCCACGGGTCTCCCTGTCGCGGGAGAGCATCCACCACGCGGTCCTCCACGTGCATCAGCACGTCGCCGGTCGCCGTCTCGTCGTCGGCCACGAGGCGGAAGTAGATCGTGCCCGCGCGGCCGGCGGGATTGTCGGCGTGGTACTCTCCCGCCCACTGGCCTTGCAGCGCGGCGAGGTCGGCGGGGGCCGCCGAGACGGGTACCGAATGGGGGGCGTGGGCGCACCCCAGCAGGAGCGCGGCGGCGAGTGCGGCGAGACGGGTCATGGCCATTCCTCCCTTTCCGGAGATCCCCCAATGTGCTCCCGGGGACTTGCGGCTGTCAGTCGGGGAACGGCCGCGACCGGGTGTGGGGCGGAATCCGTCAGCTCCCCGCCGGGAGCGCCAGCCCGTGCCTGGCGTTCAGCCGGCCGGCCAGGGTGTCCGCGATCACGGCGTGGGCGGCGGACGACGGGTGGACGCCATCGAAGGACAGGTACGCGCCGAAGAAATTGGGGGCGGTCGGGTGCGGACACGTCTGCTCCACCGCCGCCCTCAGCGTCTCGGGGGTCGTCGCCGTCGCCAGTCCCTGGCACTTCCGGACGAGGTCCGGCTCCGCGAGAGCCGGCTCGATGAACGCAGCGGTCGGGTCGACGTAGATCCAGCCGCGGGATTCCGCCGCGGAACGGATGGCATCGTTGAAGGCTCCGATCCGCGTCATCACCGCGGCGACCTCCGCCGCGTTCAGCACGAACGCCGCTTCGGGGCCGCAGTCCACCCGCACGCTGTCGGTCTGCCCGTCCAGGTAGGCGCTGGCGACCAGGAACGACACGGGCCGGGCCCCGCCCTGCGTGCCGGGAGCGCAATTGTCCGCCACCGCCAGTGGGACGGGGGCCTCTCCCGACTGCTCCACCAGCCAGAAGTACGCGCCCGGCTGCAGCGCCGGAGCGATCCGGATGGGGTCGACCACTCCGATCAGGATGGCGTCGAGGGCCGACGTCTCGCCGATCGCGGTCACGACCCCGTCCAGCGCGAGCTGAAAGTCCGACAGCGGCGTGAGCCGTGTGGTGTCGCCGAACAGCGCCGCCCCCAGGGCGTCGTTGTTGCCCAGCCAGAGGGACACCAGCGTCGGCTCCGCCCGCCGCATCGCCTCCACCTGCGTTAACCCGCCCAGGATCAGGTTGGCCAGCGGGCCGGCGCCCGGACCATCCGGATCCAGCGCATCCGCCATCCGGTGCCCGGGCACCGCCAGGTTCTGCACCAGCGGCGGCCGGTCGATGTCGCTGCACGGAGTGGTGGAGATCCGCTCAGTGCTCAGGGGGGCCGCGAACGGTGGCGGGCACCCGGGGAAGTTCAGCGCGGGCACGCCGAACGTCGCCCCGGCCTTCCCGGCGAGGAGGACCGGGTAGGCGTCGTTCTGGAAGAGCGCGTGGATGCCGCCGGACTGGAACCCCGCGGTGATGGAGTTCCCGAGGGAGACATAGCGCAGGAAGAGCTCCCCCCCGGGCTCCGGCAGGAAGGCCGGCTCGGCCACCTCGTCGATGCAGGACGCCGCGCCGCCCGCGGCCGCCAGGAGGACGAGCAGGCGGAGGGCCCGCCCGACCCGGCCCGATCGAACCTTCGTCGCTCCCATCCTCCTGCTCCCGCTGCCGTTTCGGATCTCCGCCCCCGACACGCAAGGTCCCCTGGCGCGCGCGCCGCGGCAAGGGCTACCGCGCCGCTGCGCCGCGCTCTATCATCACCCCGCCATGCGCGCCCCGATCCTCCTCGTCCTGCTCGCCCCCGGCATCGCGTCGTGCGGGGGTGCGGATGCCCCTCCGCCGGCGGCGGACCGCCCCACCGTCGTCGCTTCGATCCACCCCATCGCCGCGCTGGTGCGCGTCCTGGTCGGGGAGCGGGCCGACGTCCGAGTCCTGCTGCCCCCCGGCGCCCATGCCGACACGTTCGAGCCCAGGCCGCGCATGGCCGAGGCGGTGGAAGGCGCCGCGTTGATCATCAAGGTGGGCGGCGGCCTGGACGAGTGGGTGGGCACCCCGGGAGCCGGCGGCCGCCTCCTCGTGCTGACGGAAGGGATGACGCTGCGCGGGGGCGACGGCCAGGGCGGCAGCGGCAACCCGCACGTGTGGCTGGATCCCCTCCTCGTCCGGGACCGCATGCTCCCGCGGCTCGCCGAAGCCCTGGCAGCGCGGGACGCGCAGGCGGCCACGGAGATCCGCGCCCGCGCCGCGGCGCTGGCGGACTCCCTCACCGCCCTGGACGCGGAGATCGGCCGGATCCTCGCCGACGCCCCCACCCGCCGCTTCATCGCCGCCCACCCGGCCTGGTGGTATTTCGCCGACCGTTACGGGCTCGAGCAGGTGGGGGTCCTGCACCCGTCGCCCGGTGAAGAGATCGGCACGCGCGAGCTCGCGCGTCTGGTCCGGGAAGCGCGGAGCCGGGGCGTGCGCGCCGTCATCGCCGAGCCGCAGCTCGGCCGGGCCGGCGTAGCCGCCCTCGCCGACGAGCTCGGCGTCCGCGTCGAGGTGGCCGACCCCATCGGCGGGGCGGGGGTGGAAGGCCGCGACGGGTACCTCGACCTCATGCGCTGGAACGCCCGCGCCTTCGCCCGCGCCCTGGGTGGCGCGTGAGGGCCGTCCCCAGGGCCGCCGGCGAGCAGGCCACAGCCGTCGCCTTCGATGGCGTTTTCTTCGGCTACGGCACCGAGGCCGTCCTCCGCGACGTGACCTTCACCGTCCCCGAGGGCGCGTTCGCGGCCCTCATCGGTCCCAACGGCGCCGGCAAGACGACGCTCCTCCGCCTCCTGCTCGGGCTCCGGCGCCCGCGGGCCGGACGCATCACCGTCTTCGGCCGCCCCCCCGGCGACCGCGAGCTGGGCGTCGGCTACGTGCCCCAGCGCACCGGCGTGCCCGACGGCTTTCCCCTCACCGCCCTCGAGGTCGTCCTGATGGGCCGGTACCGCCTCGTGGGCTGGGGGCGCCGGCCTGGAGCCGCCGACCGCCAGGCGGCCGGCCGCGCCCTCGCCCGGGTCAACCTCGAGGGATCCGCCGAGCGGCGCTTCGGCGAGCTTTCCGGCGGGCAGCAGCGGCGCGCCCTCATCGCGCGCGCCCTCGTGGCAGAGCCGCGGCTCCTCCTCCTCGATGAGCCCACCGCCGGCCTCGATCCGGCCGCGCAGGCCCGCTTCTACGACATGTGCTGTACGCTCCAGCGGGAAGAGAACATCACTCTTCTCGCGGCCTCCCACGACGTCGATGTGGTGGCCCGCCACGCCGACATGGTCCTCCTCATCGACCGCACCGTGCGGGCCAGCGGGACCCCGCAGGAGGTGCTCCGCTCGCGCCAGCTCGATCGCGTCTACGACTTCCCCCACGGGCACGAGCACCCGGCGCCCCCCGCCCCGGACCCGCGGTGATCGAGTTCCTCTCCTACGAGTTCGGTCGGCGCGCCCTCCTCGCGGGCGTCGTCGTCGGGCTGGGCTGTGCCGTCCTGGCCTTCTTCGTCGTGCTGCGCCGCATGGCGTTCGTGGGCGTGGGCATCTCCCACGCGGCGCTCGGGGGCGTCGCCCTGGGCGTCCTCCTCGGCATCGACCCGGTTCTCTCCGCCCTGGTCTTCTCCGTCGCCGTCGCCTGGCTCATCGGCGCCATCAGCGGGCGGGGCCAGCTGAGCGAGGAGACCGCCATCGGGATCTTCTTTCCGACCGCCATGGCCCTCGGGGTCGCCCTCATGGCCGGGACGCCCGACTATCGTCAGAGCCTCCTGTCCTACCTTTTCGGGAACATCCTCCTGGTCCAGCGCGGGGACCTCGTGCTGGCGGCCGTCCTGGTCGGTGTCACGCTCGCCGTGACGTTCGCCCTCTTCAAGGAGCTCCTCTTCGTCAGCGTCGACGAGGAGACCGCACGCGCCACCGGACTCCCCGCCACGGCGCTCCGCTACCTCCTGCTCACCCTGCTCGCCCTGACCATCGTGAGCGCGATCAAGGTCGTGGGCATCGTCCTGGTTTCCGCCTTTCTGGTGATCCCCGGAGCGACGGCGCAGCTCGTGGCTCCCTCGATGCGGGCGATGGTCGGGCTGTCGGTCGCGTTCGCCATGGCCTCGGTGCTCGGCGGGCTCTGGCTCGCCTGGATCCTGGACCTCCCCTCCGGCGCAGCGATCGTGCTGACGGGGGCCGTGCTCTTCTTCCTCGCCCTGGCCGGGCGGAGGGTGGTGGGGAGGGCTTGATGGGCCGGCGCTGGCAACGGTTGCGCGCCCGGCCCGCCCGGTTCGCCTTCGCCCTCCTCGCGGGCGGCGGCGCGGGGACCATCGTGGCCGCCCCCGCGCCCGTCGCCGCCCAGGACGAGGGGTGGAACGGCGGGCGGGCGCTGGAGCTGGTGGCGCGGGCCCGGGATCGTCGCCAGGAGCCGGTGACCGACTCGCTGCTCCGGTCCTACCGGGCCGACGCGACGGGGCACATCTACTTCTTCCTCGTCCGCGAGCAGGCGGGCGAGCCGGTGCTCCTCCGGGCCGACCAGGTGGCCCTCGAGCTCTACTGGCGCGAGCCCGGACACACGAAGCAGGTGATCCGCGGGATGCGCTCCGAGGAGCAGTTCCCCATCAAGGACTTCGCCTACTACCTGGACCGCTACACGGTCATCCAGAACGGGTTCGGTGACGAGATCCGCGTGGGGGAGGGGAGAGATGTCGCCGATGTCCCCCACCCGCTGGCCCCGGCCGCCGAGGCGGTCTACGACTACCGGCTGGCCGATTCCATGACTCTCCGCCTACCCGGCCGCGCCGAGCCCCTGCGGGTCTACGAGGTCCAGGTACGACCCCGGGACTTCGGCCGTCCGGCGATCGTCGGATCCCTCTTCCTGGAGCGCGCCCGCGCCGACCTGGTCCGCCTCGCCTTCACCTTCACCCCGTCCGCGTACCTCGACCGGCGCAACGAGCGCGTGGAGGTCGCCCTCGAGAACGCGCTCTGGGAGGGCCGCTACTGGCTGCCCCGCGAACAGAGGCTCGTGGTCCGCCGCGAGATCCCCGAGCTCGACCTCGATGTGGGCACCGTGATCCGCGCCGCGATCCGCGTCACGGATTACGAGCTGAATCCCGACATCCCGCGCGGGTTCTTCGACGGGAACCCGGTCATCATGGCGGCGGGGCCGGCAGGGCTCGCGGCCTACGATTTCGAGGAAGGGCTCTTCGAGGGGCTCGAGAACGCGGGGCTCGCACCCGGCACCAACCCCGGCACCCTCGACGCCGTCGATGTGGAGGAGATCGCCGGCCGCATCCTCCGGCAGCGCTTCCTCCGCGGCATCCCCCGACTGCGCTTCTATGCCCCGAACGCCTCCGCGATCCTCCGCTTCGACCGCGCCGAGGGGCTCGTCACGGGGGCGGGTCTCGCCTACGGACTCGGGAATTACCAGCTGACCGCGTACGCCGGACGGGCGTGGGGCGCGGAGACCGCCACCGCCGAGCTGGCCGCCCGTCCGCTCCCCGGGGCCGGGCTCGGCTGGCTCGGCGAGGCGTACTACAACCGACCGGTGGATCTCGGCGTCCGCCCGGCCGCCGCGGGCGTCCTCGCCAGCGGCGCAGCCGCTTTCGGAGACGATTTCCGGGACCTCTACTTCGAGCGCGGGATCGCCCTCGGCCGCGAGCTCCTCGCCGACGGCGGACGGACCCTGGCCATCGTCGCCACCGCGGAGTCTCATGTCTCGCCGCGGCTGGCGGTCTCCACGGCCCCTCTCGACGACGACCCCTTCCGACCGGTCATCCCCATCGACGATGGCGACCAGCTCACCCTCGCGGTTCGCGGGCGGTCCACAGGGCAGGGACCCCTGGGCGAGCGCGCCCAGGCCGGATTCACCCTGGAAACAGGGTGGTTCGAGCCGGCGGGCGCCGCGAACGGCCGCTGGTTCACCGTCGCCTCCATCGACGCGCTCCGCACCTGGCGGGGAGCCGATCTCGGCTGGGGCGTCGACCTCCGGCAGACCCTCCGCTTCACCTTCGAGGGCGCACGGCAGCACGGGGCACTCCTGGGGGGGAGGAACACGCTTCCCGGGCACCACTTCAGGGCCTATTACGGCACACACATCGCCCTCGCCGACGTCGAGGGCTGGATCACCGTCGTGCCGCGCTGGCTCCGGCTCCGCGCCCTCGCCGGCGCCGCGTGGGTACTCGATGAGTCCGCCCACGACTTCCCCGCCTCCGTCGGCATCGGCTTCGGCTTCGTGGACGGCATCCTCCGCCTCGACTACAACCGCGGCTTCGGATCCACACCGAATGTCTTCGATACACCCGGCCCGGCTCCCCCGCCGCCCCCCGGGGGCGTCTGGATCCTCTCGGTCGATCCCCGCCTCTGGCCTTTCCTGTAGCGGCGCCGTGAGGCTTGCGGCCCGCGCGGCCGCCTGGTGTCGTGGCGCCGGGAAGGGCGGCGGCGGATCTACGCGCTGCGCCCCGAAGGGCTGGCGCCGCTGCGGGTGTACGTGGAGACGATGTGGCAGGACGCGCTGGCGGCCTACGCCGCGAGCTTCGAGGATGTCCCCCGGGATGCGGAGGCGCGATGACAGAGCGGAGCGCGGCAGAGCGGAGCGCGGCGGATGGGCTCGAGCCGGTCCGGAAGAAGGTGGTCGTCCCGGCGTCGCCCGAGGTGGCGTTCACGCGGTTCACGGCGGAGCTCGATCAGTGGTGGCCGCTCCGGACGCACTCGGTGCACGGCGCGGCGGCGGCGTCCGCGGAGTTCGGGGGTGGCGTGGGCGACCCGATCGTGGAGCGGAGCGCGGCGGGGGAGGAGAGCGTCTGGGGGACCGTAACGGAGTGGGACCCGCCGCGCCGGGTGGCGTTCACGTGGCACCCCGGCCGTCCGGAGGGTACGGCGCAGGAGGTCACCGTGACCTTCGTCTCCACGGGTGACGCGACGGAAGTGACGCTGGTCCACGGGGGCTGGGAATCATTGGGGGCGGGGGCGGAGGCGAAGCGCAGGGAATACGAGGAGGGTTGGGAGCTGGTTCTGGGGTCGTATCGCGACGCGGTCTGAGGTGGCCCTCAGCGATCGGGCACGCCGGCGTCCATTTCGTGGAGGCGCCGCCGGAGGTAGGCCATCTCGACGGGGCTCCGGCACAGATCGAGGGCGGTGCGATACGCCGCAGCGGCGTCGTGGGGGCGCCCGTCGCGGCGGAGGAGATCGGCACGGGCGGCATGGAAGAGGTGGAACCGGCGCATCGCGGGGTCGTCGGTGAGGTCGTCGAGGAGGGCCAGTCCCGCCCCGGGCCCATCGGCCATGGCGACGGCGACGGCGCGGTTGAGCCGCACCACGGGGGTCGGCTGGAGCCGCAGGAGGACGGCGTAGAGGCCGGCGATCTGGGGCCAGTCGGTGTCCGCGGGGGAGGCGGACTGGTCGTGGAGCGCGGCGATGGCCCCCTGCACCTGATAGGCGCCGATGCGCCCCTGGCGCAGTGTCCGGTCCACGAGGGCGGACCCCTCCTCGATCATGCTGTCGTCCCAGAGCGACCGGTCCTGGTCCTCCAGGACCACGAGGTCGCCTTCGGGGGTGGTGCGGGCGCGCCAGCGGGCGTGTTGGAGCAGCATCAGCGCCAGGAGCCCCCCGGCCTCGGCGTCGCCGGGCATGAGCTCCGTGAGGATCCGGCCGAGGCGGATGGCCTCGACACACAGCTCGCGACGCACCAGGTCCGCCGCCTCCGTCGCGGCGTAACCCTCGTTGAAGATGAGGTAGATGACCCGCAGGACCGCGTCCAGCCGGTCCTCCAGGGCGGCGCGCGGCGGAACACGGAAGGGGATCCCCGCGTCCCGGATCTTCCGCTGGGCCCGGACCAGGCGCTGGCCCATGGTGGTGTCCGGGACCAGGAACGCCCGGGCGATCTCGCGGGTGGTGAGCCCGGCCACCGTGCGGAGCGTGAGGGCGACCTGCGCCTCCAGCGCCAGCGACGGGTGACAGCAGGTGAAGAGGAGCCGGAGCCGGTCGTCCTGCGGCCCCCCGTCCTCACCCTCGACCGTCACCGGCTCGTCGAGTGCGCGCCCGCCGTGGGACGCGAGCCGCGCCAGAACCTCCTCCTTGCGACGGAACGTTCGCGCCCGCCGGACCCGGTCCAGCGCCCGGCGCCGCGCCGTCGTGGCGATCCAGCCCGCCGGGTTCGGCGGAACGCCGTCGGAGGGCCACCGCTCCAGCGCGGCAGCGAAGGCGTCGTGGACCACATCCTCCGCCAGCGCGAAGTCGCCGCAGAGACGGATGAGCCCCGCGACCAGCGCAGGCCGCTCCGCCCGGAAGACCTCCTCGGCCGTCTCCCGGGCGGAACCGCGGTCGGACCCGGCGACCGGCCGGTCTTTCGGGGCCGCGCCGCTCACCCCTGGTCGAACTCCATGACCGGCCGGATCTCGATGGACCCCCGATCGGCGTTCGGCATCTTCGCCGCCCAGCGAATCGCCTCGTCCAGGTCCTTGCAGTCGATGA
>DATKBW010000228.1:0-4274 GCA_035513575.1 Longimicrobiales bacterium | reverse complement strand
AGGTACTGGTTGCTCACTTCCAGGGGCGGCGCGACGATGAGGAAGAAGTAGTGGACCGGCTGGTCATCGATGGCCTTGTATTCGACCCCGCCCGGCTTGCGGCCGAACGCGATGCGCAGCCGGTTCACGACCAGGGACCGGCAGTGGGGGATGGCGATCCCGCGACCGATCCCCGTCGAGCCCAGGTTCTCCCGGCGCTTGAGCATCTTGAACAGGATGCCCTCGCTCTTCTCGTCCAGCCCCAGAAGCGCGATGAGCTCCTTCAGGATCTCGTCCTTGCCGGCGCCCTCGAGATCCAGCGCGACGACGTCTTTATCGAAAAACTCCCTGAGCACCATGTCGACATTCTCCTGTACCGCAGGTGTAGCCCAAAAAGATAGGGGTGCCCCGAAACGGTGTCAAAAACTGGAGTTACGGCGATTGAACCGGTCCCGCGCGGGGGTTAGATTGGCCCCCATGGACGTGGTGCACCGGATCCTGTCGGGGCGGGTGCCCCTCTATCTGGCTCCCCAGGCGGGCGTCAGCGAATCGCCGTTCCGCCGGCTCTGCCGGCGCTACGGAGCGGATGTGGTCGTGAGCGAGTTCGTGAGCGCGGAAGGGATCCGGCGGGGGAGCGAGCGCACGCACGAGTACCTGCGCTTCGACGAGGCGGAGCGCCCGATCGGCGTCCAGATCTTCGGCGCCGATCCGGCGGGGATGGCGGAAGCGGCGGCGCTGGTGGAGCAGACGTACGCGCCCGACTTCGTGGACATCAACTTCGGCTGCCCGGCGAAGAAGGTGGTGAAGCGGAACGGGGGGTCCGGATGCCTGCGGGACCTCGACCTCGTCCAGGCCATCATCCGCGCCGTCACCGACGCGGTCCGTGTCCCCACGACGGTCAAGATCCGGAGTGGCTGGAGCGAGGAGCTGCGGGACCCCGTCGGCATCGCGCTCCGCTGCCAGGACGCAGGCGCCCGCGTCCTCACGCTGCATGCGCGGACTCGCACCCAGATGTACGCGGGGGCGGCCAAATGGTCGGAGATCGCCGCGGTGAAGCGGGCGCTGGAGATCCCGGTGATCGGGAACGGCGACATCCGCACGGCCGCCGACGCCGTCCGGATGCGCGAGGAGACCGGGTGCGACGGGATCATGATCGCCCGCGGCTCCCACGGGCGGCCGTGGCTCTTCGGACAGTGCCGCGCGGCGCTGGACGGTCGCCCCGTCCCGGCGGACCCGTCGGTCGGGGAGCGGTTCGCGGTGGTGCTGGAGCACGCGCGGAACGCCATCGACTTCGAGCGGGACGAAGCGCGCGCCATGCTGGAATTCCGCAAGCACCTGGGCTGGTACACGAAAGGGCTGCCCGACGGCCGCACGCTGCGCCAGGAGCTGTTCACGGTGAACCGGCTCGAGGACGCGGAGCGGCTGCTGGAGGGCTACAGGGCGCGCCCGGAGCGGGTCGCGGCGTGAGGGACCGCGTCCTCCGGATCCTCGCCGAGGTGGCCCAGGGGACGGCCACCCCCGCCGATGCTCTCGAGCGCCTGGCGTGGCTGCCCATGGAGGACGTCGCCGCCGGGGGGAACGGCGGCAGCGTATTCGCCCGCCTCGACCATCATCGGCCCCTCCGGCAGGGGCAGCCCGAGGTGGTCTTCGGCCCGGGCAAGACCGTGCCCCAGCTGCTCGAGATCTGCCGGCGCTTCCACCGGCGCGGCGACGGATTCCTCGTGACGCGCCTCGAGCCGGAGGGTCGCGACGCCCTCGCCGCCGAGTTCCCCGCCGGGTCCCGCAACGACGACGCGCGCACCTTCCACCTCGCCAGCCCCGCCCACGACCCGCCCGGTGTTCGTGGCACCGTCCTCGTGGTCACGGGCGGAACGGGCGACATCCCGGTGGCCGAAGAGGCCGCGGTCACGGCGGCCGCGTTCGGGAACCCGGTGGAGCGGCTCTACGACGTGGGGGTGGCCGGCCTCCACCGCATTCTCACCCACGTCGAGCCCCTGCGCCGGGCCACCGTCGTCATCGTGGCTGCCGGGATGGAGGGCGCGCTTCCCTCGGTGGTGGGCGGCCTCGTCGCGAGCCCCGTGGTGGCCGTGCCCACGAGCGTCGGTTACGGCGCGTCCTTCGGCGGCGTCGCGCCGCTCCTCGCGATGCTCAACAGCTGCGCCCCGGGGATCACCGTGGTGAACATCGACAACGGGTTCGGCGCCGCGTGCGCCGCCACCCGCATCAACCAGCTCGCGGCGCCGGAACGCCCGTGAACCTCGCGGGACGGCTCCTCCGCGCCCCGCGGTGGGCCGTCCCGGCTCTCCTCGCGGGCGCCGTCCTCCTCTGGCTCCTCCTCGCCGGCGCCGGCGGCATCACGCTCGGGGACCTGCTCGCGGGGGCCGTCGCGGCCGGCGCGGGGGCACTCCTGATGCGGCCCGGGACCACCGCCCTCCTGCGGCGGGGCCGCCGCCTGGGGGGCGGCGAACGGCGGCCACCCGGGGACGGGCGAGGGCGCCCGCCGCTCCCGGCGCCGGACGACGAGGTAGGGCTCCTGCTGCGCCGGCTGTGCGCGGGACTCGGCGCGGTCCGGGTGACGCTGTGGGAGCGGGATGTCGCCGAGGGCCGGCTCCGGCCGTTGCACTCGTCCGATCGGCTGCCGCACTCCGTCCCCGCCACCGGCGACCCCGTGGCCTGGGCGATGGACCAGGCCCAGCCGCTCCGCCTCGACCGCATCCCCGCCTGGGCCGCCGGACCGGTCACGGCCGCACCGGTACACGGAGGGCTCGCGCTCACGGCGGAAGGCGAGAGCTGGAACCCCGCGCCGGCGGCGGTGGCCGACGCAGCCGCGGTCGTGGGCGCCTTCGTGGCGCTGCGGGAGCGCGAGCGCCACGCCGCCGCCCACGCCCGCCGCTTCGAGCGCTTCCTGGGCTTCCTCCGCGCCCTCCCCGGAGGCGCCGAAGCGGAGCGGTTTCCCGACGAGCTGGCCCGGGCGCTGGCGGAGATCTCGGACGCGGACGGCTCCGTCGTCGCCGTCTGGAAGGAGGAGCGCGGCCAGGTGCTGGCGGCCTGGGGGACCGGGGGCGGACCGGTGCCGGGGACGTATTTCGCCGTCATGGACGGGGAGCTGGCCATGGCGGCCAGGGCCGGGGACATCATTCGCCGGGGCCGCACCGGGCGCGCGCCGATCCTCGCCCACGCGGGCGAGCGGTGGACGCGCATCCCCGCCCACCTCACCGTCGTGCCCTTCCCGGACGCCGCCGGCACCACGCGGGGGGTGGCCGCGCTGTGGGGCGACGCGCCGCCGGACGACGGCGCCCTCGACCTCGTCCGGGCCCTGGCACCGCTGCTCGCGGTGCAGCTCCAGCATTCCACCGAGCTCGTGCACTTCCGGCAGCGGGCGCACGAGGACGCCCTCACCGGGCTGCGCAACCGGGCCGCCCTCGACGAGTGCCTGGCCGATGAGCGAAACCGCTTCCACCGTTACCGCCGCCCTGTTTCGCTCCTCGTGATCGACCTCGACCATTTCAAGCATATCAACGACACCTACGGCCACCAGGCCGGCGACCTCGTCCTGGAGCGGGTCGCGGAGATCGTCCGGGCGGCCATCCGCGACGCCGATCTCGCCTTCCGCTTCGGCGGCGAGGAGCTGGTGGTGCTGCTCCCGGAGACCATGCGCCGGGAGGCCGGCGAGGTGGCGGAGCGCATCCGTCACGCGGTGGGCGCCGCCACCATCGAGTGGGGCGGCCACACCATCCGCGTGACCGCCTCCATCGGCGTCAGCTCGGCCCCGGAGACGGTCGAGGAGCCGGACGCACTCCTGAAGAGCGCCGACGACGCCCTCTACGCCTCGAAGCGGGGCGGCCGCAACCGCGTAACTATCGCTCTTCCGGTCACTTCCGGGGGTTGAGCTGGCGAGCCCCAGGCGTTATCTTGTATCCAGCGGGGCCGACACGGATTCGACGGGTTTAGTGAAGTCGGTGCTGCGTGCCGAGGTGTCCGTACCCTCGTAAAACCGCGGAAAAACTCACAAGTGCCAACGATAACCTGGCGCTGGCTGCGTAAGTAACCCAGTTACTTAGCCGTAGCCCGTCTGCAAGCAGGGACCCGGCCCGAGGTCCGGCTTCAGGCGACGATTGAATCGGGCTGGCTCCTCGGTGAGGCCACTGCACCAGGAGCGAGATTTCAGAGTGGCTGGCTCGTGAACGGCCGTCCGTCGTGCCGACGATCGAGCGAGAAAAAAACAAGACGGACTACGCACGTAGATGCGCTGGGGGATCTATTCGCGGACGCGGGTTCAACTCCCGCCGGCTCCA
>DATKBW010000227.1:0-10358 GCA_035513575.1 Longimicrobiales bacterium | reverse complement strand
CAACATCAGAAAGGAGACGCCGCAGATCTTCATCCGTTGCTTCATCCGCCCCCACTTGGCTGTCCTGTTCCCGAGTAGCCGCGACACGACGGGTGAGCGGCCGACGCATTTACCGCCGGCGGGCGACGTCCCGGCTGAAGTCTGGCACTGCCGACGCCGCTCGTTCTCCTTTCACGTCGGGATTCGGCGTCGGAGCGACACAGAAGGCGAAGGAGCGGCGGCGCGTGCAGCCCCGACGTCGCTCAGCGCCGTGGATCGAGAACAGAGGGAGTACGAGGGGCAGGAATTCTCGACTCACGTCGCTGCAGGGAGCCGGGGCCCCGCGGATCGACGGCTCGCGAGCCACGATCAGGCTCCCGGACCGTTCCTACTGTCGCATCAACCCGGAATGAGGACACACTAGGCGCCAGGCCGCTTCAGTGGATCCATCTGATCAGTATCGCGCAACGGGCGGTGAGATTCGGTCCCGAACCTCGAGCCGGTCCCCCGGCCCGGGCGCCAGCGCCTCACCCGCGACCGGTAGGCGGTGTACTCGGCGCCGAAGGTCCGGGAGAGGGTGGGCTCCTCGTAGCGGGTCACGAACAGGTGCGTGACCAGGCCCAGGAGCGCGGTGTATCCGAGCAGCGCGGCGGACCCGTAGAAGAGGGACGCCCCCGCCAGGGCGAGGCCCGCCCCGATGTACATGGGATTGCGCACGAACCGGTACGGCCCCGAGACCACCAGGCGGCGGGGCGGGTCGAACGGCGCCGGGGTGCCGCGTCCGACCAGCGCGAAGGCCAGGACGCACCAGACGGCCACCGCCGCGCCCAGGACCGTGATGGCTGCCCCCGCCGCCTGCGCTGCGCCCCACGGCTCGGGCCGGCTCACGCCGGACCATTCCAGCACGCGCGCGGGGAGAAGGACCAGGAGCAGGGCCACGAACAGCGAGCCGTAGATGAGTGCGCGGAGCAGCGGAAACATCGCGCCTCCCACCCGGCGGCGCCCCGGATCCCCGACGGCGCCCCCGGTCACGGCCGGCTCCATGGAGCGTTCATTTTTCGACCTCGTATTGCAGGAGGACGATCCCGGTCGCCTCGTAGACGCGCCTTCCGGTGAGCGCCAGGCTGCGTCGGACGGCGGGCGCCGGGAGGAGCGGTCGTCCGCCGCCCAGGAGCACGGGGATCACCGCCGGCTCCACGGTGTCCACGCAGCCGAGCTCGAGAAGGCTGCGAAACAGCTCTCCGCCGCCGAACAGCCAGATGTCCCTGCCCGGCTCGTCGCGCAGCGCATCGAGCGTCTCCCGGACGCGGTCCGAAACGATGGTGACGTCAGGATGATCTTCCTGCCGCAGCGAGCGCGAGAAGACGAACACCTTCATCGCCGGGAAACCTCCCTGGAGGACTTCGAACGTGCGCCGCCCCATCAGCAGCGTGTCGAACTCGGCGGCGAGGGCTTCGAAGTCGATCTCCGGATCCATGACGATCCAGTCGTACTCGCCGTGCGGGCCGGCAATGTAGCCATCGAGGCTGCAGGCTACCTGATAGCGAATTCTTCGCGGCTTCATCGGTTCATCGGGCGCTGGAGGACAACGCGCCACCGGCCGGTCGCGCGCACCACCCTCGCCGGGCGCTGCTCGTAGTCCCAGCTCTCGCTCACCACGTTCTGCATGAACGAGATCGTGTCCTCCGCGACCCAGCGCGCGTCCGAGGGACCCCAGTCCACGGGCGACAGCTCGAACTCCTTCTCGAAGCCGGTCGGTCGAACCCTGTAGATCTGGAGCACGTTCGGATTGTACTCCGCGATGAGGTCCACGGACGTCGCGACGAACCGATCACCGGAGGGAGAGAGGACGGGCGCTCCCGGGAGCCACGTGGTGTCGCCGGTCACGTAGTGGATCAGCATGGAGGCGGACCCCTCATAGAACGCGACGTGGATCAGGTAGGCCCCGAGCGGCTCCAGGAACCCCTGGCCCGAATAGGATCGCCAGCGCTCCCCGGGAGTGGTGTCCTGGCGCAGCCAGACCTCGGTGCCATTCCGCAACGTCAACACGACGCCGGAATCCGAGGCGGCCACCGCGGGGCCGGCGGCGCGTCCACCCTGGCCCTGGCGCGGTCCGGTGACACAGCCCGCGGCGATGGCCGAGCAGAGCAGCAGCGCAGGCAGGATCGGCTTCAGCATCCTCTGACGTCTCATCCGACTTTTGCCCCGTGCTCGACGAGCAGCTCCTTCAGGATGGACCGGTGGCAGCGATCTTCGTGCTCGCAGTAGCAGCCGACGGAGAAATCCGTCGCATGGGAGAGCACGGCGAGGAGCTCGAGGCTGTGCCGGGCATCGCCCGCGGTCATCTCGGCCCTGTACTTCCTGGCGAACGCCGACCATTGCGCCGGCGTCGCGGCCTCCCGCCCGAGCTTCATGGTCTCGACGGCGGGGGCGAGATTCGGGAACCACACGTCGTACCAGTCCTGCGTCGAGAACAGCGCCTTCGGCACCCCACGGGGCGGGCGGCGAACCGTTCCTATGCGCGTCCCTTCAGAGGGAACTCGCGGGGTTCCGAGGCGGACGATCCGTACGGTCATGTGCAGGAATCCTTTGAAACCCGGGTGGACATCGAGGTCATCCGCGATCACAGCCCAGTCGTCCTGAATTCTCACCGCCTCGCCCGCACCCGCAACGTTGACGGCCGGGTTCCCGGAGCGACCCGGCGGGACTCAGGCTCCACCGCGCTTCCTTTCGTCGGTGCCCGGGCACCGGTACCTTTTCCAGCCGACCCGAACGACCCGAACCCGCCGGAACTCATGAAACGCTCCCTTTCCTGCCGCCACCGGCCGCCGATCATGGCGGCGGCCCTCAGCCTGTCGTTCCTCGCGGCCGGCTGCGCCGCACCCGCGCCCCCGGCCCCCGGGCCGGAGCCGGAGCCGGACCCGGTGGCGTCGCTCCTGTCGCGGATGACGCTGGCGGAGAAGGTCGGCCAGATGACGCAGGCGGAGCTCGGGTCCATCGCGCCGGCGGAAGTCGCCGAGCTCCACATCGGCTCGGTGCTGAGCGGCGGCAATTCGGACCCGGAGGCCGGCAACTCGCTGGAGGCGTGGACGGACATGTACGACCGCTACCAGCGCGCGGCGCTGGGGAGCCGGCTCGGCATCCCGATCCTGTACGGCGTGGACGCGGTGCACGGGCACAGCAACGTGCTCGGCGCGGTGATCTTCCCCCACAACATCGGGTTGGGCGCGACGCGAAACCCGGCGCTGGTGCGGCGGATCGCGGAGGTGACGGGGAAGGAGATGCTGGCCACGGGCGTGCAGTGGACCTTTTCGCCGGCCGTGTCGGTGCCCCGGGACGAGCGGTGGGGCCGGACCTACGAGGGCTTCTCCGAGGATCCCGAGCTCGTGGCCGAGCTGGGAGCGGCGGCGGTTCTGGGGTACCAGCGCGGCGACCTGAGCCATCCGCTGGCGGTCCTGGCCACGGCCAAGCACTACCTCGGCGACGGCGGGACGGTGCCCGGCACCGGCACGTTCGGGGACTCGACGGGGCTGGACCAGGGGGACATGCGGCTCTCCGAGGATGCGGTGCGCCGGATCCACCTCCACCCGTATCGCGCGGCCGTGGATGCCGGCGTGGGCAGCATCATGCCGTCGTACAGCAGCTGGAACGGCCAGAAGATGTCGGGCAGCAGCTACCTGCTGACGGACGTGCTGAAGGGGGAGCTGGGCTTCGACGGGTTCCTGATCTCCGACTGGAGCGCGATCCAGCAGCTCCACCCGGACTTCAGGACCGCCATCGCCCGGTCCATCAACGCCGGCATGGACATGGCCATGGTCCCGAACGCGCACCGCGAGTTCATCCAGCACCTCACCGGGCTCGTGGAGGAGGGGACGGTGGCGCTGTCGCGGATCGATGACGCCGTGCGGCGGATCCTGCGGGTGAAGGCCGCCATGGGGCTCCTGGAGGACGACGCGTCGCACCTCGCCGACCGCTCGCTCCAGGCCGCCTTCGGCTCCGCCGAGCACCGGGCGGTGGCCCGGGACGCGGTCCGCCAGTCGCTGGTGCTGCTGAAGAACGAGGGCCGGGCGCTGCCGCTGTCGAAGAGCGCCCGGATCCATGTGGCGGGCCGCGGCGCCGACGACATCGGGATCCAGTCGGGCGGGTGGACCATCGACTGGCAGGGCGCGGCGGGCCCCGTCACCACCGGCGGCACGACGATCCTCGCGGCGATGCGCGCGGCCCTCGGGAGTGGCGGCCGGATCACCTACTCGGAGGACGGGATCGGGGCCGGAGGGGCGGACGTGGGCGTCGTCGTGATCGGGGAGGAACCGTACGCCGAGGGGATCGGCGACCGGATGGACCTGGGGCTGGCGCCCGATCAGGTGGCGATGGTCGAGCGGATGGCGGACGCCGGGATCCCCGTCGTCGTGGTGCTGATCTCGGGCCGGCCGCTCATCATCGACGAGGTGCTGGAGATCTCGGACGCCTTCGTGGCCGCCTGGCTCCCCGGCACCGAGGGCGCCGGGGTGGCGGACGTGCTCTTCGGCGACCACGCCCCGACCGGCCGGCTCTCGTTCACCTGGCCCCGGTCCATGAGCCAGGTCCCGCTGAACGTCGGTGACGAGCCCTACGATCCGCTGTTCCCGTTCGGGTACGGCCTGCGCTATTAGGACGGGCCCGGACCTTCCCCATACGACATGATCACCCACACACCATGACGACCACCGCGCCGACCCGGGAAGCCACCGCCGCCACGGACCCCGTCGCCGGGCCCTCGGTCCCCGGCGGACGCCTGGTGTCGCTGGATGCGTTCCGCGGGCTCACCATCGCGGCCATGCTGCTGGTGAACGACCCCGGCAGCTGGTCGTACGTCTACGGGCCGCTCCGGCACGCCGAATGGCACGGCTGGACACCCACCGACCTCATCTTTCCGTTCTTCCTGTTCATCGTGGGCGTGGCGATGACGTTCTCTTTCGGGAAGCGCCGGCGGGAAGGGAAGGATCGGTGGGCGCTGTTGCGGAAGGCCGCGCGCCGCGCCCTCGTCCTGTTCGCGCTCGGGCTCCTCATCCACGCGTTCCCCTGGTACGACGTCGACCTGGCGACGCTCCGGATCCCGGGCGTGCTCCAGCGCATCGCGGTGGCGTACCTGGCCGCATCCGCCATCGTCCTGTTCACGGGGCTCCGCGGCCAGATCGTGGCCGCGGCCGCGCTCCTCCTCGGCTACTGGGCGCTCCTCGCGCTGGTGCCGGTGCCCGGTGGGGTGGCGGGCGACCTGACGCCGGACGGCAACCTGGCGGCCTGGCTGGACCGGACGATCCTCGGAACCGACCACCTGTGGTCGCAGTCCCGGACCTGGGACCCGGAAGGGATCCTGAGCACCCTCCCCGCGGTCGCTACCGTGCTGTCCGGCGTGTTCACCGGCCGCTGGCTGCGGTCCGGGCGGAGCGGGGGCGCCGTCACCGTGGGGCTCCTGGCGGCCGGGGTGGCCGCCGTCGCGGTGGGGATGCTCTGGGGGCTGTTCTTCCCCATCAACAAGAACCTGTGGACCAGCTCCTACACCGTCTTCACCAGCGGGATGGCCCTCCTCCTCCTCGGCCTCTGCTACTGGGTGATCGACGTGCGGGGTCTGAAGCGCTGGGCCACGCCGTTCGTGGTCTTCGGCGTGAACGCCATCGCCGCCTACTTCCTCTCCGCCCTCTTCGCGCGGGTCATCGGCATGATCGACGTCGGGGGAGGCGTGACGCTCAAGGAGTGGGCGTACCGGCACCTGTTCGCGTCCTGGGCGGGACCGCTGAACGGCTCCCTCGCCTTCGCCGTCGCCTTCGTGCTCCTCTGGCTCGGCTTCATGTGGCCGCTCTACCGGCGACGGATCTACATCAAGGTGTGACCCCGGCCGTCAAGGTGTGACCCCGGCCGTCCCGGCCGTCACCAGACCTGCCAGTCCACCTCGGGCGACCGGTAGAAATTGATGCCCAGGGCCGTCCAGCGGAGGCCGAGGCGCGCGAGGCGCCGCCGGAAGCTCCGCCAGTCGGTGGCGCCGGCGGGGGACCATGCGAGCTCGGCGATGGCCGCCAGCCGCGGGAACGCCATGAACTCCAGGTCGCCGATCGTGGACACCGTCTCCGTCCAGAGCGGCGCTTCCAGGCCGGCGATGACGTTCGGTGGGAGCCCGGGAACCAGGCGGGCCGGCTCCCAGTCGTACGCGTCGCGGAGGGGGGTGAGGCCGGGCCAGTCGAGGCCGATGGGAGTGCCCGCATGGTACTGGATGTCCAGGTAGACGCGGGCGGCGGGAGACAGGATGACCTGGCCCTCGAACGCGCCGGCCAGCTCCCCGCCCTCGCCGTGCCAGTGCTGGATCAGGGTGGTCGGGTGAATGTCCGCGCCGGCGATCTCCTGCCACCCCGACATCCGCTTGCCGTGCCGGTGCACGATGGTCTCCACCCGCTCGATGAAGCGACGGTACTCCTCCGCCGTCAGCTCCTCGACCTCGTCCCCGCCCACATGGAGCCACGGCCCGGGCGTGATCGCGGCCAGGTGACCGAGGACGGCGTCCACGAACTCGTACGTCGCCTCGCTGTGGACGCACACGGCGCTGAAGCCGACCTCGATCCCGGTGTAGAGGGGCGGCGCGACGCCGTCGCAGTTGAGGGCGGGGACCGATGCCAGCGCCGCGTTGGTGTGACCCGGCAGGTCGATCTCGGGGACGATGGTGATGAACCGATCGGCGGCGTAGCGCACCAGCGCCTGGTAGTCCTCGGTCGTGTAGAAACCGCCCGGTCCCCCGCCGACCTGCGTGCTGCCGCCGTGCTCGGTCAGGCGCGGCCAGCCGGGCACCTCGATGCGCCACCCCTGGTCGTCGGACAGGTGGAGGTGGAGCCGGTTCATCTTGTGGAGCGCCAGCAGGTCGATGTAGCGCTTCACGTCCTCCACACCGAAGAAGTGCCGGGCCACGTCCAGCATGGCGCCCCGCCAGCCGAAGCGCGGGTGGTCCTCGATCTCCACGTGGGGCACGGAGAGCGGCCGCGGCCGGGCCGCTCCGTATTCCGCGCTGGCCGGCAACAGCTGACGCAGGGTCTGCACACCGTAAAACAGTCCCGCCGGCCCGGCCGCGTCGATCCGTATTCCCCCCGCCGTCACGCGCAGGGTGTAGCCCTCCGGGCCGAGCGCCGGCGCCGTGGTCGGGTCCAGGGCCAGGACGATCGCGGCCGCCGCCGCAGCCCGCTCCTCCGTCAGGATGCGGGGCCTGGACTCCGGCGTGGTGCCCACCACCTCGGCCAGAATCGCCGCGATCCGGCGCGCCTCCTCGCCCCCTGACACGACCCCGATCGCCGCGGTCGTGTCCACCGTGAAGCTGCCGCGTTCCGCCACGCGGATGGCGGCGGGGGCGGGGACGATGGCGTGCTCCGCGCGGCCGGCACACCCGGCTGCGATAAGGAGCACGAGCGCCGCCATCGGGCGGCGGGTCCGGCGATCCGTGGCAACAGGCATGGATTCCTCGTTCGGCTCGGTCCCTCGGGGGGCGTTGACGGCAACGATACGCGTGTGTGACCGGTCGGAAATTCTAGCATGGCGGGGCCCGCGCGCAAAACTCCCCTGGCCACGGGGTGGTTGACAGCAGTTTCCCGGAAGCTCACTATGGAGCAGCCACTCCCGAGGAGTGGCCGTTTCCTGCCAGCTGAGACCTAGCGGTCTTCCACGATAATGTTGGGGAAAGCCGATGCGAAGCCGGTCCGTGACCGGGCGAAGCCGGCCCGTGACCGGGTTGGCGCCGCTTCGGGTTTCCGATCTGTGTTGTCCCGGGTAGCGACCGGTCCCGATGAGGCGCCGCGGCCGCGCCGCGACCCGGGGTTACGCTCCCTCGTGGAGCTGCGGTTCTCCGACATCCATTCCCCGAAAGCTGGATGGAACATGAACACTTCTCGTGATGATCGGCGTACCCGACCGGCGTGGCTCGCGGTTTCGGCCCTCCTTCTGGGGTTGCTCGCGTACCCCGCCCAGGTGGCTGCCCTTCCCCAGGCGGCGCAGGACACCATCAGGGGGACGGTGACGGATGGGATGACCGGCCAGCCGGTCGCGGGCGTGCTGGTCCGGTTGCAGGGATCGGACCGCGGAGTCCTCACCAATGCGGAGGGAGCGTATCGGCTGGCGGCCCCTCCGGATGGCGTGCTGGAGTTCGCGCACGTCGCGTTTCGCACCACCGAGATCGCGATCGCCGGACGGACGAGAGTCGACGTCGCGCTGCAGGTGTCCGTCGCGCAGCTGCAGGAGGTGGTCGTCACGGGATACTCGACGCAGCGCCGCGGCGACATCACGAGCGCCATCTCGAGCGTGGACCTCGAGGGTGCCGGCCGGGAGACCGGGACGAGCGTGCTCCAGAGGCTGCACGGGCACGTGGCCGGCGTGACGGTGGATGCCAGCGGCTCGCCCGGCGCCCGCAGCACCGTGAGGATCCGGGGCGTCAGCTCCTTCCAGAACAACGATCCGCTCTACATCGTCGATGGCACGCCCGTGCAAGAGTCATTCGCCAACTGGCTGAACCCGAACGACATCGAGTCGATCGACGTGCTCAAGGATGCGTCCGCCGCATCCATCTATGGCTCGCGCGCCAACAACGGCGTCGTGATCATCGAGACGAAGAAGGGCCGGGTGGGCGCGCCCCGGATCTCCCTCGACGCCAGGTACGGCATCGGGTCGCCCGTCCGGGGGTACGATGACTTCGTGATCCTGGACGCGCTGGATTACCACGAGGTGGTCAGGCGCAGCCATGTCAACGCCGGCTTGCCGGTTCCGACCACGGTCTATGGTGATCCCAACAATCCGACGATTCCCCGGTACACGTACGCGGACGGCGACCTGATCGTCGCGAGGGACGAGTGGGGGCGGCCGGTCGAGGTCAACGAAGCCATGTATTCCTGGCCGAACGATCTGATCATGCCGGGGAGCACCGGCACGAACTGGTGGGATGCCGTCTTCGGTACCGGCGAGACCCGGGATGTCAATGTCGGCGTGTCGGGCGGGACACCGACCGAGCGCTACAACCTGTCCTTCGGCTACTTCGACCAGGAAGGCACCGCCGCATTCAACCGCTACCAGCGGGGAACGGTGCGGCTCAACACCTCGTTCAGCACCGGCCGCCTGACGATCGGTGAGAACCTGAACCTGTCCCTGGATGAGCATTTCGGCGGAATCCCGTTCGATCCCGGCGGATTCGCCGAAGGCACGATCGTCGGCAAGAACGTCCTGATGCAGCCCGTCGTTCCGATCCGGGACCTGGCGGGGAACTACGCGTCCGGGAAGGCGCCCGGCCTGGGCAACCACACCAATCCGCTGAAGCTGGCGGAGGCCCAGCGGGAGAACGTCTTCACGAACACGCGGATGTTCGGGAACGCGTTCGCGAGCTACGACCTCACGGACCGGTTCACCGTGAACAGCAATCTCGGGTTCAACGTCGGGCAGGCCTCGGCCGACGGCTTCAATCCGATCTTCCCCGAGAACTCCGAGCCGACGTTCACGAACTCCATCTTCGAGACGAACAGCTCGTTCCTGAACTGGACCTGGAACAACACGCTGAACTTCGAGAGCAGCTTCGGGGGTCTGCACAACACCAGCATCCTGGTGGGGCAGGAGGCGAACAAGACCACGGGGAGGTTCGTGTCCGCCAGCATGGCGAATCTGGTCACGACCGATCCGAATGCCCGCTACATCCAGGACGCGATCGGCGATCCGGCCACCAAGAACGTGAACAGCTCGGGTGGATTCAGCACCCTGCTCTCCTTCTTCGGGAAGGCCGACTACAATTACGATCAGCGCTACTACCTGAGCGCCACGGTCCGCCGCGACGGGTCCTCGAAGCTGGGCCCCGCCAACCGCTGGGGAACGTTCCCCGCGTTCAGCCTCGGGTGGAGACTCTCCGAGGAGAGCTTCCTCGAGCAGAACGATTTCTTCACGACCGCGATGCTCCGCTTCGGGTGGGGTCTCACCGGGAACCAGGACATCGCGCCGGGGCGCACCGTCGACCACTTCGGCGGCTCGACCGGCAACACCTTCTACGACATCGCCGGGACCGGGACGAGCATCGTCCAGGGATTCCGGCAGACGGCGCTCGGGAACCCCAACCTGAAGTGGGAGGAGAACGAATCGACGAACCTCGGCCTGGATGTCGAGTTCCTCCAGGGTAGAGCCAATCTGGTCGTCGATCTGTACCGGCGGGACACCGACAATCTGCTCTTCAACCCGCAGCTCCCGGCCACGGCGGGTCAGGCGGCCGCGCCGATCGTGAACATCGGCGAGATGACCAACAGGGGCATCGACCTGGCCCTCGGCTACAGGGGCACCCTGGGCAACGGCGTGGGCTGGAGCGTGGATTTCAACGGCGCCCACTACCGGAACGAGATCGT
>DATKBW010000226.1:0-18700 GCA_035513575.1 Longimicrobiales bacterium | reverse complement strand
CTCGCCGCGAGCCGGCTTCGTCTGAGGGAGGCCCAGCGACTGATGCGGCGGGTGGTGGAGGAGCACCCCAATGACATGGAGGCTCTCGAGGCGTTGGCGATTTGGTCCATCCACATCGGGGATCTCGCTGCGGCGCGCGACGTGACCGAGCAGAGGGCCTCCACCGGGCTGCTTGGAGGGACCCCGCCCGCGAACCATATGCTCTTCGCCCACGCCCCCGAGCGGGCGGCCGAGCTCGGCCGCGAGGCCGTCGCCCGCCATCCCGACCATATGGAAATCGTCTACCAGACCCACCGTGTCCTCCTCTGGGTAGGTGACGTGGAGGGCGCCTCCCGGCTTGCGGCCCGCCTGACGCTGCCCGGTGAGAACGAGGGACGCGCGGCGATAGTGGCCATGCGCCAGGCCTGCGCCGAGGGCGACCCGGGTCGCGCCGAAGCCGTGTTCCGGACCCTGACCCTGGGCGACGACGACCTCGCCGGCCACTGGCTTCTTCTGAAGCTCCTCGGCCGCAATGCCGAGGCCGACGCCCTGCTCGAGCGGCTGGACTGGCCCGAATCCCTGTACTCGCTCAGCGCCTGGCTGATTTACCCCTACTTCGATGTCACGCTCTATCCGCAACTTGCGGCCGTGCTTGCGGCACAGGGCGTCGAGCGGCCGCCGCTGGCATTCGAGCCCTACCGGTGCGCCGCCGCGTGAGCTCCCTCTTCACCGAGCTCAAGCGCCGCAAGGCGTTCCGCGTGGCCGTGGTCCACGCGGCCACCGGGTTCGTGGTGCTTCAGGTCGCCGACATCATGCTACCCAACCTCGGCGTACCGGGCTGGGCATGAGCTTCCTGGTGGCGGTGGTGATGCTTGTGGCGAGTCGGGCGGAATGGGCGAGGGCGATTCGATCTCGGTAGTGCCGGCGGCGGGGGGCAGGCCGTCGCCAACCGGGCTGGTATCGGCGTCGGTCGGCACTCCGCCATCGTCGCGTCCGAGGGCGATGACGCGTTCGCGCAGCCGCGCGACCCACCTCCGGTGGGTACCCCGGCGCGAGGACACCATGGTAGCGATGGCGGTGGACGCGGGGCGGCGGTATGAGGCGGCTTACGGCTGCGAGGAATTCCAGGGGCGACAGGACGAGGACGGTGCGACCGCCGGGCGTGGCCCGCGCCGGGTGGTAGAGGACCTGGCGGATGGCGGCATCGCCGCGCGGCCGGGTGGTGCTTCCCTCCTCGACGTGGCGCTCGAGGCGCTGCATGTCGTCGTCAGTGAGGTGCGTCGCCTCATGGAAGGTGACGCCGCCATCGTCGTCCTCGGAGAAGACGCCGTCGAGGACGACGACGTGGAAATGGAAGTGCGAGGGCAGAGCCGAAGCGGTGCAGGAAAGAGACGGCGCCGAGCTGCGCGTCGCCTGCGGCGCCTGGGCTGGCACGCCGGAGCATGGTGCGGATGGCGAGCAGCTGGACGCGGAGCACGTCGCCGGCAAGGCGCGGGTCGTGCGGCAGGAAGGGGCGGATCCGCTTGGGCAGGGAGAGCACCCACTGGCGCAGCGGCAGCGCCGGCAGGACGTGATCGGTGAGGTGGGCGGCCACCTCCACCATACGGCGGGCATTGCAGGACGGGTAAACGCCGCGGCCCTTGCAGGAGAAGGCGACGAGGCGCTCGGCAGACACTTCCCACCTCGCGAAGGCATCAGCCAAGCGGCCGGTAAGCCGCCGGTCCGTTCCTCCTCGCCCATTCAAGCATCGCGGTGACCGCTTCAGGCATGCTCTCCGCTGGCCCTCCCCAGACCCCGCGGCCAGAGTACGCCCTCACGCCGATCGACCCCACCACTCCCCTCACCACGGTGTCCCACAGCGTTCTTGTCCGGTCGGAGCGCCGTTCCTACCTTGGCCTTCGGACCGAAAGAGCGTTTGGATTTCCTATCGGTCCTGGGATTCTGCTGGAGCGGCGGGAAGACGACGAACGCCAGGAGCCCGGCGACGAACACGCCGGGGATCAGCAGCGCGCGGGACGGCGAAAGGGTCCGGGGAGCCGTCTCCTGCATCAGGAGCTCGGGTCGGGAGCCCGGGGAGAGGTCACGGAGCGAAGGCCTGCGGATCGTTGTCGAGAGGGAGGAACCACCGAGGTATCGCAAAAGCCGGGGGGGGCGACAAGACGGAGGGCCCGGGGACGGCGGGCGGCCGCCCGCGGCGTTGCGAGGTGGGGGCCCGGAGCAAAGATTGAGTGGGTCCGCCGCATTCCTGCCCCGTGCTGGTGCGGCCGGAGGCCTCCTATGAAGATCCCGTCGTTCATCGTCACCGATGTCGTCGGTAGCATGGCGACGGCGCTCGAGCGCGCCGCATGAATCGGCTTCGGCGCCTGATCCGGGAGGTCCATCGCCGCTCGCTCTGTCAGGTTCTGGCCATCTACGGGGCGGCGAGCTGCGTCGCGTCAGAGGGCCCGGACCGCGGCACGACGATGACACTTCTCGTGAACGAAGACGCCCGCTATACGATTCGCCGTGGGCTGGTGAGCGCCTTGCTATTCCTTCCCCTCCTGGTCGATGACTTGCCGGAAGGAGTCGGGACGGGGATGGCATTCGTGACAAGGGCGGGCGGCAGGCGCGGTTCACCTTGACGGTTTCCACGGACGCATGGATCAGCGGTCTCGACCAGGCCCTGCTGACTCAGCACCAATTACGTAGCCTGGGCATCGCCGTCGAGATCCGCACGCTGGAAGCCGCCGCCTGGAACGAGGCCGGGAGGGAGGGCGACTACGAGGCGATGATCTACGTCCTGGAGAACGACCCCCCTACCATCCTCGACTCCTGGTTCGATCCCCCGCCGTTCGGGTACCACGACGCCGAGCTGGCGGGGCTCCTGGCCTCGCTCGAGGCCACGACCGACCGCGCGGAACGGGAGGCGGTGTACCGACGGGTCAACGAAATCCTCCGTCGTGACATGCCGGTCACGTTCTTCTTCCCCCAGCCTGACGCGTTCGTGGCCCACGGGCGCATCCACGGCTTCCGGCTCACCAGCAATTGGAACGCGCTGACGATGGCCGAGGAGCTGTGGATCGAGGAGGAGGGATGATGGCCCCAGTCCTGACCAGCCCGACGGCGGTGGCGCTGGTCACCGCCGCTTCGCTCTTCGGCTGCAGCCCCGCTCCCGAGGATCCGGACCGCAACTCGACGCTGACGGTCCTGGTGGATTGCTGTGCGGCCGATCAGATGCGTCTGTACAACCTGAAGCACCTGCTGTTTCTCCATCTGGTGCGTCATGGGCTCGAACCCGACCCCCAGCTCGCCGAGTCGTGGGAGCACTCCCCCGACTATCGCACCTGGACGTTCCACCTCAGGCGGGATGTGCGGTGGCACGACGGGGTGCCCTTAACGGCTCACGACGTGGCCTTCAGCATCGAGCTGTTTCGTCACCCGCACGTACTCTTCGCCCCCTGGATCTGGCAGGGTATCGATTCGGTCTCGGTGCCGGACGACCACACGATCGCGTTCGTCAGGCCAGAGCCTGCATATCACCCGCCCGTGGCCGGCAAGTATTTTCCGAAACATCTGCTCCAGGATCTGGACCCCGCGAGCTTTTACGAATGGGAGTTCTGGACACGACCGGTCGGGAACGGTCCATACCGGTTCGTAAGGTACGTTCCGCGGACGATGATCGAGTTCGAGGCGAATCCCGACTTCTACGGCGGGGAACCGCCGATAAAGCGCGTGGTGGCGAAGCTCAGCAGCGCGAATCGGGTGATCGAGCTGACGAGCGGTGCCGCCGATGCCGCGACCGACCTGACCGCGGCCGACGTGCTGAAGCTGGAGGCCGATCCCAGGTTCAGAGTCTACTACCAGAACGACTGGACCGAGCTGTTTCTCGTCTACTGGAATCATCGCCATCCCTTGTTCGCGGATGCCGGGGTGCGACGCGCTCTCAGCCACGCGATCGACCGGCGAGAGCTCGCGCGCGTGGTGACCCTTCCCGACGAGGTCCCGCTGGTGGCCGGGCTGGGGACCGACGGCGGAGCGGATCCGGATGGTCGCCGGGCGTGGAATCGGATCCCGGCCTACGACCCGCAACGGGCGCAACGCCTGCTGGATCGAGCGGGCTGGACTGACCAGGACGGGGACGGGATTCGCGAGCGGGCCGGCCGGGAGGCGCGCTTCACCATGCTGGCGCCGCAGGGAGGGTCCCTCGCGGCCGAGGCGATCGCCCTCTTCATGCAGAATCAGTGGCGGCAGGTGGGGGTCGCCGTCGACATCCGCCCGATGGAGATGGGCGTCGTGCGAAGCGCGCTCCGCTCGGGGCGGTTCGAAGCCGCGATCATCTGGGAGAACCAGGATGCGCATACCATCCTCTGGACCTGGTTCGGCGGACCCGCGGACCCCGGGCCTGACGAGACGGGAGACCCGCCGTACGGCCTCGGGTATTCCGATCCGGAGGCTGCACGTCTGATCGAGCGCGCCAGCGTGACGACGCCCGGTTCCGCGGAGGAAGACACGCTCTACCTCCGGTTCAACGAGATTCTCCAGCGCGACATGCCGGTCATGATCCTCTTCCCCGGCGTCTACCGCTACGCCGCCCACCGACGGATCCGCGGATTCCGGCAGGGTGACGAGTGGCTCACGCACCCGGAGGAGCTCTGGATCGATCCGGATTGGGAGATTCGACCGGTCCAGAAGGGCGAATCGTGAAGCGCGACGGGGGTCTTCTCCAGATTCGGGCGGTCCGCTGGCCGGTGATCGCGATCGCACTTGCGGCAGTCGCCGCGTCAGGTTGCGGGGGAACGGACGCCGCCGTCGAGGGCGGAGCCGCGAGCTCGGCCGACAGTGAGTCTCGCAGCACCCTCACCATCCTGTTCGAGAGCGACGACTACGTCCTCGGGCCCTCCCGCGACGACTGGCCGAAATTCCTGATGTTCGAGCCCCTGGTGCGCGGCTACGGGGCGGGGGCCCGACCCTGGCTCGCCGAGCGGTGGGAACACTCGGAAGATTTCCGGACCTGGACCTACCATCTCCGGAGCGACGTGCGCTGGCACGATGGCGTGCCGGTCACGGCGCACGACGTGGCGTTCAGCCTCGAGTTGTTCCGGAAGCCCGAGATCGCGGCGCACGGTTTCGCGCTCGCGATCGACTCGATCGCCGTGCCTGACGAGCACACGCTGGTCCTCTCGTTCCGACGGCCCGTAGAGCGGGCGCTCCAGGGCTGGCCGGTCTTCTATCCGAAGCACCTCCTGGCGGACCTGGATCCCGCGCGCTTCTTCGACTGGGAGTTCTGGACGCATCCGGTGGGGAACGGGCCTTACCGATACGTGCGCGGCGTCCCGAACACGATGATCGAGCTCGAGGCGAACCCGGACTACTTCGAGGGCGCGCCGTCGATCGAGCGGATCGTGCTCCGGTTGAGCAGCGCGAACGTCGTCACCGAGCTGAGGAGCGGGAACGCGGATGCGGCCTACTACCTGTCCGCGGCGGAGATCGCCGCGCTCGGCGGCGACCCGCGCTTCCGGGTCTACTTCAATTGGGGCTTTTCGGAGCCGCAGGCGATCCACTGGAACCAGCGCCACCCGTTCCTCGCGGCGGCCACCGTCCGCCGCGCGCTGAGCCACGCGATCGACCGGCGGGAGCTGGCCCGCCTGCTCTACCTGCCGGACGAGATGCCGCTGGTGGGCGGGCTCTCCCCCGACGACCGGGCTGGGGATCTGTACCGCGAGGGGAAGCTGGAAACGGGGTTCGCCTTCGACCCCCCCGCCGCCCGGGAGTTGCTGGAGGAAGCGGGTTGGATGGACAGCGACGGCGACGGCGTGCGGGAGCGAGGCGGGGTCGAGGCGCGGTTCACGCTGCTGGCGCGTCAGGGTGGAATCCTGAGCACGCTGGACCCGGCGCTGCTGATTCAGGATCAGCTCCGCAAAGTCGGCGTGGACGTGGAGATCCGTCCGGTCGAAAACAGCATCTGGTGGCAGCTCTACCAGTCGGGGGACTTCGACGCCACAGTCCACGATGTCCGAAACGACCCCCCGGACCTGCTGCGCCAGGAGTTCTTCGGCGAGGGGACGAAGATCGGCTACCGGAACCCGGAGATCGTCCGGCTCCTCGAGGCGCTCACCCGGGAGCCCTCGCCCGCCGGCCAGGACACGCTCTACGCAGCGATCAACGCCGTCCTCCGTCGCGACGTACCGGTCACGTTCCTGTTCCCGTACTTCGAGGCCTACGCCGCCCACCGCAAGGTCCGAGGGCTTCGAACCCCGGACCGCGCGCACCCGATCGAGGCGATTCACGAGCTGTGGATCGAGGAGGAGCCGTGAGTCTTGCGGGGACCTGCCCGCGCATGGGCGGACGCCGGCTCGGACTGCGGTCGACCGCACTCGCGATCGTCTGGACGTGCGCGACCCTGCTCGGCGGGTGCGGTGAGCGCTCCGGCGACCGGTCGTTTGATGGCGCCACTTCGACCGACGACCTCAAGACGGTCACGCTCCTCTACCCCGATGACGACCTGGGGCCGAACGCGAGCGGGTCGATCCAGTACCTCGTCTTCCTCACACTGATGCGTCGGCTGCCGAGCGGAGTGGTTCGACGAGGCTCGAGCCCGCTGGTGGAGCTTCGGGCCGAAAACGTGGATGCCGTCGCCTCCTTGCCGGATTCGGACATCCCGAAGCTGCGGAACGACGCGCGGTTCGAGCTCCACCACGCATACAACGCGGGCAGCGTCTCCGCCATCCTCTGGAACCACGACCGTCCCCCGTTCGACGACCCCCGGGTGCGGCGAGCGCTCACCCTGGCGATCGATCGCCGGGCGATCCTCGAGTTCCTGAGCGCCCCCGCGGGGCTGGAGCCCGTCGACGTCCTCTTCAGCGAGCTGCAGTTCCGGACCGGACGACTGCCGCCCGGCCTGCCTCACGATCCCGATGCCGCCCGGGCGTTGCTGGAGGCCAGTGGCTGGGTAGACCGAGACGGCGAAGCGGTGCGGGAACGAGAGGGAAGGCCGTTCCGCTTCTCGCTGCTGGTTTCGAGAGGAAGCGGACCGTGGTTTCCGGATCACGGACGCGAAGCCGTGCTCGTGCAGGCGAACCTGCAGGAGGTCGGGGTGGCGGCCGAGATCCTGGAGGTCGACGCGGGGATCGCCCGGGAGCGCACGCTGCGAAAGGACTTCGATGCGGCGATCCTGGATATCAAGGGGGGCAATCGACCGAGAGTGTTCGGCCCGGAGGGAATCATCGGGTACCGGAACCCGCGAGCTACCGCGCTGATCGATGCCGCCACCAAGACGATTGACCGCGAGACTCGGGCGGAGCTGTTCGGCGAGCTGGGAGCAGTCCTGCGCCGGGACCTGCCGTTCACCGTGCTCTCGCCGATGGTGAGCTGGAGCGCAGCCGATCGCCGCCTCCGCGGCCTGAGCTCTCCATGGCGGGCCGACCCGGCCTGGTACATGGACGCGCTGTGGTGGGAGGACGAGGTGAAGCCTAAAACGCCTACAACGGAGCAGACGAGCGGCTGCCATGGCGCCGAGCCAACCGATGCGCGCGCGCCGGCGCCACGCGACTGCTTTCCTCTCGCTCGGAATGGCTCTCACAGGGTGCGGCGGGACGGACGACCTGTACGCGGCCCGGACGTCCACCCTCGTGGTCCACGACAGGGGCCACGACGAGTGGATGTTCTCCCCGAGCCAGGCCGACGAGCCGATGTACCTGGTGTTTCTCCCGCTCGCCCGTCAGGGGCCGACCGGCGAGATCGAGGGCCAGCTGATCCACAGCTGGGAGCAGTCGGATGACCATCGCCACTGGATCATCCGCCTTCGGACGGACGTCCGGTGGCACGACGGCGTGCCCGTCACGGCGCACGACGTCGAGTTCACGGCCGATCTGTTGATGCACCCCGACGTGTCGCCCATGAGCGCGTGCGTTCGTGCCGGACGGATGATCGGGAAGGTCGGTGCTGCTCCGGTGCTCGGGTGCGGTTCGGCCACGGCGGAGTCACGCTGGTGAAGCGCTACATTGCCAAGCGCCTCCTCCAGGCCATCCCGCTCCTTGTGGGGATCGCCACGGTCACGTTCTTCATCGTACAACTGGCGCCCGGCGACCCGATGGACATGTTCCTCGAGCCGCGGCTGCGGAGACAGGTGGACCCGGAGGTCATCGAGCTCCTGCGGCAGAAGTTTGGCCTGGATCAGCCGATCCACGTGCAGTACGCGAAGTGGCTGGGGAACGTCGCCCGGGGCGACCTCGGCGAATCGTTTCGCTACCGGCGCCCGGTCACGAGCCTCATCGCCGAGCGCGTCCCCTACACGCTCCAGCTCGCGGTGCTGGCGCTGCTGTTCGATGCGCTCGTCGGCATCGCGCTGGGCATCTTCTCGGCGGTCAAGCAGTACTCGCTCGCCGACAAGACCATCACGCTGGGCTCGCTGGTGATCTACTCGGTGCCCGGCTTCTGGCTCGCGCTGATGCTGGTGCTGGTCTTCTCGGTGAACCTGGGCTGGTTCCCGACGTCGCAGACGAGATCGCTGGACTACGACATGCTCTCCTGGTGGGGAAGGCGCCTGGATCAGGCTTGGCACCTGGCGCTGCCCGTCTTCGTGCTCGGCGTCGCCTCGGCCGCCGGCACCGCGCGCTACATGCGGAGCAAGCTGCTCGAGGTGCTGAGCGAGGAGTACGTGCTGGCGGCGCGTGCACGGGGGCTGAGAGAGCGCGCGGTCGTCCTGAAGCACGCGCTCCGCAACGCGATGATCCCGATCCTGACGATCTACGGGATGTCGCTCCCGTTCCTGCTGGGTGGCGCGGTGCTGATCGAGGAGGTGTTCGCCTGGCCGGGCATGGGCCGACTGGCGGTCGAGGCGATCGGGGCCCGCGACTACCCGGTCATCCTGGGCACGACGATGATGGCCGCCGTGCTCGTCGTGCTCGGCAACCTGCTGGCGGACGTGACCTACGCGGTCGTCGATCCGCGGGTCTCCTACGAGGGATCGATGAAGGGTCGGGCATGAGCGCACAGCGGGAGTCGCCGTGAGACGCGAGCCCGAACTCGGCGGAAGCGGTGCGCCGGATACGGGCGCGCCCGGACCGCCCACGACCGTGCCGCACGCCTCGAGCGCCACCGGCTCTCTGGCCCTCTCGCTCGCGCTGCTGCCGGGCGCGGGGCACCTGGCGCTCGGCCAACGCAGGCGCGGACTCACTCTGTTCGCCGTCGCCGCCCTGCTCACGGCGGTGCTCGTGTTCCGCTGGGACGCCTTCCGCGAGGCCTGGAGCCGGGGCGGCGTCGACGGCTGGATCGCGGCGCGGTTCCTGGTCGTGGCGCTCGCGGCGTGTATCGCCGCCTCTGTGCTCGACGCGCGACGCTCCCTCGCCAGCCGTCATCTTCCGGTCTCCCGCATGCAAGCGGCGTCCGCCGGCCGCAGCCCGTTGCGCATGGCCTTCCGTCGGTTCGGCGCGAATTCGCTGGCCATGGCGGCCGTGTACGTCATCGCGGGGCTGTATCTGCTCGCGGCCCTCGCCCCGATCCTGGCGCCCTACGATCCCGCGGCGATCGAGAACGTGCTCGAGACCAGATACCTGGCGCCCTCGGCGGAGCACCTCTTCGGCACCGATGAGTTCGGCCGCGACCTGTTCAGCCGCGCGGTCTACGGAGCGCGGGTGTCGCTGTCGGTGGGGCTGCTGGCCGTGATCATGGCCGTGACGATCGGCACCATCTACGGCTCCGCGGCCGGCTTCTTCGGCGGCTGGATCGACAACGTGTTGATGCGGCTCGTGGATGTGATCATCGCCTTCCCTACGTTCTTCCTCATGCTGATGCTCGTGGGCGTCTTCGAGGCGAACCTGATCGTCCTCGTCCTGATCCTTGGGCTCACCTCGTGGACCGGCACGGCGCGCTTCATCCGGGGCGAGATCCTCTCGCTGAAGGAGCGGGAGTTCATCGAGAGCGCGCGCGCGATCGGCCTCCCCTCGCGCCTCATCATCGTGCGGCACCTGATCCCCAATGCCATGGCGCCGGTGCTGGTCAGCGCAGCGCTCATGGTGGGCGGCATGATCGGCGCCGAGGCGGGGCTCTCGTTTCTCGGGATCGGCATCCGGCCACCCACGCCCTCCTGGGGCAACATGCTCAGCCAGGGGCAGGACGCGCTGCTGGTCGCGTGGTGGGTGGCGCTCTTCCCGGGGCTCCTGCTCGCGATCACGATCCTTTCCTTCAACCTGCTGGCCGACGGGCTGCGCGACGCGCTCGATCCGAAGACGCTGATGCGCAAGTACGTATAGTGCTGCTTCGCGTCGAGCGACTCCGGACCACGTTCCTCCTGGACGAGGGCGAGCTGCGCGCCGTGGACGACGTCTCGTTCGAGATCGCCGAGGCCGAGACGGTGGCGCTGGTGGGCGAGTCGGGTTGCGGCAAAACCATCGTGGCGCTCTCCATCCTGGACCTCGTGCCGCCTCCCGGCCGGGTCGTCGGTGGCCGGGTGGTCTTCCGCGGCGAGGACCTGCGGGACATGGACGCCGAGCACCTCCGCCGGGTCCGCGGCGCGCAGATCGGCATGGTCTTCCAGGAGCCGGGCGCGGCGCTCAATCCCGTCTTCCCCGTGGGCAAGCAGATCGCCGAGGTGCTCGAGCTCCATCGCGGTCTGACGAAGGAGGAGGCTCGGAGGGAGGCGGTGCGCGCGCTCGGTGATGTCGGCATCCCCGAGCCGGAGCAGCGGGCGCGCGCGTACCCGTTCGAGCTCTCGGGCGGAATGCGACAGCGGGCGGTGATCGCGATCGCCACGTGCACCCGTCCGGGACTGCTGATTGCCGACGAGCCCACGACCGCGCTCGACGTGACCGTGCAGGCGGAGATCCTAGATCTGTTGGCGGACCTGCAGGCGCGCTACCGCATGGCGGTGCTGCTCATCACGCACGACCTCGGCGTCGTGGCCGACGTGGCCGAGCGGATGCTGGTCATGTACACGGGCAAGCTCGTCGAGACCGGTCCCACGGACGCGCTCTTCGACGACGCCAGGCATCCGTATACGCGTGGGCTGCTGGCCGCGAGGCCGCGGCTCGGGATGGGCAAGGACGAACCCCTGCGCGGGATCCCTGGCTCGGTACCGGACCTGCTTCAACTCCCCGGCGGCTGCACTTTCAACCCTCGCTGCCCGCTTGCGGACGAGGAATGCCTGGACGCGTTCCCTCCGCTCGAGCGGCGAGACGGAGCGCGCGCGGTCGCGTGCTACAAGGCGGAAGCCGAAT
Source organism: Longimicrobiales bacterium (assembly GCA_035513575.1). GTDB lineage: Bacteria > Gemmatimonadota > Gemmatimonadetes > Longimicrobiales > RSA9 > JAHWKI01. The sequence goes on along the minus strand of DATKBW010000226.1, from coordinate 7,529 downwards.
GAGCCGCGCGCTCCTCGAGGTCACCGGGCTCCGCACGTGGTTCCCCTTTGGCGGCCGTTGGGTGGGCAAACGGGGCTGGGTGCGTGCCGTGGACGGCGTCGACTTCGAGCTCCGACGCGGCGAGGTGCTGGGGCTGGTGGGCGAGTCGGGCAGCGGCAAGACGACGGTCGGCCGGTCCATCCTGCGCCTGGTCGAGCCGACCGCAGGGTCGATCCGCTTCGACGGGATCGAGCTCCTCGGCCTGACGCCACGCGAGCTGCGTCCCCTCCGCCGCCGCATGCAGATCGTCTTCCAGGACCCCTACGCCTCGCTCAGCCCGCGGATGCAGATCCGGCGGATCATTGCCGAGCCGCTGCGGCTGCACGCTCGCGTTCGCAGGCGTGAAGAGGAGCGGGTCGTGGCGGAGCTGCTGGAGAAGGTGGGGCTCGAGCCCTACTTCATGCATCGCTACCCGCACGAGATGAGCGGCGGCCAGCGGCAGCGAATCGCCATCGCGCGGGCCGTCGGGCTCGAGCCCGACCTGCTGGTGGCCGACGAGCCGGTCTCGGCACTGGACGTATCGGTCCAGGCCCAGGTGCTCCAGATCCTGCTCGAGCTGCAGCGCCGGGAGGGGATCGCGATGCTGTTCATCTCGCACGACCTGAGCGTGATCGACCGAATCGCCGACCGCGTGGTGGTCATGTACCTGGGCAGGATCGTCGAGGAGGGGCCCGCTTCCGAGCTGATCCGCAAGCCGCTTCACCCCTACACCCAGGCGCTGTTGGCGGCGGTGCCCGGTGCCGAGTCCGGCCGGCGCCGCCGGCGCAAGGAGCGGATTCGTCTGCGCGGCGACCTGCCGTCGGTCTCCGGGCCAGTCGTCGGCTGCCCATTCGCCTCCAGGTGCCCCGAAGTACAGGAGGTCTGTCGGCGCGAGGCGCCGACGCTCGAGCCCAAGGCCACCGGCCGCGTGGCGGCCTGTCACTTCCGCTGACCCGGCGTGCGACCGTGGTCCGCGGGGGGAACACTGGCGTGGCTGGAAGTTCGACCGCGACAGCGACGGCGGCCGCGAGGAAGAGCACCGGGATCGCCGCGCATGTCCAGGCATCGAGCGGCACCACGCCGAAGGGCATGGACTCGATGAGGCGCGTGAGTGCCGCGGCGATCCAGGATCCCGATCGTGATTCCCGCCGCGGCCGTCAGGGCCGTTTCCCGGCCGAGCAGGCCGAGGACATCGCGCGGGAACGCGCCGAGCGCCATGTCCATCGGATCCCCCGGCGCCAGCTGCACGATGAAGAAGGTGACCGTGGCGATCCCCAGGAGCAGCGAACGGCTCGAAGGAGGCGCTTGGCGATGTAGCGGTTCACCGGATCGTCACGGACCAGGACCGTCATCGTCGAGCCGCGGTCCGGATCCTCGGAAGGGGAGCCGCATCCGAAGACCAGGCCGGCGAGGACCAGAAGCGTCGCCGCGCGCCCTTACGCGAGCCACTCTTCGAACCGACCCGGGATCCGCCCAGTCCCGCCGGGCGAGCTCACGGCTCGTTCTCGATCCAGAGCTCCTCCGGGACTTGCAGCATGGCCCAGCCCCAGCCTCGGCGGATTCCACGGATCCGGCGGTGCGCGGCGTTCACGTAGACCGAGGGAAAGAGGAAGGTGACCGGCATGTCCCGGCGAAAGATCTCGTTGATCCGATGGTAGAGCGTGTCCTGGGCGTCAAGATCGCGCTCCCGGTAAAGTGCTCGGAGCAGCCGGGCGGCCTCAGGGCTGCGGTATCCGAACGGAGGGGGCTTGCCTGACCACGCCTCACTGCCGTCTGGCGAAGGCTCCCCCAACCAGTCGACGAGGATCCCATCGGGTGTATTGTCGACATAGTGAATCATCGCCTCGAAGTCGCCCCGCCGAAGGTCGTCCAGCGCTGCGGAAAGCTCCATCGGCCTGATCTCGACCGCGACTCCCACGCGCCGGAGCTGGTCCTGTACGAGGATCCCTTGCTCCAGGCCCGAGACGCCCCCCGCGGTATTGACCACCAGCGTGAACCGCGCCTCGCGTCCGGCCCGCTCGCGGACCCCGTTCCCGTCCCGGTCGATCCAACCCACCTGCCGCAGAAGTCGTTCCGCCAGCCCGGGATCGTAGGCCGGGCCCTGATCCCACCCTCCGTGCCGATAGGGATGGTCTTCCAGATCCTCGTTCGACACGCCGCCGGCGAACGGCATCTCCTCCGGGTAGCTGAGGGACCGCGCGAGCGCCCGCCGATCGATCGCGTGGCTCAGCGCCCGCCGAACCGCCGCGTCGGCGAGCAGCGGGTGGCGCTGGTTCCAGTAGATGGCCTGCAGCTCGGACCAGTCGTATCCATGGTAGAGGACGAAGCCGGGATCGGTTGCGAGCTTCAGTGCTTCGGTAGGCGTGACGTACAAGGCGACGTCGGCACCGCCGCTCCTGAGTTCGAGGAGCGGGCTCGCTCCGCCGAGCTTGAGCACCACCCTCTGGATCGACGGCTCCCCGGCGTAGAAGTCGGGGTTCGCCCCGAGTTCGAACATCGTCTGCGGAACCCGCCGCACGAAACGGTAGGGACCGTTGCCCACGGGTCGGCTCCAGAAGTCCCACTCGGAGAAATCGGCGGGGTCGAGATCCTGGAGCAGGTGCTTGGGAAAGAAGACCACCCATGGGCGGAACGGCACGCCCACGGGCGGGGGCGACGCCGGCCGCTTCAGATGCATGATGATTGTGTGATCGTCGGGCACGGAGATCGAATCGTAGTCCCTCCGGATCCCGGGGGCCCAGAGCACGTCCGGGTGAGCGAACAGCTCCAAACTGAACACGATGTCGTGAGCGGTCACGGGGACCCCGTCGTGCCACCGCACGTCCTCCCGGAGGTGAAACGTCCACGTGCGATAGTCGGGAGAGTGTTCCCACGATCGGGCGAGTCGGGGTCTCACCTCGAGTCCTTCGAGCGTTACCAGTGGGAGAAACAGGAGGTACCTGGACTGGTCACGAAACATGGCGTAACGCTCGCCGGCGTCCACCAGGATCGTCATCGTGGAGCTCTGGTGCGGATGGTCGGAAGCGGAGCCGCACCCGAGGAGAGACCCGGCGACGAGGAGGAGCGTCATGAGGGGTCGGATCGCGAGCCCGCACTCGAACCGGCCTGGCACTTGTCCACCGAGAGCCGAGGAGCTCATGGCTCGTCCTCGAGCCAGACGTCCTCCATGTGCCGGAGCGCGACGGCCCGCCACGGGCTGGACAGCCCGCGAACGCGGCGATGCGCCACGTGCATCTCGTAGTCAGGGAAGAGGGCCGTCATCGGAAGGTCGTCGCGGAGGATCGCGCCCAGCTCGCGGTAGATTTCGTCGATCTCCTCGGGATCGACCGTCCTGCCGGCGCGCGCGATCAGCTCGCGCGCTCGCTCGTTCCGGTACCCGAGGTACGAATCGCGTCCGAACTGCCTCGCCAGGGGTTCCGACGCCGTCGGGACCTCGCCGATGACGGCATCGAAGTCGCCCGCGTTCTGGCGCTGCCTCAGAACGCCGAACTCCAGCGGCACCAACTCCATCCGCGCGCCGAAGTCCCGCAGCTGATCCTGGACGTAGATCGCCGCGGTCTGGATGATCGCGTCCTCCAGCAGGACGAGCGCGGTGAACGCCAGCGGCTCGCCGTCGCGGACCAGCGTTCCGTCGGGCCCCGCCGTCCATCCCGCGTCCTCGAGAAGACGCCCGGCGGCACCGGGATCGTAGGGTACCGGCTCCGGCAGCTCGCCACGCCAGTACTGCCTTTCGGTGAACACGGATTCGATGAGCGGCGTGTCCTCGGGGAGGTTGAGGACCCCGTAGAGCTCCTGCCGGTCGATCGCCATGGTGAGCGCCCGTCGCACCCGCGGATCGGAAAGGGGTCCCTCACGGACGTTCCACAGGATCCCCATGAAGACCCAGGTGTCCTTCGTCCAGTACGACCGGAATCGGGGATCGTCGGCCAGCTTCAGCAGGTCCGCCCACTCCACGTAGAGCGCAACATCCACGTTGCCGCTCGTGAGTTCGGCCAGCTGGTTGTCGCCCGAGAATTTGAGCACCACCCGCTCGATCGGTGGTGGGCCCAGGTAGAAGTCCGGGTTGGCCTCCAGCTGCACCATCGTGCGCGGGGTGTGCCGGGCGTAGCGATAGGGTCCGTTTCCCACCGGATGCAGCCAGAACTCCCATTCGTAATACCCTGCGGGATCGAGATTCTCGAGAAGGTGTTTGGGCAACGGCATCCCCCTCAGGGTTCGGTCCATGGGCGTGACCGCCCGATGGTCCCGGGTCACGATCTCCACCGCGTACGTGCTGTCATCCAGCACCGTCACCGAGAACGCCCCGGCGGGAATGCGCGCCACGTCGGGATGCATCAGCAGGTCGGCCGTGAACGCGACGTCGTGGGCAGTGACCGGCACGCCGTCGTGCCACCGGACATCGGTCCGCAGGTGAATAATCCAGTGGCGATAATCGTCGGAGCGCTCCCAGCTCCTGATCAGCTGGCCCTCGATCTCTCCGGTCGGTCCCTGACGCGCGAGAGGGAGGAACACCAGGTACATCGCTTCGTCGGCCTGTGCCGGTCCGAAGAGCCACTCATCGGAGAACATGGCGTGGACCACGAGGGTGGACTCCCTGGCCGCGCGCGGGTCGTCCACCCCGCCACATCCGAAGCCGACGATCCCGAGCAGGATGAAAAGCGGGAGTTCGGGACGGACACACCTCCGCGGTCGGTTCCTCATGATCGCTCCTCCCATGGCCTCCCATCTGATGAGGTGGCCGATGATCGGCCCGCCGGGAGCGTGCTTCGCCACTGCATGATAACCGGGATTTCGCGGGCCGGGAGCGTGAGGCAGGTCAGCCTCACTCCCGCCACGATCTCCCAGCCGCCGCTGTGAGGAGGGGTCACGGCTCGTCCTCGATCCGCAGGTCTTCCATGAACATCACCGGGTCGGCCCGCCAGGGGCTGCTCAGGCCCCGAATGCGCCGGTGTGCGACGGTGGTGACCACAAACCAGTGGAGGAACGTGACAGGCTGGTCCGCCCGGAGAATATCGACGATCTCAAGGTAGATCCTGTCCTGCACCTCGGGGTGCGACGTCTCGACCGCCCGATCTGATCAGCTGCTTGAAGCGGGACATCGGGGGCCTCGCCACGGCCTGGGCTCCCGATCGAACTCGATCCCGCTCCTCCACACGCCAGGCCACCTGAGCGCGCTCAGCGTGGGCTATCGATCCACATGTCATCGACGTGCCACGCGGGCTCCGCTCGGTGGGGCGAGCTCAGCCCACGGACGCGCCGGTGGGCCACGGTGGTGCGGACGTCGGGATGAAGCGACGTGACCGGGAGTTCCGCCTCGAAGATCGGCATCAGCTCGCGATAGGCGCGGTCGATCTCGTCGGGATCCAGCGTGCCTGCCGCTTGGCCCAGCAGCCGAACGACGGCGGGATTGTCGTACCCGAGGACAGACTCGGCGCCGAACAACACGTCGTGCCCGAGACCACCGCCAGGAAAGATGGGCAGGATCGCCGCATCGAACTCGCCGTTCCGCACTCGCTGCGAGTGGTTCTCCCGCTCGATCACCTCGATCTGGACGCCCAGCTCGCGGAGCTGATTCTGGATGAAGACGGCGGCTCGTCTCTGCAGCCCACCCGAGACGAGCAGCGCGAACCGAAACGCTTCGCCGGCCCGTTCCCGGACCCCGTCGCCGTCCACATTCCGCCATCCCGCCGCCTCCAGCAGCCGCACCGCCTCCTGCGGATCGTAGGCGAGGGGCGCAGGGAGCCCTCCCCGCCGAAACTGCCGATCGGTGAAGATCACATCGAAGATCGGGAGGTCGGCCGGCAGGTTGAGCGCTCGATGAAGCTCCCGACGGTCGATCGCCAGGGTGAGGGCGCGACGCACCCGCGCGTCACGGAAGAAGTGTCGCCGGTGGTTCCAGGCCAGGGCCGTCACGGAGGTGGACAGGATGTCGTGGTAGACTTCGAACCGTGGATCGCCGTCCAGCGCCGGCAACTGCATCCGATCCACGTACGCCGCCGCGTCCACGCCTCCGCTCAGCAGCTCCGGGACCCAGGAGGAGCCGAACTTGAGCACGACGCGGTCGATCCGCGGCCTGCCCCGGTAGTAGTCCGGGTTCGCTTCCAGCTCCACCATCGTCTGCGGCTCGTGTCGAACGTACCGGTAGGGGCCGTTCCCGACCGGCCGCGTCCAGAAATCCCAGTCCCAGAACTCCCCCGGCTCCAGGCCTTCCAGAAGGTGCTTCGGGTAGATGGCGTTGTAGATCGATCCCCAGCTGGCCGGCAGCCCGTAGGTCGACTTCTGATGGTACGTGACCGTGAACGTGCTGTCGTCCAGCACCTCCAGGCTGTAGGCGCCCGGAGCCTCCACCAGGATGTCTGGGTGACGGAGGAGATCCATCGTGAACCGCACGTCGTGCGCGGTGACCGGCTCTCCGTCGTGCCAGCGCACGTCGGTGCGGAGGCGGACCGTCCACGTCCGGTGGTCGGGCGAGTGCTCCCAGCTTCTAGCGAGCCGCGGCTCCAGCTCGCCCTCCGCGCTCTGGGTCACCAGCGGAAGGAAGACGAGGAACTGCGCGGGAGTGTAATAGGCCCGTCCCTCGGCTCCCAACACGCGCTCGTCGCCGCCGTAGAGGATCGTGAGGGTCGAACGGTCGGACGCGGCTCGATCCGCGCTGCGGGCGCAGCCGAGGGCGGTCACGGCCAGGAGGCCCGCGCAGGCGAACAGCGATCCGTGCCGCGGGCGTCTCACCGCTCCTCCGCGAGCCACAGCTCATCGACCGCCGACATCGGGTCGAGCACGTGCGGTCGCCCGAGTCCCCGCACGTGGCGACCCGCCACGGTCCACGAGACGACAGGTTGGAGGAAGGTGACGGGCAGGTCCTCCCGGAACGCCGGCCACATGGCCCGGTAGAGGCGGTCCGCGTGGCGCACGTACCGGTAGGGCCCGTTTCCCACGGGATGCGTCCAGAACTCCCATTCGGCGAACTCGCTCGGCTCCAGGCCTTGGAGCAGGTGGCGGGGGTAGTAGACGCCGTAGGTGTCCAGGGGGCTTCCCATGCCTCCCTTCCGGAGCTCGATCGTGTACGTGCTGTCGTCCACGACGCTCAGCGAGTAGTCGCCGGGATACAGGGGATAGGAATCCAAACGCTATTCTCGGCGCCTCGGGAATGGTTGCCCGAAGCTGTGGGTCTGGTCAAGGACATCGCGCGGCGAGCGCGGCGGGGCGGCTGGGTTGGAGATGACAGGTCGGATGGGTCCCGGAGCTCGGCGGTCGGCGGCTGCGGCGCGGGAGGACCAGGCGACTCCAGGCGGAGGCGCGCACCGGGGCGCTGGGGAACGCCGCGGCCCTTGCAGGAGAAGGCAGGTTGGACAGCGCGAGGGGCCCGCGCCTCGCCGAGCGGCGGTGCGCGGGCCCCTTCTCATCGGCTCAGGGCAGCGCGAGCACGATCAGTCGCGACCGGACCTCCGCACGGACATCGCCGATCCAGAACGCGATGTACTGCCGGCCGTCCAGTGCGTACGTCATCGGCG
>DATKBW010000225.1:0-6564 GCA_035513575.1 Longimicrobiales bacterium | reverse complement strand
TCGGATCGTCGCAGCCGTGGAGCGGCACCAGGAGCGCGGTGAGGACCATCGCGCCGGCTCGTCCGCGGCGCGGGCGTCTCCGCTGGGGCACGGATCGGGCGGGCGTGGGCGGCGTGGACGGGGCGCGAGCGGGGATCATGGGAAACGCTGGCGGGGGCAAGAAAGATGCCATTTGCCGGGACGTTCCGGATGGTGGCGTATGCCTTGCAACGCCCGCCGGTGGAGGGATTTCCAGCTTCTCTGGTTTCAACGAGCGTAGGTCAGACCTGTGACGGATGGGGCCCGGGCGGGGCGGGCGTGCCGACTTGCCCTCTGGAGCACGATCGCGTTGTGGGCGGTGGGGTGCGCGCCGCCGCCCGTCGCCGAGGTGTATCCGCAGCTCGGTGAGTATTCGGGGCGGGAGATCGCGGAGGTCGAGTTCCTGAGCCCGGAGCCGTTCGACGAGGACTCGCTGAAGGCGCTCACGGAGACGGAGGCGACGCGGTGCCAGATCCTCTGGGTCCTCCCGTTCTGCTTTCCCGGCACCGATTGGGGTCGTGAGCGGCACTACCTGAGCCTGCGTACGATCGGCTCGGATCTTCAGCGGCTGAACCTGTTGTACCGGCAGACGGGGTACTTCGGGACCGAGGTGGTTCCGGAGATCGAGGAAGTGGAGGGGGACGGAGGGCCGGTGGCCGTTAGCTTCGTGGTGCGGCGTGGGGACGGAGTCGTCGTGGACTCGGTCGTCGTCGAAGGGACGGAAGGGATCGCCGATCCGGACTCCCTCGAGGCGGTGCTCCCGCTGCAGCCGGGCGAGCTATTCCACCTGGGGGAGTTCCTGGCCTCCGCGGACACGGTGCGCCGCGCGCTGCGGTCCCGGGGCCACGCGTACGCGGAGGTCCTGCGCAATTACTCGGTAGACACGCTCCAGGACCGCGCGACCGCGTGGCTGGTGGCGATCCCGGGGCCGCGCGTGGTGGTCGATTCCATCATGATCGAGGGGCTGGACAACCTGAGCCGGGCCACGGCGCTCCGTCACATCACGTTCGACCAGGGGGACCGGCTGCAGCTGAGCGAGCTCGGAGCCAGCCAGCGCAACCTGTATGAGCTGGAGCTGGTCCAGTTCGCGACGGTGATCGTCGCCCCGGATTCCCTGCAGCTCACGCCGGAGGACAGTACCAACGCCACCGTGCTGATCCAGCTCGTGGAAGCGCCGGAGCACGTGGTCGAGGCGGCGCTCGGCTGGGGGACCATCGAGTGCGGCCGGGCTACGGCCCAGTGGACCGACCGCAGCTTCACCGGGGGCGCGCGCCGGCTGAGCTTGAGCGGATCGGTGAGCCGGATCGGCGTGGGGGAGCCGACGGACTGGACGGGGAGCAGCCTGTGCCCGGCTTCGAGGGACACGTTCGCCACGGAGCTGGATTACCGGATCGCGGGCGAGCTGATGCAGCCGTATTTCCTCAACGTGCGCAACCAGCTCGCGGTCGGCGCCTACGCCGAGCGGCAGTCGGAGCCCGAGCTGTTCCAGCGGACCGCCCAGGGGCTCCGTCTCAACCTGAACCACCGGGTCGACGTCCGGGAGGTGCTGACGGCGTCCGTCGACGCCGAGCGGCGCGTGACGCGCGCGGTACCCGCCCTGTACTGCTACGCCTTCCTGGTGTGCGATCCCGGGGACCTCAGGGCGCTCGGGGAGCCGCGCTGGCGGAACGCGCTGGGTGCCTCCTGGTTGCGGGACCGGAGCAACAGCGTGTTCAACCCGACGGACGGCTACATCATCCGGTCCGCCGTCCAGTGGGCGACGCCGCTGCTCGGCTCGAGCTACGATTTCGTGCGGACCAGTGCGGACGGGTCCCTCTACCGCCAGCTCCGTCCACGCTGGGTGCTGGCCGGGCGGCTCCGGCTGGGGACGTTCCTCACCGCCGCCTCGATCGGCGCGGAGAACTTCGTGGCGCCGGAGGAGCGATTCTTCGCGGGCGGCGCCAGCAGCGTGCGGGGATTTGCGAGGAACGACATGGGGCCGGGCATCTGGCTGTACCGGAACACCGAAGGGGTGCAGCCGGAAGACGTGGACCCGTCGCGAGGTGACCTCCCGGTGCGGTTCATTCCGTCCGGCGGCACGTCGGTAGCCGTCACGAGCGCCGAATTGCGCTTCCCCTCCCCGGTGCTGTCGGACGTAGCCCGGTTCGCGGTGTTCGTGGACGCCGGGACGGTGGGCCTCGAGCCGCTCTGGAAGCTGGACTCGAATTGGCTGGTGACCCCGGGCGCGGGGCTCCGGATCCGGACGCCGGTCGGCCCCGCGCGCGTGGACCTGGCCTACAATCCGTATCCGCAGCCGCGCCAGCCGCTCTTCGTCCCGGACCCGGACACGAACGCGCTCGAACGGGTGCACGGCTCGTACCGTCCGGACGACCCGTCGTTCTGGGGGCGGTTCCGGATCCACGTCGCGGTGGGGCAGGCGTTTTGATGGCCGAGCCACGCGAGGACCGGGAGGGCGGGCTGCCCGTCGGGGTCATCGCCGCGGTGACGTTCGCCGTGGGGGTCCTGTTCCTGTACCTCCTGTTCCGGAGCGGCACCGCCGGCGACGTGGTCCCTCCGCTCGATGCCGGCTTCGACGCACCGGCCTTCGAGGAACGTGTCGCCGCTCGTCTCGATCCCGTCACCGTCCGCCCGGCGGGTGCCATGCGCGTGCGCGTCGGGCGGGTGGTCTGGCGTGATGCCGCCGGGCGCGCGTTCCTGGAGATCCCCACGGCCGTGTTCGCGATGGACTTCGGTGGGCCGGGCGGGGGCGTCGTCCTGCGCGGCGGCGTGCTGACGCGTCCCGAAGCGCGTCTCATCCGGTCCGCGGACGGCCGCTGGAACTACGAGCCCCGTCTCGATCCGCTCCTCGGGCGGGATCGGCGGGGGGACTACGATGGTGGCGGGGGGTTCGGCCTGGCGCTGGTTGATTTCACGATCCGTGACGGGACCGTGACCATCGATCTGCCGGAGACCTCGTTCGCGGCGCGCTCCATCGACCTGCGGCTGGCGTCGGCCGAGATCTCCGGGCCGGGCGTGAGCGCGCCCGAGTTCCGGATCGCGTCGGCGGGCGCGGCGCTGGAGCTGCCGGACACCGCCGGCGGGGTCGTGACCCGACAGCTGGCGCTCGAGAACGCCCTGCTGCGCGTGGACGACGGCGTGGTCGCGTTCGACATCCGCCGGGGCACGTTCGGCTCGTCAACGTTCGCGGACGCAGCCGGGATCTGGGACCCGGCTTTCGGCGGGCTCGGCCTCGACGCGACGGTCGTCGCGGAGGACGTGCGTCTGGCGGACATTCCCTGGCTCCGCGCGGAGGTGCCCACGGACGCCGCCGGCTCGTTCCGGCTGCGGATCGCGCCCCGGGCCGGAGATCGCACGGAGCTGACGATGACCGCGCTCTCGCTGAGCGGGCCCGGGTCGTCGGCCACCGGATCGCTCACGGCGGTGTTCGGCCCGGGCGGGTTCAGTCTGGAAGCGGTGGATCTGCGCGTGGACCCCCTCGCGCTCTCGCTGGTCGAAGCGTTCGCCGGTCCCCTGCCCTACGCGGGCGAGCTGCGCGGCACGCTGATCGGGACGGGCGGCGACATCCGCTTCGATCTCACCGCGACCGTGGCGACCAGCCCCGCGGCGTCGCCGTTCGACACCGACCTCACGGGGATGATCTCGTTCACCCCGCAGGGGATCGAGCTCGGGACCGTGATTGCCACGCTGGACCGCCTTCCGCTCTCGGCGCTCGCCGCGATCGCGCCGGGGCTCCCGTTCGCCGGCCCGTTGAGCGGGACCGTCACCCTCGACGGCCTTCCGTCGGCCGAGCCGATCCGCCTGGACGTGCGGCTGGAGGCCGGGGGCGGGATCATCCTGGTGGCCGGGGTCCTGGACCTCACGGGTGTCGTTCCGGCGTACGACCTGTCTGGCACGCTCGCGGGCGTCGAGCTGCGACGGGTATTCGAGCCGGCAATGCCGCCCGCGCAGGTCCACGCCGCGTTCGAGCTCGCGGGGAGCGGGACCGAGCTCGCCACGGCCGACGCCCGGGTCCGCCTCAATGGCACGTTTACCGGTTGGCGAGCGGAGCCAGGGGACACCGTGGCCCTGGTCGCGACGACGGCTGGCGGGCGCCTGAACGCGCAGGCAGCCCGCCTCGAGCTCGGGCCGGTCTCGCTCGTCGCGGTCGGAGAATGGGACATGGTGGGCGAGGGCGGCGGCGCGATCCGCTACGCGCTGGCAGTCTCATCGCTCGAGCCGCTCGCCCCGTACCTGCCGCCGGACGCGGCCGGCCGGACCCGGTTCTCGCGCGGCAGTCTGAGCGCGGAGGGGTCGGTCTCCGGCACGCTGGACGCCCCGGTCGTGGCCGGCGAGGTCGACGCGCGCGAGTTCCGGTTCGGGGAGTGGGCCGCGGAGCGCCTCCAGGGCGAATACAGCGCGCGGTTCACCGGCGCCCTCCCCGTTCTCGAGGCCGAGGTATCGGGCACGCAACTCCGCACCCCGGCCGGCGATTACGAGCGGCTCGAGATCACCGCCGACTTCACCCGCCCGGCGTTCGAGCTGTCGGTGGACGCGACGCAGCTGGGCGGCGGCGTGTTCCGGGTGCAGGCGGACGGCCTGATCGAGGATACCGGCGGCCGGGAGATTCAGCTCCGGACGGCCGAGGTGGATCTGGAGGACCAGCGGTGGCGGTTGCCGGTCCCCGCGCGGATCGCCTGGACGGCCGGCGATGCGGTGCGGGTGGAGGATTTTCGGCTGGAGCAGACGGGCGGCCCGGGCCGGCTGCGGCTGGACGGGATCGTGACGCCCTTCGACGACGCGGACTTCGACCTCGCCATCACGAGCATGCCGATCGGTGATGTGCTCGATGTCGTGGGCAGCAACGCCGCTCTGACCGGCGACCTCACGCTGGACGGACGGGTTCGGGGGCCATCGGACGCGCCCAGCCTGGATCTCCGGGTCGGACTCGCGGACGGGAGCATCCGGGACGTGGCGGTGCGCTCGCTGGATGCGCTCATCGCGTACCAGGGCACCTCGCTCACCATCGAGGGTGTGGGGGCGCTGAGCGACTCCGCCGGTATCGAGCTGACGGGCACCCTCCCCGCTCGCTTCACGCTCGGACTCCCGCCGACGCTCGAGCTGATCGAAGGAGGGGCGATCGAGGCTCGCCTCGCGACGGAGGCGTTCCCGCTCCAGACGCTGGAGCCCGGGATCCGCTCGGTGCGCGACCTGGAAGGCCTCCTGAGCGCCGATGTCCGCCTCTCCGGCAGCGTCGGCGCGCCGCAGCTGGCCGGCGGTGCCTCCCTCGTGGCCGGCGCCCTCACCGTCCCGCTCCTCGACAAGAGCTATACCGGGATCGAGGGCAGCGCCGTCCTCGAAGGGCGGACGCTGAGGGTGACGCGCCTCATCGCGCAGTCGGGCGGCACCGCGACCGTGGAAGGGGTGATCACGTTCGACGAGCTGACCAATCCCACGCTCGACCTATCAACCCGACTGGAGGGGTTCGAGCCCCAGGGCGTGGCCAACGCGGACGACGCCGCGGCAACGGGCACGCTGCGACTCACCGGCTCGGTGCGCGCCCCGGTGCTTTCCGGGCGCGTCACGCTCGACGATGGCACGCTCAGCATCGCGCCGTTCAGCGGCGGACCGACGTTCGGGGACCGCCTGGTGGGCATCGCCGAGTCGTTCGACCAGATCGCCACCGGTGAGCTGGACATCCCGGGCAGCGGGGTCGCGGCGGTCCGGATCACGAACCTGCGGGTCACCGCCGGCCCCGACCTGTGGTTCGCCACCGATGAAGCCCGGGCCCGGCTCCGGGGCATGCTGGACCTCGAGACGGTGGGTAACGACATCACGATCGTCGGCACCCTCACGGGGGAGCAGGGCACGTTCAATCTCCGGGCGGGGCCCGTGACACGGCGGTTCGACGTCGTTTCGGCCCGCATCCGGTTCCTCGGCTCTCCGGACCCGAACCCGGGACTGGACATCACGGCCTCCCGGATCGTGCCCACGCCGGAGGGCGGGGTGATCGACGTCCGAGCGCGCGTTACCGGCACCCTGAACGATCCCCAGCTCTCGCTCAGCAGCGCGGACGGGATCGCCGTAGCCGAGTCGGAGCTGCTCAGCCTGGTACTGTTCGGGCGCCCCACGTTCACCGCGGGCGAAGTCGCCGGGCCCTGGCAGGAGAATTTCATCCCGAGCGTCTTCGCGTTCGCGGGGGTCTTCGATGTCGGCTCGGAGTGGCTGGGTCAGATCGATGTGATCGAGAACCTCGACCAGTTCCAGATCCAGATGCGGGCGGGATCCGGCGGGTTCGAACGGTCGAATCTCTGGGTGATCATCGGAGAGCAGATCGGCGATGAGGTCTTCGTCAGCTTCGAGTCACCGCTCGACGCCAGCGACCTCTTCGTCCTCGCCGCCGAATGGCGGATCGACCGGCAATGGACTGTGGAGGCGAGCTGGGAGCCGGAGAGCTACTTCGGGGCCACCGGCACGGGGGCCATCCCGCTCCGCGAGATCACGGACATCGACCGCCAGTACCTCATCGTGATCCGGCGCCGTTGGACCTACTGACGTGATCCAGCGCGG
>DATKBW010000224.1:0-2123 GCA_035513575.1 Longimicrobiales bacterium | reverse complement strand
CGCTGCGTCGAGAACTCGAAACGTACGCGAGGATGAGAACATGATCACGCACGACCGGGATACGGGCGGAGACATGGCGCCGGATCCGGAGCTCGGCGCCGCGCTTCGGGAGCATTACGGCGACCCGCCGCTGGCCGAGGTGGACTGGGCGGCGTTGCGGCGACGGGTGAACGAGCGCGCCGCGCCGACGGTGGCCCGCCGACGCCGGCGGACCGGGCGGCGACAGCTGGTCCGCCGGACACGTGCGGGTCTTCTGACCGCGGCGATCGCGGCGACTCTGGCCGTGGTACTGGTCGGCCGATCCGATCGATCCCGGACAGAGGCTCCCGAGATGGCGGCGCCAGCGCCGGGTGCGGCCGGGCTGACGATGGAGGAGGCTCTGACCGCCGACCTCTCCGAGCGCGAGTTTCGCGCCCTCGCCTCCGGCTTCGCGAGCACCGATGCGCTCCTCCTCCTGGCCGCGGGGGAGGACTGAATGGGAAACTCCGTCATGCGGCGCAGCGCCGGACGCGCGGTCGGGATGGTCGTCGTGGCCGCCGCGGTCGTTGCTTGCGGCCGGAGCCCTACCGCGGCGCCGGGCACCCCGGCCGACACGGCCCGTGTCGCCCTCACCGACATGGGCGCCGGCACGTACCTCGGCTTCGCGGGCGGACTGTACCCGGGCGACGCCAGCTCCCCGCCCGCGGATCACGCCGCGGTGGGCGCCGCGCGGACGCGGAGCATCCGCCCGCTGGACGTGAACGGGGAGCCGAGCCCGAGCGGCAAGTACGTGCTCCTGTCCATCGGGATGTCGAACACGACGCAGGAGTTCTGCTCCCGGGACTCGGACCTGCCGTGCGACTCCTGGACGTTCATGGGCCAGGCGGCCGCCGACCCGGAGGTCGACCACGGCACGCTGGAGATCGTAAACGGCGCGCTGGGAGGCAGGTCCGCAGCCGCATGGGACTCGCCCACGGACCCGGACTACGACCGCGTCCGTGACACCAGGCTCGTGCCGCGGGGGCTGAGCGAGAACCAGGTCCAGGTCGCGTGGGTGAAGGTCGCGAACCCGCGGCCTGAAGTCTCACTGCCCTCGGAGCAGGCCGATGCCTACACGCTGCTCGGCCAGCTCGGCGACATCGTGCGTGCGCTGAAGACCCGCTATCCGAACCTGCAGCAGGTGTTCATCTCGAGCCGCACGTACGGCGGCTACGCGACCACGCGGCTCAACCCCGAGCCCTATGCCTACGAATCCGGCTTCGCGGTCAAATGGCTCGTGCAGGCGCAGATCGAGCAGATGGTGTCGGGGGGCGGCGTCGACCCGCGCGCCGGGGACCTCGACTACGGGACCGTGGCCGCCTGGGCCGCCTGGGGGCCGTACCTCTGGGCGGACGGCCTCACCCCCCGCTCGGATGGGCTGACGTGGGAGACGGGCGACTTCGAGCTCGACGGCACGCACCCGTCCCGCGCGGGCGAGGAAAAGGTCGGAGCCTTGCTGCTCGACTTCTTCAAGACATCGCCCTTCACCCGGTGCTGGTTCGTGGCCGGGCAGACGTGCTCGTGAGATCGACGCCGCCACCAATGCACGGAGGGCTTTTCCCATGACGACTCGTTTTCTCTTTCTGGCGGCCTCCCTTCTGAGCGGCGCCTGCGGCACGTCCGACCCGACCGACCCGGGCTCCGTCGCTCCACCCGTCACCGGTCCCGGAAACGCGTTCGTCTGGGTCGGCGTATTCGGCGAGGACCGCCAGTTCACCGATGAAGAGTTCCTGATCCTCGTGGAGGACTACGACTTCGTGGTGATCGCCGCCTTCCACTGCGGCGGGCGGCGCGCCTGTCACAACGAAGCGGCGCAACGGCTGAAGGAGCTCGATCCCGACATCACGGTGCTCGCCTACATGAACAGCTTCATCCGGGAGTTCCCGGGCACCAACGAGCTGGAGCTATACAGCCAGGAGACGTGGAACGACGACTGGTGGCTCCGTCACGCGGAGACGGGAGAAGTCATCGAGGTGAGCGGCGGGCGCGGCGGCTTCAAGGATCTCACGGATCCGACGCTGCGCGGCTGGATGATCGGCGTCATCCAGGGGTGGCTGGGCGAGGCCCCGTTCGATGGCGTCGCGTACGATCGGCTCCAGGGCGTT
>DATKBW010000223.1:0-30758 GCA_035513575.1 Longimicrobiales bacterium | reverse complement strand
CGGGGCGGGGGCTCCTACGTGCTGCAGCTGGCCGCGCGTTTCCCGGAGGGCGATTCGCCGAACCCCAGCGTATTGAGCGCGCACCTGGAGGGGACGGGCGAGCACAATACGCTCCGGGAGTACCTGGCGCGACTCGGCGCTCCGGTCCCGGAGGGGCTCCCCACGGGGGTCACCGACCGGGACGGCCGCCAGACGACCGTCTATACGCCGGGTCCGGGGGACGTCGCGGCCCTCGTCTTCCAGGCCTGGACGGAAGGCGACACCCGGATCCTGGCGGCGACGATGGCCTGGGAGGACGAATAAAGCGCTACGGGGGCCGCGCCGACGGCCCACGGGTGCCGCGCTGGTGTGCTCGCGAAACTGTGACAGAAACTGTGACAAACCGGGCGGACGCTGGCACAATCCACCGGACGGCGAATCGGCGACTTAGGAGGGAGGGCGGACGCCCACTGGCGACGGCGGACGACTGACGGGCGTTTGCAAAGCAGGTGCTCTCCCAGCTGAGCTACGGCCCCGAGGAACCTTCGAGCAGTTGGCGCTGGCCGAAAGTACACCCGATACCCGGAGAGTCAAAGAGGGGTCCGGACGCGGCGCGGGACAGCCCGCGTCATTCGGAGCGGACCCTGAGAGACAGGTCCGCGATCCAGGACTGACCCTGGTCGTGCGCATCGAGGCACGCCTTCGCGGCGCGCACCACCTCGGTGGGCTTCACGGGCTTGATCAGCAGGGCGCAGAACCCGGCCTCCCGGACGTCCTCCCGTGCGGGTTCGTAGGCCGACACGGCCACGACCGGGATCCTGGAACTGACATCCGGGTCCTGCCGCAGGACGGCCATCGCCTCCCACCCGTCGGTACCCGGCATCATGAGGTCCATGAAGATCAGGTCGGGCCGGTGTTGCCTCGCCAGCTCCACCGCCTCGTCACCATCGACCGCATGAATCACGGCGAAGCCCCTGGCTTCGAGGATCGTCTCGAAGATCAGGAGCGCATCCGGATTGTCATCGGCGATAAGGACCAGCTGCTGGGCCACAGGTCACCGCGCTGTTCGGGGTTGCCAATCCGTCGGCCATGGATGCAACTCGCGAGCCCGTGGTGTGGACCGATGCGGTGCGGCCGCGCGCCGCCCCCGACACCCTGACCGGCAGGCTCAGGTGGTGATGGCCACCTTCAGCACGCCGTCCCGCTGATTGCCGAACAGGTCGTAGGCGGTCTCGATGTCGTCGAGGGTGAAGCGGTGCGTGACCAGCTCGCCGAGGTCGACACGACCGCTCGCGATGACGTCCACCAGCCGGCGCATGCGCTCCTTGCCGCCCGGGCAGAGCGTGGTCACGATCGTGTGGTCGCCGAGCCCCGCCGCGAACGCGTCCAGCGGCACCGTGAGCTGGCCCGAGTAGACGCCGAGGCTGGACACGGTGCCGCCGGGACGCACGACACGGAGCGCGCTCTCGAACGTGGTCTGCAGGCCGAGCGCCTCGATGGCCACGTCCACGCCACGGCCGCCGGTGAGCTCCAGGATGGCGCCGACCGGATCCACGTCGTTGAAGTCGACGACATCATCGGCGCCCATCCGCTTCGCCACCGCCAGACGTTCCGGCAGCCCGTCCACCACGATGATGCGCGTGGCGCCCATCAGCTTCGCGCCGGCCGTGGCGCACAGCCCGATGGGACCCTGGGCGAAGACGGCGACCGTATCGCCGATCCGGATGGTGCCGCTCTCCGCGCCGCTGAAGCCGGTGCTCATGATGTCGGGGCACATGAGCACCTGTTCGTCGGTGAGGAAGTCGGGCACGGGCGTCAGGTTCGCCTGGGCGAACGGAACGCGCAGGTACTCGGCCTGACACCCGTCGATGGTGTTGCCGAAACGCCAGCCGCCCATGGCATGGGGGTGCCCGTGCGCCGTGCCGCCGCCGCACTGCGAGCCGTGCCCGTCCAGGCAGGCGAAGCACTGCCCGCACGGCGTGATGGCGCCGACGATCACGCGCTGCCCCACCTCGTAATCCGTCACGCCATCGCCCAGCTTCGCAATCACGCCGACGGGCTCGTGGCCGACGATGAGGCCGCGCTTCACCGGGTACTCGCCCTTCAGGATATGCACGTCGGTGCCGCAGATCGTGGTGGTCGTGATCCGCACCAGCGCGTCGCCCGGGCCGATGTCCGGCACCGGCCGCTCCTGCAGCTCGATCACACCCGGCCGGACGAACACCGCGGCCTTCATGGTCGCGGGAATGGCGGGAAGATTCTCACGCCGAACCGCCGTCTCCATCGTTGTCACGGGCTTACCCCTTTCAAAGCTGGGTACGAGACCGCCCGTCCGCCCGCCGGGGCCCGCCCATTACGAACCCGGAGGCACGACGAGGACCGGGCAGGGTGCGCTCTGGGCCAGCGCCAGCGCGACGCTCCCGATCAGGGCCCGCACCAGGGGCCCCCGGCCGTGCGTGCCGACGACGATCAGGTCGTACGCGCCGTCGGCCGCCGCCGCCATCACCTCCGCCGCCGGGTGCCGGCCCCAGAGCAGCCGCGTGGAGAGCCGCGCGCCCTCGGCGCGCTTCCGGGCGGTTTCGCGCTCCCTCTCGAGCTGCGACGCGAGGAGGCCCTCCACGGTCGGATCGAGGGCCCGGAGCTGGCCATCGCCGACGTGCACGATCTCCAGCGCGGGCTGCTGTCCTGCCCCCGGGAAGACGGGCAGCCAGTCCACGGCGAGCCGAAGCGTGTTTCGCGACACCCGCGAGAAGTCCACCAGTGCCGCGACCCGTCGGAACGCGCTCCGGGATTCACCGCGGACGACGAGGCACGGAACCGGCGAAGTCCGCAGCACGCGGTCCGCCGTCGAGCCCAGTCGCCGGCCCGGTCCCTCCCTGGAGTGGGAGCCCAGGACCACCAGGTCGGCTTCCGTCCGTTCCAGCCGCGCCAGGATCTTCCGGTGGGCCGGCCCGCCTTTCGCCCGCGCCACGCTCCCCACGCGGACGCCCGCGTCCTTCAGCGTCTGCGCCTGCACGTCCAGCGCGCGCCTCGCGTCCGCCGCCCGCTGCTCCAGCAGCGCCGCCCGCGCGCTCCCCCGGGCATCCGCCGCGTCCTCCAGGACGTGGAAGAGATGGACCCGCGCACCCGCGGCGGCCGCGATCGCCCCCGCCATCTCCACCCCGGCCCTCGAATCCGCCTGGAGGTCCGTCGCCACGAGGATGTTCCGGATCGCCCCTGTGCGTCGCGCCATGGTCGCCCCTTTTCTTGCCAGGTGCTGAACGATCGCACCCGGATCGCGCGGCGTCTGTCGGGACCTGCCGGATCAGGATGTCCGTCGTTCCACCACGCCGGACTCGAACGGTCCAAGGAGTGCGGGAGGGAATGAGCGGCCGGAGGCAGCCCGCTAGCCCAGCACCGACGGCAGGTGGCGTTCGGGCCACGTCGGGGCCGGCGCCGGCCGCTGCCGCCGCGCGAGCTCGTGCTCGGCGGCCGAGCGGACCTCCTCGTCGGTGATCCACCCGCTGTCCCACAGGATGGTGAAGGCGTTCCGCGCGCGGCCGAGGCGGTCCCGGCGCGCGGAGCCCGCCGCACCGCGCTTGTACGAGATCACGCACCCGCCCCAGCTGCCGCGGACGACGTCCCCATCGGTGAGGTCTTCCACGAGCTGGACGAGCCCGTCGTGGCTGAACTCCGCCAGCTCCGACCGCAGCTCCGACACGGCGTCCTGGTGATGCTGTTCCGTGCAACGGTCGAGGGTGCTCATTCTGCTCCTTGATTCGCGCGTAAAGGGCCGGCCCGGTGGGAATGCATGGCGCGTGCCGGGCGCCCTGTTCGCGGGAGGTGCGGGGAGTACCCCCGTGCCCCTACCTTGACCGCGACCCCGGCCGCCGACCCTTGACCGCTGACCGCCGCATGTACCTGGACCTCCCGACCCCGACCGCCCTCGTCGACCTCGACCGCCTCGAGGCGAACCTCGCCCGCATGCAGGCCTACGCGGACGCGCACGGGCTCGCGCTCCGGCCGCACACGAAGACCCACAAGGCGCGCTGGCTGGCGGAGGAGCAGGTCCGCCGGGGAGCCGCCGGGGTCACCGTCGCGACGCCGGTGGAAGCTGGGCTGATGTCGGGCGCCTCGCCGGAGCTGCTGGTGGCGTACCCCGCCCTGGGCCCGCGCGCGCAGGCGATCGCCGCCGTGGCAGAGGGGACGCCGACGCTCGTCGGGCTGGATTCCGTCGCCGCCGTGCGGGAGCTGGCGCGGGCGATGGACGGGACGGGCGAGACGGTGGGGGTGCTGGTGGAGGTGGACGTGGGGATGCACCGCTGCGGGGTCTCCGACGCGGCGACGGCGGTGGAGGTCGCGCGGGCGTGCGGCGACGGGGTCGTCTACCGTGGCGTGATGTTCTACCCGGGCCACATCCGGCAGCGGGTGGACCGGCAGGATGCGGCCCTCGAGGCGCTGACCAGGGACCTGGACGGGATCGTCCGGGCGCTGGAGGAAGCCGGGCTCGCGCCGGCGATCGTGAGCGGCGGGTCGACGCCGACGGCGTTCCGATCCCACGAGGTGCCGGGCCAGACGGAGATCCGGCCGGGGACGTACGTGTTCAACGACCGGACGACGGCGGCCATCGGCGCGTGCGCGCGCGATGACTGCGCGTACACCATCCTGGCCACGGTCGTGAGCACCGCGGTGCCGGGGCAGGCGGTGGTGGACGCGGGATCGAAGGCGCTGTCGAGCGACCCGCTGCGGGCGGAGGACGGTGGCGGCTTCGGCGAGCTGCTGGACCGTCCGGACGTGAGGGTGGCGCGGCTGTCAGAGGAGCACGGGGTGCTGGACCTGTCCCGCACCGAGTGGCGCCCGAGCGTGGGCGAGCGCGTGCGGATCATCCCGAACCACGTGTGCGTGTCGGTCAATCTCCAGACGGACGTGCACGGCGTGCGCGGGGAGCGCGTGGAGCGGAGCTGGGCGCCGGAGGCGCGGGGGTGGGGGGCGCCCGGCCCCCTCACGGGCTCAGCCGGTGCACCGTCCATCCGCCCGGCCCGCCCCGGAGATCGGGGGTGAACACCAGGCGGTCGTGCAAGCGGTTCACGCGCCCCTGCCAGAACTCGATGCTCTCCGGGCGCAGGCGGTAGCCGCCCCAGAACGGGGGGAGCGGCACGTCGGTCCCCGCGTACTCCTCCTCCACCTCCCGGAAGCGCCGCTCGATCTCGGCCCGGTCTCGCAGCACGCCGCTCTGGTTCGACGCCCAGGCGGCGATCCGGCTCCCGCGGGGGCGCGTGCGGAAATACTCCTCGGATTCCGCGCGGGTGGTCCGCTCGACGGGGCCGGACACCCGCACCTGGCGGTGCAGCGTGGCCCAGTGGAAGACCAGCGACGCACGGGGGTTCGCGTCCAGCTCGGCCGCCTTGCAGCTGTCGTAATTGGTGAAGAAGACGAAGCCGTCCGGCCCGAAGCTCTTCAGCAGGACCAGCCGGGCGGAGGGCGCCGCGCCGGGCGTGGCCGTGGCCAGCGTCATCGCTTCGGCCAGGTAGAGACCGGCCTCGCGGGCGTCCCGGAACCAGCGGTCGAAGAGGACGAGCGGGTCGTTGCCCGCTTCCCGCTCGAGGAGCTCGATGTCCATCCCCCGCACGACGCCCTTCCCGGCGGTGAACAGCGCGTGGAAGAGCGAGCGGAGCCCCATCAGGCGCACGCCTCGCACGGGCAGACGCGGCGCAGCAGGTCCCAGGGGTAGATCCCGGTGTCGTGGCCGTCGCTCCACTCGAAGCGGAGTGCGTAGCGGCCTACATACTGGATGGCCGCGGGCATCACGTCCTGCGGGACGGTGGCGGGGTCCAGGAGCGGCCGGCCCGTCATTTCCTCGATGCACCCGGCGCAGGGGCAGGCGAGGCGGAGCCGCCGGGGCTCGTACTCGCTCACGTGGCCGTCCCGCCAGACGATGCGGAGCCGGCGGCCATCCTCGCTGGGCTCGACCCTCTCCGGGCGGGGAAACTTCGACGGCATCCGGTCAGCTCATCGGCACGGAGGCTCCTTACGCCTTCAGGAGCTGCCGAAGGACGTACTGCAGGATGCCGCCGTGGCGGTAGTACTCCACCTCCTGCGGGGTGTCCAGCCGGACCCGGGCGGTGAACTCCTTCCGCTTCCCGTCCTTCCCGGCGACGACCATCACCCGCCGCTCCGCCCGCTCGGCGATCGCCGCCGGCAGGCCGGTGATCGCGTAGACCTCCTCGCCCGTCAGCCCCAGGGACCCGGCGGTCTCCCCGGCCTCGAACTGCAGCGGGAGCACGCCCATGCCCACCAGGTTGCTCCGGTGGATCCGCTCGTACGTCTCGGCGATGGCCGCGCGGACGCCCAGCAGCGCGGGCCCCTTCGCGGCCCAGTCCCGCGACGACCCGGTCCCGTACTCCTTCCCGGCGATCACGATCAGCGGTGTCCCCTCGTCGCGGTACTTCATGGCGACGTCGAAGATGCTGGCCTCCTTCCCGTCCGGCAGGTGTCGCGACCAGCCGCCCTCCTTCTCCGGCGTCAGCCGGTTGCGGAACCGCACGTTCGCGAACGTGCCCCGCATCATCACCTCGTGATTGCCCCGGCGGCTCCCGTACGAGTTGAAGTCCTTCGGCTCCACGCCGTGGCTCATGAGGTACTTCGCCGCGGGGCTCGACCGGGAGATCGAGCCGGCGGGGGAGATGTGGTCGGTGGTGATGCTGTCGCCCATCAGGGCCAGCACGCGCGCACCGACGATGTCGTGCACCGGCGCGGGGGCCGCGCCCATGTCCGCGAAATACGGCGGCTCCTTCACGTAGGTGGACTTCTCGTTCCACGCGAAGCGCTCGCCCTCCGGCACCGGCAGGTCCTTCCAGCGCGCGTCCCCCTCGAACACGCTGGCGTACTGGCGCGTGAACTGCTCGGAGAGAACGGACTCCGCCATGGTCTTCTGCACTTCCATCTGCGTCGGCCAGACATCCTTCAGGAACACGCTCCGGCCGTCGCTCCCCTCCCCCAGCGGCTCGTTGTACAGGTCGATGTCCATGGTGCCGGCCAGCGCGTACGCCACCACGAGCGGCGGCGAGGCCAGGTAGTTGGCGCGCACGTCGGGGTTGATCCGCCCTTCGAAGTTGCGGTTCCCGCTCAGCACGCTGCAGGCGACGAGGTCACCCTCCTTGATGGCCGCGCTGACCTCCTCCGGGAGCGGGCCGCTGTTGCCGATGCACGTGGTGCAGCCGTAGCCCACCAGGTGGAAGCCCAGCTCCTCCAGCGCCGGCATCAGGCCGGCCTCCGTCAGGTAGTCCATCACGACCTTGGACCCGGGCGCCAGCGACGTCTTCACCCACGGCTTCCGGCGCAGCCCCCGCTCCGCCGCCTTCTTCGCCAGCAGCCCCGCGGCCACCATGACCGAGGGGTTCGACGTGTTCGTGCAGCTCGTGATGGCCGCGATGACCACGTCGCCGTGGCTCAGCTCGAACTCGGCGCCGCCGTACCTCACGCGCACGCCGCCAGTGCGCTGGGCCAGCGCCGCGCCCGCGGCCGCACCGGACCCGGCGTTCTCGGCGGTGGTGCTCGCGCCGGTGCCCCCTTCCGTCACGCCCCGGAGCGCGCCCGGCGCCAGCGTCGGCAGGGCCTCGCGGTACGCGCGCTTGGAGTCGCTGAGCCGGATCCGGTCCTGCGGCCGCTTGGGCCCCGCCAGGCTGGGCTCCACGGTGGAGAGGTCCAGCTGGAGGGTGTCCGTGTAGTCCGACGTGGGGGTGTCCTTCGTGTGGAACAGCCCCTGCTCCTTCATGTACGCTTCGACCAGCTTCACGTGGTCCTCGTCACGGCCCGTGAAGCGGAGGTAGCGGAGCGTCTCCTCGTCCACCGGGAAGATCCCGCACGTGGCGCCGTACTCGGGCGCCATGTTGCCGATGGTCGCGCGGTCGGCGAGCGGGAGTCGCTCGAGCCCGGGGCCGTAGAACTCGACGAACCGTCCCACGACGCCCCTCTTGCGGAGCATCTCCGTGACCCGGAGAACGAGGTCGGTGGCCGTGGAGCCCTCGGGGAGCTCGCCCTCCAGGCGGAACCCGACCACCTGCGGGATCAGCATGCTGACGGCCTGCCCCAGCATCGCGGCCTCGGCCTCGATCCCGCCCACGCCCCAGCCCAGGACGCCCAGCCCGTTCACCATCGTCGTGTGGGAGTCGGTGCCCACCAGCGTGTCCGGATACGCCTTGCCCCCGTCCCCGAACACCACCCGGGCCAGGTACTCCAGGTTCACCTGGTGCACGATCCCGGTCTCCGGCGGCACGACCCGGAAGTTGTCGAACGCCTTCTGCCCCCAGCGCAGGAACGCGTACCGCTCCTGGTTGCGCCGGTACTCCATCTCGCTGTTGGTGTCGAACGCGTAGCGCGTCCCGAACTCGTCCACCTGCACGGAATGGTCGATCACCAGCTCCGCCGGCTGGAGCGGGTTTATCCGCGTCGGGTCGCCGCCCATGCGCGCCATGGCATCGCGCATCGCGGCCAGGTCCACCACCGCCGGCACGCCCGTGAAGTCCTGGAGGAGCACCCGGGCGGGGGTGAACGCGATCTCCTGGTCCGGCTCCGCCGACGGGTCCCACTTCGCCAGCGCCTCCACATCCGCCGCGGTGTCGGCCGCGTCCTGGTGGCGGAGCAGGTTCTCCATGAGGATCCGCAGGCTGAACGGCAGCCGCCCGATGCTCAGGCCGCGCTTCTCCACCGCGTCCAGACGATGAATCTCGTAATCGCGGGACCCCACTCGCAGGGTCGACTTGCTGTCGAACTGATCGGCCATGGTCCTCCATCCCGGCGTTCCGGTCTTCTCAGCCAGGATTCCATCTTCCGCGTTTTTCGTTCCGGGCGCAAACGGGGGGAGGCCCGCGGCTGCTCGCCCTGATCCCCGGACCGAGCGGTCAGGAGCCCAACGGAGTACGGCGGGGCCAGCCCCGTGGTGCGCGTCCTTGCCCAACCTCCCACGGCTCCTTACGCTCCCGGAGCCATGTCCACGCACACTCCCCACCCCCGCACCGCGAGCCGCACCCACGTCTTCACGGAGTCGGTGATCCGGGAGATGACCCGGGTGGCGGCGATGCACGAGGCGATCAACCTCGCGCAGGGGTTCCCCGACTTCCCGGCGCCGGACGCGCTGAAGGCGGCGGCGTGCGACGCGATCCGGCGGGACCTGAACCAGTACGCGGTCACGTGGGGGTCGCCGCGGATCCGGCGGGCGCTCCAGGAGACCTACGACCGGTGGTACGGGTGGGACGTGGACCCGGACCGGGAGGTGACGGTCACCTGCGGCGCGACGGAGGCCATGGCCTCGGCGCTGCTGGCGGTGGTGGACCCGGGGGACGAGGTCGTCGTCCTGGAGCCGTTCTACGAGAACTACGGGCCGGACGCGATCCTGTGCGGGGCGCGGCCGGTATGGGTGCCGATGGAGCGGACCCACGACGCGGGAGGGCACCGGTTCGTCCTGGACCTGGACCGGCTGAGGGGCGCGTTCAGCGCCGAGACCCGGGCCATCGTGCTGAACACGCCGAACAACCCGTCCGGGCAGGTGTTGTCCCGGGCCGAGCTGGGGGCGATCGCGGCGCTGTGCCGGGAGCACGATGCCGTGGCGTTCACGGACGAGATCTACGAGCACATCCTCTACGACGGCGAGCACGTCCCGCTGGCCTCGCTCGAGGGGATGAAGGAGCGGACGGTCACGATCAGCGGCGCCTCCAAGACGTTCAGCGTGACGGGATGGCGGGTCGGGTGGATCGTGGCGCCGCCCGGGATCACCGACGCGATCCGCAAGGTCCACGATTTCCTCACGGTCGGCGCGCCGGCGCCGCTGCAGGACGCGGTGGCGGCGGGGCTCGAGACCCTCGGCGACGACTACTACGCCGCCCTCGCCAGCGACTACCGCCGCCGCCGGGATGTCCTGCATCACGCCCTCGCGCAGGCCGGGTTCGACTGCTCGCCGCCGGCGGGCGCCTACTACATCCTCGCCGATTTCTCCGGCCTCTCCGACGAGGACGACAACACGTTCGCGCGGCGGATGGCCCGGGAGATCGGCGTCGCTCCGGTGCCGGGGTCCAGCTTCTTCCACGAGCGGGACCTGGGGCGGGACCTGGTCCGCTTCGCGTTCTGCAAGAAGCTCGATACGCTGGAAGAGGCGGGACGGCGGCTGCGAGACCTCAAGCCGTAGAACCCGATTCACCCGAACACTCCGGACCCATGTCCACACACGCGTGCAAGCGGATCGCGCTCCTCCTGCTCCTCGCCCTCGCCGGGGGCGCGCTCTTCGGCGCAGCGCCGGCGGCGGCGCAGCTCGGCGCGCCCGTCACGACAGCGCTGGGCGACCGGCTGGAGCGGGCGGTCGAAGCGCTGCGGACACACCAGGACACCTCCGGTGTCGCGGGGATCTCGGCGGCGCTGGCCGTGGACGGGCGGCTGGTCTGGACCGGCGGGTTCGGAACCGCAAACCTGGAAACCCTGGTCCCGATGCGGGCGGAGACCGTGTCCCGGATCGGCTCCATCTCGAAGCCGGTGGCAGGGGCGGCGGCGATGGTGCTGGTGGACCGCGGTCGGCTGGACCTGGACGCGCCGGTGTCGCGCTACGTCCCGGGGTACCCGAGGCCCCAGGGGGACCGGATCACCACGCGTCGCCTCATGAGCCACACGGCCGGCGTCCGCCACTACCGCGGTGAGGAGTTCGCCAGCGCCGTCCGCTACGATGACGTGGTGGCGCCCATGGCGGTGTTCTGGGCGGATTCCCTGCTCTTCGAGCCGGGTACCGACTACGCGTACTCGACGTACGGCTGGACCGTGGTGAGCGCCGTCACGGCGGCGGCGGCGGCGCGGCCGTGGGTGGAGGTGCTGCGGGACGAGGTGGTCCGCCCGCTCGGGCTCCTCTCCCTCCAGCCCGAGTGGCAGGACTCCCTCATCCCGCACCGGGCCTCGTACTACGAGCGCACCGCGGAAGGGTGGGTCAACGCGCCGGCGGTGGACAACTCGAACAAGTGGGCCGGCGGCGGGCTGGTGGCGACCGCGGCGGACCTGGTGGGCTTCGCCCTGGGGCTGCTGGAGGGGCGCGTGCTGAGCGAGGCGGCCCGCGCGGAGAGCTGGCGGCGGCAGACGCCGGAAGGGGAGTCGTCGTACGGGCTCGGCTGGTCGGTCGGAGAGCTGGACGGCCACCGTGTGGTCTCCCACAGCGGCGGGTCGATGGGGGCCACCGCCATGCTGGTCGTACTCCCCGACGACGGCATCGTCGTGAGCGTGCTCGGCAACACGTCCAACATCGGCCACGCGGGGATCGCGGCCCGGGTCGCCCGCATCCTGCTGGGCCTGTGAGCCGGCGCTTCCGGCAGGAGCAGCCCGTGAGAGACCGCGGTCGGCGGACGGGGCACGGCAAGCGATGAAGCGGGTCCTGGTGACCGGGGCGGCGGGGCAGATCGGTACGGAGCTGGTCCCGGCGCTGCTCGATCGATACGCGGGGGCGACCGTGATCGCCACGGACATCAAGGACCCGTCGTCGCCGCTGCCGGAAGGCGCGCGCTACGAGCGGCTGGACTGCACGGACGCGGCCGCGGTCGAGCGCGCCGTGGCCGGGGACGGGATCGACACCGTCTATCACCTGGCGGCGATCCTCTCGGCCACGGGGGAGAAGGTGCCGCGGAAGGCGTGGCACGTGAACATGGAGGGGACGGTCGCGGTCCTGGAGACCGCGCGAACGCACGGCTGCGCGGTGTTCACCCCGAGCTCCATCGCCGCCTTCGGCCCCTCGACGCCGCAGGAGGGCACCCCCCAGGACACGATCCAGCGGCCCACGACGATGTACGGGGTCACGAAGGTGGCGGCGGAGCTGCTCTGCGACTACTACCACGCCCGACTGGGCGTGGACACGCGGGGGCTCCGCTACCCCGGCCTCATCAGCTACGTCGCGCCGCCGGGGGGCGGGACCACGGACTGGGCCGTGGAGATCTTCCACGCCGCGCTCCGGGACGGCCGCTACACCTGCTGGCTCGCTCCCGACGCCCAGCTGGACATGATGTACATGCCCGACGCGCTGCGGGCGGCGATGGAGCTGATGGACACGCCCGCGGACCGGCTGAAGCACCGCAACGCGTTCAACGTGACGGCCATGCAGCTCACACCCGAGCGGATGGCCGATGCCATCCGGAGACAGCTCCCCGCCTTCACGATCGACTACGCCGTGGACCCCGTCCGGCAGGCCATCGCCGACAGCTGGCCGAAACGGCTGGACGATTCGGCGGCCCGGGAGGAGTGGGGGTGGGAGGCCGCGTACGACCTCCCGGCGATGGTGGAGGACATGCTCGCCCGCCTCGAGGAGCGGCTCGGCGCCGGACGGGACAGCGCGCGAGGCTGACCCGCCGCGCAGCCTTCGCGCCCGCCGCACGATCCAGCGCGCGGCGCCTCTGCTTGCCCTCGATCCCCCGCCGCGCGTACGATCCTCGCCCGTGGTCAAAGGGTGTCACCGGAGGGACGGAGAAGAATGGCGCTGGACAGGCTGACCAGGCTGCTCGACACCGAGGTCGAGCAGCTGTACGCGGAGGGCCGCGCCAAGGGAGCGGAGGCGGTCGTGACACGCGTGATCCCGCCGACGGAGGGGCGGGGACCGCGCTTCATGCTGCGGGGCGAGGGGGACAGGCAGTTCATCCGCATGAACTCGAACTCCTACCTGGGTCTGGGGCTCCGCAACGAGGTGATCGAAGCGGAGGAGGAGGGCAGCCGTGCCTGCGGGGCCGGCCCGGGCGCGGTGCGGTTCATCAGCGGCACGTACGAGGCCCACATCGAGCTGGAACGGGAGCTGGCGGCGTTCCACGGCCGGGAAGCCGCGATGATCTTCAGCTCGGCCTACGCCACCATCGTGGGGATCCTGGCGCCGCTGATCACGGCGGAGACCATCCTGGTCAGCGACGCGCTGAACCACAACTGCATCATCAACGCGATGCGCCTGGCGCGCCCGGCGGACAAGGCCGTCTACCCCCACCTCGACCTGGACGCGCTGGACCGCGCGTGCGCCGACGCGGTGGGCAAGGGGAAGCGCCTGATGGTGGTCACGGACGGGATCTTCAGCATGCGCGGCGACCACGCGCCCCTCCTGGAGATCGTCCGCATCGCGCGGAAATACGATGGCCGGTTCGAGGAGAACGCGGTCGTCGTCGTGGACGACTCCCACGGCGTCGGCGCCTTCGGCGAGACGGGGCGCGGGACGGAGGAGTACACGGGCGCGCGGGTGGACATCCTGGTGGGCACGCTCGGGAAGGCCTTCGGGGTCAACGGCGGATACGTCGTCGCGAACGAGGGGGCGATCCGTTTCCTGCGCGAGACTTCGCCCTTCTACATCTACTCGAATCCCATCACACCCGGCGAGGCACGGGCCGCGACGACGTCGCTCCAGATCCTGGACAGCCCCCTGGGCAGGCAGCTCCTGGACAACCTCCGGCGGCTGACGAAGCGGCTGGAGGAAGGACTCCGCGGCCTCGGCCTCGAGACCATCCCGGGCGACCATCCGGTCGTCCCCCTGATGGTGAGGGACACCGGCCGGACCCGCGCCCTCGTGCAGCACCTGCACGAGGGCGGGATCCTGGCGACGGGGCTGACGTTCCCCGTCGTGCCGGAGGGGGACGAGGAGATCCGCTTCCAGGTCAACGCGGACCACACGGAAGGGGACATCGACCGGGTGCTCGAGGTGCTCGGGTCGTTCCAGGAGTAGCCGGGGGGGCCGCCTGAACTCTGTACTCTGAACTCTGAACTCCTGAAATCCGGGTTGAAGCGGGCGACGAAGCGGAAGGTCCTGTTCCTGCTGGGGCTCACGGTCTGGCTGACGGTCATCTGGGTGCTCTGGTGGTCGCCGGTGATCTACCCGGTCAAGCTGTTCGTCGTCCTTCTCCACGAGGTGGGGCACGCGGCGGCGGCGGTGGCCACGGGCGGGGTGGTGCAGCGGATCGTGGTCACGCCGGACCAGGGGGGCGTGTGCTACTGCCCGGGTGGGAACGCGTTCCTGACCCTTTCCGCGGGGTACCTCGGGAGCCTCGTCTTCGGCGCGCTCATCCTGCTGCTGGCCCGGGCGCGACGGCCGGCGCCCCGCGACTCGACGACCCTGATCGGCGCGGCCGTTCTGGTGCTGACGGCGCTGCTCGTCCGGAACCCGTTCGGGATCCTCTTCGGCGCGCTCTTCGGCGGGGCGATGGTGGCGTTGCGGTCGGCGGGGCGGCCGGTGCACGTGCTCGTGCTCACGGCGCTCGGGCTGACGTCCTGCCTGTACGCGCTGCTGGACATCAAGAGCGACGTACTGGACCGGCCGTACCTGGAGTCGGACGCCCGCATGCTGGCGCAGCTCACGGGCGTGCCGACCGCCGTGTGGGGCGTGCTCTGGATCGTGCTCGGAGGGCTGGTCTCGTGGTGGCTGTTCCGGCGGGCGCTGGCGGAGGCGTAGCGCGCGCGCATCACCTCCACCAGCGTGCCGTCCGCCGGCGTCCCGACGCTAGGGCAGCCGGGGCGTCCCGCCGCCGGGGCGGCCCGCGGGCCGGTGCCGCGGCTGACGGCCTTCGCCCATGCGGGCCCCGGGGCCGCCGTCGCGCGAGCCTCGCCGCATGGCGGCCCGGAGCGCCGTCGCCTGTTCGGGGGTGAGGAGGTCCCGGGCCTCCGCCATCGCCGCCCGGTTCGTTTCCCGCAGCTCGTCCCGCACCGGCTGGAGCTCCCCCATCCGGTCCCGCAGCTGCGCCCGCTCCTCCGCGGTCAGGTCACGGGCCGGCCGGTCGCCGAGGGCCTCCCGGAGCCGCGCGATGCGCGGCGCGTTCTCCTGCTCCACCCGCGCCTGGATGGTCTCGAGCTGTCGGACCTGGTCCGCCGTCAGCTCCAGCGCCTCGCGGCGCTCCAGGAGCATGGTGACGGGGTTGCGTGCCATGGAGCCGGGCCCGTCCCATCCGGGCCGCCCATCCGGGCCCGCTCCACCGCGCCGCCCCTGCGCCGTCGCCGGCATGGCGAGGAGCGCGACCGCGGCCACCGCGACCATCGCCTGCTTGATGCTGCTCATGCGTCCTCCCTCGTCTTCGAATCCCGGGTCCCGTCCTCGGCACCCCGAAGTACAGACGACGCGAGCAGACGAGCCGTTAAGAGCGGCGAGGCGAGGTCAGCCTCCGCCCTCCGCGGCGACGCCGGATGGGGGTGCGGGAGCTGGCGGGACTGGCGTGGAAGGCAGGGG
The DNA here is from genome assembly GCA_035513575.1 of Longimicrobiales bacterium. Classification (GTDB taxonomy): domain Bacteria; phylum Gemmatimonadota; class Gemmatimonadetes; order Longimicrobiales; family RSA9; genus JAHWKI01. Next base: position 15,598 of record DATKBW010000223.1, on the reverse strand, counting down.
GAAGGCGTAGCGGGCGCCGTCGTATGCCACGGCGGGCACGATGCCGCTCCGTTCGAAGGACAGATACCCCTCCTGGAGGTTCTGCCAGAACGGGAAGTCGACGAACCGGGTCCCGTAGGTGGTCGCCAGCCAGGCCAGGCCGGCGCTGTCGAGGCGGGTGGGGAAGATGTGGACGGGGATGCTCTCCTGCCCCGCGTCGCGGGCGTGGATCGCCACGAGGTAGAGCTCCTCGATCCAGCGGTCCGTGACCGGAACGCAGCCGATGGTCTCGCAGCCGCCGTGGATGTAGATGTCGCCCCCGAGGCGCTCGCCTCCGCCCCGGGCCTCGTCGACGGCGTTCGGGTAGTCCACGCGCATGGAGAGGTGATAGTCGCTGCTGGGGTTCAGCAGGTCGATCTCGTAGAAGCCTTCCGGGACCTGCTGGTCCCCCTCGCGGCGCTTCGGGCCCATGCGCCCCGACACCCGGCACACCGGATAGGTGCTCAGGAGGTCGAACGTCTCCGCCTCGCGGTCCCGCACCCATACCTCCAGGAGCAGCTCCCGCTTGAACACGCGGAAGAAGACCTCGGGGGCGGACACCCCGGCATCCCGGAACATGCGCGCGACCCGCTCATCGCGCGTTTCGAACGCACGGCGGACCCGGGGGAACTGGAGCTGACGGGCGAGGAAGTCCCGGGTGGCCCCGGAGCGGATCGTGAGAAGTCGCTCCACGGCCTCCCGGACCAGCGGCTGTCGCAGCGGGTCGACCGCCGCCCGGTCGGGGGCCGCCACCGCGTCCCCCTCGAGCGGCTGTCCCACCGGGCCGCGCGCGGCCTTGCCGGCGGCCGGCGCCACGGGCGCAGCCGCCCGCTCCGCGATCGCCCACTCCAGCAGGATGCGCGATACGACGTGGCTGGCCCCGGACGTCGGGACCTGGCCGCGGGCGGATGCGGGGAGCGCAACCATGAACGAAACGGTCGCGCAGACGCAGGCTACGCGGGTGAAATAGGCAATCATCGCCTGTCCGGTGCTTTTTTGATGCGGAGAGAGACCAGCGAGGCCTGGTGCGGCCACCCTCGATGCTACAACACAGGCTGTTGCCTGTCAATCCTCCCGGCGCCGTGGGGGAGGTGGGGGAGGTGGGGGCGTGCCGTCAGCGGTGTCCGCCGCCAGAACCCCCGCCGGACCCGCCGCCGGACCCCGCCCCGGCGGGACCGGTGGCGCCGGAAGCCCCCCCGCCCACCGAGTCGGCCGCCGTGCCGAGCACGCCGGGGGCCGTGAGGGAATCGACCGCCGGCCGGGCGTCCGGGACCGTATCGGCGGCGAGGACGGGTCGCTGCGGGACCGCGTAGGCCCCGTTCTCGGCCACGGTGACCCAGGGGACGAGCCGGGTCTCCTCGAAGTAGGCGTAGCCCTCCGCGAGATTGCGCCAGAACCGGAGCAGGTCGGGCTCCGGCTCGAAGGTCTCCCGGAGCCAGCGGAGGTTGCCGTGGTCGAGCCGCGCCGGGAAGATGTGGACGGGGATCAGCCGCTGCCCCGCGTCGGTGGCCTGGGCGGCGAGCCAGTAGACCTCCTCGATGTTGCGGTTCTCGATGGGGACGCAGCCCACGGTGGCGCAGCCGCCGTGAATGAAGATGTCGCCGCCGAGGGTGAGGGCGTTGCGACGGAGCCGGTCCGCCGTGTTCGGGTAGTTGACGCGGAGCGAGAGATGGAACTCGCTCCGCGGGTTGAACTCGTCGATGTAGTAGAACCCCTCGGGCACCTGCAGGTCGCCCATCTGGCGCTTCGGCCCGAGCTGGCCGGGGAGCGAGCAGACGGGATAGCTCCGGACCAGCGTGAACGGGGCGTCCGCGTGAGCGCGCCCCCATACCTCGATCTCCCGCTCGTGCTTGAACACGCGGAGGAAGATCTCCCGCGCCGGGTAGGGCACCCCCGTTTCCGCGAACGCCACGCGCAGCCGCATGTCGGTGGAGTCGCGGGCGTCGACGACGCGGGCGAACGAGAGCTGATGGGCGAGGAAGGCCACGGGCCCGTCCGCCGTCTCGACCGCGGCGCCGAGCGGCTGGGCTCGGATGGGCGTCCCCAGCGGGCCCGACTGCGCCGCGGCCGGCGTCGCCCCCATCACGGCGGCGGCCAGCACGGCGACGGCCAGCACCGCGGTGGCCAGCACCGCGGTGGCCAGCACCGCGGCGGCCAGCGTCAGCGCCAGTCCGGCGCGGGTGGTGGTGGTGCTCGGTCTGCTCATGGGCTCCGTCCCTTTCATTATCGCTTCCGCTCCGTGCAAGCGCCACGCCGCGGCAGCCACGTGGTCCGGGACCGCGCCGCGCGAGAGCCCCTCGTGGTCACCGGGCGCTCGCGCCGAGCAGCTCGAGGGGGATCCCGAACGCGTCCACCAGCGCCACCGCGTCCGTCCGCACGTCCCCGCACAGGTCGGTCACCAGTGCCCGGATGGCGCCGGCCTTGGGCGCTTCCAGGTATCCGGCTTCCAGGTACCAGCCCCGGTCCTCCTCGATGGCGTGGAGCGCGAACAGCGCCGCGAGGCGGTCGAGGCGGCCCCGCAGCTCGTCTTCCTCCACGTCCCCGATCCCGTCCCGGAAGCGCTCGAGGACGACCCGCTCGACGTGGGCCCGGGCGACCACCACGACGTGGTCCTGCACCTCGTTCAGGGCGTCGAACGAATCCATCCCTGTGTCGATCCGACGCTTCAGTCGCCGCGCCAGCGACCCCAGGAGCCGACCCTCCCGGTATTCCAGCGCCGCCGCGTGGAAGCCGGGGTCGAGGAGATGGTCCCGGTCCGTCCGCCGCGTCGCGACGGGGTTGAGCTCGGTCACCCGCGTAGCCGCCTGCCCGGCGACCCATCGTACCGCGTCCCACAGCCGAAGATCCGCCATCTCGTCCCGGAACTCCGTGAGCAGCGCCTTCGCCACGAGCTGGTACAGGACGACGTTCACGCCCTCGAACGTCGTGAAGACGTCGGTGTCGGCCCGGAGGCGGCCGAACGGGTTCTCGGAGAGGTAGCCCGCGCCGCCGCACACCTCGCGGCAGGCCTGGAGCGTGTCGAGGGCGTGGCGGGAGGCGTAGGCCTTCAGCCCGGCCGCGCGCGCCTCCACCTCGCGGTCGTGCTCCCCGTATTTCGCCGCGTACCGGTGCACCAGGCTCCGCAGCGCGAAGTGGAGCGCGTAGGTGGTGGCCAGGCGCGGGATGATGCGCCGCTGCACGTGAAGGTAATCCAGCACCGGGATCTCCGGCTCCCCGGCCGGGCCGAACTGCCGCCGGCGGTCCGTGTAGCGGACGGCGGTGGCCAGCCCGACCTTGGCCGCGCTGTTGGCCGCGGCGGCAATGCTGATCCGGCCGGCCACCAGGGTCCCGATCATGGTGAAGAAGCGGCGGCCGGGGCTCACGATGGGGCTGGAATAGACGCCGTCCCCGGAGACGGTGGCGAACCGGTCCAGGAGGTTGTCGCGGGGGACCCGGACGGAGTCGAACCAGATGCGGCCGTTGTCGACGCCGTTGAGCCCCGCCTTGTGGCCGCAGTCCTCGATGCGGATCCCCGGGAGGGCGCGCCCTTCCGGGTCCCGGAGCGGGACCAGCAGGGCGTGCACCCCGTGGGACTCGCCGCCGACCTCGAGCTGGGCGAAGACCGTGGCCATGCGGCCGTGGACGGCCGCGTTCCCGATGTAGTCCTTGCGGGCCGCGTCGTCCGGCGTGGCGAGGACGAACTCGCCGGTGCGGGCATCGTAGCGGGCGGTGGTGCGGATCTCCCGCACGTTGGAGCCGTGCCCGGTCTCGGTCATGGCGAAGCAGCCGGGGAGCTCGAGGGTGGCGATCTCCCGGAGCCATCGGGAGTGGTGCCGCTCCGTACCGAGCAGGAGAACGCTCCCGCCGAAGAGGCCGAAGTGCACGCCGAACTTCACCGTGAGGGACAGGTCCCGGAGGGCCACGGTCTCGAAGACCGCGATGGCGGCGGCGATGTCGCCGCGCCCGCCGTACTCGGGCGGAAAGCCGAGGGCGCCGTAGCCCCGGTCGGCCAGGAGCCGGAGCCACCCCATGACCTGCCGGCGGTAGGCGGCCGCGTCCTGTCCCGGGTCGGCCTGAAAGGACGGCTGCCGCAGGAGCTCCTTCACCTCGGCCCGGAGCGCGGGGAAGTCGGCCTCGAGGAGCCGCTGGAGGGGGGCGGGGTCGAACGACCGTCGTGGCCGCTCCGCCGGGCCTCCGGCTTCCTGCGCGGCCCCGTGCGCCTCGTCCACCAGCGCCCGCGCCGCTTCTTCGGGCACGACGCCGAGGGCCTCCTCGACCGCTGTCATGGCCGCCACGACCTCTTCGCGGGTCCAGAACGGCTGCGGATCGGGGGTGGCCGCGGCGATGGCCTGGCCGAGCCGGACCAGGGAGCGGCGCCGGTCCGGGGGGAGGTCGGCGGCGTAGGCGCGGACGGCCTCCAGGAGCTCCTGGAGCTCCGCCGCGGACGGCGGGTTCCTCGGGTCGAGCCACGCCTCCACGGCGCGGGCCGCGGGCGACTCGCGCCAGCGCGGGTCCCGGACGATGCGGCGGATCGCCGCGGTCTCCCCGCGGGAGAGGTGACGGTCGGCCCACGCGATATAGATCAGCGGTGCGAGGGGGAGGACGTCGGGGTCGAGGGTCCGGCCGGTGGGTTCGGTCATGGCCGGAATGTGGAGCGTGGGCCACCCGGGGCCAAGTCGGCCGGGGTTCTGGCCTCATGGCGTGGGGCGTTGTACACTTGGCCGACTTCCCAGCCAGAGCAGGTCGGGGCCGGCCACGGCCGGGCACGCACCGCACCCCCTAACCGAACGGTTCATGGAAGACATCCTCAGCTGGTTCGTCGACGAAGTCGGGTACTGGGTATGGGACTTCGGGATCCCGGTCCAGGGGGAGACCATCCCCCTGGTGGTGATGCTGCTGCTCGGCACGGGGTTCTACCTCACCCTCCGCTTCGGCTTCATCCAGATCCGCCGGCTCGGCCACGGGTTCGCCGTCACGTCGGGCCGGTACGACGACCCCGACGAGCCGGGGGATGTCTCCCACTTCCAGGCGCTGACGACCGCGCTCTCCGCGACCGTCGGGATCGGCAATATCGCCGGCGTGGCCATCGCGCTCCATTTCGGCGGCCCCGGGGCCCTCTTCTGGATGTGGATGACGGCGTTCCTGGGGATGGCGACGAAGTACACCGAGGTCACGCTGGCCCAGAAATACCGCGACGTCGGGCCGGACCTGGACGCGCACAAGTGGGAGGGGAGCGTCTCGGGCGGCCCCATGTACTACATCGAGCGGGGGTTGGGCCCGCAGTGGAAGTGGATGGCGGTGCTCTTCGCCGCGCTCCTGGGCATCACCGCATTCCTCACGGGGAACGGGATCCAGGCCAACACCGTCGCCGACACCATGCAGACGGAATTCGGCATTCCGGCGTGGATCACCGGGCTCGTCACCGCCAGCGTGGTCGCCGCGGTGATCCTCGGCGGGATCAAGCGGATCGGCCGCGTCACCGGCGTGCTGGCCCCGGTGATGGCGGCCATCTACGTCCTGGGCGCCCTCTTCATCATCATCGCGAACCTCGGGGCGATCCCCGGGACGTTCGCGCTCATCTTCCGCGAGGCCTTCAACCCGTCGGCCGGCGTGGCGGGCACGGGCGTCGGGGCGTTCCTGGTCACGCTCATGTGGGGCGTGCGACGCGGCCTCTTCTCCAACGAGGCCGGGCAGGGCTCCGCGCCCATCGCCCACTCCGCGGCCAAGACCGATGAGCCGGTCTCCGAGGGCGTGGTCGCGCTCCTGGAGCCGTTCATCGACACCATCGTCATCTGCACGATGACCGGGCTGGTCATCATCATGACCGGCGCCTACAACGCGCGGGTCCCCACCCAGCTCACGATCGGCGGCGGCGACCTCTCCTGGGTGACCGTCGACGAGACCGGCCGCGGCCGGACCGCCGCCACGCGCCCCCCGTCGATCCGCTACTCGGACGGGCTGCCGGTGGGGACCGGCCCCCAGGACGTGGTCCTGGCCTGGCACGAGGTGGCCGTGGAACGGCTCTACACCGACCCCGCCCTCACCCGCCCCTTCACCGGCGAGCTCAGCCCGGCCACCGGCATCGCACGAGGGGACGATCAGCAGGAGTACCGGTCGCTCTTCGGCGAGGCCGTGGAGTCCGGCGCCCCCCTCACCATGCTCGGGTTCCAGCGAGGGCTGCCCGGCGAGTTCGGCCAGTTCATCGTCATCATCAGCGTGCTCCTGTTCGCCATCTCCACCGCCATCGCGTGGAGCTACTACGGCGACCGATGCGCCAACTACCTGTTCGGCCGCAAGGCGATCCTGCCGTACAAGATGGTCTTCGTCCTGATCCACTTCATCGGCGCGCTGCTCCCCCTCACCGTCATCTGGGACCTGGGCGATGTCTTCCTGGGGATCGTCATCATCCCCAACCTGATCGCCCTGATCATCCTCTCCCCGCAGGTGTCAGAGATGACCCGGAGCTACTTCGAGCGGAAGCCGTGGCGCTCGAACGAGGAGGCGCACCGGCGCTACGTGGAGGATCGCAGGGCGGGGCGGCGGAAGTAGCAGCGACACGGTTCGCCGGGTGTCCGGAAACGGACAGGCGGTGGCGGGAATGGACGCGCGGGGCGGCACTCAACGGACCGGACCTGGATCGATCATGGATGCGTTCGTGAAGGACGTTCGACTGTCACTCCGGCGGCTGCGGCGGGAGCCGGGGTTCGCGGTGGTGGCGGTGGTGACGCTGGCGCTGGGGATCGGTGCCAACGTGGGGATCTTCTCGCTGCTGAACGGGGTGGCGCTGCGGCCGCTGCCGTACGCGGAGCCGGGGCGGCTGGTGGCGGTGTGGCCGTCGCAGAACTTCAACAAGGAGCTGGCGGAGCACTTCGAGGCGGCATCGTCGCTGGAAGGAGTGTCGGGGCTGTCGCAGTGGACGTTCGCGCTGAGCGGGGAGGGGGAGCCGGAGCGGATCCCGGTGGGGATGGTGGGCGTGGACTTCTTCGACGTCCTGGGGGTGCGGCCGGCGCTGGGGCGGTCTTTCCTGGCGGAGGAGGAGGACCCGTCGCGGTCGGAGGTGGTGGTGCTGAGCCACGGATTCTGGCAGCGTCGCTTCGACGGTGACCCGGGGGTGATCGGGCGGGTGATCCCGCTGGAAGCCCACGGCCAGGGGACATCGCGGCGGGTGGTCGGTGTGCTGCCGCCGGATTGGCGTTCGCCGTGGCAGGAGGCGGACGCCTGGGTGCCGCTGGCCCGGCCGCCGCGGACGGTGGCGACGGACAGCTCGTGGTACGTGAACCACGTGTACGCGAGGCTGGCGCCGGGGGTGACGCTGGAGCGTGCATCGGCGGAAGTGCGGGGGATGGCGCGGCGGCTCCGGGCGGAGCACCCGGGTCTGTTCCACGAGGACGCGGTGGCGCGGGCGGAGGTCGTTCCCCTGCGGCAGCAGATCGCGGGCGCCACGAGCCGCACGCTGTGGCTGCTCTTCGGCGCGGTGGGGCTGGTGCTGGTGATCGCGTGCGTGAACGTGGCGAACCTGCTGCTGGCCCGGGGCGCCGGGCAGGGCCCCGAGATGGCGGTCCGGAAGGCGCTGGGCGCGAGCCGGCGCCGGCTGGTCCGGCAGGGGGTGACGGAGAGCGTCGTCCTGGGCCTGATCGGGGGCGCGCTGGGTGCGCTGGCCGCGGCCTGGGGCCTGTCCGCGCTGGCGCCGGAGCTGGCGACGCGGCTGCCCCGCACGGCGGCCGCGGGCATGGACGGGACGGTGCTGGCCTTCTCGCTGGGCGTGTCGCTGCTGTCCGCGGCGCTCTTCGGTCTGCTGCCGGCGCTGCGGAACGCCCGGCGCGAGGCCGTCGCGGGCCTGCGGTCGGAAGGCCGGGGGGGGACGTCCCATGGCCGGCACCGGCTGAACCGGGGACTGGTGACCGCGGAGACGGCGCTGGCGGTGATCCTGGTGGCCGGCGCGGGGCTCATGGCGAACAGCTTCTGGCGCCTCTACAACACGGATCCGGGGTTCGACGCGGAGGGCGTGCTGGAAGTCCTGGTCACGCCGCCGGAGAGCCGGTTCACGAGCGCCGACGCCCAGCGGGCCTACCACCGTGAGTTGATGGAGGCGGTGCAGGCGGTGCCGGGGGTCGCCGGCGCGTCGGGGATCCACCTGCTGCCGCTGACGCCGAACAACTGGCGCTTCCCCTACCTGGCGGAAGGCTTCGAGCCGCGGGCGGACCAGCCGCTGCCGGCGGCCAACTTCCGGGTGGTGCTCCCGGATTACTTCGAGCTCATGGGCATCCGACTCGTCCGGGGCCGGACGCTGACGGCCACGGACGACGAGAACGCCGAGCCCGTGGGCCTCATCAACCGCGCGCTGGCGGAGCGGCACTGGCCGGGACAGGACCCCATCGGCAAGGAAGTGCGGATCTTCGGCACGCTGCCGTTCCGCGTGGTCGGCGTGGTGGAGAACGTGCGGCAGCACGCGCTCGACCGGGCGCCCGAGCCCGAGATGTACCGGCCCCACGCCCAGTATCCCCTCACGTCGATGTACCTGATGGTGCGGGCGCAGAACCCGGGGGCGGTGGCCGCGCTGGCGGATCCCGTGCGACGAGCCGTCTGGTCCGTCAACGACGCCGTCCCCATCCCCGAGATCCGCCCGCTCACGGACGTGCGGGCCGAGTCGGTGGCGGAGACGCGTCTGATCGCGGGTCTGCTGGCCGCCCTCGGCGTCCTGGCGCTGCTCCTGGGCGCGGTGGGCGTCTACGGCGTGATGGCGTACACGACGCGGGCCCGCGTCCACGAGTTCGGCGTCCGGCTCGCTCTGGGGGCATCGCCCGGCGGGCTGGAGCGCACGGCCCTCGGCTGGGGGATGGCGCCGGTCCTGGCCGGGCTGGCCCTGGGCGCCGCCGCGACCCTCGCCGGCAGCCGGGCGCTCTCCGGGCTGCTGTTCGGCGTGGAGCCATCCGATCCCGCCACGCTGCTGACCGTCCTCCTCGTGCTGACCGCGGTCGCCGGGCTGGCCACCTGGGTGCCGGCCCGGCGGGTGGCCCGGTCCGACCTGGCGGACACGCTGCGCCGCTAGATGTCTGACTCGGGACCCTAGCGGTCCGCGGCGACCCAGGCGGTGATGCCGCCGGCGAGGAGGACATCGCGCTCGCGGGGGGAGAGGCGGGCGGACACGGTGAAGGCGGTGCCCTTCGTCGTATTCTCCACCCGGATGGGTGCGCCGGCCTGGAGGGCCCCGCGCAGACCCGCCACCCGGAGCACGTCGCCCTGTTCGATGGCGTCGTAATCGGGCCCGTCGTCGAACGTGGCGGGGACCACGCCGAAGTTCACCAGGTTCTGGCGGTGGATGCGGGCGAACTCCCGGGCGATGACCATGCGTAGCCCGAGGTAGCGGGGCGCCAGGGCCGCGTGCTCGCGGCTGGAGCCCTGACCGTAGTTCCGCCCCCCGACGACGACGTGCCCGCCCGCCTTCATCGTCGGCTTCGCCCGCGCGGGGTACGTCTCGTCCACCTGGCCGAACGTGAACTCGGCGATCGCCGGGATGTTGCTCCGGAAGGGCAGGATCTTCGAGCCGGCGGGGAGGATCTCGTCGGTGGAGATGTCGTCCCCGACCTTGAGGAGGACGGGGGCCTCGAGATCGTCGGGGACGGGCTCCAGGTCCGGGAGCGATACGATGTTGGGCCCCTTCACCAGCTCGGGCGGCGGGCCTTCGTCCTCGGGCGGCGGGACCAGGAGCCGCTCGTCCCAGCCGGCGCGGCGGGAGGGCGGGTCGATGCGCGGGTACGCCATACCCACCCCGGCGGCCCAGTCCCTGGGGTCGACGATCGTCCCGGCCAGCGCCGACGCGGTCGCGGTCTCGGGGCTGCACAGGAAGACCGAGTCCTCCTTCGTGCCGGAGCGGCCGGGGAAGTTCCGGGGCGTGGTGCGGAGGCTGTTCTGCCCGCTGGCGGGGGCCTGGCCCATGCCGATGCAGCCGTTGCACCCGGCCTGGTGCAGGCGCCCGCCCGCCTCGATGAGGTGCGTCAGCAGCCCCTCCCGGATCAGGTCCTGGAGCATGGACCGGGACGTGGGGTTCAGGTCGAACGAGACGTGGCTCGCCACCGACCGCCCCTCGGCCATGCGCGCCGCGATGGCGAAATCGCGGTAGCCGGGATTGGCCGAGCTGCCGATGTAGGCCTGGTACAGGCTCTCGCCCGCCACATCCCGCACCGGCACGACGTTGCCCGGGCTGGAGGGCTTCGCGATCAACGGCTCCAGCGATGAGAGGTCGAGCTCCTCGGTGACGTGGTACTCGGCGTCGTCGTCCGCCAGGATCTCCGCCCAGTCCTCCTCCCGGCCGAACTCCGCCAGGAACGCGCGGGTGGCGGCGTCGGAGGGGAAGACCGTCGTCGTCGCCCCCAGCTCCGCGCCCATGTTGGCGATCACGTGCCGGTCCATGGCGGAGAGGGACGCCAGCCCGGGGCCGTGGTACTCGATGATCCGGTTCAGGCCGCCGTCCACGCCGTGGCGGCGGAGCATCTCCAGGATCACGTCCTTGGCGCTCACCCACGGCGGCAGCTCGCCGGTGAGGCGCACGCCCCAGATCTCCGGCATGGACAGGTGTAAGGGCCGGCCCGCCATCGCGAGGGCCACGTCGATCCCGCCGGCGCCGATGGCCAGCATGCCCAGCGACCCGGCGGCGGGGGTGTGGCTGTCGGATCCCAGCAGGGTCTTCCCGGGCACGCCGAAGCGCTCCATGTGCACGGGGTGGCTCACGCCGTTGCCGGGGCGGCTGTACCAGATCCCGAACCGGGCGCAGGCCGACTGGAGGAACAGGTGGTCGTCCGGGTTGCGGTGGTCCGCCTGGATCAGGTTGTGGTCCACGTACTGGGCGCTGACCTCGGTCTTCACACGGTCCACCCCCATGGCCTCCAGCTCCAGCATGACCAGCGTGCCGGTGGCGTCCTGGGTCAGGGTCTGGTCGACCTTCAGCGCGATGGGGGCGCCGGGTTCGGGGGCGCCATCGACGAGGTGGCTGGTGATGAGCTTGTGGGCGACGGAGGGCATGGGTCCGGCCTTGCGACGAGCAGTATCCTGCGAATCTGCGCCGCAAGTCGGGGGCCGCCAGTTCGACTTCGAGTCCGACCTGCCCCGTCGATGCATGGTCGGACGGGCACAGCTGCCGGAGGCGGGGCTGACGCCGCGAATGGTGCATCGCCGCGTTGCGGTGGGATCGCTGCGGCTGTCAGCGCGCGGCTGGGGACGTACGAGGTGACGGTGCGGGGCGAGAGGCTCGCGCGGCGGCCCGGGCGCTGCAGGCCGGCTTTTCCGAGGTGGCGGCGGTGGCAAAGTGCACGACGACGGTGCTCCGCTGGTGCGGTCGTAGTCTTTGCCACGCCTGGGGTGGCAAATCGCACGAACCGGCCGTCCGCGCGGGACCGTTCGTGCGATTAGCAACCGTATGGGTGGTCAACTGAACGATTGGCCCTGCGCGCCGCTGCGAAAGTGCAGTCTTCCCCCGCCGCGGCCGCCAACTCCAGCGCTAGCCGGGCGTTGGCCATCCGGTCTCAGCCCCCGCATGGTCTTCGCCATGGGCCAGACCCGGGTCGACCTGCTCCACCTCCTCGAGGACCTCCGGGACGCCTACCCCGGCGGCCTGGAGGCGACCATCGTGGCCGAGACGGTGGCGAACGCGCTGGACTCGGGCGCCCGGCACATCGCCGTTCGAGCCGATCCCGCCGAACGCGCGCTCACCATCGTCGACGACGGCGCGGGCATGAGCCGGGCCCAGCTCCGCCGCTACCACGACCTGGCCGCGAGCACGAAGCGATGCGGATGGCGCGCGCGGCCTCACTGAGCTCGATCGCGACGCGGACGCGGCCCTCCTGGCCGAGGCGTTCGAGGGCCGGGGCCTGGATCGCGGCGGCGGCGGGGGCGGTGTCAGGGCTGAAAGTCCCCATATGCCGCGAGCCGATGGAAGGCGGAATGGACACGCATGCAAGCCAGGTAGACTTCAAGCGGCGGGCTACCACCGGACGCATTCGGACCATCGTTCACCGCATCCTTCCCCCGCGCTGGAAAGGAGCGTGCCGCGCTGCCGCCGGGCGTCGAAGTGCTGGCGGAGTCGTCGTTTAGGTCTTCCCCTCCCGGTCGCACCAGCCCTCCGGAGTTCCCGGAACCGGACGCTCCCGCGACGAAGCCGGACGGCCCGCGCGGGCGGCGGGCGCTACGGGTCCCCCGCTGCGTCCGTCGCCACCCGGTCCGCCTCCTCGCCCTTCCCCCGCACCCACCGCTCGAACCAGGCGAGGATGCGCGGCGTGACGGCCATGAGGAGCTTGGGCTCACGGGGGCCGTGGGGCGTGCGCGGCAGCACGATCATCTCCGTGGTGACGCCGCGGCGCTGGAGGGCGACGTAGAACTCCTGGCCCTGGGTGAAGGGGACGCGGAGGTCCTCGGCGCCGTGGATCACCTGCGTGGGCGTCGTCACGTTGGCGATCCGGTACATCGCGGAGTGGCGCTCGTAGCCCTCGTAGTCCTCCCACACCTCGCGGCCGCCGAGGTGGGCGACGAGGTAGTCGGGGATGTCCGTCGTCGTCACCATGGACACCAGGTTGGGCAGGCCGGCGCCCATGCTGGCGGCCTTGAAGCGGTCGGTGGCGGTGACGGCCCAAGAGGTCATGTAGCCGCCGTAGCTCCAGCCCATGATGGCCAGGGAGTCGGGGTGGGCGACGCCGCGCCCGATCACGTGGTCGACGCCGGCCATGAGGTCCTGGAAGTCGCCGAAGCCCCAGTCCCGGACGTTGGCGTAGCGGAAGTCGCGGCCGTAGCCGGTGCTGCCCCGGGGGTTCGGCCGGAGGACGGCGTACCCTTCCTGGGCGAACGTCTGGATCATGTAGATGCCGGGGGCGCCCGTGAAGCCGCGGGAGTAGACGCCCGCCGGGCCGCCGTGGACGCTGAGGATCAGGGGGTAGCGACGACCCTCCCGGTAATCCACCGGGTAGGTCAGCAGCCCCTCGATCTCCAGCCCGTCCTCCGAGCGCCACCGCAGCAGCTCCGTCCGGCCCATCCGCGGCGTGGGGACGTCCGTGTTCACCGCGCTGACCCGCGTCCGGTCCGCGGGGCGCCGCAGCGTCGCGACGTAGATCTCCGGCGGCGTGTCGGAGTCCTCCCAGGCGAACGCGGCGCGGCTGGTGGCGCGGTCGAACGCGACGGCGCCCAGCACCCCCGCGCCGCTCGTCACCACCCGGGCCTCGCCGCGGCCGACGGGGACGGCGACCAGGTGCCGGTCGACGCCCACCGCCTCGACCACGTAGACCACGTCGCCGCTCCGGGACCAGGCGACGGGCGAGGCCTGGCGGTCCGGCGTGTGGGCCAGGGGCCGGGGCTCGCCGCCCTCGAGGGGGACGACCCAGAGGTCGCCGAGCCCGACGCGCTCGGGCTGGCCGCCGTGGGAGCTGAAGACGACGAGCCGGCCGTCGGGGGAGACGAGGGGGGAGCCGTCGTCGCCGCCCCTGGTCACCAGCGGCCGCACCTCCCCGGCGCCGTCGGCCCGGACCACCGAGAGGTCGCTGGCGATGCCCGTCGTGTTGATGCGGGGGTCCGGCGCGTGGCCGAAGACGATCCGGGTCCCGTCGGGCGTCCAGTCGAAAGCGCCGACGTGGAAGGCACCCTCGGTGAGGCGCGTAGCCTCCCGCTCGCCGTCCGCCACGGGTTCTGCGGGCACCACGTGGAGGTGGGCGTTGCGGAAGTCCTGGTCGACCACGATGACGTGCCGCCGCTCCCGCTTCGCCCGGGCGACCTCCTCCGGGTCCTCGTCCCGGGCCGTGTAGGCGATCCGGGTGCCGTCCGGGGACCAGGCGAAGGCGCCGACGCCCTCCGGGGCGTCCGTCACCCGCTCGGCTTCCCCGCCCCGCACCCGCATGCGCCAGACCTGGCTCTTGTCCGACCGCGACGACGTGAACGCCAGCCACTCGCCGTCGGGCGAGAACGCCGGCGAGCTCGCCGACTCCTCGCCCCGCGTGTACTGCACCGCCGGCGCCGAGCCGTCCGCCGGCGCGACCCAGATGTGGGTCAGCCACTCCGACTTCTCCCCTTCCATCACCGGCTCCCGGACCGTGAAGGCCACGGTGCGGCCGTCCGGCGAAAGGGCCGTCCCGCCCACCGCCCGGAAGCGCATGGACAGCTCGGGCGACCAGCGCGTGGTGTCGAGGGGCTCCGCGGCGGGAGTGTCCGGACGCGCGGGCTCGGCCTGGACGACGGGTGCGACGACCGCGACCGGCGCGGACGCTTCGGCGGCGCCGGGAGCGGGCGCCGCGGCGGCGCTCGTCGCACAGGCGGCCACCGCGAACAGAGCGGGCATCGCCAGCAGCAGGGTCAGGGGAGTCAGGGGTGCAGTCATCGGGCGGGAGCCACGGGGCTCGAAGGCCGGGCGTGACATCGGTCCTCCTGGTGGTTGTGCGGGGCAGGGCCCGGGATCCGATCCGGGGATGAACCTAGGGCGCCGAAAGGGGGTCCGCCATGGAGCACACCCGGGGAGCGCGCACCGAAGCGACCGGCACGGGCGCGGGCGGCACCCGGCAGGGACGCACGGGCGGGCCGTCGGCCCATTCTGCCATGGCCATGCCCCCCGTTGCCGGCCATCGTGGCGCCGTGCGCGGGGGGATCCACCCTGACATCCGGCGGGAGATGAGCGGGGAGGCCGAGGAGCGGATCGGGACGTGGGCGGCGCGTCAGCACGGCGTGATGACGCGGGCGCAGCTGTGCGCGGCGGGGCTGACGCGGCGGATGGTCGATCGCCGGGTGTCGGAGGGGCGGTTTCGTCGCCTGCATCGAGCCGTGTATCGGGTGGGCCCGATCGCCGGGCCCCGGGAGCGGGAGATGGCGGCCGTGCTGGCGTGCGGCGCCGGGGGGCGGGCGAGCCTCCGGAGCGCAGGGTGGCTGTGGGAGATCACGCCGCGACCGGACGAGGGATCTCCCGCGGAAGTGACGGTCCCGGGCCCGCGCGTCGTCCGGCGCCCCGGCATCCGCGCCTACCGGGACTACACTCTGGAGACGGCGGACGTGGCGACGGTCGACGGAGTCCCGGTGACGCCGCCAGCCCGCACGCTCATCGATCTCGCTGGCTCACTCGGCCCGCGGGACCTAGAGCGCGCCGTCGCCCGGGCGGATAGGCGTGGGCTCGTCGACCTCGAAGCGCTCGCCGACGAGGTCGCCCGCGTCCGCTGTCGGCCCGGGATCGCAACCCTCGCCGGGATCCTGGCCGTCGCCGGCGGCCCGGCGTTCACCCGCTCGCCCCTCGAGGATCGGTTCCTCGAGGCGCTGCGTCGGCTCGGGCTCCCCCCGCCGACCGTCAACGCCCGGCTCGGCGCGTACGAGGTGGACTGTTACTGGCCGGCCGCGAGACTCGCCGTGGAGCTCGACGGACGCACCTACCACCGCTCCTGGCAGAGCCAGATCAACGACCGCACACGCGACTCGGATCTCGCCGCCCGCGGCATCCGCGTGATGAGGATCACCTGGGATCAGCTCACTCGCGATCTCGACCGCACCATGGTACGCGTCGCCCAGGCGCTCGTGGTCCGCGGAACGTGAGGGGCCGCTGGTGGCGGGATCCGGGGGCGGCCGGGCGGGTCGGCGGGGTCGGCGGCGG
>DATKBW010000222.1:0-23815 GCA_035513575.1 Longimicrobiales bacterium | reverse complement strand
CTCCCGAGGAACGCGCGCACGGGCGGACGCGCGAGCACGCCGGCCGAGAGCGCGACCGCCGCGGCGCCCGCCAGCACGAAGATGCTCCTCACCTGACCGCCCGCCAGCTCCCCGAGGCCGCCGCCCAGGGCGAGGCCGAGCGGGGTCGCGGCGCCGGTCACCGAGATGAGGACCGCCATGGCGCGGCCACGCAGCTCCGGGGGTGTGCGGACCTGCATCAGGGTGATGACGAGGACGTTCACCATGCCGGTCAGGGCCCCGATCAGGCGCAGCAGAGCGAGCGCCTGCCAGGGGTCGGCGGCGAGCCCGAGGAGCGCCATGCCGGCCCCGGTCGCCACGAGCGCGATCGACAGCGCGCGCCCGCGAACGCGCTCCCTGTCGCCGATGCTCCCGGCGCACAGCAGCCCGAGGAGAGAGCCGGCGCTGAGGCCGGACAGCAGGAAGCCGTACCAGGCCAGACCGGCACCGAGCACACTCCCCACGTAGACGGGCAGCAGCACGAAGATCGGCATGAACAGGAAGTTCAGCCCGCCCGCGATCCCGATGAACCCGCGGCGGCCGGGATCCGCGAGGCAGTAGCGGAGGCCTTCGGCGGCCTCCGCCGCGTACCGGGCCAGCGCCGACCGCAGCCGGCCATCGCGCGTTCGATGCGAGCCGCGCGGGAGGCGGATGAAGGCTTCGGTGAGCGCGGACAGCAGGTAGGAGATCCCGTCGGCGATGAAGAGGACGGCGGGTCCCACGGCCGCGTAGGCGGCGCCGCCGGCGGCCAGCCCGAGGAGGGACGAGACCTGGCCGCCCATCGTCGTCAGGGAATTGCCGGCGGCCAGCCGATGCGGCGGCACGAGGTCCGGGAGCGCCGACCTCACCGCCGGGCCGAACACCGCGCCGGCCACCCCGGAGACGACGGCCGAGAGGAAGAGCGCGGGCAGGACCAGCGACGCGTCCGACGGGGCGCGCACGAGGACGGCGCCGACGCCGAGCGCGACGAGGCCCCGGGCGACGTCGCCGCCGACCAGCAGCGCCTTCCGCCCGTGCCGATCCACCAGCACGCCCGCGATCGGGCCGAGCAACACCCCCGGCAGCGACGAGGTGATCATGAGCAGCGCCATCGTCCCGGGCGACCCGGTCGCCTCCAGCGTCCACAGCATCATCGCGACGAACGCGGCCTGGCTTCCCAGCTGGCTCACGAGCTGGCCCTGCCAGAGGAGGAAGAAATCGCGGTTCCATAGTCGCGACGGAGGCGCCCGCTCCGCCGCCGCGGCCGTCAGCACGGTCATGGCGACGCCGCACGGCGGAAGAACGCGGCGAAGAGGAGCCATTCCTGCTCCGCCCCCTCATCGGCATCGCCCACCTCCCCATCCGCCAGCCGGCACTCCTCCAGCCACCCGGCCAGCTTCGCCCGGAGCCGCTCGGCGGCCTCCGGCGTCAGGCGGAGCCGCTGATGCGACGTCAGGGGCGGCGCGTCCCACGGCTCCCGCAGCGAAGACCCGAGCTCGTCCAGCGTCAGCGCGGCGTACCGGCGAAGCGTGGCAAGGAGCGGGGGCTCCGCTCCCGCCCTCGACAGCCCGGCGAGGACCGCCGGCGCGACCGAGAAGTTGGGGACCACCGCGCGGTAGAATTTCTCCGTGACCCCACGGACCGGCCGCTCCTCCACCACCTCCACCAGCCCGGCGGCGTGGAGCTTCTCCAGGTGGTAGTACAGGTTGCCGGGCGGGTCCGGGAGCCGCTCCCTCAGCCGCGCCCCCGAGAGGCTCTCCCGGCACAGCAGCGCCAGGACCTCCTCGCGCAGGGGATTGGACAACACCCTGAGCTGGGAAACGGTGAGCATGTGAACGCCGGCGTGTGGCAGGGCTCGCTCCAATGTCACAATAAAATGTAACAATGGGACACGAGGCCCTCGGATGTCAACCTTCCAGATAAGCGAGGGCGAGGTGCCGCGCTCGGGCGGGCCGGACCAGCTCGCCCGGCCAACGCGTCCCATCCCACCATTCTCACGCCGCGTTCCGGCCGCCATCGTTGAATCCGCACGGGCGGCAGGGTAGCTTGGCGGGAGGAGGTCGTTGGATGGAGGCACGGAGCAGGCCGACGCGGTGGACGTACGCGGAGTTCGCGCGGCTGCCGAGCGAGGGCGGCACGCGGTACGAGGTCGTCGCCGGCGAGCTGGTCGTGACGCCCTCGCCGTCGCTGCGGCATCAGCGGATCGCCAGTGACCTGGTGACGCTCTTGAACGGGTTCGTGCGGGAGCACGGACTCGGCGAGCTCTACTCCGGGCCGGTCGACGTGCTGTTGGCGGAGGGCGATTACGTCGAGCCGGACATCGTGTTCGTCCGGAGCGATCACCGCGAGTATCTCACCGACCGTGGCATCGAGGGGCCGCCCGACCTGATCGTCGAGATCCTCTCGCCGTCGACGGCGGCCCGGGACCGGGGGATCAAGCTCGATCGCTACCGGCATTTCGGGGTTCCCGAGTACTGGGTGGTGGACCCGGACGCCCGGTCCATCGAGGTCTGGCGGCTGGCCGAGGGGGCCGCGGAGCCGGAGGCCTTCGGGAGCGACGAGACATTGCGCTGGCATCCCGGCCCGGGCGAGGTCGCCTTGGAGCTCGTGGTCGGAGGGGTGGTGGGGGAGTCCTGATTCGAGCGAGTACGCCGACCGAGCGAGCCGACCGCCGCGATCCCGGCCAGCGCGAAGATGCTCCTCACCGGCGATGAGAAGTGATCCTGCTTCGGTGGCGTCGTCCCATCCGACCATTCCGGTGCCCCGCCCGCGCGTCATCATTGAGCCCGTCGATGCGGCAGGGTAGCTTGGCGGGAGGAGGTCATGGGATGGAGGCACGGAGCAGGTCGCAGCGCTGGACGTACGCCGAGTTTGCGCGGCTGCCGAGCGAGGGCAGTACGCGGTACGAGGTCATCGCGGGGGAGCTGGTCGTGACGCCGGCGCCGTCGCTCCGGCATCAGCGCATCGTGATGGACCTGGGCGCGCTGCTGAACGGGTTCGTCCGGGAACATGGGCTCGGTCAGGTCTACCCCGGGCCCGTGGACGTGCTCTTCGCCGAAGGCGACTTCCTGGAGCCGGACATCGTGTTCGTCCGGAAGGATCATCGCGGCTGGCTGACCGACCGGGGCATCGAGGGACGGCCCGACCTGGTCGTCGAGGTCCTCTCGCCGTCGACGGCCGCCCGGGACCGCGGCGCCAAGCTCGAGCGGTACCGCTTCTTCGCAGTGCCCGAGTACTGGGTGGTGGACCCGGACACCCGGTCCATCGAGGTCTGGCGGCTAGCGGAGGGGGCCGCGGAGCCGGAGGTCTTCGGGCTCGCCGATACCCTGGGCTGGCGGCCCGGCCCGGGTGACGCCGCGCTCGACTTCGTCGTCGGCGAGGTGGTGGCGGAGCCTTGATCTGGTTCCGCGTCCCCTCCGCGTCGACGGTGACGGCTCAGAGGTAGCGGGCGGCAGCCATGGTCAGCACGGCGGCGACGAGCCTCATGGTAGCGAATCATGATCCGGTCGGAGAATCCCGTGAAACCCCACATCACCCTCCTGACGCTCGGCGTGGACGACCTCGAGCGGGCGGTGGCCTTCTACCGTGACGGCCTCGGGTTCGACACGCCGGGGATCGTGGGCACGGAGTTCGAGCACGGCGCGGTCGCGTTCTTCGACCTGGAGGGCGGGCTCCGGCTCGCGCTCTGGCCGCGGCGCAGCCTCGCCCACGACGCCGGGCTCGCTCTGACGCCCGCCAGCCCGACGGAGTTCGCGATCGGGCACAATGTCCGGAGCGCGGACGAGGTGGACGCGGTGATGCGGCGGGCGGAGGCGGCGGGGGCGGCGATCACGAAGCCCGCAGCGGAGACCTTCTGGGGCGGTTATGCCGGGTACTTCCAGGACCCGGACGGGCACCTGTGGGAGGTGGCGTGGAACCCGGCGTGGGAGGAGGGCTGAAGGGCGTGCGCGGGCTCGTCGAAGAGCTGAAGCGGCGGCGCGTGTTCCGCGCCGCGGCCTGGTACGGCGGTGCGGCGTTCGTGGTGCTCCAGGCGGCGGACCTGGTGCTGCCCGCACTGGGCGCGAGCGAGTGGGTCATGACCGGGCTGGTGGTCGCCTCGCTGCTGGGCCTGCCGCTCGTGCTGGTGCTGTCATGGACGTTCGAGGTGACGGGCGCCGGGCTCCAGCAGGAGACGACCCCCCCGGCCCCGCCGGACCCCGGGGAGGAGGGCCCGGGCGGTGGAGAGGCTGCCGGGAGTCGGCGCGCGACCCGCCGCGCATGGGGCGCGGGGGTGCTGGGCGTGGCGGCCGCGGCCGCGGTGGTCCTGGGCGGCCTCTGGCTGGCCGCCGGGCCGGGCGCGCCGGCCATCGAGCGGATCGGGGTGCTGCCCGCGTCGAACATGTCGCGAGACCCGGAGCAGGACTACTTCGTGGACGGGGTTCACGAAGCCCTCGTCGGCGAGCTCCAGCGGGCCGGGATCGCCACCATCGCGCGGCAGTCGGTGCTCCAGTACCGGGAGACGGACAAGCCGATCCGACAGATCGCCGGGGAGCTGGGGGTCGACGCCCTGATCGAGCTGGCGGTGGGTCGGGAGGCGGACAGCGTGTTCGTCGATGTCAGCCTCTTCGACGGCCGTACGCAGCTTCCGCTGTGGACGGCCTCGTTCGCCTCGGAGATCCGGGGAGTGCTCGGCCTGTACCGCGAGGTCTCCCGGAGGATCGCGGTCGAGGTCGGAGCCGTGCTCTCCGACCGGGTTCGGGTCCGGCTCGCGGAGCGACCCACCCTCGACCCCCGGGTCCTGGAAGCGGTCACGCGAGGGAACTTCCACCTCGGTCGAGGCACGCCCCAGGACCTCGGGCTCGCCTTGCAGCACTTCGAGTCGGCGCTCGAGCTGGATTCGCTGTTCCCGCCCGCCCACGTCGGGGTCGCCACGGCCTGGGGGATGCGGGCGCAGGGCCTGCTCATCGCGCCCTCGGAGGCCCTCCCTCTGGTAAGGACGCACCTCGCGCGGGCGCTGGAGCTCGACCCCGATCTCGCGGCCGCGAGGGCCCTGGAGGCCGGGCACTCCGTCTGGGTCGACTGGGAGTTCGAGGCCGGGGCCGCCGAATATCGGCACGCCCTCGAGCTCGATCCCAACGATGCCCGAACCCGGGCGTTCTACGGCCATGTGCTCATGATCCTGGGACGGTGGGACGAGGCCATACGGCAGGGGGAGCTCGCAATGGAGCTCGACCGCCTGGACCCGTTCGTCGCGGGTCTGTACGGCGCCATCCTCACTTCGACCGGTCACGGGCAGCAGGCGATCGAGCTCATCGAGGCCACACTGGAGGCGAACCCGGGTGTGCGCTTCGGGCTGGCGCCGCTGTTCAACGCCCTGCACGGCGAGGCCCGCTACGAAGAGGAGCTCCAGTATCGAAGGGCGTTCTACGCGTCCCGCGGGGAGGACGAGGCCGTCGAGGCGCTGGACCGCGGCTTCGAGGAGGGCGGGTACAGGGCGGGGCTAACGCGAGCCGCCGCGGTCCTTGCCTCGCAGGCCCGGGACCGGGGCGTCGGATACATGCCGGCGGCCCAGCTGTATGCCACGGCCGGCGAGGGGGACCTGGCAATGGATCTGCTGGAAATGGCCGTGGAGGTGCGCGAAAGCCCGCTGCCCTACCTCGGAGTGATCCCCGGCTTCTGGAGCCTCCACGATGACCCCCGCTTCCGGGCCATCGCACGACAGGTGGGCGTCCGGCCGCTGAGACCATCGGCCTCGTGATCATTCGCGGGACGCCGGATCCAGGCCAGCACCAGCGTCAGAGCGCCGGCCTGCTCGCCTACCGGCTGACCGCCGCCGGCCCCGAGGTCCTGCTGGTCCACCCGGGCGGCCCCTACTGGCGCAACCGCGACCTGGGCGCGTGGTCGATCCCGAAGGGCGAGTACGACGACGGCGAGGATCCGCTCGCCGCCGCGCGCCGCGAGTGCCGCGAGGAGCTCGGCGCGGCGCCGGAGCCCGGCGGGGCGTCGTCGTCAGAGCCGGTTCCGCTCACTCCGGTGAAGCAGAAGGGCGGCAAGCTCGTTCGCGCGTGGGCCGTCGCCTGGGACTGGGACCCGGCCGCCCTCGCCAGCAACACGTTCACCATCGAGTGGCCGCCGAGGTCCAGGCGATCCACCGAATTCCCGGAGGCCGACCGGGCGGAGTGGTTCACCCTGGCGGAGGCCGCGGCGCGGATCCTGGAGAGCCAGCGGCCGCTGATCGAGGAGCTGGCGCGGGTGCTCGACACCGCGTAGCCGCCTGGGCGCAGCCAGCGGAGCCCCGGGCCATCGAGACCCGGGGCTCCGCGATTCCGGCCGGGCCGACGGCCGCGTCAGTCCGCGACCTTCCGCGTGGCCTCGCCCACCTTCTTCTGGATCTTCCCGGCCGCCTCCTTCACCGCGCCCTCGGCCTGCGTGGAGCGGTCCTTCGCGATCCGGCCGGCCTCCTTCTGGATCTTGCCCTCGACCTCCTTCACCCGGCCCTTGACCTCCTGCTCGAGGCCCTCTTTCCGCACTTCGCGCTTCCGGTCGCCCATGGTGCTCCTTTGTCTGGGTGCGTTGTTGCGGCTCTGACAAACGCATGTTTTGAGCCGGGGCGACGGGTGCGCCGCGCGGCGATTGACCCGCCGTTGACCCCCGATTGACGCCCGGTTCACGACGCCCCTCCAGCTTGTGCGGAGCCCGTGGATGCAGGGGGCAGACCGCTGCTCTTCGCGCCACGGTGGCCCACACCAAAAGGCGGAGGCGCCATGAAACGGGAGAGCTGGTGGAGGAAACGCGCGACGAGGCGGGGGACGGGGAGCGGGGCCGCTCGCACGAGCCTGCTGTTCGCCGTTGGGGCGGTGGTGGCGACCGGTTGCGACGACCCGATGAGCACGGAGCGGAGCCTGCAGCCGCAGGCCGCGATGATGCTCGCCGAAGCGGACGCGCCGCCGCGCTTCACCGCGAACGGCGTGCAGTACCGGAACAGCAGCGCGGGGCCGGCGGTCGGGAGGGCGGGCAGCGCCACGCTGACGGGGAACGTGCTGCTGGACGTGACGGCCATGGCGGAGCTTTACCTGGCCGCGGGCACGATCGGCGGGGACGGCACGCCGCTGCTGGGCCAGGTGCAGATCAAGGCTTTCGCCGCCGACGGTCGCCTCCTCTTCACGCGCAACGACGTGCCGGGCCCGGACACGCGCCGGGCGGATTACGTCCTGGGGCCGCTGAGTCGTGACGCGCGCGTGCAGGTGCAGGCGAACGTGACCGGCGCGGACCCTGTGCGGACCGGCGTCGTCACGCTCGATGTGCCGGTACGCCTGCGACCGGATCCCCAGGTCGCCGCCATCGCTGCGCCCCAGCGCGTCGGGGTGCGGACCATGGTGGGCATCGCCGCCACCGTCCGCGAGCTCAATGGCGATTTGGGCGCCCGGGCCGACTGTGCGCTCGTCGTGGGGGGCGTCGAGGTGGACCGCGCCCGGGGGATCTGGGTCGATGCGGGATCGTCGGTGAGCTGCGCGTTCCGCCACCGCTTCGAGGCCCTCGGCCCCACCGAGGTGGAGGTTCGCCTCGTCGACGTCGAGCCGCGCGATTTCGACGCGGACAACAACGCGGCACGGACGACGGTAGAGGTGATGCTGATCCCGTCCGCGTTCGCGTACGACGCATCGTTCCAGGACGTCACGTTCGAGAGCTCCTGGCGGTCCGAGTACCGGTGGCAGTCGGCGGACGGCCGTTATGGCTCGGAAGGCCGGGACCAGTCCGAGGCGAGCGGGCGGGAGCAGTCCGGCCTGTTGTGGGCCTGGACGCCGCGCGCCCTGGCGTTTCCCCTCGATGAGCTGATCATCCGGCAGATGACCCGGGACGAGACCGTCCACGCCGCACGGTTCCTCGCCGTCGAGCCCGACTGGTCGTGGAGCGACGAGTGGGGCTCCCAGTCGTGCTTCATGCGCTGGTTCGACACGCCGAACGGATACAACAGCTTCGAGCTCTGCTCCGTGCAATGGCAGGATTCGGAGCCGTACACGTATCTGCACTACTCGCGGCATGCCGGCGAGGTGACCTACCACTCCCGCGGCGACTCCCGCTGGTGGGACCAGGACGCCGGCGTCGACGACGTCTGGTCGTGGAACTACTCCGACAGCTTCTCCATCGGCCGCATGGTCTCCTACGGCCGGGAGTATGGGTTCTTCATCCGGATGCAGGACGCGAACGGGGTCTACCGCATGCAGCCGCTGGTCTGGCTGGAGCCGTTCAGCGAGGGCTACCAGACCCCGTGGTCGTGCTGGGAGGATGCCGGCGAGTGGGGGTCGTACCACTCCTGCCACGAGTCGCGCTGGGCGGCCAGCGGGCTGCGCGAATGGGTGTCCGGGTGGCCCACCTACTGAGCCTTCCGTAACGGCGCGTCCCGAGACGCCCGGCGCGACCCGCCGGGCGTCTCGGGCGCCGACCGGTTCTGTTGCCCGGGATCGCGGGCTGATCGGAACTGAAGGGCGGCCGCGCGCATTGGCCTTTTGAGCGCGGCACCCCGTCCGCTCCCTCCCCGAGCAAGGATGCAAGAAAATGGTGACCCCGCACCCCGTCTCCGGACCGTCCGCCCGCTCCACCGCCTGGCACCTCGCCCGGGCGGCCCCCGCACTGCTCGCGGTGCTGCGCATCGGCGCCGGGCTCCTCTTCATGCAGCACGGCGCGCAGAAGCTGCTGGGCTGGTTCGGCGGCTTCGGCGGCGAAGGCGGAACCGCTCCGCTCTTCTCCCTGTTCGGGCTGGCCGGCGTCCTGGAGCTGATCGGCGGACTGCTCATCGTCATCGGCCTCTTCACCCGCCCCGTCGCGGTCCTCCTGGTGGTCGAGATGCTGTGGGCGTACTTCCAGGCGCATCTGCCGCAGGGCGTCGTCCCGATCCTGAACGGCGGCGAGCTGGCGCTGCTCTACGCGCTGGTCTGGGCGTACCTCGCCGCGGCGGGCCCCGGGCCGGCGAGCGTGGACGGTGCCATCGGACGGAGGCGCCCCCGGGGCAGCTGATCGGCCTGGGGGGAAGTCCGCGGCTGCTGCCCGCGACGCGTAGCGCTTCACGCCGCCGCGCCCACCCCCTCGTCCCCCGGCGCCCGCCCGCGGGCGGTGTAGCCCTCGAAGAACGCCCGGGCCACCTCGAGCGCCCGTCCCTCCACGACCCCGGTGCGCTCCGCCGCGCGCAGCGCGATCTCGAACAGCGCGGCGGCCCCGCGCCCGAGCCGGGGATCCCGCACCCCGAGCCGCGCCGCGTCCTGGAGGAGCACGGAGTCGGGCGCACCCACCACCTCCGCGGCCTCGGTCAGGGAGCGGGGATCCGCCACCAGCCCGGCCACGAGCGACGCCGGCACGGCGCACCAATCGGCCGGGAGCGCGTCGATGCAGCGCACCTCCAGGAACCCCCGGGGGCGGATCTCCGGGAACAGCGTCGTCAGGTGCTTCCGCCAGTCCTCCACCGTGACCTCGCCCCGGACGACCCACTCGGCGAACGGCTCCGGCTCGCGCTCCTCGGGGCCGAACATCCACCCCGCCTCCAGCCCGAAGTCCGTGTACTCCGCGGCGATGTCCGGCTCGCGCCCCAGCACGCCGGTCCGGCGGCGGTCCAGGAGCCGCCACTGCCGCGCACGGAAGCTCGCGTAGCCGGTGTCCTCGCCCGCGTACGTGCCGGAGTTGGCGAAGGCGGCGGTGAGGTACGGCGCGGCGGCGTGGAGGACCCGATACCGCAGGTCCGCGTCGCGGCCCTCGGCATCGGCGAGCTCGATGTTGACCTGGATGGCGGCGGTCTGGAGCATCATCCGGGGGCCGGCTTCGCCGATGCGCGCGAGGTAGCGCCGCATGGCGGTGTAGCGCTCCCCGGCGAGGACCGGCCGGGCGCGCTCCAGCGGGTTCAGGGGGTCGATCCCCTGACCCACGAGGCGGATCCCGGCGTCCGCCGCGGCGGCGATGAGGGGCGGGACCACGCGGTCGAGGTCGGCCGACAGCGCGGCCACGGTGTCCCGGGGCGGCGTCGCGTACTCGATCTGGCCCCCCGGCTCCCAGGTGATCCGGCCGCCGTCCGGCAGGCGGACGGCCGGCACGCCGTGGGGCCCGGGCTCCAGCCGCCATCCCCGCGGCTCGCCATGGGCCTGGAGGAAGGCCAGCGAGCCGGCCTCCCGTGGGTCGCCGAAGATGGTCACCGGGCGCCCCGACCCGGCGTCCAGCGCCAGCAGCTCCACCTCGGCGCCGTAGCGCGAGGCGCCCGGCCGGCCGGACGCGGGCGTGAACAGCCGCTCCCGGACGTCCTCCAGCAGCCGGCGCCGCCAGGGCGACCCGTAGATCGTGCAGCTCATGGCAGCCGCCCCACGGCGAGGCCGAAGCGGTGGGCGTCGTCGGGGCCGGTGAGCCAGCGCTCGAGGACGAGCCCGGCGTCGGCGAACATCGCGGCGACGGCGTCGCGGTCGTACTTGCAGGAGATCTCGGTGCGCACGGTCTCGCCCGCGGCGAACGCGAACGCGCCGGCGCCGGGCACGGTGGCCGTCATGGCCCGCCCGGCCACGAGGTGCATCTCGATCCGCCGCTTCTCCGGGTCGTAGAACGCCCGGTGGCGGAACGCGTTCACGTCGAAGTCGGCGCCCAGCTCGCGGTTCAGCACGTGGAGCACGTTCAGGTTGAACGCTGCGGTGACGCCCGCCGCGTCGTTGTACGCGGCCTCGAGGACGCCGACGTCCTTCACCAGATCCGCGCCCAGGAGGAACCGGTCCCCGTCGCGCATCTGTGCCCGGGCACGGCCCAGGAGCGCTACCGCCGCGCCCGGCCGGAAGTTGCCGATGGTGCTCCCCAGCAGCGCGAAGACCGCCGGGCGGGGGAGCTCCCCCGGCAGCCGGATCAGCGCGGACATGTCCGCCACCACCGGCTGGATCTCCAGCGCCGGGTAGTCCTCCCGCAACCCCTCCGCGGCGCTCTCCAGGAACTCCGCGCTGATGTCCACCGGCACGTACGTCGCCCCCGGCGACGCGGCCTGGATGGCGTCCAGCAGGATCCGCGTCTTGTCCGCCGCGCCGGCCCCCAGCTCCACCAGCGAAACCGGCGACAGCTCCGCGATCCACGCCGGCGCGAACGTCGTCAGCAGCGCGCGCTCCGACCGGGTCGGATAGTACTCCGGCAGCCGCGTGATCGCCTCGAACAGCTCCGAGCCCCGCTGGTCGTAGAAGTACTTCGGCGAGAGCTCTTTCCGGGGGCGGGAGAGCCCTTCGGCCACGTCGGCGAGCATGGCGGCCCTCCCGCTGTCGATGGTCAGGCTACCCATCCCTCCCGCACCTGAACCCCGAGAAGATCTGCCTGCGAATGGCGTAGTCCCAGTTGCGAAACGTCCCCCGGATGGCGCCGGGCCGCGTCGCCCACGAC
Source organism: Longimicrobiales bacterium (assembly GCA_035513575.1). Lineage (GTDB taxonomy): Bacteria > Gemmatimonadota > Gemmatimonadetes > Longimicrobiales > RSA9 > JAHWKI01. The sequence goes on along the minus strand of DATKBW010000222.1, from coordinate 12,454 downwards.
CCCCCCTTCAGCACCTTGTATTCCGGCCCGAAGAACACCTCCGAGTACTCCGCGTATGGAAACGTCTCGTACCCGGGCCACGCGACGAAGTCCGACGACGTCCATTCCCACACGTCGCCGATCATCCCGTGGCACCCCAGCGGGGACACGTTGAGCGGGTACGCGCCCACGGGGGCCGTCCCGAACGAGAGCTGGTCGACGTTCGCGTGGAAGTGGCTCGCCGGCTCGTCGCCCCAGGGGAACACCCGCTTCGTCCCCGACGACGGGTCCCACGTCGCCGCCGTCTCCCACTCGAGCTCCGTGGGCAGCCGCTTGCCCGCCCATTGCGCGTAGGCGGCCGCCTCGTGCCAGGTGACGTGGCAGACCGGGTGGTCCGGCGCGACGGCGTGCTCCCGATCCATGGTCCGCGTCCTCCAGCCGTCCCCGCCCGGGGCCCAGTACATCGGCGCGCCGACGTCGTTGTCCCGGATCCACGCCCACCCCTCGTCGCTCCACAGGCCGCGATCCCGGTAGCCGCCATCCTCGATGAACGCGGCGAACGCGGCGTTGGTCACCGGCGTCGCGTCGATCTCGAACGGCTCCACACGGACGGTGTGGGCGGGGCGTTCGTTGTCGTACGCGGCCGGGTGGTCGTCGGTCCCGATGACGACGTCGCCGCCGTCGAACCGGACCATCCCATCGAGCCCCGCCGGCCGGTCCCCCGGCGCTTCGGGCACCGTCCACGCCCGCGGGGCGGGGTAGGGCGCGCCCTGCTTGAGCTGGAGCGTCTGGAGGACGGTCTCGCCGTGCTGGTGCTCGTGCTGGAGGACCATGTGGAACACGAAGCCAGCGCGGAGCAGGCGGTCGTCCGCGCAGAGGTCCACCCGATGGAGGTGGTCCAGCACCTTGCGACGGATCCCGGCCATCACGTCCACCGTCTCCCGCGGCGTCGGGAGCCGCATCTGCCCGCGCACGGAACGGGGGTTCTCGAACGGGTTGTAGATCCCCGGGATCTCGCCGAACTGTCTGCCCTGCGGATCCGGTCCTATGTTCTGGACCAGCCAGAGCTCCTCGAAGTGGGCGATATGGCCGAGGTCCCAGACGATGGGGCTCATGAGCGGGCTGTGCTGGGCCTGCAGGTCCTCGGCGCTCAGCGGGCTGATGAGCAGGAGCGTGCGGATGCGGGCGTCGGCCAGCAGCCGGGCAATGTCGGGACGGTCCAATTCCTCTCCGTCGTGAAAGGGGGGTCCGGGCATGCGTTCGTTCCCCCGCCGAGAGGCAACCCGTGTGCCGGGGCGCGGGTTCCCGGTCGGGGTTGCCGGTCGGGGTGCCTCGGCGGTTTTCTTCGCGTTCTTCGCTTCCTTCGCGTTCTTCGCGTAAACGATGATCCCGACGCGCCGCATTGCCCTGGAGGCCGAGGACGTGGTCAAGCGCTACGGCCCGGTCGTCGCCCTCGACGGGGTCTCGATCACGATCTTCGAAGGCGAATGCGTGGCCCTGGTGGGCGAGAGCGGATCGGGCAAGACGACGCTGCTGCGCGCCTTCAACCGCATGGTCGACCCCGACGCCGGGACGATCCGCGTGGCGGGGCTGGACGTGGCGGCGGCGGACCCCATCGCGCTGCGGCGGTCCATGGGCTACGTCCAGCAGGAGGGCGGACTGCTCCCCCACTGGACGGTGCGGCGGAACGCGGAGACCGTCCCGTGGCTCCGGAACGACACCGGGCGGGGGGCACGGGCGGAGGAGGCGCTCGCGCTGGTGGGGCTCGACCCGGCCACGTTCGGGGACCGGCATCCGCGCCAGCTGTCGGGAGGGCAGCGGCAGCGCGTCGCCATCGCCCGGGCGCTGGCCGGCCGCCCGTCACTCCTCCTCATGGACGAGCCGTTCGGCGCCCTGGACGCCATCACGCGGGGCGAGCTGCACGAGAGCTTCGAGGCGCTGCGGGCGGAGATCCGGACCACGACCGTGCTCGTGACCCACGACCTGCGGGAGGCCGCCCGCCTCGCCGATCGCGTCGCCGTGATGCGCGCGGGCCGGATCGAGCAGGTCGCGGCGCCCGGCGAGCTGGTGGACGCGCCGTCGTCCGGGTACGTTGCGGCGCTCCTGCACCGGGCGGGGCTGCGATGAGACGGCCTGGCGCTCGGGCTGCCGGGGGGGCGCTGGTGCTCGCCGCGCTGCTGGCCGCGACGCCCGCGGGGGCGCAGCAGCCGGCGGCGACCGGCCGCCCCATCGTGGTGGCCGGCAAGCCGTTCGCCGAGTCCTACCTGCTCGCCGAGCTGTTCGCGCAGGTCCTGGAGGACGCCGGCTTCACGGTGGACCGCCGGCCCGGGCTCGGCGCCACCGAGATCGCGTTCCGCGCCCTGCGCACCGGCGCCATCGACGTGTACCCGGAGTACACGGGGACCGGGCTGGTGGCGGTGCTCGGACGGGCGCCGTCGTCCGATCCGGTCTCGGTCCTCGCCACCGTCCGGCGCGAGTTCCGGGAACGGTGGGGCGTGCACTGGCTGGCGCCGCTGGGGTTCGAGAACACGTACGCCATCGCGGTGCGGCGGGAGACGGCGGAGCGGCTCGGGCTCCGGACGCTCTCCGACCTGGCGGGCGCCGCCGGGGCCCTCACCGCCGGCTTCTCGCCCGACTTCATCGGGCGCGCGGACGGGCTGCCGGGGCTCGGGTCGGCGTACGGGCTGGAGTTCGGCGCGACGCGCTCGTTGCTCCAGGCGGTGAAGTATCGCGCCCTCGCCGGCGGTGACGTGGACGTGATCGACGGCTACTCCACCGATGGCCAGATCGCGCGCTACGACCTCGTGGTCCTCGACGACGACCGCGGGTTCTTCCCGGCGTACCAGGCGGCGCCGCTCGTCTCCGCCCGGCTCCACGACGAGGTGCCCGGGGCCGTCGCCGCCCTGGGCTCCCTCTCCGGGCTCCTGGACGAGGACCTCATGCGGCGGCTGAACCGGCGCGTGGAGGTGGACGGGGACGAGGTCGCCGCCGTGGCGGCGGACGCGCTGCGGGATCTGGGGGTCTCTTCCGGCTCCCGTGCGGGCGGCGCAAGGGCAGCACGGTCCGCGGGCACGGGGGCGAGTGCGGACGACGGGCTCGTGGCCTACCTCTGGGTCCGGCGGGCGCTGCTGCTCCGGCTCACGCTCCGCCATCTCCTCCTGGTGGGCGTCTCGCTCCTGGCGGCCGTCCTCATCGCGGTGCCCCTGGGGCTCCTGCTGGAGCGCCGGCGACGGATGGCGGAAGGGACGATCCGCGCCGTCGGCCTGCTCCAGACGATCCCGTCCATCGCCCTGCTGGCCTTCATGATCCCGCTCCTGGGGATCGGCGTGGTCCCGGCGCTGGTCGCCCTCTTCCTCTACTCTCTCTACCCCATCGTCCGGAACACCCACACCGGAGTCCGGGACGCGTCACCGGAGGCGGTGGATGGGGCCCGGGGGGCGGGGATGACCGAGGTGCAGCTCCTCCGCCATGTGCGGCTCCCCCTCGCCGCGCCGGTGATCATGGCGGGGATCCGCACCGCGGCGGTGATCACCGTCGGCACGGCCACCCTGGCCGCGTTCATCGGGGCGGGCGGCCTCGGCGACCCCATCGTGTCGGGGCTGGCGCTCTCGGACACCCGCATGATCCTGTCCGGCGCGATCCCCGCGGCGCTGCTTGCGCTCGTGGTCGATGGCGGGCTGGCGCTGGTCGAGCGCGCGGTGGGGCCGAAGGGCGCGTAGTGGGTAGGGACGGAACCGGGGAGTCCGGCCCGGCCGGCGCGCGCGACGGGCGTCAGGCGGTCTGCAACGCGGACGGCGCGCCGAGGGGCAGCGTCAGGGTGAATGTGCTTCCGCGCCCGGGGGTGCTCTCGACCGACAGCGCCCCGCCCAGCAGGGCGGCCAGGCGGCGGCTGACCGCCAGCCCGAGGCCCGCGCCGGGGCGGATCCCGGTCCCGGGCGAGCGGGCGCGGTGGAACGGGTCGAAGATGGCCTCGAGCTCGGCGGCGTCGATCCCCACCCCGGTGTCGGAGACCCGGAAGATCAGGCCCTCCTCCTCGACCACGACCTCCAGCGTAACGCTCCCCGTGTCCGTGAACTTGACGGCATTGGACAGCAGATTCAGCAGGATCTGCCGGACGCGGGGCGCGTCGGTCCGGAGCGGGAGCGGCTCGTCGGGGATGTGGGCGACCAGGTCGAGCTCCCGCTCGCGGGCCTGCGGCTCCACCAGCGCGACCGTGTCCAGCGCCAGCCTCGCCCCGTCGCACGCCTCCGGCCGCAGCTCGATGCGCCCGGCCTCCACGCGGGACAGGTCCAGCACCTCGTCGATCAGGTCGAGGAGGTGCCGGCTCCCGGCGGTGATCCGCTCCAGGTGGTGCCGCTGCGCCTCGCTGATGGGGCCCGGCACCTCCCGGGTGAGCAGCTCCGTGTATCCCATGATGGCGTTCAGCGGGGTCCGCAGCTCATGGCTCATGAAGGCGAGGAACCGGCTCTTCGCCCGGTTCATCTCCTCCGCCGCCTGCCGCGCCTCCTGCTCCGCCGCCAGGGCGTGCGCCCGCTCCGCCAGCGCTTCCCGCTCGCGGCGCTCCAGCCGCGCCCGCCGAAGCTGCTCGACCATCCACCGGAACCGCAGCGCGGGGTCGGCCTCGCTCCCGAAGCAGACCTCCGGCGGCTCGTAGAACGGGTTCGGCGCCACCTCGTCGCCCAGGACCACGATGGGGTGCGCGCGGAGCAGCCGCTCCATGGCCGCGGGGGGGAAGCGCTCCTGGTTGTACATGCACAGCGAGGCGCCGCTCACGTGCTGGAAGATGTCGTTCCCCCAGCACTCGTAATCGGCGAGGAGGTCCAGCGGCGCCTCGGAGGTGAGCGCCCACGTCATCTCCACCGCCGCATGCACCAGCGGCGCGCCGGCGGCCGCCATCTCGTCGCCGAGGGCGCGGAACCGGGCGAGCATGCGCTGCGGCTCGAACTCCCCGCGCGGGCAGTACTCCTCCGCCGTGAGGAACCGGAGCGCGCCCCGCTCCCGTTCCCGCTCCACGTCGATCCCCGCGTGCTCGAGCGCCGCGATCACCACCTCGGGCGCGTGGTCGTCGATCACGTAAAGGGCGTGGCCGCCCTGCTCGAGCCCTTCCCGGAGGAAGTGCGCCGCGGCCGGGAGGACCTCGGCGGGCTCCCGGTACAGCAGGCAGAGGTGGTCGCCGAGCCCGATGCGGGCGATCTGGCGCTGGAGCTCGCTGGTCATGCGTTCCGGGAAAGGGAAAGGCCGGACCCGCAGGGAACGGGGCCGGCCGGCGTCGCGCGGAATACCTGGCTAAAGATCGACCCGGTTCCGCGCCTTTGGCAAGGGCGACGGCGCCGGCTCCTCCCCCACCGCCGCGCGATCCGCCACCCGCCTCCGAGCCACCGCCAGGTGGTGCAGGTCGTGGTGGATCGTGAAGAACAGCATCTCCCGCAGCGACAGCAGCCCCAGCCCCGGATGCGGCAGCGCCGCCCGGTCGGCGCCGCGCTCGGAGAGCTGCTCCACCCGCCGGAGCAGCTGCTCGTTCACGCCGCGCCACCGCTCCAGGGTCCGGGCCCGGTACGCGTCCCGGTCGGCGACGAGCCCCTGCGGCGGGACGTACGCCGTCGGGGCCTTCGCGCCGGTGCTCAGCAGGGCGTCATACAGCGTCGTGAGCCGCGCGTACGACCACGCCCCCCTGGCCGGCCTGCCGAACCGCAGCCGCAGCATCCAGCCCGGGAGTCCCAGCCCCTTCGCCAGCGCCGCGTTCACCCGCACCAGGTGCCGCAGGTCGTCGATCGGCGCCCATACCCCCGGGACCCGGTGGAACAGGTCGTCCGCGGCAAGGCCGCCGACATACGCCCCGATCTCGTCCCGGACCTCGCCGATCCGCGCCGCGATGTCCGGGAGCGTCGAAGGCGCCCGCGGCGCCCCGGTGCCCGGGGACGAAGCCGGCTGCCCTGGCGAATCCGTGGTAGTGCCCATGTCGCCTCTCCCGGCGCGAACGCCTCAATCCGCCAGCGGGTCGGTCGTCTTCCCCGGCTGCGGCCGCTTCTCCATCGGCGGCTTCGCCAGCTTCGGCTGTGCCGGGATCCCCAGCGCCACCTGCCCGGAGGCCACGTCCCTGGTCGCCACCGCCATCGACCCGAGCATCGAATCCGCCGCCAGGTGGACGCCCGCCAGCACGGTGGCGTGGTACGTCACGCGGACGCCATCGCCCAGCACGGTCTGCGGGTTCTCGACGTAGCGGCCATCGTAGAGCGCGTGGGTGTGGCTGTACACGTTCGCGTAATCGGCGATGGAGACGCCGTTCCCGAGTCGGATCCCGCCGCGGTCATCCAGGAGCACGTGGCGGTGGACGATCACGTCGTCGCCGATCTCCAGGTTGTACCCGAACGACCACTTCACGAAATGGAACGCCTTGAAGTTGCGGCCGACGCTCCGGAAGACGTGCGGCGCCAGCGCGCGTCGGAACCGGACCCCCAGGTGGACGTTCTCGCCCAGCGGGCTCTTGTCGAACATCTCCCAGAGCCACTGGAGCGGCTTGGCCCGGGCGTACCGCTCCGTGTCCGTCTCCTGGTAGTATTCCGGCTCCAGGGTGATGTTGCGCGGGTCCATCTGGAGGAGCGCCACGCGCGTGGGGGCGGGCAGCCCGGCGGGGTCCACATCGACGTACTGCGGGAAGTACAGCGCCGTGAGGACGTCCCGGCACAGACCGGCGCGGTCGCAGGACGGGTCCGCCAGCCGCTCGGCGACCTCGCCGACCCAGCGGTCGTACTCCCGCGTCGTCGAGTCCGGCAGCGGCACGCGCCGCAGCGGCAGGAACTCCATCCCCATGGACCTCTCCCCGAAAACGAAAACGACGCCCCGCGCGGCGCCGCTCTCCCGACTCTCGCATGGCTTCAGGGTCCGGATGTTACCCGCGGCGTCGCCCGGGTGTCAACGCGTCCCTCCCGCCGATCGGCGACGGCGCCGGCGATCGTGCGCGGGCGCGCGTCCCTCCCCGAACGCGGCCGGCGCGTGGCGGGTTCCAAGCCGGGACGACGGCTCCGCGGCGGCGCCCCGGGCGCGGGTGGCGGGCCAGTGCAGGGCGAGCCCGGCGGAGTATACGATACCGAGGCCGAGGTGCGTCCACCCGAGGATGCGCAGGAGCGTCTCGGCGGTCAGCACCGGAAGGATGTAGCCCGTGGCGGCCAGCGCGGCGAATGTCAGCGCTGCCGTCAGGCCGCTCCGGCGGCCCTTCTCGACCCGCTGGCGGAAATGAGCCCAGACGTGGCGCGCCGTGATCATCCCGACGCCGAACACGAGCACGGGAGCCACCAGGATGTGGGCCTTCAGCATCCACGGCTGGAGCGGGTGGTTGATGACCGCCCACGGCTCGGCGGGCGTCATCAGGTCCTTCATCCACCAGTACGCGACGCCGGTGACCAGCGTCCCCGCGGTGCTCAGCCAGATCAGCCATCGCTCGAACGGGGTGATCGTCACGGCCGACCCCCGCCGGCCCCGAACGGGTCGATGACCGCATGCAGTGCCAGCACCCGCCGCACCGCCCGGGTCATGGCCCGGGCCGTCAGCGTGGCGCCGCTGATGTTCAGGATCTCGCCCTTCATGGACAGCTCGTCATCGAGCGGCCGCCCATCGAACTGGTCGATCCAGCCGGCCGGCGCCAGGTACTCCCGCGGCTCCATGAACTTCAGCACATCCACCCGGTCCACCCGGCCGTCCGGCGTCACCACCACCATGATCACTTCGGCCTTGGTCCGGACCCGGTGCGCGTCGAAGTACGCGACGCCCGCGGGCCGCCCGCCCCGCCGCGCCACGTAGAAGCTGACCACCCCCTGGTCGACGGCGACGTCCGGACCCGCGAGGCGCCGGACGCGGCCGAGCTGGTCGTCCGTGAGGAACGCGGTCTCACGGGCCACCTCCGCGGGGGCGGGGAAGGCCGCGGCCAGCGCCTCCTCCTGCGTGATCAGCGCCTGCGCCGCCGCCGGCGCCGCGGCCGTGGCCAGCGCCAGAACGAGCGCGGCCCCGGCCGCCACGAGGGACGGCCGGGGGACGCGCTCGGAAGGTGTACGGTTCGCTCGCATCTAGAACAGGTAGGAGAGGACCAGCGAGAAGCCGTTCCGCCCCGTCTCCGCCTCGTTGCGGTGGATCTGGTAGTCGCCCTTCACCGCCACCTGCGGGACCGGCTTCCACGACGCGCCCAGCAGGATCGCCGTCCGGTCCAGCGCCGGGTTGGCCGCGTACCCTTCGGGCACCTCGGCCTGCGTGTTCAGCCACTCGTAGCGGACGTACGGGAAGAGCTGGTGTGTCGTCCCCACCGCGCGGAGCACGTCGTAGCCCGCGTGGGCGTAGCCGCCCCAGAGCGTCTCGCCCACCGACGCCGCGCCCGCCAATCCCAGGGCGGCGTTGAGCTCGGCCGCGCCATCCAGCGAGCCGCCGGCGACCAGCGCCCGCAGGTCCAGCCCCCGGGCCTGCCACGCCGCGTGCGCCTCCCAGATGAGCTGCGTCACGTCGATCTCCTCGCCGCCCACCAGCAGCCCCTGGTCCGCGCCGCCGTAGTAGACCGACCCGCCCGCCAGGAGTCCCAGCACGCCCTCGTAGTCCGCACGCAACGCCAGCCCGACGTCCTCCGCCAGCGCGTTGATGCCCTTCTGACGGCCGCCCCTGAACCCGGCGGCCGAGAAGCCGGCGCCATTGAGCCCGTTCATCACGTACGCCCGCCACGCGACCGGTCCCGCCGCGCCGAACGCGCCGAACCCGTTCTCCCGCCACGTCGTCGGGATCAGCGCCTGCTCCACCAGCGGGCGCGTGCTGCCGAGGAAGACCGGCGGCTCGTGCAGCTCGTTCACCAGGCCGAGGGGCGCCAGCAGCAGCCCGCCCCGCAACCCCACGGTCTCCGTCAGCATGTAGTCGAGGTACGCGAACTCGAGGTACGCCTCGTTCCCGTGCTCGATCTCGATCTCGGAGTTGAACAGCAACCGGTCGCTGAACCGGTAGCCGATGTACAGGATCGCTCGCAGCGCGTCCCACCGGTTCGCCGCCGCCGACTCCGTCCCGTCCTCCAGCTCGTCCGCCGGCATCGCGTACAGCACCTCGCCATACCCGCCGATGGACACCCCCTCCGCCACCCTGTACACCTTCGACGCCGCGGGGCCGAACCCGTAGACCCCGCTGTCCGCACGCGCCACGACGTCGCCCCCGAGACGCATCCGCTCCAGCTCCCGCGTGATCGCCTCCACCTGCCGCTTCAGCCGCGCCAGCTCCGTGGTGTCCTGCGCGGGCGTTCCTTCGCTCATCCTCGAGGGACCGGGAGATGGCGGAGCCACGGAGCCCTCCTCGTCCGGAACCCAGCGCGCGAGGGCGGCATTCGAGCGGACCCGGACGCCCTCCGACGTCAGCTCCTGGACCAGCACCCCGTACGGCTCGTGCGCGGCCCACGCCAGCGCGGCGTCGGCACCCATGACGAACAGCGCCGTCGACAGGATGTCCGCGACCAGCGCGTCCTCCGCCACCACCGTCACGCTCCCCCACCCCGGTACCGGCCGCCCGGTCCGTGGATCCAGCACGTGCCCGCCACGCTCCGACGACGACGTCGTCGACACCGACGCGTCCGCCACGACCAGCTCCGCGATCGGCCGCTCCCGCTCCGCCGCGTGCGCCACGCCGATCCGCTCGGGGCCCCCGATCACTGCCACCTGGCCGCCGAAGTTCACCAGGCCACGCGCCCCCCGCGACTCCAGCTCCGCCGCCGCCCGCCGCAGCGCCAGCCCTTTCCCGAACCCACCCGCGTCCAGCCACAGCGCCGCCGGACCCCGTACGAGCGTCCCCGCCGACGCGTCCAGCCGGACGCGGCTCCAGCCCGTCGCCGCCAGCGCCGCCGCCAGCTCGGCCGCGGTCGGGACACGGGCCTCGCCCCGCGTCCCCCACGCGTCCACCAGCGCCCCCACCGCCGGGTCGAACGCGCCCCCGGTCCGCGCCACCCACGGCGCGACCTCCGAAAGCACACCCACCAGCTCCGGGCTCAGGCGGCGCGCCTCGCCCGCCGGCGCCGCGTTCACCGCCGCCAGCTCCGCGTCCGCCCGCCACGTGCTCAGCAGGTCGTCCGCCCCCCGCGCCGCCCTCAGCGCGGCCTCGGCCGCGGCCGCCGCCGCCGGCCCGCTCACCCGCACCCCGAGCCGCGTCCCCATCACGAAGGCCTCCCGCTCCACCGCGGGCGTGTCCGAAAGGTCCGCCGGCCGCGGCGCCTGCGCGACCGCGGCGGGGGCGATGGCCCCGAGGGCCAGTAGCGTGCAAAGGAAGGCTCGCATGTTTCCCTGAGATTGAGAGTCGTTCTCAATAAGCGCCTCCAGTCTATCCCCCCACTCCGGGACGGTCAAGTCGGGAGTCCCCCCCGCTCCCGTAGGGCTTTTCCCGGCCCGCCCACCTTCCCCCTCGGAAACCGGGCCCCTAGTGTACTGATGCCGAGATTCCGTATACATCGAGAACGTGGATGCGCCCGCCGCGGTAGGCGCGAGGGTGAGGCATAGCAGCGCTATGCCGATCCCGAGCAACGCCGCGAGGCGGGATGCAGCCGCGTTCGAATGTCACGACATTTCGGCGTCAGTACACTAGGGCCCCGGCGCGGGACGCCCGGAGAGCGGCCGGCCTTCGTGTGCCTCGATGCGCCGGCGCGTCTCGTCATCGAGGGGGCGGGAGCGACCGGCGGCGTAGTCGAACAGCACCTGCGTGCTCCGCCCGGAGCTCAGCAGCGCCCCTTCGGCGTCCCACAGGCCGTACTCCATGTCGAAGCTGCTCCGCCCCAGGCGCGTCACCCGGACCCCCGCCCGGAGCCGCGCCGGGTAGAGGATCCGGCGGTGCCACCGGAGCGTGAACTCGCCCATCACGTAGTCGATGGCGGCGACCGTGTCCCGCCCGGCCACCTCCCGCCAGTACCGCGCGCGGGATTCCTCCCAGTATACGAGGGGCAGCGAGTGGTGGGCGTGGCCCATGGGGTCCAGGTCGCGGAATCGCACGTCGACTTCCTGCACGAACCCGAAATCCCCGGGCACCGGCCTGGCCCCGGGATCCCCGCCGGCCCGCGGGCCGGTCCCGGCTTTCCCGTCCGCGCCGCGGCTCACCGCCGTCGACTCTCCTTCCGGCGCAGCAGATCCAGCGGCGTGAAGCGGTCCTTGCGCCGCCGCCGCATCCCCCCCGGCAGCACGCGATCCTCTCGGCCGAAGGGCAGGCCGGGCCAGCCGAGGCCGATGTAGATGCCCGCCGCCAGCGCGACGATGCCGCCCACGATGTACATCATCCGACTCCTCCCTCGCCGTCCCCGGCCGCCCGCGGCCGGACCGCTCCCATCCCCCGCACCAGCCCGAGGAGCTCACCGTGGAGCCCGGGCGGCGCGACCACGATCCCGTCGATGGACGGGTCCGGCCGGTTGAACACCAGGACTCGACCGTCCAGGTCGGTGGCCACCCCGCCGGCTTCCTCCACGATGAGGACGCCCGCCGCCACATCCCACTCGCTCTTGGGGCCACGGCTCAGGAACGCGTGACCGTGACCCGCCGCCACCCCGGCCATCTTGTACGCCGTGCTGCCCAGCTCCAGGATCTCGTGCCCCTCCTCCAGGAGGTGGAACTCGCCCCGGCGGATCTCGCTGCGCGACGCCAGGAGCGACGGCCGATCGTCCGGAGCCGGCTCGCTCATCCGGAGCCGCAGCTCCGCGCCGGCGCCGCACCGGAGGAACGCGCCACCACCCCGAACGGCCCAGAACATCTCCTCCCGGGCCGGGTTCAGGATGACGCCCAGGACGGGCGCGGCGTCCTCGATCAGCCCCACCGAGATCCCGAACTCGGCGTACCCGGCAATGAAGGAGCGGGTCCCGTCGATGGGATCCACCACCCAGACGCGGCTGCGCGAGAGCCGGTCCGGTCGGTCCACCGTCTCCTCCGAGAGCCAGCCGTAGTCCGGCCGGGCCGACAGAAGCCGCTCCGCGAGCAGCGCATCGGCCTGGAGATCCGCCTGCGTCACCGGCTGGTCCGGGCTCTTGTGACGCACCTCCTGGACGGTCCGGAAGCTTTCCATGACCACCCGCCCGGCCTCCCGCACCGCCGAGAGCGCCAGCTGGAGGTCGTCGACCGGATCGGTCCGCCGGGCCATCGACGATCAGCTCGGGGCGGCGGTGGCAGCCGTAGCCCACGGCAGGCGGCCCGCCGGCCGCCCGGGCTCGGTGGCTTCCAGCGCTCCGCCCGCCCGTTTCGTGGTCACATCCGCGTCCTCGTGAGGGGTTCCCGCCCGGGGGATGGTTGCCCTCGCCAGTGCGAGATCGGTGCCGTCCCGCGCCTAGGCGTCCTCATTCCGAGGTGATGCGACAGTAGGAACGGTCCGGGAGCCTGATCGTGGCTCGCGAGCCGTCGATCCGCGGGGCCCCGGCTCCCTGCGGCGGCGTGAGTCGAGAATTCCTGCCCCTCGTACTCCCTCTGTTCTCGATCCACGGCGCTGAGCGACGTCGGGG
>DATKBW010000221.1:0-20540 GCA_035513575.1 Longimicrobiales bacterium | reverse complement strand
GCTTCATGCTGTCTTTCGGGATCGGGTCGCACGCCTGCCGCGCGGCCGCACGGGGCGGCACGCCGGGATGCGCGTCGTGGCGTGAGCCGGGTCGGGGGGGTTCGAAACGCGACCCGGGCGTCACGCCGGAAAGGCTGCGGCTCCAGTATTCGCAGGCACCCGCGGGAAACGCAAGGGCGCCCTCGGAGCCGGCGGTGCGGCGCTGGTGGTGGAGTGGGAGCGGACGCGGGTGCGGCTCCCGCTCGGCCTCCAGCCTGCTGGCGGCGGGGGGGTGTGACGGCGCGTCAGGAGGCGAGGCATCGGTCGATGGCCTCGAGCTCGTCGTCGGTGAAGCTGGTCTGGTGGGCGGCCGCGAGATTCGCCTCGAGCTGGCCGAGCCGGCTTGCGCCGATGACGGCGGAGGTGACGGCGTCGTGCCGGAGGGTCCATGCGATGGCCAGCTGGGCGATGGACTGTCCGCGGCGCTCGGCGATCCCGGCGAGGCAGGTGACGCGGCGGCGGAGGTCGTCGGTGATGGCGTCGCGGGGCAGCTCGCTGTCGGGGTTGGCGGCGCGGGAGTCGGGAGGGACGTCGTGGAGGTAGCGGTCGGTGAGGAGCCCCTGGGCGAGCGGTGAGAAGACGATGCAGCCGATGCCCTCGGCCGCGAGGAGGTCGAGCAGCCCGCCCTCGATGGTCCGGTCGAGCATGCTGTAGCGGGGCTGGTGGATGATGAAGGGCGTGCCGAGGTCCCGGAGGATGGCGAGCGCCGCGGCGGTGCCGGCCGTGTCGTAGGACGAGATCCCGACGTAGAGCGCCTTGCCCTGCCGCACCGCCTGGTCCAGCGCGCGCATGCTCTCCTCGAGCGGCGTGTCGGGATCCGGCCGGTGGTGATAGAAGATGTCGACGTACTCGAGCTTCATCCGACGCAGGCTCGCGTCGAGGCTCGCCAGCAGGTACTTCCGGGACCCCCCGTCGCCGTACGGGCCGGGCCACATGGGCCAGCCGGCCTTGGTCGAGACGATCAGCTCGTCGCGGTGGCCGCGCAGGTCGCGGTGCAGGACCCGCCCGAACGTCTCCTCCGCGGAGCCGGGGGCGGGGCCGTAGTTGTTGGCCAGGTCGAAGTGGGTGACGCCCAGGTCGAACGCGCGCAGCACCATCGCCCGGGCGTTCTCGAAGGGGTCCACGCTCCCGAAGTTGTGCCAGAGGCCGAGGGACACGGCCGGCAGCACGAGCCCGCTCCGGCCGACCCGGCGGTAGGGCATGCGGTCGTAGCGCGTCGCGTCGCTCATGGCTCTCCCGGAACCGGAGGTGCGGGTTCGGCCGGTGACAGGATCGCGGTGGCTGATTCGTTGTGCAAGAGCCTGCCGGGCGGGAACCGCCGGGCGCCCGGCCGGGTAGAATGCATATCGTTCCCACACAAGGATTTGCGATGCGTTTCCCGGCACTGCTCGGCCTCCTCGCTCTGGCCGCACCGCTTGCGGCGGCCCTGCCCGCGCCCGTCGCCGCGCAGGGGCCGGCGGCGCGGGGCATGGAGCAGGTGCGGGTCACGGCGCGGATCGTCGTCGTGGATCGGGACGCGTTCACCCGCGCGGGGCTCGCGTACGCCGTGATCGGGAACGACCGGGTGGTGGTCCGCAACAGCGGGCGGCAGCGAGCGGGCGGTGCGCGCGTGAAGGTGGGGACCCACGGCGTCGCGGCGTTCCTCGAGGCCGTGCGCGAGAGCCGCTGGGTCCGCTCCGAGACGACGCAGCAGGTGCTCGCCATGTCCGGCCGGCCCGCGCTCGTGTCCTCGCAGGACCTGGCCATCGGCCGGCGCGCGGCGCGCACGCGCGGGCCCACGCTCTCCGTGATCCCCACCGTGCTGGAGGATGGCCTGGTCCACCTCCAGGTCTCGACGGGCATCGAGGACCGCGTCTCGTGGTCGTGGGGCTACGGGGTGGACGGCTCCCCGGCCGCGGTGGAGACGGAGCTGCTCGCCCGCGACGGCGAGGAGGTCCTGCTGGCCAGCAGCACGTCCACGCAGACGACCCGCGAGAGCGGCCTCCTCTCCTGGAGCGCCGGCGAGGAAGGCCGCGACGTGCTGGTGGCGGTGAGCGTGGCGGTGGTCCGCTAGGCTCCCGCGCAGCTGGCATCCGCCGGCCTCGCCGCGCTCCCCGCCCGCACGTCCCGCGTCAGCACGTAAAAGTCCCGGTCCACGCCGAACGCGCCGGGATCCCGGAGCGGGACGCTCCGCCATTCGGCCGCGGGCGCGAGGCGGGTGCAGGCGCCCGGCCCGAGCCGCGCGTCCACGGGCATGGCGAAGCCCGGCACCGCGTCCGCCCAGCGGTAGCGGAGCGTGGCGCCGTCGATGCGGTACTCGAGGACGGGGATCCTGGTGGTCTCGAGGTACTGGCGGAAGACGGGGTCGAGGTCGAGGCCGGTGTGGTCGATCATGGTCTTCCGGACCAGGTCCCCGGTCACGATTCCGTGCCGGAATTCGGTCTGGAGCCCGCGGAGGATGGCGCGCCAGCGCTCGTCGTCGTCGACGAGCTGCCGGATCATGTGCAGCATGGTGCCGCCCTTGTTGTACATGTCCCCGGAGCCCTTGGCGTTCACTCCGAAGGCGGGGATGACGAGGCGGTCGTTCCCGATGCCGTCGCGGACGCCGCGGGCGTAGCGGGCGCCGGCGTCCTTCCCGCGCAGGCACTCGGTGTAGAGGGCCTCGGAGTAGTTGGCGAACGACTCGTGGACCCACATGTCGGCCAGGTCGGCGGTGGTGATGCTGTTGCCCCACCACTCGTGGGCCAGCTCGTGGACGATGATGAAGTCCCACTCCAGGCCCAGCCCGGTGCCGGAGAGGTCGCGGCCCCGGTAGCCGTTCACGTAGCCGTTGCCGTAGGCGACGGCGCTCTGATGCTCCATCCCCAGGTGCGGCGTCTCCACCAGCTTGAGCCCATCCCCGTACCAGGGGAACGGGCCGAACCAGTGCTCGAAGCAGCGCAGCACCGACGGCACCTGGGCGAACTGCCGGCGGGCCGCGTCCAGGTGATAGGCGAGGGGCCAGTAATCCAGCGTCAGCGTGCCACCCTCGCCCTCGTAGGTTTCGCCGAACCGCGTGTACACGCCGGCGTTCACCGTCACGTTGTAGTTGTTGATCGGCGCGCGGACGAACCACTCCCAGGTGAAGCTCCCGTCGCCGTTCGCCGCCACCGAGCGCAGCCGGCCGTTGGACACGTCGATCAGCGGCGGCGGGACCGTGATGGCGATCCGCTGGCTGTCCGGCTCGTCCGCCTGCGTGTCCTTGTTCGGCCACCACACGCTGGCGCCCAGCCCCTGGTTCGCCGTGGCCACCCACGGCTGGCCCAGGCTGTCCACCGCCCAGACGAAGCCGCCATCCCAGGGCGCGTTCGGCGCCGGCCGGGGTCGGCCCCCGTAGTGGACCGTCACCGTGTCCACCGCACCGACCCGCTGCCCCGGCACTTCGACCCAGACGACGTCGCCCTCCCGGCGATGCGCCAGGCGCTGGCCCCGCCGCACCACGCTGTCCACCTCCAGCGGCCGCTGGAGGTCGATCTGCATCGCGCCCCCGGGACCGGTCACCCGGTAGACGATGCGATTCGTCCCCCGGATCGCGCTGTCCGCCAGGCTCACGGCCACGTGGAGGTCGTAGAACGTCACGTCCCACCACGCGCGGCCGGGGCCGATGGAGCCGCGCAGCGTGTCCGCGCGGGTGAACGGCGGCGTCGTCGCCTGCGCGGCGGCGTCCGGCGGCGTGACGGCCAGCAGGGCGCCCAGGACCAGGGCCAGGGCGAGGGTGGGGCCGGCGAGGGCGGGGCCAGGCATAACAGGTTTCCTTGTTACAATCCTGCGCGGAGCGGGAAAGGACGAAGGCACGGGTTCCCGCGGGTGAACGCGGCCCGATGGGGATTGTCGCGCGGGGACCCGGCCGCGGCAAGCGGCACGCGGCGCGCTCCGCCCGCGGCCTGCTCATTCCCGCCCCGCCCTCCCTTCCGGTGGGTCGGCCACGCCGGCCATGAGCTCGATCAGCCCGGCGGCCTCGACCTCGCCGCGCCGGAACCGCGCCGCCACCCTCCCGCGCCGCAGGACCACGAACGCGTCCCCCGCCTCCCGCGCGTGCCGCGGGTTGTGCGTGACCAGCAGCACCCCCACGCCCGCGTCCCGCACGCGCCGGATGTGCTCCAGCACGAGGCCGGCCTGGCGCACGCCCAGCGCCGCGGTCGGCTCATCGAGGATGAGCGCGCGGGCGCCGGCGTGCACCGCCCGGGCGATGGCCACCGACTGCCGCTCGCCACCGGAGAGCGTGCCCAGCGGCCGGTCGACGTCGTCGATGCGGATGGCGAAGTCGTGCAGCGCGTCGCGGGTGGCGGCGCGGCAGGCGGCGGCGTCGAGGCGGCGCAGGGGGCCATGGCCGACGGTCGGCTCGCGGCCGAGGAAGAAGTTGCGCCAGACGCTCATGAGGGGGATCACGGCGAGGTCCTGGTAGACGACGGCGATGCCGTGGCGCTGCGCGTCCCGCGGCGAGCCGAGGACGACGGCGCGGCCGTCCACCTCCACCGCCCCTTCCGTGGGTGGGTGGACACCGGCCAGAACCTTGATGAGGGTGCTCTTGCCGGCGCCGTTGTCGCCCAGGAGGCAGGTCACGCCCCCGGCGTAGACCTCGAGGGTCGCGTCATCGAGGGCGGTGACGCGGCCGAACCGGCGCGTGAGGTGGCGGGCGGCGAGAACGGGGGCCGGCCCGCCGGCGTCGTCCGCTTCCGGTGACGTCAACCCTGCACTCATGAACCCGCTCCGTCCTCCGCCACCATCCGCCGGGCGCCCTCGTTGAAGAGCACCGCCAGGAGCAGCAGGGCGCCGAGGATGACCTGGAACCAGTCGGCGTCCACGCCGGTGAGGACGATGCCCTGGCGGACCATGCCGAAGATCAGGGCGCCGAAGACCGCGCCGACGGCGGAGCCGTAGCCGCCGGTCAGGAGCGTGCCGCCGATGACGGCGGCGATGATGGCGTTGAACTCCTGCCCCTGGCCGCGGAGGGCATCCGCGCCGCCGAAGCGGACGGCCTGGAGGATGGCGACGAGGCAGGCGGCCAGGGCCGTCGTCACGAACAGGGCGACCTTCACGCGGACGACGGGGACGCCGAGGTTCCGCGCCGCCTCCGGGCCGCCCCCCGCGGCGAGGATCCAGTTGCCGGCGCGCGTGCGGAGGAGGACCCAGGTGGCGGCGGCGGCGAAGGCGAGCCACCAGAGGATGGTGACGCGGAACGGCCCCAGGTCCGACGCGAAGAGGGGGCTGGCCGCGTCGTAGCCGGGGGCGGCTTCGATGCCGCCGAGCTGCGTGCGCCCCGTCGCGGCCCGGGTCACGGCGATGGCCAGGCCGCGGAGGATGAAGAGGGTGGCCAGCGTGACGATGAACGATGGCAGCCCCGTCCGGACCACCAGCCAGCCGTTGCCCAACCCGACGACGACGCAGAACGCCACCGTCGCCGCCATGGCCGGCCACAGGGGCCACCCGGCCTCCGCGACGAGGAGCATGAGCAGCATGCTGGCGGCGCCGATGAGCGAGCCGACGGAGAGATCGAACTCCCCGGCGATCATGAGCAGCGCCACGGCCACGGCCAGGATCCCGAGCGGGGCCGCGGCGTTGAGGTAGGCGGCCGTGCCCGCCAGGCTGAGGAACGGCCCGCCGGCGACCGTGGCGAAGAGCGCCCAGGTCAGGAGCGCGCCCGCGGCGGCGCCGAGCTCGGGGCGGCGGAGGAGGGCCCGGACGGGGAGCGCCGACCCCGGTCCCCGGCGAACGGTCACCCCCTCACCCGCGTCCTCGCCGCACCAGGAGGAACCGCGCGCCCGGCCCGGCGAACAGGGGCAGGTGCTCTTCGGGGACGCCCGCCTCCCGGGCGTACTCCTCCATCGGCCGGCGCAGCGCGCGGACTTCCTCGAAGCCGGAGGCGCGCCCCAGGGCGTCGAGGGCCGGGTCGTCGTAGAAGCGGAGTCGCGAGGCGAAGGGCTCGGGAGCCCCCGGTGTGCCCCGCAGCTCGGGATCGGATCCCATGATGACCGCCCGCCCGCCGGGGGACAGGACCCGGCGGATCTCCCGGAGGGCGGCGACCGGATCGCGGAGGAACCCGAGGACGCCGGTCATGGCCGCGCACGTGAACACGCCGTCGGCGAACGGGATCGCGTCCGCGCCCGCCAGGAGGACGTCGAGCCGGCCCTCGGCGACCGCGTCGACGTTCAGCTCCCGGGCGACGCGCACCATGTCGGCGCTGTGGTCCACGGCCGCGGCGCTACACCCGCTCGCCAGCGCCATCTTCAGGAGCGCTCCGCCCCCGCAGGCGACCTCGAGGAGGTGGTCGGAAGGGGCGAGCGCGAGCTCGGCCAGGATCACCCGGAAGCTGGGGTAGTGGTACAGCGGGTCCCGGTACGTCGCGCGGGCCTGCGCTCCGGACGGCCGGCGCGCCTGCCGATCCGTGATCCACTCCCCCAGCACGCCGGGCGACCACGCCGCCAGGAACGGCGCCGCGACCTCGGAGGCGAACCAGCCGGCCAGCTCGAGCCCATCGGCGGGCAGCGGTCCCGGCCCGCGTCGCGGCTCGAGTGTCACGCGCGCGCCCCCGCCCACGGCCTCCACCCGCAGCTCGATCTCCGCCGCCGGCGCGTCCGGGCTCACCGGCGACCACTCGATCACGACCCGCTCCCCGCCCTCCCACGCGACGATGCGGCCCACCACCTTCCCGGCCCCCGTCAGCCGCCCGCCGGAGCCGCTCTCGAGCCGGATCCCGCGCCGCTCCAGCGACGCGGCCAGCTCCTCGATGATCGCGTCGAACGCGGCGGCGGGATCGACGGGGAGGTCCACGCTCGCGCGGGCCGGGCCTGGCGTCATGTCCGGGGGCTCCGTCGGATGCCGGGGATGGGCGGATCGCCGTCGCCGGAACATGGGCGGCGCCGGCGCCACGGGCCAGAGTCTTCCCGAGGTAGCTACCGGAAGCTACCTTGAGGCATGAGAGTCGTCGGGCTGAAGGTCCTCAAGAACCGGCTCAGCGAGTACGTGCGGCTGGCGGCGGGGGGCGAGCGGGTGCTGGTGACGGACCGGGACCGGGTCGTTGCGGAGCTGGTGCCGCCGCAGAGCGGGGCGGCGGAGCTGGCATCGGACGCGGTGCTGGCCGAGGCGGTGCGGGCCGGGTGGCTGCGGCCGCCCGTCCTGCCGGCGACCGGCGAGCCGCCGCGCGCGCCGGTGGCGCCGCTGGCCGAGCTGCTGGCGGAGCTCGACCGCGACCGCGGTGAGCGGTGATCTACCTCGACACGTCGGTGGCGCTGGCGCAGCTGCTGGCGGAGGACCGCCGCCCGCCAGCGTCGCTGTGGGCGGAGACGCTGGTGTCGAGCCGGCTGCTGGAGTACGAGCTGTGGACGCGCGTGAACGCACGGGGTCTGGGCGAGTCCCACGGCGAGGCGTTGCGGGCGCTGCTGGGCCGCGTGGCGACGCTGGAGCTGATCGGCGAGGTCCTCGGCCGCGCCCGGCGTCCCTTCCCCGCCCCCGTCCGGACGCTGGACGCGGTGCACCTGGCGTCGCTGGACTTCCTGCGGTCGCAGGGGCAGGAGCTGGCCCTGGCTTCCTACGACGGGCGAATGGTGGCGGCCGCCCGCGCCATGGCCATCGAGATCCAGGCGCTGGAGTAGGCCCGCAGGTCGGTCCGTTCCGCAGCTCCTAGCGAATCCCCCGCCGGGCAAGCTCCATGACGCGGGCCGCGGTCTCCCGCGTCACGAACCCCGGGCCGGTCCGTACCACGTCGCCGCCGCCCGGGAGCGTGAGCGTTTCGACGTAGGTGGTGAGCAGCACGATGGGCAGGTAGCCCTGGAGGTACTGCTGCTGGTCGATGGCGAAGGCGATCCGCCCGTCCTCGATGGCGCGCAGCACCTCGGGCGTGAGGTCGAACGTGGCGTAGGCGACGACGTCGCCGCGCCCGCTCGCGGCGAGCGCCGCCAGCGCCGGCCCGGCCGCCGCGGGCCCGAGGGTGAGCAGCCCGTCCAGGGCCGTGTCCGAGGCGAGCGCGCCGGCGATCCGCTGCTGCGTGTCCTCCGGGTCGGCCAGCTGGACGGCGAGGACGCGGGTGGCGCCGCCGGCTTCGGCGAGGGCGTCGCGGAGGCCGGCGCAGCGCTGGTCCTGGCCGAGGTTGCCGACCTCGTGGTTGACGCAGAGGACCCGGCGCGCGCCCGCCGCCGCGAGGCGTTCCCCGCCGGCCCGGCCGGCCTCGTACTCCGTCTGACCGACGTGGGCGAGGACGCCGAGGCCCCCGGAGGCGTCGGCGCCGGAGTTGATGGAGATGACCGGGATGCCGGCGTCCACGGCGCGGCGGATGGACGCGGCGAGGGCCGTCGGGTCCGGGATCGAGACGACGAGCCCGGCCGGTCGCGACGCCACGGCGGCGTCGATGAGGTTGCTCATGTCGACCATGTCGAACGTCGTCGGCGCCTGGTAGGCGATGCCCACGCCCAGGTCCGCCGCCGCGGCCCGGGCGCCGTTGGCGACGACGGACCAGAAGGGGTCGGCCGACTGGCCGTGGGTGACGACGACGAAGCGGAGATCGGAGCGGGCGGGGGCGGCCTCGTCTCCCGTGCGGGCGCCGTCGCCTTCGCACGCGCACGCGGCCAGCGCCGCGAGGAGGGCCACGGCGAAGGAGGCGGCGCGGGCGGTCGCGTGCGGCCGCGTCACGTCGAGGCGCGGCCCATGAGGAGGACGACCCACGTGATCCCGGCCGCCGCGCCGAGTCCGCCGCCGATCCAGGCCGCGCGACGGCCCGCGGTTCGCCGCCGTTCCGCGAATCCGTCGGCAAATCCGTCGGCGTAGTCGGGGCCGCTCTCGCGGGCGCGGCGGGTGAGATCCAGGGGTGGCCGGGCGGGACCTGCTTCCCCGGCCACGATGACCAGGCTGAGCCCACCGGCGGCGATAGCGGTGCCCACAGGCGGGAACCGGAACATGGCCCCCGCCAGGAAGCCGCCGCCGGCACCGGCCGCGAGCCGGAGGAAGTCGCCTCCGGCGCCCGCGGAGCCTGCGGCCTCGATCCCCGCCACGACGCCCGCGTCGTAGGACCCGGGAGCCCGCCAGCCGACGGGACGCATCCGCTGGTAGTACGCCACGGGCGGGACGAGGGCGACGCCGGCGGAGTCCAGGTAGGGGCGGATCGCGTCGCCGGCGAAGGGCTCGGCGATCCCCTGGCTCATGGGTGTCCAGAAGTCGTCCCAGTGGTGCGGGATGAACGCCCCGGGGCGGAGCACGGGCACGACCTGGCGGACGTGGGCGGCGCCGGGGAAACCGATCCACAGGTCGACGCCGCCGAGCCCCTCGGCCCGCAGCGTCGCGGCGAGGAGATCCCGCGTGGGCCGGGCGAATCCGGCGGGGGCGAGGTTGGACAGGTCCACGCCCGCCGCGCGCAGGAAGGCGGTGTCAGCGGCCAGCGCGGTATCCCATGCTGCGGGGTTGCCGGTGTTCGACCAGAACAGGGTCGTCGCCCGGGGTGTCCGACCGAGGGTGATCAGGTACGCCCGAGAGCCGCCGCCGTTCGGATAATCCTCGAGGAAGCCGGGCCGGAGCCCGCCGGTGCGGACGTCCACGGGCGGGGGCGCGCGCAGCTCCAGGGGCGCGCTCAGGCGGCGGCCCGCGTCGGTGGCGGGGTCGCCCGAGTGGTGCCAGCGGACGACGCGGACCTTCAGGTCCCCGGCCGGCTCCAGCACCTCGCCGCCTTCCACCGGGACGCACCGGCCCGGGTCGAGGCCGAGCGCCGCCGCCTGGTGGCAGACGGTGCGCGGGCCGGCGATCCGGGCGCCGGTCATGCGGGCGATGGCGGGCACGTCGAAGGCGTGGTCCCAGTGGCCGTGGCCCACCAGGATCCAGTCCAGGCGCAGGTCGGGTACGGCGCGGACGAGGAGGCGGCGCAGCTCTGCGGTGTCCGTCACCGCTGAGCCGTGGGACGTGCCGTCGGACTCCGTCAGCCGCCGATCGATCCGTGTCAGGTATCCGTCCAGCAGGAGTCGCGTGTCGCCGAACTCCACCAGCCAGCTGGTGATGGAGAGCCAGGTGAGCGAGACGGCGGGAGGATCCGCCGGCGGCGGCGCCTGCGCGGCGGCGGGCCCGGGCGGCGGCACGACCGTGGCGAGGAGGAGGAGTAGCGCCACCGCCGAGAGGGTCGGCCGGGACGGACCGCTCACCCGCTCACCGCGGCGACAGGTACCACCCGGACCCGGCGTGCTGCCAGCCGAGGGCGGAGCCGAGGTAGGCCGAGCCGGGGGAGGCGCGGAGCACCCAGCGGATGGCGGGGTGCAGCGCCACGGCCTGGCGCACCAGTTCCTGGGCCGCGCCGCTGGCGTGGTGGTCCGGGTGCACGGCGACGTCGGCGATGAACCCGTCCCGGACCTCGTCGGTCCAACCCCGCAGCAGCCCCACGAGCGTATCGCCCTGCCAGGCGGTGACCAGCACCGGCGCACGCAGGCACGCGGCCGCCAGCTGCTTTCCCTCATCCGTGCTCTCCGTCACGGCAGCCGCCGCGAGCAGCCGCTGCGTCTGCTGGAGGTCCGGCCTCCGGGCCGTGGTCACTTCGATGCCGTCCGGGAGCGTCGCCGGGGGCGCGGGCGCGCCGTCATCCGCGATCACGGCTTCCGTCGCCGTGGCTTCCGTCGCCGCCGCGGCGGCGGCCTCCTCGACCGGCGGCGGCTCCCCGGCCGGAGCCTCTTCCTCCGCGGGTTCCTCCACCGGGGATTCCTCCTCCGCCGGCTCCTCGACCACGGGTTCCTCCACCGGCGCGTCGGCGGCCGACGCGGCCCCGGATCCCGCCGCGGCCGGCTCGTCCCCGGTCGGTTCGTCCGCGTCGACGCTCGCGGCCTCGTCGTCGGCCTCCCACGGGGCGGGCTCGGTGTCGGCATCCTCCGGAGCGCTCCGCCCGGACTTGCGGCCGATGGGCAGCTGGACGACGCGCACCTTCTTCTTCTCCTCCGCCTTTCTCCGGCGGCGCTCCGCCCTGGTTTCGGGCTCCCCGGTCCCGGGCTCCCCGGTCCCGGGCTCCCCGGTCCCGGGCTCCCCGATCTCGACGTTGTCGGGGCGTTCGTCGGCGAGGGGCTCCAGCTCGGGGGGTCCGAACTGCGGGGCCTTCCCGCGCTCCAGGACCTCCACGGTGTTGCCGACCCGGAGCAGGCCGACCGTGGTGGTGGCGATGGCGAGCTGGCCGAAGCAGGCCCTCCCCTCGTGGGTCCGGTAGCTCACCAGCTCCTCCACGGGGTCCTGGCCGGAGACGTCGCCGCCGGGCCGGACGATGGCGTCGTGCGGCCAGGGCTTGACCAGGTGGATCTCCACCTCGCCGATGCGAACGCGGCGCCAGTTGTCCTCCGCGTAGGCGGGCCCGGCGTCCTCGATCACCAGGTTGGGCCGCAGGGCCTCGACGGGGACGCCGCCGCGGAGCCGCCGGTTGAGGTCGTGGAGCGAGGTGACGGTGAGGAGGTGGAGCGGGAGCTCGTCCTGGAAGGCGAGCTGGGCGGTGCGGGTCCCCAGCGCCGGATCGACGGAGCGGAGGCGGGAATCGGGGAGGTAGACGATGCGGCAGGCGGTCCGCAGCCACCGGCTGAGCCACCGGTTGGCGTCATCGGAGACATCGCGGACGGGGACCTGGTCCCTGCCGATGATCCCCGGCTCCGTGGGCCCGGGCTCGGGCTCCAGCGGCAGCTCGACCGCGGCCTCGTGGGGCGCGTTGAGGACCACCCGGTCGCCGTCGATCTCCGCGCTGACCGCGGCGAGTGCGGGGTGCTCGCGGCGGGTGAGGCACCGGCCGTCGGCGTCCACGACCATCCAGCGCCGGTCCAGCCGGAGCCCGTAGGTGTCCAGCTGCCACGCGTCGACGTCCATCCCTTCCAGGCCCTTGACGGGATAGACGCGCAGACGCGTGAGCTTGGGGGTCTTCGCCATCGGGTTCGGAAGGGGGGTTCGCGATGCCCGCTCGACCAGCGGAAGATAGCCCTGGTCCCTGCGCGCGCAAAACCTCGACGCCGATGACGCCTTCCGAACCGGCTACTCCTCCCTCAGCACCCGGGCCGGATCGATCCGCGCCGCGCGGGCGCCCGGGGCGATGGCGGCCGCGGCCGCGACGCCGAGCGTGGCCAGCGTGACGAGGGCGTACACGGCGGGGTCGAACGGGCGGACTTCGTACAGCAGCGAGCCCAGCACGCGACTGGTCCCCAGCCCGCCGGCCAGCCCCGCGGCGGCGCCGGCGCCCGCGAGGACCAGGGCGTAGCGGGCGACGAGGGCCACGATCTCCCGGGGCGTGGCACCCACGGCGAGCCGCAGCCCGAGCTCCCTGCGCCGGCGGGCCACCGCGAGGGAGAGCGCGCCGAAGATCCCCAGGGCCGCGAGGAGCAGCGCGAACGTGGCGAAGAGGGCGGTGAGCGTCCCCAGCGCCCGGGTGGGCCCGAGGGCGTCGGATACGACGTCGTCGAGCGGGCGGAGCTCGGTGATGGCGATCCCCGGCTGGAGCGCGCGCACGGCCGACCGCAGCCGCTCGGCGGCGGCCGCGCCCGCCCCCGGCCGGGTCTTCACGGCCACGCCGAGGCCCATGGGCCCGGCCTGGCGCATGGGGAGGTAGGCCTGGATGCGGGACGGCGTCTCGAGCTCGTAGTGGCGGACGTTGGCGACGACGCCGACCACCGTCAGCCATTCCCGCGGGCGGTCCGGGTCGTGGTGCTCGAAGGTCACGCGCTTCCCCACCGGCTCCTCCCCCGGCCAGAACCGCTCGGCCATGGTCTCATCGATGATCACCACGCGCCCGGCACCCTCGCGGTCGCCCGGCTCGAAGCCGCGGCCCCGCAGCAGCGGGATGCCGAGGGTCTCGAAATAGCGCTCCGACACCACGTTGTAGAGGACCGATGGCATGTCGCCGAGGTCGAGCGACTCCGCTCCTTCCGGCGCGATCCCCCGCTCCCACGAGCGGGGCGTGAGCGGGACCAGGAGCGTCGCGGCGGCGGAGCGGATGTCGGGGGCGGCCTCGAGCTCGGCGATGAGCGCCTCGTAGAACGCCAGCCGCCGTTCGAAGCTGTCGAAGGCGCCCTCCGGCGCCTGGAGCCGCGCCGCCGTGATGACGTCCTCGGCCACGAACCCCTTCTCGACCCCGGCCAGCCGGCCCAGGCTCTTGGTGAGCAGACCGGCCGCGACCAGGAGCACCAGCGAAAGGGCCACTTGCGTCATCACCAGGCCGTCCCGGAGCCGACGGGCGTCGCGGCCGGAGGTCGCGCGGGCGCCGTCCCGGAGTCCCGTCGTCTCCCGGGCGGCGCCGATCCGGAGCGCCGGGACCAGGCCGAACAGCAGTCCGCTCAGGACGGTAACGGCCAGAGCGAACGCCAGCACGGCGGGGCTCAGCGCGACGCGGCCCAGCACCAGCGCGGGGATGTCCATGGGGAGCAGCCGCGGGAGCACCCGGACGGCCGCGGCGGCGATGGCCACGCCGAGGATCCCGCCGGCGGCGGCGAGGACGGCGCTCTCAATGAGGAGGAGGCGGACCAGGCGACCCCGCCCCGCGCCCAGCGCGGTTCGCACCGCGAGCTCGCCCGCCCGTCCCTCCGCCCGCGCGAGGGCGAGGCTCGCCACGTTGGCGCAGGCGATGAGGAGGAGGAGCCCCACGGCTCCCATGAGGACCCGGAGCCCCGCCCGCACGTCGCCCAGGAAGAGGTCGTCCAGACGGCGGAGCTCGGGCGTGGCCACCGGCATGCCCACTTCCGCCCGCACCTCGGCGGCGACCCGCGCGAGGTCCGCCTGCGCGGCCTCGACGGTGGCGCCCGGGGCGAGGCGCGCGATGGCCCGCGTTCCGAACGAGCTGTGGCGACTGTCCCAGGGCAGCTCGTCGCCGAGCACGCCCATCGGGATGTACGCCTCCACCTCCGGCGAAGGGTATCCCGCGCCGGACGGGAGCACGCCCACGATGGTGGCCGTGAACTGGTCCGTCGCGAGCGTCCGCCCGACGACGTCCGGGTCACCGCCATAGGCCCGCTGCCAGAACGCGTGCCCGAGGACCGCGACCGGGGCCGCGCCGGGCTCCGTCTCCGCGCCCGTGAACAGCCGGCCGGCGGCGGGGCGGAATCGAAGGGCGGCGAAGAAGTCGCCCAGGACGAGGCGGGCGTTCAGCAGCTGGGCGCCGCCCTCCGCGTCGGGGCGGATGAAGCTCCAGCCCGCGGACCCGCCCCACGCCTCGAAGGACCGGCTCCGTCCGCCCCAGTCCCGGTAGTTCGGGATGGAGAGGGAGATGAGGTACCCCTGCGGGGAGCGCACGTCGGGGGTCACGACCCGGTGCGCCTCCTCGTAGGGCAGCCCCTCCACGAGGACGGTGTGGACGAGGCTGTAGACCGCCGTCGTGCCGCCGATCCCCAGCGCCAGCGCGCCGGTGGCGAGGAGCGCGAACGCGGGGCGGCGCGCGAGGGCGCGGAGGGCGAGGCGGACGTTCATGGTCGGGCTCCCGGGTGCGGTCAGGTCTCGAGCTTGGATGCAGGGACGGCCCGAACGGTTGGAAGGGACGTCGCGCCCCGTAACGGGCCTCCGGCGCCACGGCCGGGGATGTGACCCGCGCCGGTGCCCCATCGTGTACAGGGAAGCCGGCGTTTCCACCCCGCGACACCTCGAGCGACGATGACGTCAGATCCGAGGAACCCGATCCGTCCCGGCTTCCCCGGCCGCGACCCGGTCACGGGAGCGGCGAACCGTGCGCTCCTCCTCGAATTGCTCGACCCGATCCTGGCCCTCGCCCGACGCAACGCCCGCGGGCTCGCGATCCTGCACGTCCGCGTGGGAGAGATCCCGGACGCGGCGATCCGGGAGGCGGCGGACGCGATCCGCGACGGCATCCGCGACTGCGATCTGATCGCGCGCGTCTCGCAAGGGGAGTTCGCGGTGGCGTTGACCGAGGTCTGGGAGCCGGACGCGGCGGTCCGCGTGGCGCATCGGCTCTACCGCTCGCTCCGCTCGCTGGACGGCGGCGCGCGTGGGTCTCACTGCCACATCGGCGTCGCGTTCTTCCCCGCGGACGCCGCTGATGCCGAGGCGCTCCTGCGGGTCGCGGAGGAGTCGACGCCGCCATCCCGCGCCATCGCGTTCGCGAACGCTGCGCTGGGCCAGGAAGCGCTGCGCCGGGCGGGTGTGATGCGGGACCTGGCCGAACCGGGGGTGATGTCCCGGTTCGAGCTGCACTACCAGCCGATCCGCTCCCTGTCGACAGGGGCGGTGGTGGGGGCCGAGTCGCTGCTCCGGTGGGACCGGTCGGGGGCGCTGATCCCCGCCGCGGAGTTCATCGACCTCGCCGTGACCAGCGGCCGGATCCGCGCCATCGACCGGTGGTCCGCGGAGCAGGCGCTCCGCGACCTCGCGGCGTGGCGCGCCCGCGGCTGGCAGGGGTGGGTCTCCATCAACCTCTCCAGCCGGTCCCTCTTGGAGCCCAGCCTGGTCGGGGTCGTGGACCGCCTGGTCCAGGAGTCGGGGGCGCCGGCGGATGCGCTGGTGTTCGAGATCACCGAGGGCGGCGCGCTGGCCGGCAACGGCGTCGCCACGGGCGTCCTCGACGGCCTGCGGGGGCTGGGCGCCCGCGTGGCGGTGGACGACTTCGGCACCGGCTACGCCAGCTTCGAGTACCTGTGCGACTTCGACCCGGACCTCGTGAAGCTCGATCGCACGTTCCTCCTGCGCGGCGGCGGAGGCGGTTCCGATCGGCTCTTCGGCGCGCTGGTCGACGTCGCGCACCGGCTGGGGAAGCCGGTGGTGGCGGAGGGGGTGGAGGACCCGGCCGAGCTCAGGCGCTCCCTGGATACCGGCTGCGAGATGGCCCAGGGCTACTTCCTGGGACGGCCGGTCCCCGCCAGCACCTTCCTGAAGCGCCACGTGGAGGCCGGTCCGAGGCCGCGTGAGGCGCACCGGGTCGCGGAGGCCGGGGGGCTCGGCCGCGCCGCGATCGCGCCGCGCGCCTGAGCGCGACCGGTGTCGGTCAGCGCGACCGCGCGACCGCGCCCTCCGGGTCCCGCAGGAACTCGAGGGAGAAGCGGTTGAACGGCTCGGGCTTCTGGATGTTGCAGACGTGGCCGCACCGCTCGATGACCCGGATCACGGAGCGGGTGTGCCTGCGGGCGAGGCTGCGGGCGGCCGGCAGGAACATGTGGTCCTCGTCCCCCATCAGGTAGAGCGTGGGGATGCCCACGTCCCGCTCCGCGAACAGCCGGAGGATCGGGGGCAGCTCCATGGTCAGCCGGAACCAGCGGAGGAACTCCGCTCTCGCCAGCTTCCGGGCCTCGCGGATGAACACCAGCCGGCTCTCCCGGTGCCCCTTCCGCGGGAGCAGGATCCAGGCGTAGACCCGGTAGAGCCACATGAAGGGGACCACCCGCTTGAAGGCGTTGCCGAGCAGCACGAGGACCCGGGACCGCAGCCCCAGCCGCACGATGGCGCCGCCCAGGACCATGGAGCGGACCCGCTCCGGCGCGATCTCCGCGAGCGTCCGGATGATGAGACACCCGAGGGAGATGCCGACGAAGTGCGCTCGCTCGATCCCCAGGTGGTCGAGGACCTCGAGGATGTCCCGGCTCACGTCCTCGAACGTGTAGTCCGTCCCCTCCCGGCGCTCCGCCCCCGCCGCCGAGCCGCCATGACCCCGCAGGTCCACCAGGAGGACGTTGAACTCCTTCCGGTAGGCCCGGATCTGACGGAACCAGATGGACGAGCTGCCGCCCGCGCCGTGCACGAGCACGACCCACTCGGAATCGGGGGCACGGTGGTGGATCCGGTGGTGGAGCATGGCGCAATCCAGGCGGACCGCCATCCGCGCTCTACCGGATGCCCGCTTCAGACCCAGCCGCTGCGGCGGAACCCCCGCAGCACGGCGGCGAACCGCTCCATCTCCTCGGGCAGACCGAACGAGAGACGGTTGTGCCCCGTCATGGGCGGGAACGGGCGCCCGACGCGCACCTGGTGCTCCGCCATGCGGCGGATGTAGTCCCGGACATCGCCCGGGACCCGGTGCATGACGAAGTTCGTGTGACTGGGGATCCGCTCCAGCCCCAGCTCGTCCAGGACGTCGTACGTGATCGCCCGGGCCTCCTCGTTGGAACGCAGCGAGCGGGCGAGGTGGGCCGCATCGCCCAGCGACGCGCGGGCGGCCACCAGCCCCATGATGTTCAGGTTGCTGTCGGCCGCGTACGCGTCGATCCGGGCCGCCGTCTCCGGGTGCGCCAGCGCGTAGCCGAGGCGCAGCCCGGCCATCCCGTAGATCTTGGAGAACGTGCGCACCACCACCACGTTGGGGCGGCTCATCGCCAGCGGGAGCACCGTGCGGTATTCGGGGTGGTCGGCATACTCGAAGTACGCCTCGTCCACCAGGAACAGCGTGTCCTCGTTCTCGCGGATCCACGCCTCCACGTCGGCGCTCGGGGTCAGGCTACCGGTGGGATTGTTGGGGTTGCAGATGTACGCCAGGACCGGCCCGCCGGCACCGCGCCGCGCTTCCCGCATGCGCCCGATGTCGTGGGCACAGGTCGCCGTGAGCGGCACCTTGACGCGCTCCAGACCCCACGGCTCGCCATAGCCGTACACCTGCTCGAACGTGGGGTCCGCCACGATCAGCCGACCCCCCGGCCGCGCCACCGCCTGCGTCGCCATCTGGAGGATCTCCGCCGAGCCGTTCCCCAGCACCACGGCCGTCTCCGGCACCCCGTGGTGCGCCGCCACCCTCCGCCGCAGGTCCGCCGCCACCAGGTGGGTGTAGCGGTTCGATTCCGCGAGCCCCTCGATCACCGCCCGGCGGGCGGCCTCCGAGGGCCCCAGCGCGTTCTCGTTGGAAGCGAGCCGCAGGACGCCGTCGTCGCGGCGGAGCCGGGGCGCGGCCAGGGTCTCGAGGGGGCGGCCGGCCAGGCCGACCGCGGCGGCGAGCGAAGCGCCGAGGAAGCTGCGTCGTTCCATGGGGTCCTCCGTCGGGTGTGGTGGGGACCAATACCGCCGACGGACGTCCCGGAGTCAAGCCGGGCGACGCCAGGGCGGCCGGATCTCCCCGGTTCCGTTGCTACCCCTCGCCGTATTGCGCCTTGAGCTTCTTCACGATCCCGGCGTCGGCCAGCGTCGTGGTATCCCCGAGGGCCCGTCCCTCCGCGATGTCCTTGAGCAGACGGCGCATGATCTTGCCGGACCGCGTCTTGGGCAGCTCCGCGGTGAAGATGATCGAGGCCGGGCGAGCGATGGCGCCGATCTTCTCCGCCACGTGCTCCATCAACTCCTCCTTCAGCGCATCCGTCAGCTTCACGCCGTCCTTCAGCGTCACGAACGCCGCGATCGCCTGACCCTTCACCTCGTCCGCCTTCCCCACCACCGCGGCCTCCGCCACGGAACGGTGGTCCACCAGCGCGCTCTCCACCTCCATCGAGCCGATCCGGTGCCCGGCCACGTTCAGCACATCGTCCACCCGCCCAAGGATCCAGTAATAGCCGTCAGCGTCCCGCTTCGCGCCATCGCCCGGGAAGTACTTCCCGTCCCATTTCGACCAGTACGTCTCCCGGAACCGCTCGTCGTCCCGCCACACCGTTCGGAGCATCCCCGGCCACGGCTTCGTGATGGCCAGATACCCCGCCGACACCGACCCGCCCTCTTCGTTCAGGAGGTCGGCGGAGATCCCCGGGAACGGGATCGTCGCGCTCCCCGGCTTCGTCTCCGTCACACCCGGCAGCGGCGTGATCATGATCCCGCCCGTCTCCGTCTGCCACCACGTGTCCACGATGGGGCAGCGGTCCTGTCCGATGTGCTCCTGGTACCACATCCACGCCTCGGGGTTGATCGGCTCCCCGACCGTCCCCAGGAGCCGGAGCGTGGACAGGTCGTATCCGGCCGGCCACTCGGTCCCCCAGCGCATGAACGCGCGGATCGCCGTGGGCGCCGTATAGAAGACCGTGACACCATACTTCTGCACCAGCTTCCAGAACCGCCCCCGGTCCGGCCAGTCCGGCGCGCCCTCGTACATGAAGACGGTGGCGCCGTTGGCGAGGGGGCCGTAGACGATGTAGCTGTGACCGGTGACCCACCCCACATCGGCGGTGCACCAGTACATGTCCTCGTCCTTCAGGTCGAAGACGAGCTTCGTGGTGGCGTAGACGTGGGTGAGGTAGCCCCCCGTGGTATGGACGACGCCCTTGGGCTTCCCGGTCGTGCCGGAGGTGTAGAGGATGTAGAGGACGTCCTCGGCGTCCATCGCCTCGGCGGGGCAGTCGGCCGGGGCGTCCTGCATGAGCTCGTGGTACCAGTGGTCGCGGCCGGGCTTCATGTGGACCTGGGGCTCCTGCGCGATCAGTCGCCGCTTCACGACGACGACGTTCTCGATGCTCGGCGTTTCCTTGAGCGCCCGGTCCGCCGTGTCCTTGAGCGGGATGATCTGGCCGCGGCGGTAGCCGCCATCGGCGGTGATCAGCAGCCTCGCCTCCGCGTCGATGATCCGGTCCTTCAGCGACTCGGCGCTGAACCCGCCGAAGACGACGGAGTGGATCGCGCCGATCCGCACACACGCCAGCATGGCAATGGCCGCCTCCGGGATCATGGGAAGGTAGATGGCGACCCGGTCGCCGCGTCCCACGCCCAGCCCCTTCAGCACGTTCGCGAACCGCGAGACCTCCCGGTGCAGGTCCCAGTACGTGTACGTCCGGACGTCCCCCGGCTCCCCCTCCCACACCAGCGCGGCCTTGTTGCGCCGCGGCCCCTCCAGGTGACGGTCCAGGCAGTTGTGCGCCACGTTCAGCGTCCCGCCCCCGAACCACGTCGCGCGCGGCGCGTCGCTCCAGTCCAGGACCGCGTCCCACTCGCGGAACCAGTCCAGCTCCCGGGCGAACCCGGCCCAGAACGCCTCCGGGTCGGCCGCGGCCCGGTCGTAGATCGCCGGGTCGCCCACGTGGGCCTCCTTCCGGAAGTCGTCCGGCGGCGGGAAGCTGCGGGATTCCTCGAGCAGCGCTTCCAGCGTGCGTTCCTCGGCCATGCGTCTCCTCCGGATAAGGGTGCCCCCGGGCAAGGTAGGCCGCTGCGGGCGCGCCCGCCAAGGTCGGCGGGGCCCGGTTGTCTGAACCCGCGGCCGGCGCTATTTTGTCGTGTTGTTCCGGGGGCGGAAATGGCCGCCCGGTTGTCGCCTCAACCGAGCAGGGAAATGGCGAAGAAGCTGACGAAGAAGCAGTTGGAGCACCTCCAGAAGCGGCTGCTCCGCGAGCGCGAGCGTGCGCTGCGGTCCCTCGGCCGCTACGACGAGCTGGCCAAGCTGTCCGCGGAGCAGGCCGATTCGGATCTCTACTCCTACTCCGACCACATGGCGGACCTGGGAACGGACGCCATGGAGCGGGAGAAGATGCTGCTCTTCGCCAGCAAGGAGGGCCGCTACCTCTACCGCATCGAGGACGCCCTCCGCCGGCTCTACAAGGAGCCCGAAGAGTTCGGCAAGTGCCACACCTGCGGCAACCTCATCGACTTCGAGCGCCTCGACGCGCTGCCCCACGCGCGCTACTGCATCGACTGCAAGAGGAAGGAAGAGGAGGCCGACGCGGCCT
>DATKBW010000220.1:0-10610 GCA_035513575.1 Longimicrobiales bacterium | reverse complement strand
AGGGTGATGGAGGACGGGTATCGCGCCGAGTGGTGGACCGCGTTCCGCGCCACGACGCCCTCGGACTCGTCATGGTTGTTCCCGCCGGTGTTGAGGTTGCGGTCGAAGCGGGGGAAGTTGCTGCTGGACACCTCGACCCTGATGCTGTGCCCCGGCGCGAACCAGTTGCTGGTGGTCATGGGGCCGAGCGCCACGCGGAAGACCTCGCCGTCCTCCATCCACACGGTCCGGTCGTATCCTTCGCGGTAGCGCATGCGCTGGATCGTCTCGTCCAGGTTGTACGCCCGGCCGTCCGGGTAGACGTCCACGAGCTTGGCGGTGAAGTCGGTGTCGCGTGCGTCCGAGGACACGTACAGCACCACCTCCACGGGCCCGCTCACCTCGACGCCCTCCGCGAGCGGCGCGGTGCTGTAGACCAGGATGTCCGGGCGCCGCTCCAGCTCGCTCTGGTCGAGCGACCCGCCGCGCACGGCGTTCCCGGTGCAGCAGACGTTTCCGCCGTGGGAGGGGACCGGGCTGGCGGGGTCGTAGGTGAAGCGGTCCGGCCGGTCCCGGCGGGGCGCCTCGAGGGTGAGGCGGCCGTCGTCCATGGCGGTGCCGGCGCGGCCGGTGCTGGAGAGGTAGAGCGTCATCGGCTCTGCGCCGGGCGGCGGCCAGCGGGCGGCGCTCTGCCAGCGGTTCGCGCCCATGGTGTAGTAGCGGACCCGGGGCAGCGTATCGAGCAGCCCGTTCTCCTCGCCCCGGAGCAGGTGGTCGAACCACCCCCGGATCAGCCCGTCGTAGTCGAGGCGGGCATCGCCGACGCTCCGCTCCCCCACCACCGTCTCCTCGCTGGCGCGCCGGTAGGCGCAGTGCAGCGTGGGCGCGATGACCGCGTACTGCCGCTCGGCCACCGCCGGCGACGCCACCCGCCGGGCGTGCTCGAACATCGCGAGGTTCGGCCCGACGGACACGTCGTACCAGGACATGAGCCAGAGCGCCGGGACATCGAACGGCATGTGGTCGTGGTAGAGTCCGCCGCGGTACCACGCGGGGTCGTCGGGCGTGCGCTGGATCATCCGACCCCCCGTGGCCACCGGCATCGCGTCCGCGAAGACGCCGCGCGGCCCGTCCACCGCCCGGAGGATGTCCTGGACCGGGAGGTGGCGGAGCGCCTCCGCCCAGTCCACCGGCGGGAGCTGCTGCGCCAGGTCGAACGACTTCGCGGCCCGCACCACGTCCTCCCGGGTCGTGGTGGGCGGGAACATGGGCCGGACCTGGTTCTGCTCCCCGTAGAGCCACGCGATGAACAGCATCTGCACCGCGCCGCCGCGATACCAGTTCCCCTGCTCGTACCAGCCCCCCACCCGGCCCACGCCCGCCCCGAACCCCTGCGGGTTCAGCGCCGCCAGCGCGGGGTGCCCCCGGGACGCCACCGCCAACTGCCACTCCGCCGTGGAGGAGCAACCGGTGAGTCCGATCTTGCCGCTGGACCAGGGCTGCGCCGCGATCCAGCTGAGCGCGTCGTCGCCATCCGTGAGCGGCGGGCCCAGGATGTCCCACTCCCCCTCCGAGAAGAAGTGACCGCGCTCGTTCTGCACCACGTACGCATAACCCCGCCGCACCGCGTCCAGCGCCGCGCTCATGTCCCGCGGTGCCCCGAGCCGCACGTCCCAGTGGTTGAAGTTGTACGGGGTGCGCACGAACACCGCGGGAACGGGACCCGCGGCGTCGCGGGGCCGGTAGACGTCGGTGGCGAGCCGGACCCCGTCCCGCATGGGGATCATCAGCTTCCGCTCCACGACCGCGATGGACTGGAGCTCGGCCTCGAGGGCGTGGCGGCGGGCGATCAGCGCGGTGTCGCCGCGCTGGGCCTCCGCGCCGCCGGCGACCGGCGCTGCGACGGCGAGGATGGCGGCCAGCAGGCCGGGGCGGGGAACGAAACGTCGCATGCGTATCTCCTGTGGGAGCACGCGGGTGGGGCGACCCGCCGCCAATCTGGGACGCCGCGCCGCGCGGGCGCAACGGGCCGCCGGTGCGCTCCGGGGCGACGCGAGCATTGCGCGGGCCCGGCCGGCGGCCCATCCATTCAGTCTGGCGGGCCATCCGGCTCCGGCCGATCCCGGCCCGCCATTCCCTGGTGATCGCGCGAAATCCGCGGTGGGCGCCGTGGCTCACCGCTGCCCGCAACCCCCTGCCCGGCGGGGCTCCTGGCCCCGTCCCGGTCGTTTTGCGGCCGTTCGCCGCCGGCGACCGTGAGGAGGCGATCATTCCGAGGACCCTCGCCCCGGTCCCTCCGGGGACCCCGCACCTGGATCACCTGTCGGACTACCACCTGCGCCGCCTGGTGGGGGTCTCGCACGTCTTCAACTCCACCATGGACCTGGACGCGCTCATCCCGCGGGTCCTGGACGTCGTGCTGGAGGTCGTGGGCGCCGAAGCGGGGTCGCTGTGGCTGGCGGAGGGGGAGCTGGTGCGGTGCGCGTACGCCCTGGGCCCCGCCGCGAGCCGGCTGGTGGGGCTCGAGCTGCCGGCGGGAGCGGGGATGGTGGGGGACGTGGTGGCCAGCGGCGAGCCGTCGCTGGTGACGGACCCCGCGAGCGACCGGCGCTTCCTGCCGCAGATCGACCAGGCGACGGGGTTCACGACCGAGTCCGTGATCACGGTCCCTCTGGTGGCGCAGGGCACGACCCTCGGCGCCGTGCAGGTGGTGAACTCGACGGACGGAAAGCCGTTCGACCAGGAGGACGTGGACTTCCTGGTGGCGCTGGCCGATGACGCGGCGGCGGGGATCCGCAACGCGCGGCTGTT
This sequence comes from Longimicrobiales bacterium, assembly GCA_035513575.1. Classification (GTDB taxonomy): domain Bacteria; phylum Gemmatimonadota; class Gemmatimonadetes; order Longimicrobiales; family RSA9; genus JAHWKI01. The sequence goes on along the minus strand of DATKBW010000220.1, from coordinate 7,820 downwards.
CGAGGCGGAGAAGCAGGCGCGCGACCTGAAGGCGCTGCTGGCGATCAGTCACGAGATCACGGCCACGTTCGACCTGGACCGGGTCCTCGTCACCGTGGTGAACCTGGCGGGGAACGCGATCACGTTCCAGCGCTGCGCCCTGGCGCTGTGGGAGGACCAGCGCCTGAGGGTCCGGGCGATCTCCGGCCAGGCGGCGGTGGAGCGGAAGTCGGCCGCGGTCCGTGACCTCGAGGACTTCCTCGACTGGGCCAGCGGGCGCGGGCTCCCCCTGCGGGTCGAGTCGCTCGGGGCGCTGGAGGGGACCGCGGCGGAGCTGGCGCTCAGGTTCCCGTCCTACCTGGACACCGCCGGCGCCGGCAGCCTCCTGCTCCTGCCGGTGGAGGACGCGGATGGCCCGCTGGGCGTCCTGCTCTTCGAGTTCGCCGGGACCGGCCAGCCGGAGCAGTGGGGGCTGGAGGCGGCGCACCTCCTGGCGAACGAGACGGCCCTCGCGGTCCGCAACGCCCAGCTCTATCGCGACGTCCCCTTCATCTCCTGGCTGGAGCCCCTCGCCGAGCGGCGTCGCAGACTGGCCGCCCTCCCCGCCGCGGCCTGGCTTCGCTACGGGGCCATCGCGGCCGCGGCGACGCTCGTCCTCACCCTGGTCCGCCTGCCGCTGCGCGTCGCCGCGGAGACCTCCGCGCTCCGGGCGGCGGTCCAGGTCCCCGCCCGGGCGGCCGCCGCCGGACTGGTCGAGTCGGTCGCGGTCCGGGAGGGGGACGTCGTCGAGCGGGGCGAGCGGGTGGCGCGGGTCCGCGACGAGGCGCTGCTGCTGCGGGTCCGCGAGGAGGAGTCGCGGCGCGAGCTGGCGGAGCGGGAGGTCCTGCTGGCGGAATCGCGGGGCGACGCGCGGTCGGCGGCGCTGGCGCGGGTGCGCCTGGCGGAGGCCGGCGACGCCCTGGGGCTGCTCCGGCGCCGGCTGGAGGACACGTGGGTCGTCGCCCCCGCCTCGGGCGTGGTCCTGACGCCGCGCGTCGAAGAGCGCGCGGGCGAGTGGCTGGAAGCGGGGCGGCCGTTCCTCTGGATCGGGTCGCAGGACTGGTCGGAGCTCGAGCTCCGTGTCCGGCAGGCGGACGTGGGCGAGGTCCGCGTGGACCAGCGGGTGCGCGCCAAGGTGGCGGCCCACCCCTCCATCACGTTCGAGGGCCGCGTCGCCGCCATCTCCCCCGCGCCGCTGCCCGGCGACGGCGCGCCGATCTACGTCGTGCGCGCCCTCCTCGACAACCGCGAGGGGCTGCTCCGGCCCGGGATGGAGGCCCGCGCCCGCATCCACACCGCCCCCCGGCCCCTGGCCGCCCTTCTCTTCCGCCGACCCTGGCGCTGGCTCCGTCTCAAGCTCTGGTGGTGACCCATGCGGACGCTCCCTCTCCCTCTCGGCCTGGTGCTCCTGCCCCTCGCGCTCGCGGCGTGCGGCCGCGAGGTCCGGGCCGATGCCGACGCCCCCACCGAAGGGGCGCCGCGGCTGGCGGCAGATGCCGGCGCCAGCGGTCGGGACGGGGCGGGGGTCGCCGGAACGGACGGGGCGGACACGCGACCGGTCGCGCCGGGGCCGGCGGGGGTCGCGTCGTCTTCCTCGGTGCTCTACTCCGAGCGTGATGCCGAGGTCACGTCCCGGATCCGCGGTGTGGTGACCGCCGTGCTGGTGGAGCTGGGCGATACGGTCCGGGCGGGGCAGCTCCTCGGCCGGCTGGATGCCGCCGAGCAGGCCGCCGCGCTGGCGGACGCGGACGCCGCCTACCGGTTCGCGTCCGCCGAGCACCAGCGCGTCCTCCCGCTGCGGGATGCCGAGCTGATCGAGGCCGCCGCACTCGACCGCGCGGTCTACGCGCTCCGGTCCGCCGAGGCGCGGCGCGACCACGCCCGGGCGCTGCTCGACCACACGTTCATCCGGGCCCCGTTCGACGGCGTGGTCTCCCGCCGGTTCGTCCGCCTCGCTCAGACCATCGAGCCCGCCCAGCCCCTGTTCCGCGTCACGGCCATGTCGCCGCTCCGGCTCCGGCTCATGGTGCCGGAGCGGGACGCGGCCGCGGTGGCGGTGGGCGCGGAGGCGGCGCTGCACGGCGCCACCGGGACCGCGGCCGCGCGCGTGATCCGCATCGCCCCCGCCGTGGACCCCGCCGGCGGAACGGTGGAGGTCCTGCTGGAGGTGCCGCGGCCGGGCGCGTTGCGCCCGGGCTCGGCGGTGCGGGTGGAGTGGCGCCGCCCGTGACCGACCCCGAGCGGCCGCGCCTCAAGGCCGGCCTCCGGTTCATCCGCCGGGCGGAGGACGGCAGGACGTTCTACGTGGTGAAGGATCCGCTGCGGATGAAGTACTACCGCTTCGGCGAGCCGGAGGTGGCGCTCATGGGCCTGCTGGACGGCGAGCGTACGACGGACGAGATCGCCGCGGCGCTCGGCGCCAGCGCGGCGAGCGTGGCGCCGTTCATCCGGCGGCTGAAGGAGATGGAGCTGGTGGAGCGGAGCCGGGACGAGCAGCGGATCCTCCTGGTGGAGATGGCCCGCAAGCAGCGGACGCTGCGCCGGCAGGGGGAGGGCAACACGCTGCTGCGCATGCGCTTCTCCTTCGGCGACCCCGACGCCCTGTTCGACCGCCTCATCCCACGCCTCCGCTTCCTGTACACGCCGGGCTTCGTCCTGGTCTCGCTCCTGGCGTTCCTGGCCTACGGTGCGGTGGTCGCGGCGCACTGGGACCAGGTCGCGGGCGGCGTGGCCCGTCTCTACGACCCGACGCAGTATACCCTCGGCTTCCTCGGCGCCATTTACGCCCTCTCGGCGGTGCTGTTCGCCGCCCACGAGCTCGGCCACGGCCTCACCTGCAAGCACTTCGGCGGCGAGGTCCACGAGATCGGCGCCATGCTCTTCTACTTCTCGCCCGCGTTCTACTGCAACGTGAACGACGCCTGGACCTTCGAGAAGCTCTCGCACCGCCTCTGGGTGACCTTTGCCGGCGGCTGGATCCAGCTCTTCCTGGGCGGCGTCTCCGCCCTGGTCTGGGTCGTCGCCGAGCCCGGCACGATGGCGGAGCAGCTCGCGTTCGCGGGCGTCATCCTGGGCGGCGGGATCATCCTCCTGGTGAACTTCAACCCCCTCATCCCCCTCGACGGCTATTACGCCCTCATGGACTGGCTGCGGATCCCGAACCTGCGACCCCGCTCCTTCGCTTACCTGGGCGCCTGGGTGCAGCGGCGCGTCCTCCGCCTGGACGTGACGGTGCCCGGCGTCACCCCGCGCGAGCGGCGGATCTTCCTGGTCTACGGCGCCGCCGCCCTGGCCTACACCGCCCTCATCCTCACGGTGGTCGGGATCTTCCTGGGCGGGCTGATCGTGCGGGCCCTCGGCGCCTGGGGCTGGGCCATCGTGCTCTTCGCGGCCTGGCGGATGATGCGCCAGCGCGTCCGCGCCGCCGCCCGGGTGGCCCGGTCCTGGACCCGCGACACCCTCCGCCCCCTCGCCACCCACAGGCTCCTCCTCGGCGCGGGCGCCGGAGCGCTGCTCGTGGCGACGTTCGCGCTGCTCCCCTGGACCATTCGCGTCACCGGCTCGGCGGCCGTCGAACCCCTGGAACGGGTCTGGCTCCGGTCCCCCGAGACGGCCCTGGTCGAACGGATCCCCGTCCGCGACGGCGACACGGTCCGCGCCGGCGACATCGTGGCGCTGCTGCGGGACCCCGAGCTGGAGATGCAGGCCACCGTCGCGGCCGGGCGCGTGGCCACCCTCGAGCGGGAGCGCGATGCCGCGACTTCGGCCGGGCGGTCGGCCGTGGCCCGCGCCGCCGCCATCGAGCTGGAGGCCGCCCGCGCGGCGGTCGTCGCCATCGAGCGGCGTCGCGAGGCGCTGCGGCTGCGCGCCCCCTTCCCCGCGCTGGTCGTCACGCGGCACCTCGAGGAGCGCGAGGGGGCCGGGCTGGAGCCGGGCGACTCGCTTCTGGAGCTCTGGCGGACGGGCCCGCTCCGGGTACGGATCGCCCTGGCGCAGGCCCACGCGGGAGACGTGCGGCCCGGCACCCCCGTCGGGATCCGCTTCCCCGGGATCCCGGCATCGACCTGGCGGACCCGTGTGGCCCGGGTGCGGCCCGCGACCGATGACCGGCAGGTCGTCGTCCTGGCTCCCCTGGGCGTCACCTCCGAGCTGCGGCCCGGGATGGTCGGCACCGCCCGGCTCGCGCTGCGCCGGACCACCGTGGCCGCCGCGGTCGCGTGGTCCCTGCGCCGGACCTTCCGAACGGACTGGCTGCTATGACCGACCTCCACGAGCTCACCGAAACGCTGGCCACCCTCCGGAACAGCGACTCGGCGGCCGCCAGGCAGCTCTCGGCGATCGCCCATGTCCACGACTATCCGAAAGGCAACGTCCTCTTCTATCACGGCGAGCCATCCGACGCCGTCTACATCGTGCTGGAAGGGAAGGTCAAGATCTCCTTCATCAGCGACGAGGGGCGCGAGGTCATCCTCGCGGTCATGCGACCGGGCGGCATCTTCGGCCTGCTGGGCGCCCTCGACAACAGCGCCCGCCACGTGGGGACCGCGGTCACCATCGGCGAATGCAGGCTCGCCAAGATCCCGCGGTCACAGTACCTGGCCTGGTTCGACGGCCACCCGGAGCTGCACCGCCCCATGCTGGGCGACTTCGCCCAGATGCTCTCCGAGGCGTACGAGAAGATCGGCCAGCAGGCGCTCTTCTCGGTCAAGGATCGCCTCCTGGCCGTCCTCCTCGACATGGCCCGCGCCGACGGCCGCCCCCGGGAGGGCGAGGCCGTGGAGTTCGACCGTCCCACGCACCAGGAGCTGGCCGAGATGGTGGGCACGACCCGCGTCGTGGTCTCCCGCCTCTTCAAGGAGCTCATCGCGGAGCACGACGTCCTCGCCACCGAGAAGCGCGGGAAGGTGATACGGGTGTCGCTGAAAAAGGTCGAGCCGGCCGGCCCGCGATTGTAACCTGGGTCATCAGGCGCGGGGCAGAAAGGGCACCGGACGGGCGTGCTCCCGGGCATTTCGGCGCGCGGTCGTCCGGTGATATCGTTACGGGAGCCGCCACGGTCGTCGTGGCTGGCACATCTCTCCCGAGCCCGGAGGCACAGCATGGACCCGCAGAAGAAGGACAACATCCGGATCAACCTGACCGAGGATCAGAAGAAGGAGATCCGGCGGCAGACCGGCAAGGAAGCCTCCGCCATCGAGTTCACCGTCGAGGAGCTCGAGGAGCGGATCGCTCCGTTCGCGGCGCTCGACCCGAAGCGGGCGCTGTAACCCGACTTCCCCCCCCGGCGGCGCACCGACGCGCCGCCCCAGGCCGCGCGGACGGTTCCCTCCCCGCCGTCCGCGCTGCCTTTTTCCTCGCTCCAGGCGCGGCGCGGGGCCCGTCAGCGACCCCCCGCCCGCTCCCGCCTGACCGTCACCCGCTTCCCCTTGATCCCGCTCCCCCGCGGCGCGGCGTGGGCTCCTCGTACCCGGCCGGGCCGCCGGCCGCCGCCGGGACCAGCTCACGGCCGGGCGCGCCGCCGCCCCCCGCCGGCGCCTCCGCCCGCAGGTTCCGCACGTGGTGCCACCACCACACCCACACGCCGAACATCACCATGGCCGTGGCCTGGTGCGCCACCGCGAGGGAAACCGGCACGAAGCGGATGAGGGTCAGCACGCCCAGCGCGTACTGCGCCACCATGAGCCCGAAGAACGCCAGGTTCAGCCGCGCGGACGCCCGGTCGACGCCGGCGCGGAGCACGCGCACGAAGAGGGCGATGGCCGCCAGCGCCAGCAGGGTCCCGAGCACGCGGTGCACCCACTGCACGGTGATGGGGTTCTGGACGAAGTTGAGCAGCGGCGGCTCGAGCCAGAGCAGCGTTGGGGGGACGAGCCGGCCTTCCATCAGCGGGAACGTGTTGTGGTACCGTCCCGCCTTGAGCCCGGCGACGAACGCGCCCCAGACCACCTGGAGGGCGAACAGGACGCCCACCGCCGCGAGCCCTCGCGTCATCAGGCGCCGCCGCCGCGGGTCGCTGGCCGCGCGGACCGTGGGGACCGCGAGCTCGCGCGCGAGCCGCACGCTGTAGCCGAAGATGAGGAACGCCAGGGCGAGGTGGGCCGCCAGGCGATAGTGGCTGACGCTCGGCCGGTCCACGAGGCCGCTGGCGACCATGAGCCACCCCATCACGCCCTGCGCCGCACCCAGCCCGAACAGCGCGAGAGCGCGGAGCAGGAGCGGCCGCGCGAAGTAGCCGCGGGCCAGGAAGAAGGCGAACGGCGCCAGGAACACCAGCCCGATGCCCCGGGCCAGCAGACGGTGCAGGTACTCCCAGAAGTAGATGCCCTGGAACTCGCCGAGCGTCATGCCGGCGCGCAGCTTCTGGTATTCCGGGAACTGCCGGTAGCGCTCGAACGACTCCTGCCACGCCGCCTCGTCCAGCGGCGGGATCACTCCCATGATCGGGTCCCAGTCCACGATGGAGAGCCCCGACTGGGTCAGCCGCGTGATCCCGCCCACGATCAGCACGCCCAGCGTCATGGCCGCGACGGACCACAGCCAGCCCCGCAGGTGCCGCCGGCGGCGCTCGGGGAGGGCGAGCCGCCAGTCGGCGGTCGGGGAGGCGGTGGAGTCCGGCCCGGCGGCGGTCGTCTGGGTCATCGTCTCGTGTCGCGGTTCTGCGCTCGGAACCGCGAAAGATATCCCCGCCGCCCCCCGAAGGGCAGTCCGGCGGGGAACCCCGCCGATCGCCGGGCGGACGGGGTCCGGATGGACGGTCGGGGCCCGCTACTGGCGGCGCGTCCGGCCGCCAGGCATCGTGTCCGGCAGTCCCGCCCACTCCCCCGATCGCGGCGGTCGCCGTGCCCCTGCCACCCCAATCGCCCGGGCTCACCCCCCGGGACGTGGCCCGCCACTACGACGTGCTCGACCCCCACTACCGCGCCCTGTGGGGCGAGCACATGCACCATGGCCTGTGGACGCGCCGGGGCGAGTCGCCGGAGACCGCCACCGGGAACCTCGTCCGGCTCGTCGCCGAGCGGGCCGGGCTCTTCCCCGGCGCGCGCGTCTGCGACATCGGCTCCGGCTACGGCGCCACCGCCCGCCTCCTCGCCCGGGACTGGGCCGCGCGCGTGACCGCCGTGACGGTCTCCCCGCTCCAGCACGCCGGCGCCCTCGCCGCCCCGCCGGTGACGCCTGCGCCGGATTACCGCCTCGGAGACTTTCTCGAGAGCGGCCTCCCCGCCGGCGCCTTCGACGCGGCCATCGCCGTCGAGTCCCTGTCCCATATGCCGGACCTGGCCGCGACCCTCGCCGAGGTCCGGCGCGTGGTCCGGCCCGGGGGTCGCTTCGTCGCCTGCGTGTGGCTGGCGCGCGACCGCATCGCCGGCTGGCGGGCCCGGCGGCTGCTGGGACCGATCTGCCGGGAGGGGCGCCTGGCACGGCTGAGCACGGCCGCGGAGCTCCGCCGCGCCCTCGAGGAGGCCGGCTTCACCGTCGAGGCGGTCGAGGACGTGTCCGCGCGGGTGCGGCGGACCTGGTCCGTGGCGCTGGCCCGGCTCGCGGGTCGCCTGATCCGCGACCCCGGAGCTCGGCGGGTCGTCGCGGCGGGCGGCGAGGCGGTGTTCGCCCGGACGGTCGCCCGGATGTGGCTCGCGTACCGGGTGGGCGCCCTGCGCTACGGCGTCTTCACGACGCGGAAGCGGGGCCCGGCCGCCTAGGCTGTCCTCATTCCGAGTTGATGCGACAGTAGGAACGGTCCGGGAGCCTGATCGTGGCTCGCGAGCCGTCGATCCGCGGGGCCCCGGCTCCCTGCGGCGGCGTGA
>DATKBW010000219.1:0-24343 GCA_035513575.1 Longimicrobiales bacterium | reverse complement strand
CGCTATGGGCAAGCCCACTTATAATCCGCGCAATCGGAAGCGCAAGAACAAGCACGGCTTCCTGTCGCGGATGAAGACGCGGGGTGGCCGCAAGACGCTCAACCGCCGGCGCAGCAAGGGGCGGAAGAGTCTGACGGTCCGCGTCGGCTCGAAGTAGCCGCGATCGGAATGACGGGCGCGCCGGAGCAGCGCGGCCGTCGGTACCCGCGCGCCCGCAGGATCACGCGCGGATCCGAGATCCGGACGCTCTTCAAGCGGGGGAAACGGAGCCGGACGCCACACCTGGACGTTCTGGTCGCCGATTCCCCCGGTTCGTTTTCTCGAGTGGCGATCGTGGTGCCGCGATACGGCGAGAGCGCGGTACGGAGGAATACGGTGAAGCGGCGGCTCAGGGAAGCGACGCGGCGGGAAGTGCTGGCGCGGCTGGACGCGGGTCCGGTCAACCGGGACCTCCTGATTCGGGCGAGGCGGGAGGCGTACGGAGTCCCGTACGCGGAGCTCGCGGCGGAGCTGGTGGCATGGCTGGACGCGCGATGGCCCGCATCCTCCTGACGCTCATCGGCTTTTACCGCCGGGGCATCTCCCCTCTCCTGCCGCGGTCGTGCCGGTTCATGCCCAGCTGCTCGGCGTACGCGGAAGAGGCGGTACGGCGGCACGGCGCCGCGCGCGGCGCGTGGCTCGCCGCCCGGCGCCTGGCGCGGTGTCACCCCTGGGGAGGTAGCGGCTACGATCCGGTGCCCGGCACCCTCCCGCGCCACGAGAAACAGGATCCACCGGGATCGAAGAAGAGGTAATGGAAGGCCCCAGGTTCGTCATCGCGATCGTGCTGTCGATCGCCGTCGTCATACTCGTCAACGTCCTCTTTCCCCCCGGGCCACCACCCCCCCGCACCGGGCCGGACACCGTGGGGACGACCATCGATTCCGTCGCCGCCCCGCCCGCCATCCCGGCCGAACGGGCACCGGCCGAGGCGGCCCCGGCCCCTGCCGAGACCGTGGCCACCGCCGTTCCCGCCGACCCCCGCACCCCTCTCGGGGCGGACACCACGGCGCGCGACACCGTCTGGGTCGAGACGGATGTCGCCCGTTACGGCATCGCCACGCGGGGCGCCGCCGTCGTATCCGTCGAGCTCCTCGAGTTCGCGTCCTACACCCGGGACGGGCCCGTCCAGCTCACGGAGCCCCGGAACGGAGCCCTGCTCTCCTTTTCCGTGCGACTGGGGGATCGCGTCTTCCCCCTCGACGCCGTCCCCTTCGACCCCTCCACCTCGCCCGGCGATACCGTGCGCCCCGAACACGACCCTCTCGTGCTCCGCATGGGCGCCACCGTCCGCGGCGCGCCCGTCGAGATCCGCTACACCTTCGCGCCGGGCGGATACCTCGTGGACGTCGCCGGCGACGTGGGTGCCATCGCCGGGAACGACGCCACGCTCCTGCTCGGCCTCGGCCCCCGCCTGGCCGTAAACGAGGCGGACTCCGCCGAGGACCTCCGCGCCCTCGGATACGTGGTCAACTCCCGCCGCGAAGGCATCGAGGGCGTCGCGCTCCAGAAGGTCGGGACGGACCGCGTGGAGGAGGGCCCCCTCACCTGGGTGGCGCTGAAGAACAAGTACTTCCTCGTCGCCGCGCTCCCGCCACAGGGGTCCGACGCGGCGTTCGGCGGGGTGATCGTCGAGGGTGGGGCCGCGGGGGCTACCTCGATCCGGACCACCATGCCGCTGGACCGGGACGGCGGCTTCCAGCTTCGGCTTTTCTTCGGGCCGCAGGAGTTCGGCCGCCTCTCCGCCATCGGGGCCGGCCTGGAGGACGTGAACCCGTACGGCTGGCGGGTCTTCCGACCCATCATTCGCCCCCTGGCGCACGTGATCGCGTGGCTGCTGGAGGGGCTGCACGACGTGCTGAACCTCGGCTACGGCTGGGTCCTGATCCTGTTCGGCTTCGTGATGCGGGCGCTGATGTGGCCGCTGAACGCCAAGGCGATGCGATCCCAGCTCAAGACGATGGAGCTCCAGCCGCGGATCAAGGAGATCCAGGCCAAATACAAGGAGAAGCCGGAGCTCCTCCAGAAGGAGATGGTGAAGCTCTACAAGGAGGAGGGGTTCAATCCGCTGGGCGGCTGTTTGCCCATGTTGATCCCGTGGCCCGTACTGATCACCCTGTTCTTCGTTTTCCAGAACACGATCGAGTTCCGGGGGGTGGACTTCCTGTGGCTCCCGGACCTCTCGCGCCCGGACCCGGTGTACGTCCTGCCGGTGGTGCTCGGGCTCTCCCTGTTCGTCACCCAGTGGATGAACCTCCGCGCCGCGCCCCAGGACAACCCGCAGATGAAGATGATGATGTGGTTCATGCCCATCATCATGGTGGTGATCTTCCTGAACTTCGCGTCGGGGCTGAATCTCTATTACGCGGCGTCGAACGTCGCCGGCATCCCGCAGCAGGTGCAGATCATCCGCGAGCGGGGGCGCGCCCGGGAGCGGCTCGAGGCGAAGAAGGAGACGGCGGAACGGGAAGCCCGGCAGGACCAGCCGCAGCCACGGAAGCGGAAGAAGAAGCGGAAGTAGGGGTCCGGAACGCCGTCGGGGGGGATCAGCGGATCGTCCGGATTGCCGTCGGGGGATCAGCGGATGATCCGGAAATCCGGGGGTAGGTCGCTCCCGGATGCCTCGAAGGGCTCCACCGCCCGCACCTGGATCGGGGGCGGGCCATCCCGGAGGCGGGCCTCGAGCTCCGCCAGCAGCTCGGCGGGACCTTCCGCCACCACTTCCACCGTTCCGTCCTCGGCGTTCCGTACCGTTCCCCGCAACCCGAGCCCGGTGGCGGCGTTGCGGGCGAACCAGCGGAAGCCCACCCCCTGGACACGGCCGCTGACGCGATAGCCCCGCCGGATCACGGAAGCTCCCGCAGTCGGAGCGTCCGGAGGCGGTTGAGGAAGGCCGCCAGCTCGAAGATCCGGAACTCCGCCAGCTCACCAATGGCGTGAGGGTGCACCACGGGCAAGCCCGACCGCGCCACTTCGGCCAGGACCGCCGCGAGGGCTTCGGGGAAGCCCCCCGTCCCCTGAAACGCATGGTCGCGCGCCCACTCCGCCGCGTGCGCCACCGCCCTGGTCTGGGCGACTTCCACGAGCTGCTCCACGGCGCCCAGGTCCACCAGGTGCTCGCCGAAGTCCACGCGGTCCAGGGATCGCACACGGATCGCGCTGGCCCGCTTGCCCCGCGACGCGTCGATCGATGCGGGGTCGATCCGCCGGCCGCGGAGCGGCCTCCACGCCCCGCCCTCGGGCCGGCGGCGCGTCGCCAGCGTAGCGGCCACCGCCCGCGCCTGCTCCGTGACCTCTTCGGGGCGGTAGTTGCGCATGGCCACGACGGTGTCCGCGACGTCGAAGTAATCGCCGGAGCCGCCCACGACCACCACGACCGAGACGGCGAGCTCGTCCTGGAGCTGGCGGGCGCGGTCGATGAAGGGGGTGATGGGCTCGTGCTCGTCGGCGATGAGCGCCTGCATGCGCGCATCCCGGATCATGAAATTGGTGGCGGAGGTGTCCTCGTCCAGCAGGAGGACCCCCGCACCCAGCTCGAGGGCCTCCACGATGGCCGCGGCCTGGGACGTGGAGCCGCTGGCGTTGTCGGTGAAGAAGCGCCGCGTGTCTTCTCCCGACGGCAGCGCGCCGATGAAGTTGGAGATGTCCACGCCCGCGATCCGCCGACCGTCCTCGGCCCGGACCTTGACCGCGTCCCGCACCGTCACCACCCGTTCGCGGCCGTCGCCGGGCACGTGGTCGTAGATCCCCCGCTCCAGCGCCCGGAGCAGCGTGGACTTCCCGTGGTACCCGCCCCCCACGATCAGCGTCACGCCCCGCGGGACGCCCATGCCGGCCACCTCGCCCGCATGGGGCGCCGGGAGGACCACGCGCAGGGCGGCGGGGGAGTCGAACGGCACCACTCCGGCTTCCAGCGGACGGTCATCCACGCCCGATCGCCGGGGGAGGGCGGCGCCGTCGGCCACGAACGCCACCAACCCGCGCGGCTCCAGCTGCTCCCGGAGCGCCACCGCGTCCTCCACTGTCTCCACGTGGGTCCGGAGCGCCTCGGGATCCAGGGCGGCGTAGAAAAGCGCGCCTTCAACCGCCGCGGGTAGCGATTCCGTCAGCAGCGCCGCCGCCGCCTCGCCCTGGATCCGGCGACCCCGGGCAGGGAGACCGGCCCGGAGCCGCGCGCGCACCGCTCCATCGCCGTCCACCTCTACGCTGGCGCGGGCGAGGACTTCCTGCCCCGGGCGGAGCACCCGGAGCTCCCCGGAGTTCCCCGAGCCCAGCGGGCGGGAGGCGTCGCGCAGGGCCGCGGCGAGGCGGCGGTTGAGGAAATCGGCCGTGGCCCGGCGACGCGCCGCCGTCCGGACCGTCCAGGCGGGCAGGCCCGCGGTGGCGGGGGGCACGTCGACGCGGATCCGGCTCGGGTCGGCGAAGGGGTCCCCCTGGACGTGCTCGACATGGAGAACGTACCCCGCCGTGTCATAGCGGCCGCGGATCCCCTTGTACGCCGGGTACCCCTGGCCGTCCAGGTCGCGGAGGTCGCGGGCGAGGGCGAGGAGCGTCTTCATGCGCGGGGTTGTTTCACGTGAAACATGGGGGGCCGGGCGCCGCACGATCCGGTCCGGGCGCGGCGCGGCGTGGCGGGTTGCCGGGTCAAACGCGGGTGCTGCCACGACGCCGGGCTCGCACCCGACGACCCGGCCCCGCAAAGGGCCGGACACGGGCGAGCGCGGGCACCGTTCCCGGCGCCGGCGCCAGCCCGGCGGCGCCGTTCCCGCCCCCTGACGCGCCTTGCCATGCGCCTGTCCCCGTTTCACGTGAAACACGACTTTCCTCGCCTCCGGACCCCCGATATATTCCTCCCTGGACCGACCCCCATCCTCCGGAAACAGCACGGGAATGTCACGCGTTCTTGCCATTGCGAACCAGAAGGGCGGCGTCGGGAAGACCACGACGGCCATCAATCTCGGCGCCTGCCTCGCCGTCGCCGAGAAGAAGACCCTCATCATCGACATCGACCCCCAGGGGAACGCCACCAGCGGCCTCGGCGTGCAGCGCGGCGAGGTGGAGCGTTCCATCTACGACATCCTGGTGGAAGGCGCCGATGCCGGCGGCGTCATCCGCCCGGAAGTCCACTTCCCGTACCTGGACCTGATCCCCTCGACCCGCGACCTCGTGGGGGCCGAGGTGGAGCTGGTGAACCTCCCGAACCGGGAGCTGGTCCTCCGCCGCGCCCTCACGGACGTCCGCGAGCGCTACGACTACGTGCTGGTGGACTGCCCGCCGTCCCTGGGGCTGCTCACCCTGAACACGCTGGCGGCGGCCGACGCGGTGCTCATCCCCATCCAGTGCGAGTTCTATGCGCTCGAGGGGCTCTCGCAGCTCCTGAACACCGTGCGGCTGGTGCAGCGGAACCTGAACCCGGGGCTGGAGATCGATGGCGTGCTGCTGACCATGTACGATCAGCGGCTCAACCTGTCCCGGCAGGTGGCGGACGAGGCGAAGGAGTACTTCGGGGACCGGGTGTACCAGACCTCCATCCCCCGCAACGTCCGGCTGGCCGAGGCGCCGAGCTTCGGCAAGCCCATCGTCCTCTACGACATCCTTTCCGCGGGTGCGCAGGCGTATCTGGCCCTCACCCGCGAGGTCATGGCCCGCTCCCGCCGGCGCGCGCCCGGAGCGCCGTCGAAGCCCGCGGTGGCAGAGCCCTGAGCGACGAGATGACACGCAAGGACCGTCTCGGCAAGGGGCTGGGAGCCCTGCTGGGTGAGTACCTCGGGGAACCGGGGGGGACGGCGGAGACCCGGTCGGTCCCGGTGGCCGCCGTGCACCCGAATCCTTTCCAGCCGCGGCGCGACTTCCGGGAGGAGGACCTCGCCGATCTGGCCTCGTCCATCCGGGAGAACGGCCTGCTTCAGCCCATCGTGGTCCGGCCGGCGGGGAACCGCCAGGGCTCGGACCGGTGGGAGCTCGTGGCGGGGGAGCGCCGCTGGCGGGCGGTGACGCGGCTGGGGTGGAGGGATGTCCCGGCCGTCATCCGCCCGGTGGACGATCGCACCCTCCTGGTGCTGGCGCTGGTGGAGAACCTGCAGCGCTCGGAGCTGAGCGCCATGGAGGAGGCGCAGGGCTTCCGGCAGCTCGTGGATGAGTTCGGCCTGTCCCAGCAGGAAGTGGCGGAGGCGGTGGGCCGGGACCGCTCGACCGTGGCCAACACGTTGCGGCTCTTGCAATTGCCGGCCAGCGTCCGGCGTCTCCTGGAAGCGGGGGAGCTGACGGCCGGCCATGCGCGCGCGCTGCTCGGCGTACCAGATGCTCGCCAGATGGCCGATCTGGCCCGTCGCGCGGCGGAGGCAGGGTGGTCGGTCCGGGACACGGAGGCCCGGGTGCGGAAGGACCGGCCGCGGCGGCCGCGGGAGCGGGAGAAGAAGCGGGACGCGGCGGAGCAGGAGCTGGAGCAGGAGCTGGAGCGGGCGCTGGGGACGCAGGTGAAGGTGAAGCGCCTGCGGTCGTCGGCGAAGGGTCGGATCGAGATCTCTTTCTACGGGGCGGAGGACTTCGAGCGGCTGTTCGAGCGGCTGGCGGGGAAGTCCGCGGTGGAGGTGGTGTCCTAGGTGGGGGAGAAGCGGCGGCTGTCGTTCATTATCGTGCCCCACGGGGATCTGGAGACGCGCACGTACGACATCTCGTACGGGGCGTTGAAAGGTCTTCTCATCGCCGGGGTGGCGCTGCTGGTGGTGTTCGTGGTGATGGTGGCGTCGTGGTGGTTCGTGGCGAGTCAGGCCGCCCGGGTGGGCGGGCTGGAGCGGGAGGTGGCGCGCCTGGAGGCGGAGCGGGCGAAGGTGGCGGAGCTGGCGCGGGATCTCGCGCTGGCGGAGCAGCAGTACGAGCGGGTGCGGCAGCTGCTGGGGGTGGATGGCGCGGCCGGGGAGCAGGAGGTCATGCTCCCGCCGCTGCGGGGGGACGCGCCCGGCGTCGAGCTGACGACGGACGAGGCGAGCCGTCCCACGGCCTGGCCGCTGACGCGGGCGGGGTTCATCACGCAGCTGCGCGGCGATGCGGCGGAGGCGAGCCACCCCGGCCTGGACATCGCGGTGCCCAACGACACGTACATCCGTGCTTCCGGGGCGGCCACGGTGAAGGATGCGGGAGTGGACGCGGTCTACGGGCGTTATATTCTCCTGGACCACGGCGATGGGCTGGAGACGATGTACGGGCATGCGTCCCGCATCTTCGTCGAGACCGGTGATCGGGTGGAGCGGAACCAGGTGATCGCGTTGAGCGGATCGACGGGTCGGTCCACGGCGCCCCACCTGCATTTCGAGATTCGCAAGGACGGTACGGCCGTGGACCCGCTCGCGTACGTGCGACAGCCGTCCTGAGGGAGACCAGCAACCCGGTGGTGGAGATGGCCAAGACCAACGACAACGGCACGCCCCAGCCCGGCCGCGAGGGCGTGATCTCGATTATCGGACCCGGCATGCGGGTGGTGGGCGACTGCGAGACGGAAGGCACTCTGCGGATCGAGGGGAGCGTGGAAGGCACGGTCCGGGCGGGCAAGGCCGTCGTGGTGGGCAAGGATGGCGTCGTGGACGGCGACATCAGCACGCAGGACGCCGTCATCGGCGGCCGCGTCACCGGCTCGATCACAGCCGAGAGCCGCCTCGAGCTCCAGGCGACCTGCGTCGTCGAAGGGCACATCCAGGCGCGCCGCATCAAGCTCGAAGAGGGCGGCCGCGTGAACGGCACGGTCCAGATCGGGGACGCCTCCCGGGACGGCGAAGAGACGCGGGGACGGCGGGTCCATGCCGCCGTCGACATCACCGAAGCCAAGGTGGCGCAGACCGGCGACTGATTCGCGGCTTCCGGAGGCGCGGGGGAAGCCCCGGCCCGCCCGGGCCGGGGCTTCCTTTTCGTGCTCGCGCCGGCATGGTCGGCCCATAATTGTCCACAAATTGGGCGCATTTCGGAACTCACGGTCCCACAACGAGTTACGATATGTATTTCTCATCCTGACATCCATATGTTGATAATCGACCCCGCTTTTCCACAGACGGGAACCCGTCCGGGAGGCGCACGATGGCCACCGATCTGAGCGCGCTGGTGGAGTACCTCGACGACTATCTGGACATAGCCGAAATACGGGATTATCCGAACGCATTGAACGGCCTCCAGGTGGAGTCGGAACGGCCGGTGGGCAAGGTGGCCGTGGCGGTGGATGCGACGGCGGCGTCCATCGGTGCGGCGGCGCGCGAGGGTTGTGACCTGCTGCTGGTGCACCACGGGCTGTTCTGGGATGGAAATCGGCCGGTGACGGGGCGGCGGTACCGCCGTCTCAAGGCGATCCTGGAGCACGGTCTGGCGGTGTACGCGTGCCACCTCCCGCTGGATGCCCACCCGGAGGTGGGGAACAACGCGGTGCTCGCGCGGGAGCTGGGGGTGGAGCTGCGGGGTCGGTTCGCGGCGCGGGAAGGTGTCGACCTCGGTGTCTGGGGTGAGCTGCGCATCACGCGCGAGGCGTTGTGCGCGCGGCTCGACGAGCTCCTGGGTGTGCGGGTGAAGCTGATCGCCGGCGGGCCGGAGCGGGTGGAGCGGGTGGGGGTGGTGACGGGTGCGGGGGGGAGCCAGGTGGAGGCGGCGCTGGCGGCGGGACTCGACGCGCTGGTGACCGGCGAGGGGACCCATCATGCGTACTTCGATGCGCAGGAAGGCGGGCTGAACCTGTACTACGGCGGGCACTACGCGACGGAGACGTGGGGCGTGCGCGCCCTCGGGGCTCACCTCGAGGAGCGGTTCGGTCTGCCGTGGGTGTTCATCGACCAGCCGACGGGGCTGTGATCCCGAAGCCGACTCCCTCGCCCTCGTACCATTCGGCGGTGCGGTCCCACATGGCGATGTCGTAGGCGACCGCGAAGAGGAGCCGCCCCTGCTGCACCGCGCCGGCGAGATCGAAGGCCGGGTCGTACTCGTCGGAGGGGCGGTGGTAGTGCCGCTGTTGGTATTCCGACAGGAGGCGCTCGCCCCAGCCGGGCGGCCGACCGCGGAAGCGGATGCCGTGCTTGAGGTGGAGGACCGGCACGCCGTTGCGGGCGAACGGGAAGTGGTCGGACCGGAAGAACGAGCCCTGTTCCGGGGCGGGGTCCGGCATGACGCTGAGGCCGAGCTCCTCGGCGCGGGCGCCCACGATGTCGCCGAGGGTGGACAGATCGGCGCCCAGCGCGACGACGTCATCGGTCTCCCCCCAGAGGTTGGCCCCGTCGATGTTCAGCGCGGCCACCGTGCGCCGCAGGGGCACCGGCGGGGCGCGGACGTAGTGCTCGCTGCCGAGGAGCCCGGCCTCTTCGGCGCCCGTGGCGATGAAGAGGATCCCCCGGTCGGGCCGGGGCTCGAGCCGCGAGAAGGCGTCGGCCACCTCCAGGAGCAGCGCGACCCCGCTGGCGTTGTCGTATGCCCCGTTGTAGATCGAGTCCCCGTCCACGGCCGGGCCGGTGCCGAGGTGGTCGTAATGGGACGTCAGCACGACCACCTGGCTCCGTCGCTCGGGGTGGGCCCCCGGGAGGTAGCCGATCACGTTCCGTGTCCGCACGGCGCGGCTCCGGCTGTTCATCCGCGCCCGCACCGTGAGCCCCGTCGCGACGGGGCGGAAATCCCGGCGCGTGGCCTGGACGTAGAGCTCGGCGAGATCCAGCCCGCCGGCGGCGAAGACCCGGCGGGCGAAGTCCCGGGTGAGCCAGCCCTGGAGCGGGAGCGCCGCCTCCGTGCCCGTGCCCTCGAGGGAGAGCTGCTCTCCCGCCCAGGAGGTCCGGACCACCTCCCAGTCGTACCCCGCGGCCTCGCCGGAGTGGACGATGAGCGCGCCCGCGGCCCCGCGCCGGCGCGCCTGCTCCAGCTTGTAGGTCCAGCGGCCGTAGTAGGTCATGGCGCGGCCCCCGAAGAGCCCGGGCTCGTCCGGGGGGGCCGGCGGGTCGCCCACGAGGAAGACCGCGACCTTCCCGTTCAGGTCGCGCCCCTTGTAATCGTCCCATCCCCACTCGGGGGCATCGGCGCCATAGCCGACGAAGACGAGCTCGCCGCTGATGTCGCCGCCCTGGTCGGGAGCGCCCGGCCAGATCACCGCGTCCCCCGGATAGTCCGCCGCGACGCGTCGGGTCCGGGACTCGAACGCCAGCGAGGAGGTGGCGGGATCCAGGGTGATCCCCACCAAGGGGACCGGCTGGAAGTAGGAGCCCCCCACGCGCTCGAGCCCCATGCCCAGGAACCGGGATGCGACGTACTCCGCCGCGAGGCCTCCCCCTGGCGTCCCGGGCGCGCGGCCCCGGAGCGCGTCCAGGGAAAGGAAGTACAGGTGTCCGCGGATCTCGTCGGCCGTGATGCTCTGCCGGGCTTCCTCGAAGCCTGCCGGGACGGCGGCGGCGCCCACGGCGGCGAGCGCGAGGAGGGAGGACCGGGCGAGGAGACGCATGGCGCGGGAGCTCGGGGGTGGCACGGGATGTCCAAACCTCGCGCGCCCCGATCCCACCCGCAAGTCGAAGGTCGCCGGGCGCCGTGGGGTGGGGGGTGGGGGTGGCGTCGCCTTCGGGGGCGGTCCTATGTTCGCCCCTCTCACCCGTTTCGGAACGACGATGCGAGCGACCACGATGCGACGACCCCGCAGCTGCTCCCCCTTCCTCTTCGCCACGATCGCCGCGCTGGCCGCGCCCGCGGCTGGAGGCCCCGGTGCCGCCGGTCAGACCGCGGACGTGGATGGCGTCCCGGCCGGGATTCCCGCCTGGGAGAATGAGCACCCCTTCGCGGCCATCCCCCATCCGAGGGACGTCTTCGGCTTCGAGCCGGGGGCGGACTACCGGCTCGCCACCAACGACCGGATCGTGGCGTACTTCGACCGCCTGGACGCGGCCAGCGACCGGGTACGGGTCGTGAGGATCGGGGAGTCGGTGCAGGGCCGGCCGCTGATCCTGGCGCTCATCTCCAGCGAGGCCAACATGGCCCGCCTGGACCGCTGGCGTGAGATCGCGGAGCGGCTCGCCCGCGCGCGGGCCCCCGAGGAGGAGGCGAAGCGCCTGGCGGAGGAGGGGCGGGCCGTCGTCTGGATCGATGGCGGCCTCCATGCCACCGAGGTCGCGGGCGCCCAGCACTCGCCGCTGCTGGCCTACCGCGTCGCGGGAGAGGAGAGCCCCGAGATGCAGCGCATCCGGGACGACGTGGTCCTGCTCCTGATGCCCGTGATGAACCCGGACGGCCTGGACCTGGTCGCGGACTGGACGGCGCGCGGGCGTGGGACGCCGTGGGAGGGGACGAGCCCGCCGGTGCTGTACCAGCACTACACCGGCCATGACAACAACCGTGACTGGTTCATGATCACCCAGCCGGAGACGCGGGCGGTCACGGACGTGATCTACACGCAGTGGTACCCGCAGATCGTCTACAATCAGCACCAGACGGCGCCCTGGCCCGCCCGGATCTTCATTCCGCCGTTCAGCGACCCGGTGAACCCGCACATCTCCCCGCTGGTCGTCCGCGGCGTGAACACCGTGGGAGCCGCCATGGGGAAGCGCTTCTCGGAGGAGGGGAAGCCGGGCGCGATCTCGCGGATCAACTTCGACATGTGGTGGAACGGCGGCATGCGCACCGCGCCCTACTTCCACAACATGGTGGGGATCCTCACGGAGACCGCCCACGCCTCCGTGGCGCCGCGGTGCGTATCCGAGGCGTCCCTCCCCGACTACGTAGGCAACCTCCCCGCGAAGGCGCCCAGCGTCTTCTACCCGGACCCGTGGCTGGGCGGCTGTTTCCGGCTGCGGGACGCGGTCGAGTACATGGTGACCGGCGCGGTGGCGACGCTCGACATCGCCTCGAGGCTCCGCAGGGACTGGCTCTACAACATCTGGCGGATGGGCGCGGACGCGGTGGCGGCCGGCGAGGCGGGCGGACCGTTCGCCTACATCGTGCCGCCGGACCAGCGGGATCCGGGTGAGGCGGTGGCCATGCTGAACGTGCTGCGGAAGGGCGGCGTCGAGGTGCAGCGGGCCACGCGGAGCTTCCGCGCCGGCGGCCAGGCCTGGCCGGCGGGAAGCTACGTCGTGTTCGCGGCGCAGGCCTTCCGGCCGCATCTCATGGACCTGCTCGAGAAGCAGGTCTACCCCGACATGCGCCTCTACCCCGACGGGCCGCCGGACCCCCCCTACGACGTGTCCGGATGGACGCTCCCCATCCAGATGGACGTCCGCACGGTGCGGGTGGAGGATCCGTTCCCGGCCGGCAGCGGCTTCGAGGCGGTGCACGAGGCCTCCGTCTGGCCGGGTCGGGTCGCCGGCGACGCCCGCTGGGGGTGGACGATCGGCTCGGGCGCGAACGCCGGCGCCACCGCGGTGAACCGGCTGCTGGCCGCGGGCGCCGGCGTCGTGCTGGTGGAATCACCCGGCGGCCCCGACGCGGTGGTGGTCCGGCGGGGCGCGGAGAGCGAGGCGCTGGTGCCCGCGCTGGCCCGGGACCTCGGTGTGTCGTTCACGGGCGTGCGGGCGCAGCCGGCCGGATCCGTCCGCGCCCTGGATCTGCCCCGCATCGGGCTCTACAAGTCGTGGCAGGCCAACATGGACGAGGGGTGGACGCGCTGGGTCCTCGAACGGTACGCGTTCCCGGTGGACACCCTCCACGACGCCGACATCCGGACCGGCGACCTCTCCCGCTACCACGCCATCATCCTGCCGGACCAGAGGGCGTCCGCCATCCTCCACGGGTACTCCCCCGGCGCCCGGCCGGCGGAGCTCACCGGCGGCATCGGCCTCGAGGGGATGGTGCGCCTCAAGAGCTACATCGAACGGGGCGGTCGCGTGATCGCCTTCGACGGGGCGACGGAGCTCCTGATCGACCAGCTCGGGCTACCGCTCCGCGACGTGGCGTCGGGGCTCCCGTCCGAGCGGTTCTTCATTCCCGGCAGCCTGCTGCGGATCGACGTCGACACCGATCACCCGCTGGCCCGCGGGATGCCCGCCCGGGCCGCCGCCACCTTCGTCCGCAGCGCGGCGTTCGACGTGACCGATGACGACGCGGAGGTGGTGGCCCGGTACGGCCGGGAGGAGCTGCTCCTGAGCGGGTGGGCCCTCGGTGGGGACCTCCATCTGCCCGGCCGCGCGGCGCTGGTCCGGGTCCCCGTGGGGGCCGGCGACGTGGTGCTGTTCGGCTTCCGGCCGCAGTTCCGGGCCCAGCCGCGGGGGACCTTCAAGCTGCTGTTCAACGCGCTCCACCAGGCGGCGGCGCGGGGGCGCTGACGCAGCTCAGCCGCTTTCGCCCAGCGCCTCCCGGGCCACGCGGCGGTACTCCGGGAGCATGCGCTGGTGGTCCACGTACTCCCGCAGCGGCTTCGTGGCCTCGGTGGCGTAGGCGTCCAGCAGCCGCCGGTACAGCGCCCGGGCCCGGTCCTGGTCGCCGGCCTCCTCGGCCGCGGCGCCGCCCACGCCCAGGCCGAGGATGTGGTCGGGGGCGTCCCGGAGGATCCGCTCCGCCGTCGCCAGGGCCTGCCCGGGGTCCCCTGCCGTGAGGTGGAGCAGGGCCAGGTGGTAGAGCCCGTCGGCGTCGAGGTCCTCGACCATGCCGTAGGCCTGGATCGCCATGGGCATGAACTGCTCGACCTCCGCACGGTTCCCCTGCTCCGCCGCCGCCATGATCCGGTTGTACAGGCGGTCGGCGTTGCTCCGCATGTCGCTGCTCAGCAGCCCATCGCCGCCCTCGATCACGGCCCCCGCCGGGACCCCGCCCCCGCCCGGGCCCGTCATCGAGGGCGCCCCCGCCCGGTCGGCGCTGCGCGGGAGCAGGAACAGCAGGAGGATGACCAGCACCGCGGTGCCGGCGGCGATCCACGGCCACGGCGGCAGCCCGGTGCCGCGACCCCTCCTTCCGCCCGCTGCGGCGCCGCACTGCGTGCAGAACCGGCTTCCGGCCGGGAGCGCCGCGCCGCACGACGCGCAACCGGCCTTCAGCGCCGCGCCGCAGCTCGCGCAGAACTTCCCCGTCTGGTCTTCTGATCCGCAGGTCGGACATTTCATGGCCGGCAATGTATCCGTAGCTTCACGACCATGCCACGGCCCACGCGCGTCTTTCTCACCGGCGGGACCGGCCTCATCGGGTCGCACGTCGCGGAGCAGCTCCGCCGGCGCGGGGATGACGTGGTCGCCCTCGTGCGGCCCACCAGCGACACGACCCACCTGTCCGCGACGGGGTGCGCCCTCGTGGTCGGCGACGTCCTCGATGATGTCGACGCCCAGGCCGAGCGGATGCGCGGCTGCGACGCCGTGGTCCACGCCGCCGCCCGCGTCTTCCTGGGCGGCAGCCGGCCCACATTCCTGAAGGAGAACGTCGACGGCACGGAGCACGTGCTCCGCGCGGCTGCCCTCGCCGCGCCCCGCGTCATCCACCTCTCGAGCGTGGCCGTCTACGCCGGGCTCCCCATGGACCGGCCCCTCACCGAGGAGCGCTGGACGGAGGCCGACCCGGAGCGTCAGAACGCGTACGCCGCCTCCAAGCACCTGTCGGAGCGCGCCGCCTGGCAGCTGCACGACGCCGGCGCGATCCGCCTCACGACGGTCCGGCCCAGCGTGGTGTATGGCGAGCGGGACCGCGCCGCGACGCCCATCATGGTCCGGTACGCCACGCTCCCCGTCGTCCCCCTCCTCGCCGGGGGACGGCTCCGTCTGCCCCTGGTCTACGCCGGGAACGTGGCCGCCGGCGTGATCGCCGCGCTGGACCGGCCCCGCGCCATCGGCCGGGCGTACAACCTCGCGCTGGACGAGCCGGCCCGGGCGCGGGACCTGGTCCCGTGGATCGGCGAGGAGCTCGGCCGGCGGCGGCTGGCGGTCACGATCCCGGCCGCGCTCCCCCGTGCGGCGGCGGCCGCCCTCGAGGCGCTGGGTCGCGTCGTGCCGGGGGCGGGGCGCGGCGGCCTCCGTCGGGCGATCCGCTCCCTCGTCATCGAGAACCCGTACGACTCCAGCCGCGCGCGGCTCGAGCTGGGGTGGACGGGGCACGTCCCCCACCGCGAGGGGATCCGCCGAACGATGGCGTGGTGGCGGTCGGCCGGCGCCGGCTGACCGGCCGGGACGCCGACTTGCGTCCCGCGTCGTGCAGGCCGTAGCCTCACGACCTGAGCGGACCGGGAGAACGGATGAAGGAGCCGGAACGAGAAGGCGCGGTGGACACGGGCCACGCGGAGCTGGGGGAGGAGGGCGCCGAGCAGCCCGTCGTCGAGCTGAACCCGGACCCCGGCCAGGAGGCCGGGCCCGGCCGGGAGCGGCAGACCGAGGACGAGCGCTTCCTCCAGCGCGAGGAAGCGGAGGAAGCGGAGTTCATCCACACGGACCCGTGGCGGGTGTTCCGCATCATGGGGGAGTTCGTCGAGGGGTTCGACACCCTCGCGGAGCTGGGTCCCGCCGTCTCCATCTTCGGCAGCGCCCGGATCGGCCCGGAGGATCCCATGTACGGCTCCGCGGAGGAGACCGGCAGGTTGTTCGCGGAGGATGGCTTCGCCGTCATCACGGGCGGGGGTCCCGGGATCATGGAGGCCGCGAACCGGGGCGCCGCCGAGGCCGGGGGTCGGTCGGTCGGGTGCAACATCGAGCTCCCCTTCGAGCAGGGGATGAACGCCTGGGTCCGCACCGCGGTCAACTTCCGCTACTTCTTCGTCCGCAAGACCATGTTCGTGAAGTACGCCGAGGGGTTCGTCATCTTCCCCGGCGGGTTCGGCACCATGGACGAGCTGTTCGAGGCCCTCACGCTCATCCAGACGCGCAAGGTCCGCAACTTCCCCATCGTCATGTTCGGCTCCGGGTACTGGGGCGGCCTGCTGGAATGGCTGCGGACCGTCATGGTCGGCGAGGGGAAGATCGCGCCCGCGGACATGGACCTCATCCTGGTCACCGACTCACCCGAAGAGGCCGTCGACCACATCATCCGGGGTCACCGACAGCAGCGCGCCGACGCCCGCAGCCGGGCGCACCGCCGGCAGAAGCGCCGCAGCCTGGGGAAGATGTTCCGCCGCGACGTCTGACCCGGCCACCCGCGACAGACTCACCGAGCACCCGAGGGCGATGAGCACATCGAAGCACCTGCGCGGAGCGCGCATCGATCCGGAGCGGATCCGCCCCGGGATGACCGTCGACGGGCTGATCGACGGGACCTTCTCATCGTACAACGCGGGGCGCCTGCGGGAGGCGTGCCGGCTCCTCACCGAGAAGATGCTCGACGACGACGTCACCATCGGCATCTCCCTTACGGGGGCGCTGACCCCCGCCGGGCTGGGCGTCTCCGCGCTCATCCCCCTGGTCGAGGCCGGGTTCGTGGACTGGGTGATCTCCACCGGCGCGAACCTGTACCACGACGCCCATTTCGGGCTCGGGCTGGCGATGCACCACGGCAACCCGTTCGTCAGCGATGTCGTCCTGCGGGAGGAGGAGGTGGTCCGCATCTACGACATCTTCTTCGCCTACTCGGTGCTCCTCGACACCGACGCGTTCTTCCGCCAGATCATCCAGGGCGAGGAGTTCCAGCGGACCATGTCCAGCGCGGAGTTCCACCACCTGTGCGGGAGGTACGTGGCGGAGCGGGAGCGGAAGCTCGGCCAGACCGGCGAGAGCCGGAAGTCGCTGCTCGCGGCCTGCCACGACTACGACGTCCCCGTCTATACGTCGTCGCCCGGCGACAGCTCCATCGGCATGAACGTGGCCGCCATGGCGCTCCAGGGGAGCGACCTCCGGATCGACTCCAGCGCGGACGTGAACGAGACCGCGGCCATCGTGCTGGATGCGAAGCGGGGCGGCGGGAAGAGCGCGGTGCTGATCCTGGGCGGCGGGAGCCCGAAGAACTTCTTGCTCCAGACCGAGCCGCAGATCCAGGAAGTGCTCGGCATCGAGGAGAAGGGGCACGACTACTTCCTCCAGGTCACCGACGCCCGCCCCGACACCGGCGGCCTGAGCGGCGCCACGCCGGCGGAGGCGGTGAGCTGGGGGAAGGTGGACCCGGACCGGCTGCCGGACGCCGTCGTCTGCTACACGGACGCCACCATCGCGCTCCCGCTGCTCACGGCGTATGCGCTGGAGCGGCACGCGCCGCGGGAGCCGAAGCGGCTGTTCCGGCGCCGGGAGGAGCTGCTCGGCCGGCTCAGGTCGGAGTACGAGGCCGTGCTGGCGGGCGGCGAGGGCGCGAGCGATGTGGCGCGCCACGGCCCCGACCACCAGCCGATGCTGGACCGCGACCGGTAGCGGCCGAGGCGTCAGCGGCCATGATCCGCGACCCCTACCTGCTGGCCGCCGTACTGGCGGCGATCACGGCGCTGGCCTTCTGGCTCGACTCGCGGTACGCCCGGGCCCGCACGCTGGGCGCCACCCTGCTCGTCATCATCTTCGGCGCCGCGCTCTCCAACGCCGGCGTGGTCCCGTTCACGTCCCCCGTCTACGACGTCATCGGGGGCCCCGTCACGTCTCTCGCCATCGTCTGGCTGCTCTTCGCCGTCGACGTGCGCGACCTCCGGGCCGCCGGGCCCCGGATGGCGGCCGCCTTCGGCATCGCCGTGACCGCGACGGCCCTGGGGGCGTGCGCGGCGGCCCTCCTGTTCGCCGACGCGTTCGACGGCAACGCGTGGCGGCTGGCCGGCGTCATGACCGGCACCTACGCGGGCGGGAGCATCAACTTCGTGGCCGTGGGCCGCGCGGTGGAGCTGCCACCGGCGCTGTTCACCGCCGCCACCGCCGCCGACAACGTCATGACCGCGGTCTGGTTCGGCGCCACGCTCATGCTTCCCCTCTGGCTCGGGCGGCACTGGCGCGACCCCGGCCCCGACGCGCCGGAGGCGGAAGCCGGCGATGGGAGCGTTGGCGGGGACGCGTACGACGACCACCCGTTCCTCTCCACGACGCGGCTCCGGGTGGTCGACCTGGCGCTGCTCCTGGCGCTGGGCTTCGCCGTGATCGCAGCGTCCGAGGGGCTGGCCGCGGTGGTCCGCGGGACGCCCGCGATCCTGTGGCTGACGACGGTGGCGCTGCTGGCGGGGCACACGCCCTGGGTGCGGCGGCTGCACGGCGCCATGCACCTGGGCTCGCTGGGGCTGCACCTGTTCCTGGCCATGATCGGCATCCTGTCCCGCTTCTCCGAGATCCTGCGCGTGGGTCCCGAGGTGTTCTGGTTCACCGCCCTGGTGGTGTTGATCCACGGGGCGGTGACCCTCGGCGGCTGCCGCCTCGCGCGCCTGGACCTCCCCACGACCGCGGTGGCCTCACAGGCCGCGGTCGGCGGCCCCTCCTCCGCGCTGGCCCTCGCCGTGGCCAGGGACTGGAAGGGGCTCGTGCTGCCGGGCGTGGTCGTGGGGCTGCTCGGCTACGCCGTCGGGAACTACCTCGGGCTCGCCGTGGCCCACCTGATGCGGGGAGTCATCGGCACATGACCATGAAGATCGCCATCACCGGCGCTTCCGGTCTCCTGGGCACGGCCGTCCAGGCGGCGCTGCGGGAGCGCGGGCACGCCATCACGCGGGTCGTACGCTCGCGGGAGGCCGCGCGGGCGGCGGACGCCATCTACTGGGACCCGGCCGCCGCCGAGCTGGATGCCGATGGGCTCGCCGGCCACGACGCGATCGTGAACCTCGCGGGCGAGAACATCGCCGGCGTGTGGACCGAGGCCAAGAAGGCCCGGATCCGTCGCAGCCGCGTGGACGGGACCCGGCTCCTGGCCGATGCCATCGCGGCGCTCCCGGCGGAGCGTCGGCCGGCCGTGATGGTGAACGCATCGGGCGTCCACTACTTCGGGGACCGCCCCCGCGACCGGGCGCTCACGGAGGAGGACCCCCCCGGCGAGGGGTTCATGGCGCGGCTGGTGCAGGACTGGGAGGCCGCCGCGGACCCGGCGCGGGGCGCGGGCGTCCGGGTGGTTCACCTGCGCTTCGGCCTGGTGCTGGATCCGGACGCGCTCCTGCTCCAGGCCACCGCCACGGCCACCCGCCTCGGGCTCGGCGCCACCTTCGGGGACGGCACGCAGCCGTTTCCATGGATCACGCGGGAGGACGTCGTCCGGCTGGTCGTCTTCGCCATCGAGCGGCCGGCGCTCGACGGGCCCGTGAACGCCGTGGCGCCGGAGCGGACCACGAACCGCGACTACGCCGACACCCTCGCCCGCGTCCTCGGGCGCCCTCGCGTCCTCCGCATTCCGACCTTCGCGCTGCGCATGCTCGGCGACCTGGGCCGGGACCTGACCGGCGGCGCGTGGGTGGTCCCCCGGAAGCTGGAGGGCGCGGGCTACGAGTGGCGGGACCCGCGCCTGGAGCCCGCGCTCCGCCGGCTTCTCGACAGACCCTGACCTCCGGACCGAACGTGGCGTACTCCAGAAACACCCGACCCAACCGGCGGCGCCCGCAGGACGACCTGCGCACCCTGATCCGGCAGGTGCGCGACCTGGCCGGCGGGCTGGACAGGGAGACGTTCAACCGCCGGCCTGGCGAGGATCGCTGGTCCGTCGGCGAGTGCGTCGACCACCTGAGCGCTTCGGCGCGCCTCTACCTGCCGGTCCTCACGGAGGCGATCCACGGGGCCCGGGCGCAGGGGCTCACCGCCAGGAGGGTCCCGGGCAGGACCTGGCTCGGCCGGATCGTCGTCTGGGCGATGGAGCCACCGCCCCGCCGGCCGACGCGCATGGGAACCTGGCCCGCGCTCGAGCCCGGCCACGACCTGGTCCCGTCCGATACGCTCGACGAGTTCGAAGCACTCTACGAGGAGCTGATCGTCCGCATGAACGAGGCGGCGGACCTGGACCAGAGGAGGGTGAAGGTCCGGTCGGCCCTCGACTCGCGGCTGAAGCTCTCGCTCGGCGACTGGTTCGCGTTCCTCGCCGCCCACGGCCGGCGCCACCTGTGGCAGGCGGACCAGGCGCTGAAGGAGCTGAAGGAGCGCGGGGAGCGCGGGGAGCGCGAGGAGGCCTGAGCGGGCTGGCCGCGAACGGCGATCGCAAACAGCCGCCAGCCCGGGCGTGCTCTCGAGACCACGATGGGATCCGCCGACATTGCCCCGGAGCACGGGCGGCGAACGGCGGGCTGGCGGAATGGCGCCGGGGACGCGAGTTTGCTTCTTATCCTCAAAATCCCCGGTTGAATGAACACACCCTCCGCCGCTTCACCGGCCCGCGTCCTCGTGGCGGATGACGACGCGCGGCTCCGTCACCTCTTCGCCACGACCCTCGGGAACGCGGGGTTCCGCGTCGAGCAGGCCGCGGACGGGGACCAGGCGCTGAGCGCTGTCGAGCACGCCTGCCCGGACCTGCTGCTCGCCGACCTCGTCATGCCCGGGCTGACCGGGGACGAGCTGGCGCGCAGGGTCCGCGAGCGCTGCTCCCGCACCGTCCTCGTCTTCATGAGCGGGTACAGCGAGGAGCAGCTCCACGCCCTCGACATCAAGCAGGTCGTCTTCCTGCCCAAGCCCATCTCCCCGAGCGACCTGGTGGCCGTGGTGTCACGGCTGGTCGAGGAGTCCGACGGCAGCCGCGTCGCGGGATAGCGCACACAGGTCGGTCGATCACACGTCGGCGAGGATCGTCCCGCTGGCGGGTCCGGCGCAGGAGCGACCTGTTGCGTCAGCGCAACGAGGCGTGGGCGCAAACGGCGACCGACACCGCCTCGAAGAAACCCGATCAGCCGCTCCCCGGGGCGATAACCCGTTGAGCAGAAGCCGGATAGGGGCATAGGTGCACTCGCCCGTCGTACGGGTCCCCGGTCGGCACGCTGATGGCGCTGATGGCCCGTCATGCGCGCGCACCCCCCGGTACCCCGGCCTCGTTGGCTCGCGGTCCTGACCATCCTGCCTGCGGGGGCGGTCCTGCTCTCGGGGCCTGCTCACCTGTCCGCCCAGCTGTCCTGCACCTCCACGGCGGAGTGCCCCCCACACCGCCCTCCGGTAGGCCTCGTGCACGAGGCGAATACGCTGGCCGTGAACGCCCTCCTGGGAGGCGCGACGGCCGCGGTCGTACAGATGGCGAAGGGCGGCCCGGTGTGGGATGCTTTCTGGACGGGCGCCCTCGGAGGCGGGACGGCCTACGCGGGGAAGCGCGTGGCCGTCGAGGAGTTCGCCGGAGCCGGCTTCCTGGGCCGGCAGATCGCGAGCCTCGGCGGCTCGCTCGTCAGGAACGCCACCGCCGGGCGGCCGCTTCTCGAGGAAGTCGTCCTACCGCTGGGTCCGGTCCGGCTGTACGTGTCGAAGGCGGCGGGAGTCCAGCCCCGGCTGGACGTGGCAACACTGATGGCCGGAGCGGCGTTCGTCATCGCATACGACGCCCGGCTGGACCCCGCCGCCAGCCTTTCCGCCGGTGCGCTGGTGTTCCGCGGCTCCGGGCCTACGCCCGGGATGAGCGGCGCAGGGGCGACCATGGTCTGGGCGGAAATGCCCGAAGAGGAAGGACCACGCCTGATGGCCCATGAGCGGGTCCATCTGCTGCAGTACGACCAGGCCTTCCTTTCCTGGGCGGATCCGCTGGAGCGGTGGATCGCGGCCCGGGCGGGGGCGGGTGCGGCGGTTCTTCGCCACTTCGACTTCGGGGGAGTGGTCCTGGGGGCCAGGGTGGGGCTCGGGCTGGCTCTCGAGTACTCGGATCGGCCATGGGAGACGGAAGCGTACTTCCTGGCCGAGCTCGCGCACCCCGTCCACGGCCACTGACCGCACGAAGGATGGCCGGGGACCCCATCCCCGACAGCGGTCAGCCCGGCAGCGCTGTGTCCACGCCGGAGACGAGCTCCACGGCCGCGTCCGATGCTCGCTGGAAGGCCTCGTCCTCGGAGCCGGTGATCGGCACCACCACGCGAACCAGCGCCTCATCGCTGCGGCGGCGGAGCGCGGAATCCCTGAGCAGGTCCAGCTTCACGCGGTACTCGTTGGCCTGGACCCGGCCGCGGCCCTGATACCAGTACAGGACGAGCGCCCGCTCATCACCGCGACGGATCACGTACCGGTTCACCGGGATGACCCCCGCCGCCGTGACGACGCGCTCCTGCCTCGACGCGAGAGCTTCCCACCCGGATCCCGGGAGGCAGTTCTTGGGGGAATGGATCGTCCGCCCCTGCGTCTGGGAACCGTAGTAGCCGACATACACGGTGAAGCCCGCCCCGCCGGCGGCGGATCGCGGCGCGCTCCCGTACGTGCGGAACAGGTACGCGTCCACACCCGCGGCCGCGACCTCGCGGTCCGACAGGGACACGTCCTGGCCCGACGCCCCGGCCAGGGACGCCGGGACCGCATCGGCGAGCGGCGCGCGCAGCTCCAGGGACGGCTGCTGCCGCGCTCCCGTATTCAGCGCCGCGCCGGCGGCGAGGACCAGGGCCGGGGCCCACGACCACGCGGTCCTCACGTCCGCCGTCTCCGGTCCATCAGACCCTCGCCGCTCGAGAGTAGCCACGCGAGGGCAGCGAGGATGGCGAACGCGACGCCGAACATGGCGAAGCCTTCCGACAGGTGCATGAAGCCCTGCCCGAGTGCCGGGTCGACGAAATAGACCAGGAACCCGGTGAGGAACACGCGGACGCCGTTGATCAGGATGGCCACCGGGATGGCGGCGATCACCAGGATCGCCCGCACCCACGGCCTCCGCAGCCAGAGCCCCGAGATCAGCACCCCGAGCGCGAGCAGGGCCGTGAGGCTGCGGAGCCCGCTGCACGCTTCCGTGACGAAGAGCGACTGCCCCGGAAGCGCGATGATGTTCCCGCTGAGATGGACGGGAACGTGTCGCCAGGCGAGCATCGCGGCCCCGATCTCCGAGGCCTGGAGCTGGAGCGGGTACGACAGCGCACCGATGACGAGCGCCGGGAGCGGCAGCGACAGCGCCAGCAGCGTGAGAGGGAGCCACCAGTGCAGCACCTGGCGGATCCCCCAGACGAACACCGTCAACCCGACGATGGCGAGCCACAGCGACAGACGCAGCGTGAACAGCTCGGCGGCGAGGCCGGCCGCGTAGCGGAGCAGGACGGCGCCGACCAGAACCACCAGCCCGAGGACCACCTGCGGCGCCGCGCCGGCCACGATCCGGCGCCGCCACATGAACCACAGCGAAAGCGGCCCGAGCAGCAGCCCGTGCCCTGCCTCCGGATCGTGCCACCAGTCCCGCAGCAGCGTGGCCAGAGGCGTCCAGAAGAGGATGATGAACGCGACGGCGGCGACGATCACCGGGAGTGATACCCGGCTCCTCGCCGCCGCCCGTTCGAGAGGTACGGCTATCTGCAACGTCTCACCAGCCACCCTTCTTCAGCACCACGGCGGGGACCGTCTGGAGCATGATCCGCAGGTCCTCGATCGCGGACTGGCGACGGATGTAGTCCAGGTCGTAGGAGACCTTGCGACGGACATCCTCCAGGCACGTGTCATAGTGCTGGTTCACCTGCGCCAGCCCCGTGATCCCCGGCAGCACGCGCTGGCGGTGCGGGTAGTGGTCGATCTTCACCCGCAGGTCCTGGAAGATCGTCGGTTGCTCCGGCCGCGGGCCGACGATGTTCATGTCCCCCTTCACCACGTTGAACAGCTGAGGCAGCTCGTCCAGACGGAGCTGGCGCAGGACCCGGCCGAGCGGGAAGATGCGGGGGTCGTTCTTCTGCGCCCACACCTCCGCGGCCGGGCCCTGCATATGCTCCATCGTCCGGAACTTGTACAGCGTGAACAGCCGCCCGCCGTAATCGACCGTGCGCCGCCAGTTCCCCGATTCCTGGAGCGGGGACCGGCGGTCCAGCCCGACCCGGACCTGCTTGAACAGGACCGGCCCCGGCGAGCACAGCTTGATCGCCACCGCGATCACGAACATGAGGGGGAGCGCGATCAGGATCGCGATCAGCGCGACCAGGACATTGAGGTTCCGTCGGACCAGGTCGGGCGAGGGCCAGACACCTCGTGCGGACTCCTCTGCCGCTCTCGTCCCTGGCCATGGGTCGAGCGTGAGGACGCCCCCGGGGCTGGGCTCTGCCCACTGCGTACCGGCTTCGGCAACTGACAGCACAGACTGGCTCCGTGATTTCGGGCGAGGATGGGACACACCGTCGGCCATCCCATGTGCAAGCCGTGTTCGCTACCTTCGCCGGCGCCTGATCAGGAGCGTACCTTGTGATGTCCCAGGGGTTTACCGAGTCCACTCGGTGGCCGCCGCGCCATCGTTGCTGTGGTGGTCCGCCGACGCGGTGTCGCAGCGTCGCGACACGCTTTTCTGCACGTGCCGGCGCGGCGGGAGAAATCGCGTTTTCCGGCGCTCCAGGTGGCCGCCGGCCTGGATTTCGCTTACCATCGGGGCTCACGGCGAAGGGGAGGAGCGTGATGGCCGA
>DATKBW010000218.1:0-16174 GCA_035513575.1 Longimicrobiales bacterium | reverse complement strand
TCCGAAGCGGAGGAGATGCCATGAAACGACACTGGTTCTACATCCTGGCCTCGCTGGCCGGGCGAGACCGGCACGGCTCGGGGATCGCGCGGGACGTGCTGGACCTGACGGATGGGGGTCTGCGGCTGTGGCCGGCGACGCTGTACGGGTCGCTGGAAGAGCTTCGGGAGCGGGGGTGGATCGAGGAGCTGGAGGGTGGCGGGGAGCGGCCGGCGGGGGAGAGCGAGCGGAAGCGGATCTACCGTGTGACAGGGGCGGGCCGGCGGGAGCTGGAGGCGGAGGCGCACCGGCTGGAGCGAGAAGCGGCGGTGGCGCGGGAGCGTCTGACGGGGGAGGCGCCGTGAGCGGGGGCGGGCGGGCGCCGCGAGCGTACCGTGCGGCGGTGCGGCTGCTTCCGCGGGGGCTGCGGGAGCGGCACGGGAAGGAGCTGGAATCGGCGTTCGTGGAGGCGCTGGAGGGCGCGGAGTCGGAGTCGGGGCGTGCGGGGCTGGTGCGGGTGTGGGCGTGGGGACTGTCGGACGTGGTGCGACGTGCCGTGTACGAGCGTGTGCGGGGGGAGGGCGGCAGACTGGGTGCGCGGGTGAGGGACCTGGGGCCGGACCTGCGGTTCGGGGTGCGCGGCTTCGCGCGACGTCCGGGGATCACGCTGATGTCGGTGCTGATGCTGTCGCTGGGCGTGGCGGCTGTCACGGCGGTGTTCACGCTGGTGGACACGTTGTTCCTGCGCCCGCTGCCGTTCCCGTCGGCGGAGCGGCTGGTCTACCTGAACGAGACGGCGCCGCGGTGGAACCTGGAGACGACGGGCATCAATTACGCGGACTTCGCGGTGTGGCGGGAGGGGACGCGAGCGTTCGAGGCGATGGGTCTGTTCGACGTGGGGAGCGCGAACATCGCGACGGGGGCGGGTGACGGGGAGCGGGGCGTGGAGCGGGTGACAGGGGCGTTCGTGACGCATGGGTTGGCGGACGCGCTGGGGATCCGGCCGGTGGAGGGGCGGACGTTCACCAGGGCGGAGGATGCGCCCGGCGGGGAGCGGGTGGTGCTGCTGGGCCACGGGCTCCGGCGCCGCCTGTTCGGGGGCCGCGGGGACGTGATCGGGAGCACGCTGCGGGTCGACGGCGAGGACCGGACGGTGGTGGGGGTGCTTCCGGCCGCGGCCTCGCTGCTGGGTGAGGCGGAGGTCTGGCTGCCGATGGCGCGGGACCCGTCGGACCGGACGGGCGGGTACAGCTTCGAGGGGGTGGGACGGCTGCGGGAGGGGGTCACGCTGGAGGCGGCGCGGGAGGACCTGTTCCGGGCGCACCTGCCGATCTGGGAGGAGCACGACGAGGAGCGCGTGGTCTCTCCGCGGGTGGAGCGGCTCCGTGACGTGATGGTGGCGGATTTCCGGGGGATCACGCTGGCGCTCGCGGTGGCGGTGGGGCTGGTGCTGCTGATCGCGTGCGGGAACGTGGCGAGCATCCTGCTGGCGCGGTCCCATGCGCGGCGGCGGGAGTTGGGGGTCCGGGTGGCGCTGGGCGCGCGGTCGGGGCGGATCGCGCGGCAGCTCCTGGCGGAGAGCCTGGCCCTGGCGCTGGTGGCGGGTCCCCTCGGGCTGCTGCTGGGGTTCTGGCTCGTGGGGATCCTGGCGGCAACGCTCCCCGAGGACCTCCCGGCGTGGCTGGAGCTCGCGCCGACGTGGCGGGTGGGGCTGTTCGGCCTGGCGCTGATCCTCGCCACGACCGTCCTGTTCGGCTGGGCGCCCGTGCTCCAGGCGCGGCGGCAGGACGTGCGGGAAGCGCTGACGGAGGGTGGCGGGCGCGCGGGCGCATCGCGGGGCCAGCGGCGGACGATGAGCGTCCTGGTCGTGGCGGAGGTCACCCTGGCGGCGCTGCTGCTCGTGGGCGGCGGGCTGCTGGTGCGGGCGTTCCAGCGGCTGGAGCAGGAGGATCCGGGATTCCGGACGGAGAACGTGGCCATGTTCCGCCTGGCGCTCCCGGAGGCGACGTATCCCGACAGCGCCGCGACGGCGGGGTTCTTCGGGGAGCTGCTGGGCCGGCTCGAGGCGGTTCCGGGCGTCCGGGGTGCGGGGCTGGTGACGTGCCCGCCCCTGGGCTGCCACTGGGGGAGCTTCTTCCTGGCGGAGGGGCAGCCGGAGCCGGGCCCGGACGAGACCACGCCCGTGGTGCTGTACCGGCTGGTGACGCCCGGCTACTTCACCGCGATGGGGATCCGGCTCCTGGACGGCCGGTTCCTGGAGGACGGGAGCCCCGAGCCGACCGTGGTGGCGAACGAGATCTTCGCCCGGGCGTACTTCGGGGAGGAGGACGCGGTGGGCCGCCGGATCCGGTTCCGGGGGTCGCACGCGGACGAGGAGCCCACCTGGTTCCGGGTCGTGGGCGTGGTGAGGGACGTGCGGCACTACGGGCTCGACGAGCCCATGCGCCCCGGCCTCTACATGCCGTACTGGCCGCGGCCCGCCCGGAGCATGGCCGTGGCGGTGTGGACCGCTGTCGAGCCGACGGCGCTGATCCCGGCCGCCCGGGCGGTGGTCGGTGACCTCGACCCCGAGCTCCCGCTCTACGACGTGGGCACGACCGCCGGTGTGCTGCGCCGGTCGATGGCGGTCCGGCGCGCGTATTCCTGGACCATGGCCGTCTTCGCGGGGCTGGCGCTGGTGCTGGCCATCGGCGGCATCTATGGCGTGCTCTCCTACGCCGTCGGACAGCGGGGGCGGGAGATCGGCATCCGGGTGGCGCTCGGAGCGAGCCGCGCCGGGATCGCGCGCCTCGTGCTCCGGCAGGGGCTGGCGCTCGCGGGCGCGGGGCTCATCCTGGGGTTCCTCGCGGCGCTGGTCGCCGGACGGGCCATGGCGTCCCTCCTCGTGGAGTTCCCCGCCACCGATCCCCTCACGTTTGCGGGGGTGGCGGTGGTGCTCGTGGTGACGGCGCTGGGGGCGTCCCTCGTGCCGGCCCGCCGCGCGCTGCGCGTGGAGCCGCAGGCAGCGCTGAGGGAGGAATAGGCTGTCCTCAATCCGAGTTGATGCGACAGTAGGAACGGTCCGGGAGCCTGATCGTGGCTCGCGAGCCGTCGATCCGCGGGGCCCCGGCTCCCTGCAGCGACGTGAGTCGAGAATTCCTGCCCCTCGTCATCCCTCTGTTCTCGATCCACGGCGCTGAGCGACGTCGGGGCTGCACGCGCCGCCGCTCCTTCGCATTCTGTGTCGTTCCGACGCCGAATCCCGACGTGAAAGGAGAACGAGCGGCGTCGGCAGTGCCAGACTTCAGCCGGGACGTCGCCCGCCGGCGGAAATGCGTCGGCCGCTCACCCGTCGTGTCGCGGCTACTCGGGAACAGGACAGAATAGGCGGCGCGGGACGAAGCACGGGCGCGGCCTCCGCGGCGACGCTCCGGGCCCATAGTACGGAACTTGCCCCGTCTCCGCGGGGCGGGCGCGGACGGCGGCCGCACCCCCACCCCACCGGACGCGGGAGGCGCGCATGATCGGCAGGCGAACGGCGGCGGCGCTCCTGGCCGGGGGCGCGTGGCTCGCGTGGCGCAGGCGAGCGGGCGCCGATCTCACCGGCAGGGTCGCGCTGGTCACGGGCGGCTCCCGCGGCCTCGGCTTCCTCCTCGCCGAGGAGCTGCTGGCGCAGGGGTGCGCGGTGGCGATCTGCGGGCGGGACCGGGAGACGCTGGAGCGGGCCCGCGCGGCGTTGCGGGAGGGGGCCGGAGAAGAGGCCGCGGTCCTGGCCGTACGCTGTGACGTGGCGGATCCGGCGGACGTGGCGGAGCTGGTGGCGAAGGTCGTGGCCACGTACGGCCAGCTGGACGTGCTGATCAACAACGCGTCGACCCTCCAGGGGGCGCCCCTGGCGACGCTGCACCGGGAGGACTTCGAGGAAGCGCTGGCTGCCGGCTTCTGGGGGATGGTCCACACCACGCTGGAGGCGCTCCCCCACCTGCGGCGGACCGGCGGCCGGATCGCGAACATCACGTTGATCGGCGGGAAGGTCGTCGTGCCCCACCTCCTGCCGTACGACTGCGCGGAGTTCGCGGCGGTCGGGTTCTCGGAGGGGCTCCGGGCCGAGCTCGCGGGATCGGGCGTGACGGTCACGACGGTGACCGCCATGAGCGCGCGCCGCGCCGCCACCGCGGTGGTCGCGGCGCTGCGGCGCGGGGATGCGGAGATCGTCCTTTCGTGGCAGACGAGGCTGCTCCGCCTGGCCCACGCGCTCGCGCCGGGAGCGCTCACCCGGGTGATGGGCGTGGCGAACCGGGTGCTCCCCGGCGCGCCGGGGTCCCCGGCCGTGGCGGACGGGCCGGGGCCGGAGGGAGCCGAGGCACACGGCGGCAGGCCGGGGGCCACCGGGGAGCCCGCGGGAGGCCAGGGGCGATGGACCCGGGGACGGGAGCTGCGGGGGTCGCTGCCCGGGCCCCTCGAAGAGGCGCTGGACCGCAGTGGGCGCACGACGAACCAGTAGCGCGGTACGGGCCCTGCCGGAGCGGCTCTCCATGACGACCCGCGCGCAACGTCCCGGCCGGCAGCTGCCCGCGACCGGTGAGGAGGGGGAGGAGGGGGGGAGGGGCGAAGAAAAGGGCCGCCCCACCTGACGGCGGGGCGGCCTTTTCTCGCGCTGCTTCGGCGGTCAGACCTTGCTGACGTTCTCCGCGGCCGGGCCCTTCTGGCCCTGAACGATGTCGAACTCCACCTCATCGCCCTCGCTCAGGGTCTTGAACCCGGAGCCCTGGATGGCCGAGTGGTGGACGAAGCAGTCCTTGCTGCCGTCCGCCGGCGTGATGAAGCCGAAGCCCTTCTGATCGTTGAACCACTTCACGGTTCCCGTGGTACGCATCTACCGTACTCCCTCGTGTTCGGTGCTCTCGGGGTGCGGCGTTTCCGTACCACTCGATCCCACCTGTTCCAGGCGAAAAGACAAAAGACCCGGGCGAATGCGCCCAGGTCCTGTCGTTCCTGTCTCCGGACACCTGCCGGATCTTCGCCGCACGCAAGGTGGCTTCAAGCGGTGCGCGTGTCAAGAGTGACGCGACAGGGTCGGGCGGCGGGCCCCCGCGCCGGGCCGTTCGGCGCAACATTCCTGTAAGGTTTCGGCCCCGAGCGGCATCTAGGATGCACAGACCCGACAATCCGAAAGGCCCCCTGATGCCCGTGAAGCGAGGAATCCCCGCACCGGACCTGTCCGCCGTCAACCCGGCGGCCCGGATCGCGGCCGTCTACCTCGTGCTTTCCGCCGTGTGGATCATCTGGTCGGACCGGGTGGTGGCCGGGTTCGCCGGCGACGCGGCGACGCTCACGCGCCTGCAGACGTTCAAGGGCTGGCTCTTCGTCCTCGCCATGGCCGGGCTCGTGTACTTCCTCACGCGCCGCGAGCTCCGGACCCGTCGCGCGGCGGCGGAGGGGCAGCGCCGGGACGAGGCGCGCCTGCGGCTGCTGGAGGCGGAGGTGCGGCAGGCGCAGAAGATGGAGACCGTGGGCCGGCTGGCGGGCGGCGTCGCCCACGACTTCAACAACGTCCTGACGGTGATCCTCGGCTGTGCGGAGAGCCTGCTGGACGGCCTCGACCCGGCCGATGTGGACCGGCGGATCGAGGTGGAAGAGCTCCAGAGAGCCACCGTCCACTCCCGGGGGATGGTCCGCCAGCTCCTGGCCTTCAGCCGCCGTCGCGCCATCGAGGCGGAGGACGTCGAGGTCGATCGCCGGATCCGCGAGACGACGAGCCTGCTGCGGTGCACCATCCCCAGCCGCATCACTGTCACCCTGGACCTCGCCGCCGATACGGCGTGGACCCGCATGGGTGCCGGGCAGCTCGACCAGGTCATCATGAACCTCGCCGTGAACGCACGCGACGCCATCACCGGCCGCGGCGAGATCACGGTGAGCACGCGGACGGAGCAGCCGGGCGATGCGCGGGTCGGTCCCCTCGCCGCGCTCCCGGACGGGCCGTGCCTCCGGATCTCCGTCGCGGACACGGGGCACGGGATCCCGGGCGCGATCCGGGACCGTATCTTCGATCCGTTCTTCACGACCAAGCCCGAGGGCGTTGGCACCGGCCTCGGGCTGGCCATGGTCTTCGCCACGATCCAGCAGGCCGGCGGTGCGGTCACGTTCGACTCGACGCCGGGGCGGGGGACGACGTTCCACGTGTTCCTGCCGCTGTCGGCGCCGCCCGCGGCCCCTGCGGAGGCCCCCGCGAGCGCGGGCGGCGCTGCGGAGCGCCCCGCGGGCGGTACGGAGCGGGTGCTGGTCGTGGAGGACGAGCCGGGCGTGCGCGCCCTCGCGGCCCGCGTCCTCCGCCGTCACGGCTACACGGTGCTGGTGGCGAGGGACGGGGAGGAGGCTCTGGAGCTGCTGGGCCTCAACGGTGTCGACCTGGTGGTGACGGACACGCACATGCCCCGGATGGACGGCCTGGAGCTCCTGGACCGGCTGCCCGGCCGCGCGCCCGGGGCCCGCGCCCTCCTGATCTCCGGGGACAGCCAGCTCGACACGCCGTGCCCGGCGGGCGTCGCCTTCCTGGAGAAGCCGTACACCGCGCGCGTGCTCGCGACGCGGGTGCGGGAGGTCCTGGACGGCGTCGCCTGAGCGGCCGGCATCACCAGTTCCAGGCGAAGTTCACCACCGGGAAGATGAAGAACCCGTCGGCGCCCCGGACCAGTGGCATGGCCAGACCCAGGTCTGCCGTCAGCTTCTCGCCGAAGAAGCGCGGTCCTGCGGACAGGATCCCCGCCCCCTCTCCGGGGAAGATGTAGTTCTCGCTGATGAACTTCGTGCTCCGCCCCATGCGTGATTCGAAGCCGACCATGAGGGCGGGGGCGTCGTGGATGCCGCCCTCGCTGTCGTAGCCCCAGCCGGCGCCGACGGTCACGGCCCGGTCGCTGGTGCTGCCGAACGTGCCGACGCCGTAGAGCACGCCGACGCTGCCGCCCGCGCCGGGCGCGAAGAACGCCAGCACGCCGACGGACCCGGCGAACGCCTCGGTCCGAGCCACCTGGAGCTTGGGCGCGAGCCAGAAGAGCTCGAGCCCTTCGGAGCCGAAGAAGAGCGGGGCGCCCCCGGAGAGCGTCAGCCGGTCGGTGGCGCCGATGGACAGGAACGGCATCAGGATCTCCACGACGCTGAAGTAGCCCTCCCCGCGGCCCAGCGACCGGCCCGTGGGGCCGAAGAAGAGGCGCGTGGTGTTGGGGTCCTCCGGCCAGAACTCTCCCTCGTGCCGGGTACCGGCCACGGCGCGGAGACAGAGGACCCGCCCGGGGGCGATCTCGAGGACATCGCCGGAAAGGAGCTGGAAGCGGAGGGGATCCCCCGCATCGACAACGCGACCCAGGTACTTCGACCCGCCGTCCAGCGTCACTTCCTGCGTCCCGTCGGGGTCGCCGACCGTCACCGTGTAGGGTCGGCCATCGGGACAGACCTGCGCGGCGAGGGCCCCGGGGAGGGCCGAGAGGCCCGCGAGGAGCAGGGCAGGGAGGAGCCCCGCGGCGCGGGTACCGCGGTGGCAAGGGCCGATCATGGAAAGCATGGCGCGGGCGAACATGGCAGGTCTCCGGTCTCGGGTTCGGACCCGGCCGCCGTGGCCGGACCGCGGAGGGACGCTGCGATGGGCCCCTCAACGCCCGGTAAACCCCCGATCAACGCGACGGAACGCTGGACTTGTTGCAGGAATGGATCGCAGATTGGCGCATCGCCACTGACCAGCCACGAGCCTGCCCGGGAGAACGGGATTGTTCCGCTACAAGGATGGCAGGGGGCTGACGCACACCCTCGCGGACGCGGGCGCGCTGCGCGACGCGGTCGCCGATGGGCGGGTCCATCCAGGGACTCCGTTCGCCGGCGCAGAGGGCGACTGGACCATCGCCCGGCTCCATCCGGCGTTCCGGGACGTCGCCGGAAAGCCGGTGTCCGGCGCCCCGAAGAGCCTGTGGGACCGCCGGGGCACGGAGCTGCTGGAGACGTGGTCCGGGCGGCTGCTCCTCGTCCTGCTGACGGCCGTGGTGGGATCCGGGATCAGCACCTTTACGCGGCCCCCCGTGGACCGGGGCGAGCATGAAGCATACGTGAAGGCCATGACCGCCTTCGCGGCGGGGGACGGGAACGCGGCCGCGGCGCTCGAGCAGCCGCCGGCGTCGAGGTCATTGCGGCCGGCGTGGGCCGTAATGCTGGGGACGCGCGACCTGCTGGCGCACATGGAGGCGACGCGTGAGCGACTGGGCATGGGCGAGGAGCCGCCCCCGAGCTGGATGACCTACGAGTACCTCCGCCACCCCGACGACTTCCCGGAGGTCCCCGCGTACTGGAGCGCGGCCGTCGTCTACCACCGCACCTACCAGGACTCGGTCCTCCCCCTCGCCGAGGGGTTCATCCGGGCCCGCGCCGCCGAAGCGGACGCCGCCGGGCCAGCCCTGGAGGAGGCCGTGCGGGAGATGCGCTCGGCGATGTCGAACACCATCGCCGTCCACGAGACCGCCATCAGGGCGTCGTGGACCGCCGGACAGATCCACCACGCACTGGTGCGCGCGAAGGACGAGATCCGGATCAACGTGCACGGCGAGCTGACCTTCCGGAACGAGTACCGGGCCGCGAGCTACAACCGGCAGATCGATCAGCTGGACGGACTCCTCGCCCGCATGGACAGCCTCGAGGCGGCGGGCGCGGCGCGCATCAGCGCGAACCTCGCCGAGCTCCAGGCCGGGCTCGGGAAGTAGCGGTCAGACGCGGCCGCCACCGCCGCTGCGGCCGCCCCCGCCGCTGCGGCCGCCTCCTCCGCTGCGGCCGCCCCCGGCGCGACCGCGACCCCCACCGCTGCTACCGCCCCTGCCTCGGCTGCGCTCCTGGCTGCTCCGGCTGCTCCCCCGGGCATCCCGCGCCCCGCCGGTGCCGGCGTGGCCCCGGCCGTTGCCGCTCGTCGCGGACGGTCGGCCGCGGTTGCCGTTCCCTGCGCTCGCTCCGTTCCCGTTCGACTGGCCGCGCCGCTCGACCTTCTCGGCGGAGCGGCGCCTCGCCTCGGCGCGTTCGGCGCGCATCCTGGCGAGGCGGTCGGCGAGGGGGACCTCGAGGGGTTCCGCCGCGGTGACGGAGTAGTCGAAGTCGGACAGGGTCCGCCGCTCGATGGGACGGCCGACCTTGCGCTCGATGGCGCGGACCAGCTCGCGGTCCTCCGGGGTCACGAACGTGTAGGCGTCGCCCGTGGCCTCCGCGCGGCCGGTCCGGCCGACCCGGTGGATGTAGTCGTCCGGCGTGGCCGGGACGTCGAAGTTGACGACATGCTCGAGGGCCTCGACGTCGATGCCGCGGGCGAGGATGTCGGTGGCCACGAGGACCTGGTAGCGCCCCGCCTTGAACCCGGCGAGGGCCTCCGTCCGCTGCTTCTGGCTGCGGTTGCCGTGGATCCTCGCGACGTTGACGCCGCTCCGCTCCAGCTTCTGGGCGACGCGGTTCGCCCGGTGCTTGGTGCGCGTGAACACGATGGCGTTCCCCACCTCGCCGCGCCGGAGCAGCTCCAGCAGCAGCGGCACCTTGGCGGTCTGCGAGACCGGGTAGAGCGCCTGGAGCACTCCCGCCGCGGGCGCCTGCTTCCGCTCCACCTCGATCTGCACCGCGTCCTTCAGCATCTCGTCGGCGAGCTTCACGATCTCGCGGGGCATCGTCGCCGAGAAGAAGAACGTCTGCCGCGGCCGGTTCGGCAGGTGCCGGATGATCTTGCGGATCTCCGGCAGGAACCCCATGTCCAGCATGCGGTCCGCCTCGTCCAGGACCAGCACCTCGATGGCCTCCAGCCCGCCGTGCTCCCGGCCGAAATGGTCCAGCAGGCGACCCGGCGTCGCCACCAGGATGTCCACGCCACGCTTGAACGCGCTCACCTGCGGCCCCATGGCCACGCCGCCGTAGATCGCGGCCGTGCTGATCTGCGTCCGGGCCGCGAGCTCCCGCGTGTGCTCCTCCACCTGCGCCGCCAGCTCCCGCGTCGGGACCAGCACCAGCGCCCGCGTGGCGCCCCGCGGGCGGTCCACCAGCCGCTGGAGGAGCGGCAGCATGAACGCCGCCGTCTTCCCGCTGCCCGTCGCCGCGCAGCCCAGGACGTCCCGGCCGGCCAGGCCGGCGGGTATGGCGGTCGTCTGGACCGGCGTGGGCTTCGTGAAGCCCAGGTCCGAGACGGCGGCCAGAAGCCGGGAGTCGAGCGACATCCCGGCGAATTCTTCGTGCTTCTGCATTCGCTTCCTTCCGTGTGTCGCGCCCCGTCCACTGCGGAGGAAGCGCATAAAAAGAAGAGCCCCGGCGTCGGCCGAGGCTCTCTCGATCGTACGATGACGCCGCCTGTTCGCGGGCGTCGAGGTGAGAAGTTAACCGCGTTCACCCTCGGGGGCAACGGGGACCGGGGGCGGCGAGCGACGGCGCGGGCTCCGCGCACAGCGGAAAGCCCGCGCCGCCACCGTCCGTGTCCGACTGCCGCTCAGTCCTTCCCGCCGGCCTTGAGCCAGGGTAGTGCCGGGGCCGCCGCGGGGGCTCTCAGCGACGCGGTCCCGGCCACCGCCTGCACGGAGAGCTGGTACGCGCCGGTCGCGCCGTTCGTGAAGCTCGTCGCGACGATCCGGTACTCGCCCGCCGGGAACGTGTGCTCGAGGCGTGAGTTGTAGCCGTCACCGCCGTCATCGTCCCAGGCGATCTGGCCGCCGTGCTGGTCCTCGACGACGAGGAACGTGTCGAACTGGGTGCTGGTGAGGTCGATCCGGACCGTCGTCTGCGACGCCACGCTCAGGCGCCACGGGTCCGCGTACCCACGGTCGCCGCGGCAGTCCGTCTCGGCGAGCGCGCCGCTGACCGTCTGGCCGAGGGCCACGTCCCCGACGATCGGGCAGAGCGGGATCTCCACCTCCGCGACGGAGAGCTGGTAGGCGCCGGCCCCCCCGCCGCCAAAGCTGGTCGCCCACACGATGTACTCGCCGGCCGGGACCCGGCGCTCGATCCGGGAGTTCAGGTTGCCGCCGCTGTCGTCATCCCACCAGAGCACGTTCATGGCCGGGTCGGTCACCACGAGCAGGGCATCGAATGCGCTGCTGGCCAGGTCGATGCGGAGGCCGGTCGTGCCCGTGACCGCCAACCCGAACCCGTCGGCGCCCCCGCCGTGGAGGAAGACGCAGTCGCCGTCGCCGAGCGTCCCGGACCGGGTCTCCCCGATGCCGATCGTCTCGGTGGCGGAGGCGCTGGTGCAGAGGTGCGCTTCGGAGGCGGAGAGCTGGTACGCTCCGGAAGGGTCGTAATCGTACGACCTCGCCCACACCACATACTGCCCCGCCGGCAGCTCGCCCACGAGCTGGCTGCCGTCCGGATGCGGCTGCGCCCAGAGCACGGGGTCGAGCTGGGAGTTCGTGAGCACCGGGTCCGGGCCGAACGCCGTGCTGCTCATCACGATCCGGACGCCGCCGGTGGACGCGAGCTGGAACGTCCAGCCCTCGGCCCGGCTGCCGAACAGCATGCAGTCGGCGGGACCGAGGTCGCCCGTCCGGGTCTCTCCGAGCGCGATGGATCCGGCCGTGGCCGCCGTGCAGGGGCCCTCCTCGATGGCGAACGCGACGGACGCGGACTTCCCCTCGCTCGTCGCCCGGATGCTCGCGATGCCGCCGGCCAGCGCGGTCACGCGGCCCCCCGTGGTCACCGCGGCCACCGCCGGGGCGGACGAAGTCCACGTGACCGGGTGGCCGGGGAGGACCGAGCCGGTCGTGCTGAGCACCGTCGCAATCAGCTGGACGCTGTTGCCGACGGTCAGGTGCGGCGCGACCGCGTCGATCAC
This sequence comes from Longimicrobiales bacterium, assembly GCA_035513575.1. GTDB lineage: Bacteria > Gemmatimonadota > Gemmatimonadetes > Longimicrobiales > RSA9 > JAHWKI01. The sequence goes on along the minus strand of DATKBW010000218.1, from coordinate 4,389 downwards.
GACGCTCCCGACCAGCACCGGGTCCGTGCCGCCGTCGCACGCCCAGAGCAGCGGAGCGGCCAGGACCAGCAGCCGCAGGCGATGAAGACGCGCACAGGCTTTCTGTGCGGTCCCGCCACCGCGGACCGGCGGCGCGCCGGAGAACGAGTGTGCCATGACTTCCTCCAGGGAAAACGGTCCCGGCGGAACCGGGCGGGCCGCCGGAATGGCGGCCGCCGCCTCGCCGTCCGGGCCGTAACGGGCCCGACGCGACGAAGGTGGGCGAGTGGGGTCAAACGCGGATCAACCGGGAATCAACGGCGGGGACGAGGCTCGTGGGAAGCGCAGATCGTCCCGGCCGGGATGAGCGGAGCGAGCTCGGAGAAGAGGTGAGCCCTGCGGGGGGGGAACCCGCCGGTCAGCGCGTCATCGACGATGGATCCCGGGTCTCCAAAAGCCGGACCGGGGCGCGCTCGTCCGGGCCGCCGCCGGATTGACCCACGGGCGGTCGGCGGCCAAGATAGGTAACCGGCGGGTCAGTTGTCCGGCGCGCGAGTCCGCGCAGCAGCGACCCTGCGGCCGCCTAGCGAACCGGCGCATGGACTGGCGTCAATCCGGAACCATTGGCCACGGCGGGCGCGGCTTTCCGTTTCGACGCCGCTGTAAGACGTCAAGTCGGACGTCGAATCCCGGATAAGGAATCGAGTGTCGAGTTGACGGCGCTATACGGCGTCAACCCGGAACGCGTGCCTGGAACGTGGCAATCATTCCGGGTTGACGTCACGACTCGGGCGATCCGGCGGCGCAGCGGTCGGGTGTCGGCGACCCGGTCCATCCATGTTCGCGTCGAGGACCCCCGGAAGACCCGGAAGCGCGCTCTTGCTGAAACACGCCCGGAGGTTCACGCTCTGATGGCACCTCCCACAGGAGATTACCCGATGACAATGATCCGCGCACGCCGGTTGCCCGCACCGGCTCTTCTCGTCCTCTGCTTCCTGACGCTCCTCGCGCCGCCCGCCGCGGCGGCGGGCGCCCAGGACCACGGCCACCCCGAGGGCGACCCCTTCACCCTCGGCGATGTCGATTTCCCGGTGAGCTGCACGCCCGCCGCGGCGGCGCGCTTCGAGACGGCGGTGGCGGCGCTGCACTCGTTCTGGTTCGAGGCCGCGGAGCGAGGATTCCAGGAGGTCGCGGCGGCGGACCCGTCGTGCGCCATGGCGCACTGGGGTCTGGCCATGACCTACCTGGGGAACCCCATGGCGCGGGTGGCGCCAGGCGCCGAGCGGATGGCGCTGGGCCGTGCGGCGGCGGAGCGGGCCCGGGCGCTGGCGGGGGCCGCGTCGCACCGGGAGCAGATGTACGCGGACGCCGTCGTCGCCTACTACGAGGACGAGGCTCGGGACCACGCCACGCGGTCGGGGGACCACGAGCGGGCCATGGGGGCGCTGCACGGGGCCCATCCCGACGACATGGAGGCGGCGATCTTCTACGCCCGCGCGGTGGTGGCGAACGCGCCGCCGTCCGACCTGACGTTCTCGCGCCAGATCCTCGGTGCGGAGCTGATGCAGCCGCTGTTCGAGGGTCATCCGAACCATCCGGGGCTGGCGCACTACCTCATCCACGCCTACGACGCCCCGGCGCTGGCGGCCCGGGGGGAGAAGGCGGCGTTCGCCTACGCGGACATCGCGCCCTCGGCCCCGCACGCCCTCCACATGCCCTCCCACATCTTCACGCGCCTGGGCTACTGGGACGCCTCCATCGAGACGAACGCGCGCTCGGCGCAGGCGGAGCCCGTCCCCGACGCCGCGGTCCACCCCATGGACTACATGGTGTACGCCTACCTCCAGCAGGGGCGTGATGGCGAGGCGAAGCGGATCGTGCAGCGCGCGGTGGAGAACTCCGACCGCTTCTACGGCGGGATCATGGGCTACAACTTCGCGGCCATGCCGGCCCGCTTCGCGCTGGAGCGGGGCGATTGGGCGGCGGCCGCGGCGCAGCGCGTGCCCACCGGCGCGCCGGCGTTCGTGGAGGCGATCCCCCGCTTCGCCCGGGCCATCGGCGCCGCCCGCGCCGGGCGGCTCGGCGACGCGCGCGAGGAGACGGCCGCCCTCGGCCGGCTCCACACGGTGCTGGTGGAGCAGGGGGATGCCTACTGGGCGACGCTCGTGAAGGCGCAGCGCCTGGCCGCCGAGTCCTGGGCCGCCCACCTCGCCGGCAACGATGCCTCCGCCCTGCTGCTGGCCCGGGAGGCCGCCGAGCTGGAGGAGACGGTGGAGAAGCACCCGGTGACCCCCGGCCCGCTACTCCCCGCGCGGGAGCTGCAGGGCGACCTGCTGATGGAGCTCGGCCGCCACGCCGAGGCTCTCGAGGCCTACGCCGCCACCCTCGAGCGCGAGCCACGCCGCGCCCGCGCGCTCTACGGCGCCGCCCGGGCCGCGGAGCTGGCGGGTCGTCCCGTGGAGGCGCGGGGTCATTACGAGGCGTTGCTGGAGGTCATGGCCGGGGCGGACGACACGCGGGCCGAGCCGAAGGCAGCGCGTCGCTTCCTCGGCAAGGGCTGAGCGGGCGCCGGCTCAGGGCCCGCCCGGCCGCTCGATGGTCACGGTGGTCACGGGGTCGGGCGGGTCGGTGGCGGGGCGGCAGTCGAGGCGGGGCAGCGTGAGGCCGTTCTTCGGATCGGTGACATGGACGGGGCTGGTGCGCAGCCGGGCCGCCATGTCGGCGGGGCTGAGCGTGGGGCTCGCCTGCACCAGGAGCGCGGCGCAGCCGGCCGCGTGCGGAGTGGCCATGCTGGTGCCGCTGGCGGAGAGGGTCCCGCCGCCGCGGGCGAGGGAGCGGATCCCCACGCCGGGGGCGACGAGGTCGGTGACCTCGTTCCCGTTCGAGAAGGCGGCGACCGCGTCGTCGGCGTCCACGGCCCCGACGGCGATGACGTTCTGGAGGCACGCCGGGGAGCTCATCTGGGAGCCGGACCCGTTGTTGAGCGACGCCGCGAGGGCCAGGACGCCCAGCCCGCGGAGCGTGTTGATGGCCTGCGCGCCGGCCATGTTGAACGCGGTGCTCTGATCGCAGACGCCCGAGAAGAGGGCGGCCGTGCCGAGGCTCATGTTGATGACCCGGACGTTCAGGGATGGCTGGCTGACGATCAGGTGGTCGAGGGCCGCGACGATCTCGGAAAACGTATCGAAACAGCCGGAGAAGGAGCAGTCGTCCAGCACCTTCACCGCCACGAGGGTGGCCGCGGGTGCCACGCCGGGAGCGGACCCCACCCCGCTGCCGGCGGCGATCCCGGTGACGTGGGTGCCGTGACCGGCGTCATCCTCGGCGGCGCCGTCGCCGGTCTGGCGGTCCGAGCCGTTGGGGCAGAACCCGGCTCCGCTGCTGCGCCGTCCGAAGCAGGCCTGGTGCGCCACGCGGCCGACCAGCGCGGGGTGATCCGTGTCCACCCCCGTGTCCAGGATCGCCACCACGACACCCGCGCCGTCGTTGCCACGGGCGTGGCGGCCGTCCGCGCCGATCTGGGGCAGGCTGGTCGCCAGGCCGCCCGTGCCGCCGACGTCCAGGTCGATCCGCAGGACCGCGGGGTCGGCGGCCAGCCGGGCGAGCGCCGCGTCGCTCCGGACCACCAGCGCGAGGGCCGGTACGGCCGCGTAGCGGCGGGATACGACGAGGCCCTCCGTCCCGACGCGGTCCAGGACGCCATCCACCAGGGCGCCCACCTCCCGCTGGAGCCGCGCGGGGTCCACGGCCGCGCCCCGTCCGCCGGCGAGGGCCGCGGGGTCGAGGGCCACCATCACCCGCGCGCCGGGCTCCTCCCCGAGCGCGGCGGCGACCCCGGGTCCGACCCGGGCCATGGGGTCCTCCTCGGCCGGCCCCGTGCCCCGGGGCGCGTCGCAGGCGACGAGGCCGATGAGCAGGAACCAGGCGGCGCGCGGCCCGCGCGCCCTCATGGCGTCCCTCCTCCGCCGCCCACGTCCAGGTCCACGCGCGCCACGCCCGGGTGTGCCGAGAGGGCGCGGAGCCCCTCTTCCGAGAGCACGGTCCCCGCCAGCGCCGGGACGGCGACGAAGCGCTGCCGGAGCGTGAAGTGGACGGCGCCGAGGCTCTCCAGCACCTCGTCCTGGAGCCGGGCGATCTCGGCCCGGACGCGCGGCCCCGCCGGCTCCGCGTCGTCGTAGCCGACCGGCGGCACGAGGGCCACCATCACGTCGGCGCGGCCATGGACCCGCACCGCGTCGAGCACGTCGGGACTCACGGTGTCGCTCCCGTTCCCGTCCAGGGTCCGGCACCCCGCGAGCACGACGGCGCAGGCCACTGCGGCCGCGCCCACGCGCAGCGCCGTTCTCATCGGGGGCCCTCCGGCCGCCAGGGCGTCACCGCGGCGGCCGCGGGCGCCACGGCGCGGCCGGC
>DATKBW010000217.1:0-4403 GCA_035513575.1 Longimicrobiales bacterium | reverse complement strand
TCGAGGCGGCCCGTTGCCACCGCTCCAGCTCGCGGCGATCCGCCTCGGTCACCACGATGGGACGGACGTGGTTGGCCATGAATGCCCTCCCAGAGCATGCCATGGCCCATATTAACTCCACTTCGGTGACAGAACACTAGTTGATGGGGACTGCCAGTTCGTTCCGCCATGCGGCGGAGAAACCCCTCCAAGTCAGGATGCTTGCCGAACTGGCTCGCGTGCTCGCGCACCGCACGAACCTTACGATCGAATGTGGCCGCGATGTCGACGACGTGGTCGATATGGTCGCTCATGATCAGGAGGATTTCGCGGACGCGGTGGGTGGCGAGTCCCGCCGCCTGATGGGCCGGGTAGTAGAGGGGACCGGGCGCCCGGAAATAGCACGCCTCGACCACAGCGAGACCCACCGCGCGGTGGTCCGGGTGCAGCTGCGGCTCCCAATAGCGCGGCGCCCCGCCATACGGGTCATGGGTGACGACGATGTCCGGCCCTTCCTGCCGGATGCGCCGGGTCGCCGCCTCGGCGAGCTCCGGGCCGGACCAGCCGATCTCTCCGTCTTTGAAATCTAGGAAGGTCAACCGCGGCCCACCGAGAATCGCGGCCGCGGCTCGCTGCTCGACCTCGCGTAGTGCGGCCACCCCCGCCGGCGTCATCCCCGGATCGTCGTGGCCCTTGTCACCTCGGCTGAAAATGACGGAGTGAACCTCGTGCCCTTCCTCGAGCCATCGGGCCACGGTGCCGGCGGCCATGATATCGGCGTCGTCCGGGTGTGCCGTAGCTACCAGGATCCGCTTGCGCGGCAGCGCGATCGCCGGTGGTTCAGTGGAACCCATGGCGGGTGTATCTTAACGCCTCCCTTGGACGGGAGCGTCAAGGCCTTCCGTTCGTGGGTTGCACCGGAGAGGGGATGGCCCCGCTGCGTCAGCCGGATGGCGGATTCGGCCGGATCAGTCCTGTGTGCAGGCCTTTGGTATGAGCCGGTGCGATGGTCGCGTCCACCTGGCTCGACGAGCGCGGCCAGCCGGTCCAAGCAGCCGTGCCCCGGTGCGGGGCGAGATCCCAGTGGTTACCCTTCCGCCGGCGCTTGACCCCACGCTACTAGCCTCTTGACCTTGCTCCAGGGGATAGGGTTTACGCTCTACCCATGGCCGGAGACGGCTTGCTGATCGGTGAGGTTGCCGCGAAGAGCGGCCTGACTCGGAAGGCACTCCGGCTGTACGAGCGGGCGGGCATTCTACCCCCGACCCGTCGGACAGCCGCGGGCTACCGCGTGTACGGTCAGGACACGCTGGCGTTGCTCGCTTTCGTCACGCAGGCGCGGCGTCTCGGCTTCCGGCTCGACGAGATCAAGAGGATCACGGCCCTCAAGCGGTCGGGCCGGACACCGTGCACGCACGTCATAGATCTGGTCCACCTGAAGCTGGAGAACATCGAGCGGGCACTGGCCGATCTAGCCGAGGTTCGCGGGCAGATGCAGGGACTGCTTCGCTCTTGGCGGTTCCGCCGGAACCGTCCTGCTGCCGTCTGCCCCTGCATCGAACATCTCAAGGTCGTGAAGGGAGGGAGGTGAACCACCATGGAGAACTTCAAGGTCACGCTGTGCCCGGCCGGTTGCGGCGCTTGCCCCGACGTGGAGATCGCTGGGGATGAAGTGCGGATCGGGGAAGTGGGCAACCTCGCCGTACTAAAGAAGGACGAGTGGAACGTGCTAGTTGATTTGATCCACTCGGGGCAGCTTAAGAAGGTCTAGTGGCCGCCCGGTAGAGAGCCCGAAAGAGCGGCCTCTCGAGGGCGACCCCTCCCCTTCGGACGAAGGCCGGGCGCGGCGCGCTACCGGCCCCGCCCGCGGCCTTTTCCGGGCCCTTTCCCGCGCCCCTTCCCCCGATCGTCGCCTCGGTCGTGCTTCCAGCCCCTCTTGTCGACCCACTCCGGGCCCCAATCCTCCCGCCAGCGCGGCGCTGGAGTTGACCCGGTTTCGTGGACACCCCATGGTTGGGGCGGAAAGGAGCGTCCACGATGCCGAAGAGCCATCGGCCGTACCCGCCAGCGTTCCGGCGGCAGATGATCGAGTTGGTCCGGCGCGGCCGGACCCCGGAGCAGCTCGCGCACGAGTTTGAGCCGTCGGCCCAGGCGATTCGGAACTGGGTGAAGCAGGCGGCGCGCGACGCGGGGCAGCGGACGGACGGCCTCACGACGGAGGAGCGTGAGGAGGTGCGTCGGCTCCGGCGAGAGGTCCGGCAACTCCGCGAAGAACGGGCGATCCTCTCAAAAGCCGCGGCCTGGTTTGCGCGGGAGACCACCTCGAGCCCGTCCAAGGATTCGAGTTCGTGACCGCCCACCAGGCCGTCCATCGCATCGCCACCATGTGCCGGGTGCTGGGCGTCTCCCCCAGCGGGTACTATGCGTGGCGCAAGCGGGCGGTGCGGACGCGCGCCGACGTCGAGCTGACCGCGCACATCGACGCCATTCACCGCGCGTCGCGCGGCACCTATGGGGCGCCGCGGGTGCACGCGGAACTCGCGGCCCTGGGAATCCACGTCGGCCGCAAGCGCGTGGCCCGGCTCATGCGCGCCCTCAGCGTGTGCGGCGTCAGTCGGCGCCAGCGGCCCCGGACCACGCGCCGGGACCCCGCGCACCGGCCGGCGCCGGATCTCGTGGCCCGCGACTTTGCGGCGGCCGGCCCGGATCGGCTGTGGGTGGCGGATATCACGTACATCCCGACCGGGGCCGGGTTTCTGTACCTCGCCGTCGTGGTCGACGCCTGGAGCCGGCGCGTGATCGGCTGGGCGATGGCATCGCATCTGCGGACCGAACTCGTCCTGGCGGCGCTGGACATGGCCGTCGCGCAACGGCGGCCCGCCGACGTCATTCATCACTCGGATCAGGGCTGCCAGTACACGTCGATCGCCTTCGGGCTCCGCTGTCGCGAGGCCGGCGTTCGGCCCTCGATGGGCTCCGTGGGCGATGCCTACGACAACGCGCTCTGCGAGAGCGTCTTCGCGACCCTCGAGTGCGAGCTGCTCGATCGGCAGCGGTTCGCGACCCCGGCCGAGGCGCGCCTCGCCGTCTTCGACTTCATCGAGGGCTGGTACAATCCGCGGCGGCGGCATTCTGCGCTCGACTACCTGTCGCCCATCATGTTCGAGCGGTCGCACGGAACCGGCGATCGCCCAGTGCCCTCAGGATCGACGATCGACCTGGGGGGTGCTATCTCGGTATCCCCCTCGGTGGTGGTGCCGTGACGATCTCGAAAGCAGTTCACCCTCCACCAAACCGGGGCAACTCCAGAATGATCCTGCGGCGCATGGTTGGCTCGAGATCGTCCTCTGTCATACACCGCTCCACGCAATCCTGCTCTATCGCCTTGCCCACTGGATTCATGGATGTCTGGGATTGCGGTTGATTGCGCGCGTTCTCTCCGTGGTGGCACGCTTCTGGACCGGAGTCGAGATCCACCCTGGGGCGCAAATCGGCAGAGGGTTCTTCCTCGACCACGGAGCCGGGGTGGTGATTGGCGAGACGGCCACGATCGGCGACCACTGCGTGATGTTCCACAACGTAACACTGGGCGGTACGGGAAAGTACCGCGGGCGGCGGCACCCCAACGTCGGGCATCACGTCTTCATCGGAACGAACGCCATTCTGCTCGGCCCGATTCGTGTCGGCGACCATGCCAAGATCGGGGCCAACGCCTTCGTGATCAACCATGACGTACCCCCCTCTTCCACCGTGGTGGGCACGCCCGCCCGAATCGTGAAGCTCAACGGTGACCGGACGGATAAAGAGTTACCCCGGATGGCCCCATCTCCGGGGGCGGAGCCGGTGGACCTGGAGGTTTAGCGGCTGAAGTAGTGAGACAGGATCGGCGTTGACGGCGTGCCGGGGCCGCGCTCGAGGCTAGGCCGCGCGACCTCCGGACTAAGAGCATTCACCGCTAACGGGAGTCAACCTGTATTTCAGTTTTGACCAGGAGTTTGCTATGTCTGTTCGCATCTTGCGGTGCGCTTCGGGCCCTGGTTCCAGTGATCTCCGCGCATGAGAATTGGGCGGGAATGGACCTGGACATTTCCTAGGAAAATGGGAATCGGACTGGGCCTTCCCGCGGTCTGCAGTGTGGGTTCCGGGAATTCTGATCCCGCCCTTTCCGGAAATTCTGGTAGGTCGCTGAAGGCTCCGAGGTCACGCTCCTCCCGGGGCCGGCGGTCGCGCAACGCTGCCTCGGGAAGGGGGAGGAGTGATCGGAGCCATGACACGGCATGAGGTCCAGATTCTGCGAGCGGTCGGGATGGCCCAGACGGCGGTGGCCGCGAAGACCGGTGCCTCGGTCCAGAGCGTCCGCCGGATCGAGCGGGAGGAGCTGGTGACGACGAGTCACACGCAGGCGCTGACCGCGGCGTGTGGGG
>DATKBW010000216.1:0-13354 GCA_035513575.1 Longimicrobiales bacterium | reverse complement strand
CATCCGCGAGGAGAGTCGGGAGGCCATCGCGGCGCTGCACGAGCGGGGCATCGAGGTCGCCATGCTCACCGGCGACGCGCAGGCCGTGGCCGATGCCGTGGCCAAGGAGCTCGGGATCGACACCGTCTTCGCGCAGGTGCTGCCTGAGGACAAGGCCACCAAGGTCGGCGAGCTCCAGGCACAGGGAAAGAAGGTGGCCATGGTCGGCGACGGAGTGAACGACGCACCGGCCCTGGCCACAGCCGACATCGGGATCGCGATCGGCGCAGGGACCGACGTTGCCGTCGAGGCCGGACACATTGTGCTCGTGAGGTCCGATCCCCGTGACATCCCCCGCATCGTCACGCTGAGTCGGGCCACCTATCGAAAGATGGTGCAGAATCTCTGGTGGGCGGCGGGCTACAACATCTTCGCGATTCCCCTCGCAGCGGGTGTTCTTGCCGCGTGGGGCATTCTTCTCACGCCGGCCCTGGGTGCTGTCCTCATGTCGGCGAGCACGGTGGTGGTGGCGGTCAACGCGCAGTTGCTGAAACGGGTGGAGCTTTGAGCCTGGCGGACGACCGCGCCGGGTGCCTCTCGGCGCATCGCGACGGACGGTGGGCAACCTGACTCCGGGACGTGGGTCGCCCCGGACCTTTCGATCCTTCATGCTGATCCTCGGCGGAGGCGGCGCGCGCGGCTTCGCGCACCTCGGTGTGCTCCGCGCCCTCGAGCACAGCGGCCTTCGTCCCGAGGCGGTCGTGGGCGTCTCGATGGGCGCCGTGGTGGGGGTCACCTACGCCATGCGGGACGGCTGGTACGAAGCCGTTCTCGCGATGGAGCTGCCACGCTTTCCCGGTCGTAGCACGCCCGCGAGCGAGCAATCGCGCGGCATCGTCGGCTCCTTCCGGCGCTCCGCGGCGGCGCTCCGGACGTTCGCGGCCATGATCCTGGATTGGGGGCCCGGTGCCCCCGTGAGAGAGGCCGGGCTGGCGGAGTTGCGAAAGCTGGTCGGTTCGGCACGTCTCGACCGCGCCCGGATTCCCGTGGTCGTAACAGCCACGGATCTCCGGAGCGGCCGACGCGTCGACATCAGGACGGGGGACGCGGTGGAGGCCATGTACGCCAGCGGAGCTCTGGCGGGCGTCCTCCCGCCCCTCGAGCGCGGGGGGCTGATGCTCGCGGACGGCGCTTACGTCGACCTCGCGCCGGTGGATCTCGCGCGGGAACACGCGCCCGCGGTCGTGATCGCCGTGGACGCCGGGCAGTCGGCGGAGGCCGCCGGTATCCGGAACGGATTCCAGGCCATCATGCGCGCCATGGACATCTGCCACCGCAAGCACGCGCAGCTCCGGTTCGCCCAGGCGGACCTGGTGCTGCGTCCGCTCTTCCGTCGCGACATCGATACGCTGGACTTCGGGGCCCGGCGGGAATGCGTGGCCGCCGGCATCCGCACGGTTCGCGCGGAGATCGAGACCATTCGCCGAGTGCTGGCACCGTGAGGTCCGTCACCGCCGCAATGGACTTGCCCGGCCTCTGATGAGGAGGCCGGAGCTCGCGAACCCGCCGGATCTCGGTGCCGGGAGGCTGGACGCGTTGCAGCGTCATGCCTTCGAGTATTTCCCGGCCATGGTGGACCCGGATCGGAAAGCCCTCTCCGGGGCGATGAACGACACTTCATCCCCGGTTCACATCCACTTCATCCCCCACGGGTCAGATTATCTGGAGAACGGTGGGGGCGTAGCGTCGCCTCCCGGGACGACGACTCGTGACCGGAGCAGCCCCAGAGACCTGTTCGCGGCCGCGACTCTCATGGGAATGATCCCCATGACCTTCCTCTTCCCCCATCTGGGCGGCGCCATGACCGTCGAGGAAGAGCCGATGCGCCTCTTGAACCTGCTCGCCGTCCTCGGCCTGGCCGGGCTGGCATGGATCGGATGGAGGATACACCGGAATCGCCGAGATCAGCCGGACGAGCCGAAAGAGGATCACGGACCGGGAGCCGCGCCTGCCCCAGCTGTCCCCTTGCAACAAAGGAGTGACCATGAGTAAGCCAGCAGCATCCCACGTGGCGACGGAGACCCATCGCAGCGCCGGGATCGACCAGACCGCCCTGGCCGCAGCCGCCGCGATCCTCGCGGCCGCCGTGATGCTCCTTCTCGGCATCTTCGGCCGCGTCGGCATCTACGTCGGCGCGGTCGAGATGATGGAACAGTGGCACCTCTTCTTCCAGCCCACGTTCGGCGGGACGCTCGCCGGAATGGTGGAGGCGGCCGTCGTCAGCTTCGCATTGGCCTGGCTGTTCGGTTGGCTGTACAACGGCCTGGCCCGGCGGTAGGGGAGCGCGGCTGCCAGGAACGGATGGGCCGCACGGGTGCGGAGCTTCTCTGGACCGCTCAGCCAGCGGAGGGACGGGCCGACCGGTAGCGCGTATGCCCCCGAGCCCCGCCGGCAACCTGAGGGATGGCGTTCGCCCCCTCCCTTAGACGTAACGCACCTCGCGAGCCATGCCTTGCTCCAGGTGGTAGATGTTGTGGCAGTGGAAGAACCAGCGCCCCGGGTTGTCGGCGACGAAGTCGAAGCTCACGCGCCCCATGTGCGGCGGCACGAGCACGGTCTCCTTCAGCACGTCGGCCACCCGGAAAAAGTGCCCGTGCAGGTGCATCGGGTGGATCATCGGGCTGCGGTTGACCATGTTGAAGCGGACAAGTTGCCCTTCAGCGATCTCCAGCGGCTCGGCGTCCGGGTATGCCTGGCCGTTGATCGTCCAGGCCGAGGACATCATCCCGCCCGAAAGCACCAGGTCGAAGGTCTGGTCGGGCTGCCCGCGGTCCGGAACACCGAGACCACGCAGGTCGGCGAGCTCGAGCACGCGGCCGCGGCTGAGCCCTTCGGGTACGGCCTCGAGTGGCGGCGTCGCACCCCTTGCGTCGGCATAGCGGAGCACCGCACGAGCGGGCGGCGTATCGCCCTCGACAACAGCCGCCATCACGTTCCATACCCCGGGGTTGTTGGCCTCGACGACAACGTCGTAGCGCTCGCCCATGCTCACGTAGAGCGAATCGACGGCAAAGGGCTCGACCGGCCGCCCGTCGGTGTGGGTGACGAGGAGCCGGTGGCCCGCGATTGCGAAGTGGAAGGTCGTCGCACCGGACGGATTGAGCAGCCGCAATCGGACGCGTTCACCGCGCCGTGCAGCGAATTCCACGGGCGCCTCCGGGAGCCGACCGTTGACGAGCATACTTTCGTAGGGCGGGACCTGGCCGGCCATCATGCCACCACGGCGTCGCCCCATCATTCCGCCACCCATCATACCGCCCCCCTCGAGCGGCTCCGGCGCGCCGGGCAGAAAGTCGTCGAGCACGACCGTGTAGTCGCGGTCGTAATCGACGTGCGGCTGCTTCTCCTCGATGATGAGCGGCGCGATGAGCCCCCGGTCGATCTGCAGGCCCACGTGCGAGTGGTACATGTAGCTACCGGCAGGCGTGGCGGGAAACTCATAGACGAAGCTCTCGCTCGTCGCGATCGGCTCCTGCGTCAGCCCGGGCACGCCGTCCATTGCGTTGGGGACAGGGACGCCGTGCCAGTGAATCGTGGTTCCTTCGGGGAGCGCGTTCCGGACCGTGGCTCGCAACACGTCCCCTGCCGTCAGGCGAATCTCCGGCCCGGGATACAGCCCATTGTAGAGCCACGTCTTGAAGGAACGGCCGGGGGCCACCTCGACCGTGCCTTCGGAGGCCTCGATCTCGATCTCCCGCACCGGCCCCGCACCATCGAAGGTACGGCGCTGGTAGGCGACCGACGAGGCAAAGCCCTCCGTCCCGGCTGCGGAATCCGTGTCGCAGCCCGCCAGCGACAGCAGGGGTGCGGCCGTCGGCAGAGCCAGGGCGCTGCCGAGCGTCCGGTGCAGGAAATCACGGCGGTCGATTCCTCTCATTCTCTCTTTCCTCCAGTCATCGATGGGGAATTCCGGGTGAAGGCAGGATCCCACCCCGGGATCGTGCTTGTGGGCCATGGTCGCACCTGATGTTCGGAATACAGGCCGGCGGGGCGGATCGAGGCCGCGGCAAGTCCTCCGCCGCGCGCCTCGACACCGCCCCGCCGTTCATGCTCTTCACCCGGAGTCAGTGGCCGTGGCCTTCACCGCCGCTCTGCTTCGGATCCTGGCCCTGCATCCCGCCAGGCATCATCCCGTCCATCATGCCCCCGCGCATCTCCTGCATCACCGTGCGGGCGAGGGCCAGCCGCTCCCGCTGCTCGGGCGTCAGCAGCCCCCTCGCCTCGACGGCGGCCCGGGCCATGGCCGTGTGGGCCTGCACCATGTGGTTCGCGGCCTCGCGGAGCCTCTCCTCGTAGGCCGCTACGTCAGGCGACTCGCCCTTCAGCAGTTCCTGCGCCGATCGCATCCCCTGCATTCCTTGCATCATGTGCTGTCGCATGCCGGTCTGAGCGCTCTCCTGGAGCGCCTTCAGGCGCTCCACCTGGGCCTCGGTCAGATCGAGAGACTTCTCCAGGCGCAGGATCATGGCCGGACCGCCGACCATCCCCATCATCCCGTCCCCCATCATGCCCATGCTGCCCATCATTCCGGTCTGACCGTGCATGCCCTGCATCATTCCCGGCTGCATCATGCCCATGCCGGCCGCGCTATCCGCCGGTTGCCCCAGCGGACGCTCCTGCGCGGCCAACGGCGCGGCCGCCAGCGCCCCAACGATCATCAGACCTGCCACTGTTCTGTTCATCCGTGCCTCCGTTGTGTTCATTAGTGCCTCCATTCTGTTCACTCCCGCCGCAGTTCGTTCAACCTGCGCCGGTACGTTTCCTCGTCGATGTCCCCGCGTGCGTACTGCTCTCGCAGGATCGACTCCGCGCGATCCTCCTCGCGGCCGCTGTCCCCGCCCGGCCCACCCCAGGGCCCACGGCCCTGGCTCATCGCCCAGACGGCCAGCACAACCACGACCAGGATCAATCCCCATCCGAACATCATGCCCCAGCCTCCCCAGCCCATGTGATCCCCGCACCAGGGGCACCACCCCTGGATCGTCGCCAGCATCGGGTACATCTCAGGCCCCTTCCTCAATACGGTCCAGGACTCGCACCAGCCTCGCACGCACTTCCCCCGCCAGCTCAGGCAGGCCAGCGCTCTCCGCCACACTCATCTGGACCACGGGATCCACCGCTTCCACGACCGTTCCGCCGTCCCCCGACTCCTGAACCACCACGTTGCACGGCAGCAGGAGCCCGATGTCCCCGTCCGCCTGCAGCGCACGGTGCGCCAGAGGCGGGTTGCACGCGCCCAGGATCTCGTATCGACGGAAGTCCGCGTCCAGCTTCTTCCTGAGCGTCGCCTGCACATCGATCTCCGTGAGCACGCCGAATCCCTCCGCTTCCAGCGCCGCCCGGGTGCGGCGATCCGCCTCGTCGAAGTCGATGTCGAGGTTCCGGCGCATCGCATATCCATTCTCTGTCATGGTGCCTCTCTGCTCTTTGGTAGTGCTCAGACCCGCCGTTCCGCCGGGTCCCAGGACCATCCGCATCCCCTTGCGAATGGCGGCGATCTGCTCACGGCTGATGTCGTAGGCGCGGGTCCCGTCGCCCGGTCCAGAAGCGGCTTCGTCGGATCGGTCCGCAACTCGTTCCACACCTCCGAGCTGATTCCGCCCGTGAAGAGGTTGGGGTCGTAGCTGGGATTGCTGTAGAGCCAGGACGCCACCGGTACGCGGATCCAGGGCGACGAACGCGCCCTGGGCCCGCTCCATCCTTCCCCTGTTCGTGATCACCGGCTCTCTCCGAAGGCAGGACGTGGTCGTTCAGGTGGGCGGCGACCTCGATCATCCGACGGGCGTGCAGGAGGGACAGAGGCCGCGGCCCTTGCACGAGGCGCTCGGCGGTGCTCTTTCCCCGTTTACCACGTCCGGTTGGTCCACCAGCCTTACACATCGATCACCTCGATTCCGACCTCAGGCAGCAACCGCGAGACATCCTCTGCGGATGCGAGTGAAGTACCCGCTGACATGGCGGTGGCGGCGCCCGCCGCCGTACCGAGCCGCAGCCCCTCGACAAGGTCGTCGCCGCGGGCGAGAGCAATCGCCAGACCGGCTACGAACGAATCGCCCGATCCCACGGTGCTCCGGCGTTCGATGACCGGAGGAACGATGCGCCAGACACGGTCCCCCTGGATGCACACCGAACCCTCGGCTCCCATGGAAATGACGACCACGTCGATTCCCCTGGCCGCCAGCTCCCGCGCACCCTGCACGACCGCGTCCACATCGGGCAACGAGCGACCGAGAAGCTCCTCGGCTTCGGCAACGTTCGGCTTGATGACCGAGGGCCCCGCATCGAGCCCGCGCCGGAGCGGCTCGCCGGACGAATCGAGAATCGCGGTTACGCCATGCTCGCGGGCAAGACGGATGTAGCGGGCGTAGGTGTCGTCGGGCGCCGTGGGAGGAAGGCTGCCAGCCAGCACCAGCACCCGGCCGGACGGAAGCCAGAACCGGACGAGATCCTCCAGCGCTGCAAGGTGCTTCGAATCGACGGCCGGACCGGGGCCGTACAGGCTGGTGGCACGGCCGGTCGCGTCTTCCACGATCGTGACGTTGATGCGAGTCAAGCCGCCGAGTCGCACGAAATGGTGCTGCACACCTTCATCGTCGAGCGCCCGTTGAACGATCAGGCCGCTTTCTCCTGCCGAAACGCCGAAGGCGATCGTCGCCCAGCCGAGACGGTGCGCGACCCTGGACGCGTTGATTCCCTTGCCAGCGGGGTCGAGTTGCGTCTCCCGCACCCGGTTCACGTCGCCGGATGCAAGCCGCTCCAGGAACATCGTCTGGTCGACGGCGGGATTGAGTGTGAGCGTAATGATCACGGCAATCGTACCCTGGTTTGACTCCCGGCCGGCGTCGCCCCTCCCGCGGGTCCTGCCCCCGGCACGAGTTCGAACGCGCGGGCGCCGCCGGACTCCAGGGCGTGCCAGACGCCGTCGACGGCGATGGGAATCGGCTCCGGGAGGTCGCGATCGGCCGATAGCCGCAAGCGCTCCGCCGTCAGGTCCACGTCCAGCCACCGGCCGCCCCAGTGGACCCGGAACCGGAGGCGCGCAATGCGTTCCGGCATCTCGGGCGAGAACGAAATGCCGTCCGGTCCGAGTTCGACGCCGCCGTAGCGGTGAAGCACGATCGCCACGGTGCCGGCCATGGCACCCAGGTGGATCCCCTCGGCCGTGGTTCCTCCCTGGACGTCTTCGATGTCGCTGCGAAGCCCGCGCTCCTCGAGTGCGGCGAAGGCGTCCTCATCGGTTTCGTCGTCGCCCACGTAGACGGGTATCACTTCCGGCCGGTCGAGACCGAGCGCCTCGAGCAGCCACACCACCGCCTTCCCCTTGTCCCACTCCATGGCCGGCCGGAGCTCGAAGACCATCTTCCCGCCGGCCTTCAGGACGCCCGGAATCCCGGCCGTGCGCCTGCGCAACTCCTCCGCCGCGCCGGCGACGACCGGTTGCAGGACGGGACTGACCTCAAGCTGCGGACCTCGGACGTCGGGCCCGGAAATGTCGAAGCCATGGCTGCCGGCGTAGTTGATGCCATCCAGACCGACGAGTCCCGTCACGTCCTCCCGCCGACGGCCGCTCACCACTGCGGTCGGCCACGCATTTGCGAGCTCCCGAAGCGTCTCCTTCATGTCTTCGGAAAGTACCGCCTGGTCGGGACGATCCACGATCGGGGTCAGCGTGCCGTCGTAGTCGAGGAATACGGCGGGCATCCGGTGGTCCAGCTCGGCTGCGATTTCGGCCCAGCGGGCGAGCGCGTTGGGCCGGGCGTGGCCGCGGTTCGCGAACCACTCTTCGATCCGCCCGTGGGTGAGGTCTGCGAACCCGGGGACCACCCAGTCGGCCCCACGCTCGCGGAGCCGTATCCTGCGACCGCCCCGGTCCACGCCGACCACCAGGCCGAACCCGCCCGCGCGGCCGGCTTCGACACCCGACTCCGCGTCCTCCAGGACCATGGCCTCCGCCGGGTCCGACCCGCCGAGCGCCTCCAGGCACTTCAGGAAGATGTCGGGCGCGGGTTTTCCCCGGAGGCCCAGTTCGGCGCTCACCACTCCGTCGACCCGGGCCTCGAACAGGTCCTGCAGGCCGGCGCGTTCGAGGACCGGCGCCGTGTTCCTGCTCGAGGACGCCACGCCGACGCGAACGCCGGCCGTGCGGAGCTCGCGGATGAAGCGGACCGCCTCTCCGTCCACATCGACCCCGTCGCTCCCGAGCCGCTCCTGGAAGATCGCGTCCTTCCCGTTGCCGAGGCCCGTCACGGTCTCCGCGCCGGGGGGATCCGACGGATCGCCCTCCGGGACCGAGATCCCGCGCGACGTGAGAAAGGTGCGCACACCGTCGTAGCGCGGCCGCCCATCCACGTGCGCACGGTAATCGGACTCCGTAAACGGCCAAAAGGGCTCCCCGAGCCTGTTCGCCCGCTCGCGCAGGTACGCGTCGAACAGCTCCTTCCAGGCGGCGGCGTGCACCCGGGCCGTGAAGGTGACCACCCCGTCCAGGTCGAATACCGCCGCACGGATCATGAGGACCTCCCCAGCCTCCCCGTGATCCCGAGCGTCTCGTTCGTTTTCCGGATCGACCTCGCCCCGTCGGGCTCCAGCTCCGTCAGCGCCCGGATCGCGTCAATCGTCTCCGGGATGACTATGGCCTGGTTGTCGACCATGTAGGCGTAGAACGCCTCGTCGCCCTGCACGCTCAGCATGTCCTCCCACAGGGCCACCTCGTAGAGGTTGTCGTGGGGGCGGCCGAGATCGGCCATGAGCTCTTTTACGGAGTTCAGCGCGACCAGGCCATCGGCCATGCGGATCAGGGCGATGCGCGACGAGGTCCGGAGCGCCGCGATCACTTCCTCCTTCGAGGCCTTCCGCGTCAGCTGCACCGACCAGTAGTGGAGATGCGCGAGCGTCTCCGGCACCTTCACGGCCATGGTCACCACATCGAGGTCCGGATCGACGGTCTGCGCGTCGGGGCCCTGGTGGCTGGGGATCTCCGGCTCCGGGACCAGGGTGTTCATGATGCCGCCGAGGTGGCTCTCCCACGGGTCCGTGGCGCGCCGGAGGAGCGTGCCGCGAGCGCGTTTCAGGAGCCCCGCGCGCTTCAGCGCCGTCAGCGTCCGGACGACAGACGTGGTGTTGCACGACACCACCCTGGTCGCGTCCCGCCCGAGCGCCGAGGCGTAGTTGTTCTCGGCGCTGAACGAATGCCCCGTCACCTCATGCTTCTCCCCACCCTGTACGATGAAGCGGAGGTCCCGGTCCCGGTACCGCGGGATGTTGCCGGCGGCTACCTTCTTGGGCGTGCAGTCGACGACGATGTCGGCATCCGCCAGCAGGTCGTCCAACACTCCGGCGGGATCGAGACCGGCCGACTTCATGGCTGCGGTGTGCTCCGCGGTGGCCCCGTACAGGGCGTACCCCTTCCCCCGGGCCACGGCGACCCGCCAGTCGGTGGCCACGTCGGCGATGCCGGCCAGCACCATGTCGTCCTGCACGGCTACGGCGTCCGCCACCCGCTTGCCGATGACACCGTAGCCGTTCACGGCCACCCGCACCTTCCGCGACCCGCTCATTCGACCACCACCTTTCCCCGCAGCATGCCCATCTGGCACTGGAACGGGATCTCGCCCGGGCGCTCGGGCGTGAATTCCACCGCCACCGTCTCCCCTTCCGGCAGCTTCGCCGACCGGTCGATGCCGACGACGGACGCGGAGGGAGCCTCCTGGCCGGCGCGAGCGCGAAGTCAGTGCCTCCGCAGCTCGTCCAGCCGGCGGCGGTAGGTGTCTTCGTCGATTTCGCCGCGGGCATACTGCTCCCGCAGCGCGTCCTCAGCCGGGTCGCGCCGGTGCGGTTGGTCCGACCGCCACGCGCGGCCACGCCCGAAGGCCCAGACGAGCCCGACGATCAGTAGAATCAGGATCAGCCACCATCCGATCATCATGGTCCAGCCTCCCCATCCCATGTGGTCGCCGCACCACGGGCACCAGCCCTGGGCGACGGCTATCAACGCGTTTTTCATGACTGTCTCCTCCCGTGCTCCGCATCCGCGCCCGCTCCTTCTAATGGGAGCGGGGCCGGCCTGGCTATGATCTCGCGCCAGATCCCGTCTCGCCGGACGTCCGTAATCTCGAAGCCTGCCGCCCGCACGTTCGATTCCGTGCGGCGATTCATCTCCGACCCGAGCAACCGGCGGGTCAGCGGACTGACCCAGTCGAACAGCTTGCCGAGCACCGGGTTCCGTGGACGCACATGCTCGATCAGCCGCGCCTCGCCGCCAGGCTTCAGGACGCGACGGGCCTCCTCCAGGCCCCGGATCGGGTCCGCCACCGAGCAGAAGACGCACGTGGCGGTGACGGTGTCGAACGAGGCCTCCGGGAACGGCAGGGCCTCTGCGTCCGCGTGGCGAAGGTCGACCCCGCGGCCCAGCGAGGCGGCGCGGCGACCGGCGCGCTCCAGCATCCGGTCCGAGATGTCGATCGCGGTGAGCTCGGCCGCCGGGGGATAGAACTCCAGGTTCCGGCCCGTGCCCACACCGATCTCGAGCACGCGCCCGCGGGCTCCCGAGATGATACGCTCCCGGCGGGGACGACCGCCCAACCAGTCCATCGGTCCCTCGTACCAGTCGTAGACCGATGCGACCCGGTCGTACACCCGCTCGATCGGAGAACGACGATCGCGCTTCGGTTCTTCCATCGTGCCCTCCGTCCTCGCTCGCCACCCGCGGTCCGGCGTGTCCGGATTCATCGCCTCATGGTGCGGTCCAGCGCATGAGAGGCGGGTGAAGGCCGGATGAAATCCTCTTCATGGCGCATATCCAGTGCCGAACGGCGGCGACGACGGAGCACGCTGGAGAGACCTACTTCTTCTGCGATCCGGGGTGCCGGGCGGCGTTCCTGTCGGACCCGGACCGGTACACGGGGCCGGGCTCTGAAGCCGATGATCGGACGCCCGGCGTGTTGATCGGCCAGACCACCAGGCCCGTCCCTGCCCTGCATGCGGGGGGCACGTGGAGACCCTCGATACGGTGCAGGAGCGGATCGGGGATCTCCCCGTGGATGAGTTCACCGCGCTCGTGCGGACCCGCTGGCGCCGCCGCCTGGGACGGCGCGCGTACCTGCGCGAGCACTCCACCCGGCTCATCCGCGCGCTCGCGGCCAACGCCCTGGAGCCGGCGAGCCCGATCCGACTTGTCGTCCTGGAGGAGGAGCTCACGCTCGAGGTGGCGCGGCTCCGAGCCGACCGGCTGAACCGCCCGCGGGTGCGCCGCGAGCTCTACCACCTCGCGCGCGTGACGGCCGAAGTGCTCGCGCGCTGCGGCTGGACGCGACGCGGGCCGCGCCCATGATCGAGGCGATCGACGGGCGCCTGGCCGCCGCGATGCCCGAGGGCGGCACGGGCGGGGTGCGTATCACAGCCATGTGGCTCTGGATGCCGGCGATGATGGTGTTCGGGGGCCTCATGTGGTTGATGATGGGGACCTGAAGGACCCTTCATTTCAGTCTCACGGCCGCTTCACGTCACCGGACCGAGATTCCTGCCAGCGCCGCAACCAGGCGGCACGTAAACGATTTAGGAACGGGATCATGAAGCAGACGATGAAGCGGCGGATCGGGAGCCTGGCTCTGCTTGCGACTGGCATGGTGCCCGCCGGCGCGGCGGCGCAGGACACTCCGGCTACCGAAGTACCGCCCCTCACGATTGAGCAGGCGTACGAGCTGGCGCGGACGCGGAGCCCGATGCTGCGGGCGGCCGCAGCCGTGGCCGATGCCGTGGCGACGCGGGAGGCGTCGGCCGGGCTGCCACCGGACCCGATGCTCCAGGTCGGCATCATGAACTTCTCCGTGCCCGGCCTCGACACGGACATGCCGACCTCCATGGCGCCGTCGATCCAGGCCATGCAGATGCTGCCGTGGTTCGGGAAGCTGGACCTCTCGGAACGGATCGCGGAGCAGAGCACGGCCATGGCGCGCGCGGATGCGGACGAGCGGTGGTGGGAGGTGCGGAGCCGCGCCGCCATGGCCTTCTACATGATCTACGAAGCGGACCGGCAGCTCGCGGTGATGCGCGAGACGCTGGGGTTGCTGCGTGACTTCGAGCAGGTGGCCAAGGCCATGTACTCCGCGGGCGAGGGCCGGCAGAGCGACGTGCTGCGGGCCGGCGTCGAGGCCGCCCGCATGGATGCCGAGATCCGGCGCATGGAAGCGATGCGGACGTCGGCCGTGGCGCGGCTCAACGGAACCCTGGACCGACCCCCGGCACGCCGGTGCCTTTCGTGGCCCTTTCCCCCCTTCCCCTCGAGGTGCCGGAGGCGGACACGCTCCGCGCCTGGGCGGACGCGACCCGCCCCATGCTGGAATCCGGACGGACGGGGGTGGAGCAGGCGCAGACCCGCGGCGACCTGGCCCGCAAGGAGATCTGGCCGGACCCGGTGGTCGGATTCCAGTACGGCCAGCGGGGGAGCGACATGGGGACGGAGCGGATGGGCAGCGCCATGGTGGGCTTCAGCATCCCGGTCTTCGCAAAGAGCCGACAGCTGCGCATGCGGGACGAGGCGGCCGCCATGGAAGCCATGGCGCAGGCCGATCTCGCGGACATGCGCGCACAGGTGGACGCCCGCATCGGCGAGCTGCTGGCCGAGCTGGAGCGGACGCGGACGCTCGTCCAGCTCTATCGGGCGGAGGTGCTGCCCCAGGCACGGGCCAACGTGGAGTCGTCGTTCTCGTCCTACCGGGTGGGCTCGGTGGATTTCATAACGCTCGTGGACGCGCAGATGACGGTGAACGAGTACGAGCAGGAGCTCTACGGCCTTCTGGCGGAGTACGGCCGGTCACCGGCACCAGCACCTCCGCGAGCTTCTCCGGCTGGTCCCGCAGCTCGTGCGGGTAGCGCAGGCGCACGGCGTAGCGCTCCCGTCCCTCGACGGTCTGAGTAATCGTCATCCCGCCGACGGCCCGGGTGGGTCGCGAGGTGATCGATGTGACCGATGCCCTGAACTGCGGACGGGGTATCCCCTGCTTGCAAAGCAGGTGCTCTCCCAGCTGAGCTACGGCCCCAATGACGGCGCGCCCGGGATGCACAGGGCGCGTGAAGACGGCGAGAAGCTACGCGGTGCGACTCGCCGGGACAACACCGTACCTGCCGGCGAGCGCCAGGTTCCGCGCCCCGGTCAGCCCGACCGCGCCGCGGATATCGGCTCCGCCGCCGGGACCTTCCTCCGCTCCAGCTCGTCCTCCACCGCCCCCCGCACTTCCTCGTCGGTGATCCCGCCGTTGTCCCAGAGGATCGTGAACGCGTTGCGGGCGCGTCCCAGGCGATCCCGCCTGGAGGAGCC
>DATKBW010000215.1:0-2291 GCA_035513575.1 Longimicrobiales bacterium | reverse complement strand
GACCAGCACGACCACCATCCTCGGTCTCCTCCCGCTCGTGCTGTTCAGCGAGTCCGCGAACGAGAACATCTGGAACGCGCTCACCTACGCGCTGATCGGCGGGCTGGCCAGCTCGACCATCCTCGTGCTGACCGTCACGCCCGCCCTGTATCTCATGTTCGAGCGGGCGCCCGAGCGGCGGCGCCTGGCGAGGATGGAACGGGAATCGGGGCTGATCGAGGTGCCCCGGGCGGGTTTCGCCGCCCCCGGCCTGGCCGGGACCTGAGGGAGGCTGCCGTGCGCCGCGCAACCGCTGGACTGCTCCCGCTCGCCCTGCTGATCCTCACGGTCGACGGCATCGAGGTCATTCAGCGGTACCGGCTCGATCGGAAAGGCTGAGCGCATGCGCGGAGCACATCGTCTCGGATCGTGGGTTCTGATCCTGGGGTGCGCCGGAGGCTGCATGGATTCGGACTTACCAGGGGAAATGCAGCGTGTGACCACGACGGTGGACACAGTGGGGGGCGTGGTCCACGTCCAGCATGCCGGGGTGGCGCCGGTGTTCGAGGCGGAACCTTACCTCACGCTCGGGACCATGGGCGGTCTCGGCGAGGCTTCTCCCGACGAGTTCGGGCGCATCCGCGGCCTGGTCGCGGATGGCGATGGCCGGATCTACGTCGGCGATGGCCAGGCGCTCGAGATCCGCGTGTTCGGGCCGGACGGCACGTTCCTGCGCCGCTTCGGCGGCCGGGGTGCCGGGCCCGGCGAGATCGGAGGGCTGCACGGGATCGCGTGGGCGGGACACGACTCGCTCGTCGTGATGGACCCCAACAACGCCCGGCTCATGCTCGTCAATGCCGGGACGGGCGAGCAGGTCGAGCAGTGGCGCTGGGGGCGGATTTCCGGGTCGATGCGGTTCCTGTTCAATGGCGGACCGCGCGAGTTCTTCGCCTATTTCGTCAGGCCGTCGGCAGAGCGGGGCGGTGGCAGCCAGGGGGTGTGGGTGCGCTACACGCCCGAGGGCCCGCAGGACACGCTCACCGCGCCCAGGCTGGACGGCCCGCTGCCGGGGACGCAGGCGATCTGTCAAGGGGACGGGATCGGCTTCTTCTCGAACCCGTACGGCGACCGGCTCCTCAGCGCGCCCGCCCCGGGTGGGGAGCGGGTCCTTGGCCTGGCCTCGCGGTATCGCCTGGCGTTCCTCGATCCCCGGGGTGACACCGTCAGGATCCTGAGCCGGGAGGTCGAGCCCATCCCCGTCACCAACGAGGACTGGGCGCCGGCGGATTCGGCGTACCAGGAGTTTCGCGTGGCCTGGCACGGCGCCGACTGCGAGGGGACCGTCGAACGACCGGCGCACCGACCCGTCCTGCGGGACCTCTTCTTCGACCACTACGGCCGGCTGATGGTCGAGCGGAGCGCCCCCGAGGGGACGGCGCTCGACCTGTACGACCACGACTACCGCTGGATCGGGACCGTGCCCCTGCCGGGCCGGGACCGGTCCGAGCCGCCCTTCCTGCGCGATGACTGGCTCTATCTGGTCCTACGGGACACGTTGGGGGTTCAGCGGGTCGCGACGTACGGTATTGGAAGGGAAACGTAGAGACGCCCCGCCGGGGCGTCTCTACGCGCGCCGGTGCCGATTTCGTCGCGAGGGCGACGGCCGCCGTCAGGGCCTCCGGGCACCGTCGCGGGCCGCGCGTGCGTGCGGACACCGAGCCTCCTATTTTCCCCCGATATGGAGACCCCGATACCGACCGGATCCCTCGAGGGCGCTCGCGAGCATACGATCGACGCGTTGTGCCGCGAATTCGCCAACGACGTCCTGACGCTGCCCGAGCTCGAGCGTCGGCTGGCACGGGCAAGGGAGGCGGGTACGCCCGAGGACCTGCGTGCGCTGCTTGCCGACCTGACGCCGCTGTCCGCGCCCGTCCCGGCTCCCCCGGACGCGACCCGCACGACCCCGACGCGGTCGCGGGAGGGCACGGGCGAGCGTCGTCGTGGCAGCCATGTGGCGTTCGCGGTGATGGGGGGCACGCGAAGGGCGGGGAAGTGGACGCCGCCGGGGAACATGCTGGCGATCGCGATCATGGGGGGCGTCGAGCTGGATTTCCGGGACGCCGTGCTCACGCCCGGAGTGACGGAGATCAACGTGTTCGCGTTCTGGGGCGGGGTCGAGATCACGGTTCCGCCGGACGTGCACGTGGACACGCACGGACTGGCGATCATGGGGGGATTCGAGCAGGCGGCGGAGCTGGAGAGCGACCCGCCGCCGGACGCGCCGACGATCCGGGTTAACGGGGTGGCGATCA
>DATKBW010000214.1:0-2502 GCA_035513575.1 Longimicrobiales bacterium | reverse complement strand
GAGATCGGCGCCGGAGCAGAAGGCGTCGCCGGCCCCGGTGATGACGAGTACCCGGTCGGCGGTCGAGTCGTTGACCTCGCGGAACACGGTCAGCAGCTCGTTGAACATCGCGGCGTTCAGCGCGTTCTTCCTCTCGGGGCGATTCAGGGTCACGGTGACGACACCGTGAGGTGCCCGCTCGACGACCAGCGTCTCCATGGGGATCTCCTCCCGGATGAGATGTTGCCGGCCCCGAGAATAGCACCCGGCCGAGGACCCCAAACGAAGCAGATGGCCCCGCCGGCCCCAAGTCCGCCGCGCGACGAGAAGGGTCAGCTGCGAGGCGGCGCCCGAAGGCCCGAGCGCGAGGGGTGCGCGGCCGCGCCGGTCACTCCGGGCCCGGGGCGACGGCGATGCCGTAGTCGCGCTTCGCCGCCGCGGCCGAGACGTAGCCCTCGCGGACGTCGCGGGCCACCGCCTCGGGATCTCGCGCGGCCGGCGGCCCGAAGCCACCGCCCCCGCCCGTCATGATGCGGACGATCTCGCCGGCGGCGATCGGGTGCTGGGTGGCCTTGCGGACATGCCGCACCGCTCCGTCCGGCCCGGTGATCTCCACCTTGTTGATGGCGCCGTCCCGCCCGCCGCGCAAGCCCCAGGGCGGCGTCACCTTGCGCTCCAGGCTGAACGTGATGAACGCCGGCGCGAGGAACTCGTAGACGCGCTCGATCCCGAGACCGCCCCGCCGCTGCCCGGCTCCTCCCGAGTCCTGCCGGAGGCCGTAGCGCAGGATCCGCATGGACCCGATGCGCGACTCCACCACTTCCACCGGGTTGTTGCGGGCGGTGGACCCGCCGAAGATGATCATGCCCGACTCGCCGTCCACGGCCGGACGCGCGCCCGTTCCCCCCGCGTTGAGATCGCCCTGGATGAAGAGCCTGCCCGTCTCGGGGTGAGTGCCGAAGGCGATGGTGGGCATCTGGTCGGCGTAGGAACCCGCGGGCATGCGGTCGGGCATGGCGTCCGACAGCGCCCGCAGCCCGAGGTCGATGAGCAGGTTCGTTGGCACGTAGTACCGGGCGGTCGGCGCGGGCTCCTCCGCGGAGAGCACGCTCCGCGGCGGGATGATCACGCGGAGCGGGCGGAAGCAGCCCTCGTCCACGGGATCGAGCGGCGTGGTCAGGCACTTCAGGATGAGGCGGCACGCGCTGATGGTGATGGCGTCCCCGCAGTTGAAGGGGCCGGTCACCTGCGGGCTCGAGCCCGTGAAGTCCACCGTCATGCCCCCGTCGGCGACCTCGATGGCCATCTCCACCCGCACCGGGCGGTCCAGGGTGATGCCGTCGTTGTCGAAGTGGCCGACGGCGCGGTACACCCCGGCCGGGACCCGGGCGAGCTCGGCGCGGGTCCGCCGTTCCGACTGCTCCATGTACACGCGCGTCGCCTCCAGCACGACCTCCCGCCCGTACTTCGCCAGGATCTCCCGGAAGTAGGCCTCGCCCGAGCGGCACACCGCGATCATGGCCTGGATGTCCTTGAGCGTCCCGCTCTCCACGCGGATGTTGCCGGCGATGATGCGCATGACCTCGTCGTTCAGCTCGCCCCGGCTGAAGAGGCGCACCGAGCGAAAGCGCAGGCCCTCCTGGCGGAAGTCGGTCGAGCCCACCTGCATCGAGCTCGGCACGGGACCGCCGACGTCGCTCCAGTGCGCCTTCACGGACACGAACCCCGTGAGCCGCTCCTCCCAGAACACGGGCGCGTACATGGCCACGTCGTTCAGGTGGTTGCCGTTGCCCGTGTAGGGATCGTTGTGCATGAAGACGTCGCCGTCCCGGAAGGCCTCGACCCCCCGGTCGCGGATCGTGGCTTCGATCGGGAAGCCCAGGTGGCCCTGGAAGATGGGGAGGCCGATGCCCTGGGCGATCATCTGGACGTCGGGGTCGAAGATGGCGCACCCGAAGTCCAGGCTCTCGCTGATGATGTGGTTGTACGCCGTCTTGATCATGGTGATCCGCATGCGCTCCGCCGCCGCGTTGAGGGCGGCGCGGATCACCTCGATCGCGATCGGATCGACCGGTGCGTTGCCCATGGCGTCTCCTTCGCTCCCCGTCTCAAGGCCACCCCAACCTACTCGCGAATGTGAAGGTCGCGTTCCGCGCACCCCCTCACCCTGCCCCTCTCCCCCTCCGGGGGGCGAGGGAACCGCACCAGCTTCCTCGCCCCCGGAGGGGAGAAGGGCGAGCGTGACGGAAACCGCACCAGCTCCCGCGCCCTCGGAGAGCAGGAGGGCGCGTGAGGGAACCGCACCCTCACCCTCACCCTCGCCCTCTCCGAGGGCGAGGGCGGGGGTGAGGGTGGCCGTCTGTTCACGCGTCGTCCCGGCTAGGCGGGAGAGGGGCCTGTCCCCCGCGGGCGACGTCGATCACGAGGCAGCCGTGGTCCTCGACCCTCAGCACGTCCCCCGGCTCGATGATGGTCGTCGTCCCGGCTTCCTCGATCGCGGCCGGGCCCTCCACCGCGTCTCCG
>DATKBW010000213.1:0-22188 GCA_035513575.1 Longimicrobiales bacterium | reverse complement strand
GGCGCGCGCGCCGTACACTTGAGCAGCCCACGACCGTCCGAAGGGGCATCGGTGATGCCGCCCCTGCTTCTTCTCCCCTGGTTGGCTTCGGGCCTACGCCTGCACCCGGTCTCCCCGGGGGGTGCCAACATGTCCGATCATTATCCGTCCGGCGAACACGACGACGCCGACGGGCACGACGCCCGCCGACCGGTCGACGCCGACGGCCGCGACCTGGAGATCCGTCTCAGCCTCCAGGTCATCGGCGGCGACGACGGGACCCCCGTCCGTGTGCGCTGGGTCAACGACCAGACCGCCCCGACCGGTCGCGCCGTCGGCGGGAGTTCCACCGCGAACTCCGCGCGGCGCAGGAACGCGCTGCTGCTCGTCGCCGGCGCGGCCGCCCTCGTGGCGGCAACGCTCCTGGGCGCGAGTCTCTTCAGGCCTGGTCTGTCCCCCGACCGGCAGCCGGCGGCGGCGGATCTCCACGAGCCCCTCGTCCCGCCGACCGCGCTGAACGGCGCGGGCGCCGCGGCAGTCGACGCGGGCGTGGACGAGGGGGCCGCGGGCGCGCCGGAGGGCTCCGGCGCCGCGCCCGTGGAGCCGCCGTCCGCCGCCGAGCCGACCCTGCGCATCGCCGGAGACCTGCCCGCCAACGCGCGCTTCTACGTCAACGGCGAGGAAGTGCGCCGCAGGACGCTTTCGCTGCGGGCGGGGAGCTATCAGCTGGAGGTCCGCGCCGCCGGCTTCGCGCCGGCCCGCCTCGCCGTGCGCCTCGCCCCCGGCGACGACCGGACGTGGCGTCCCCGGCTCGATCCGCTCTCCCTCGCCCAGGCGCCGCCGCCCCTCGAGACCGCCCCGGCCCAGCGCATCGTCGCCGATGCCGCCGCGGTCCCGACGCCCCCGACCCGTGTCGCGGCGGCCGCTCCCCCGGCCATCGAGGAGAGCGCGCCGGAAGTGGCGGCGGAGCCGCCGATCGACCCGGCGCGGTTGCTCGAGGCGGCGCGCGCCGACATCCGGTCCTCCCTCGATGGGCTCGTCCGGGCGCTCCAGGCTCGCAGCATCGCGGAGCTCCGGCGGGTCTACCCGGCGATGACGGCGGAGCAGGAGAAGCGCTGGCGGGACTTCCTCGAGTCGTCCGACATCTCGGACCTGCGCGTCACCCTCGCCCAGGTCCAGCCGCCGGTCGTACAGGGCGACCTCGCGGAGGCCACGTTCGACATCGTCCTCCAGTTCCGCACCGCCTACTCCGGCGCCGTGCGGCAGCCGACGCGCTACGGCGCGACGCTGGAACGCCGCACTGCCGACTGGACGATCCGCTCTCTCGAGGCGATCCGCTAGTCTCCCGAGTCAGACCAGGATCCCCGCGATCGTCGCCGTCAGGAACGCCGCCAGCGACCCGCCGATCATGGCCCTGAGCCCGAGGCGTGAGAGGTCGCTCCGCCGGGACGGTGCGATGCCGCCGATCCCGCCGATCTGGATGGCGATCGAGCTGAAGTTGGCGAACCCCGCCAGTGCGTAGGTCGCGATGACGATGGACCGGGGCGACAGGTCCGCGCCCCCCGCCAGCATCGCCGAGAGCTGGAGATAGGCGACGAACTCGTTCGCCACCGTCTTGATCCCCAGCAGCGAGCCGACCTCCACCGCGTCCCCCCAGGGCACGCCCATGAGCCAGGCGAGCGGGGCGAGGATCCAGCCGAGCATGGCCTCGAGGGTGAGATGCTGCCCCGGCGCGAGCGCGCCGGTGGCGATCAGGAGCCCGTCCAGCCCGGTCCACCCCGCCACGAGGGCGATCAGCGCGTTCAGGAGGGCGATGATCGCGATGAACGCCAGCAGCATGGCGCCCACGTTCAGGGCCAGCGTCAGCCCCTCGCTGGCGCCCCGGGCCGCCGCGTCGATGACGTTCGCGTCCGGCGACTCCACCGTCACCTTCAGGCTGGAGCGCGTCACCGGCTCCTCGCGCTCCGGATACATCAGCTTGGCCACCACCAGCGCCGCGGGGGCCGACATGACGGAGGCGGCCAGGAGGTGGCCGGCGATATCGGGGAAGTGGGCGACGAGGAGCCCCACGTACGCAGCCATGACCCCGCCGGCCACCGTCGCGAACCCAGCCGTCATGACGGCGTTGAGCTCCGACATGGTCATCCGCTCGACGAACGGCTTGATCATGAGGGGGGCCTCGGTCTGCCCGACGAAGATGTTGCCCGCGGCGGACAGCGTCTCCGCCCCCGACGTGCGCATGGTGCGCATCATCACCCAGGCCATCCCCTTCACCATCGCCTGCATGATGCCCAGGTGGTACAGCAGCGTCATGAGCGAGGAGAAGAAGATGATCGTCGGCAGCACGCTGAAGGCGAAGAACGCGCCCGTCTGGGCGAACGCCCCCTCCCCCGCCCCCCTCACCGGCACGGCGTTGTCCACCAGGTTGCCGAACAGGAACCGCGCGCCGTCGGTGGTGAACCCGAGGAGCGCGACGATCACATCGTTCAGCGCCGCGAACATGGCCTCGCCGATCGGCGTCTTCAGGATGAAGAGCGCGAACATGAGCTGGAGCCCCAGACCCCACGCGAGGATGCGCCAGTCGACCCTGCGGCGCTCCACGCTGAGCGCCCACGCGATCAGCAGGATGGCGATCAGCCCCAGGACCGAGACGAGGCGCTGGTAGAACGGCACGTCCACGTCCGAGCGCGTCTCGCCGAGGCGCCTCCCCTGCACCCCGGCGAGAGGCAGCGCGCTGTCCGGGGCGGCTCCTACGCCCGTGGCGCGGGCGGAGTCGGCCGCCTGCATGGAGGCCCCTGCCGTGTCCACCACCGGGACGGCCGGGGCCGGATCCTGTGCCGCGGCGGGCGCCATCCGGCTGGCGAGCCCCGCGAGGAGGAAGAGGGCGGCGACAGCCCACAGGATGTGTACCGGGCGGAAGGGCGGGGCCTGGCGCGGCATCGCTTCGGGAGTGCTCGGGGGGTCACGGAATCCACGAAACGGCGCCAGAATAGCCGCCGGCGCGGGACGCCGTCAAACGGTCCCGTCCGCTGCGCGCGGGTGGCGAGGGGGTGGGGGTCGCGCCACATTCCCCGCCCCGTAACCTCCGTTCCCGGCCGCGCCACGGACCGAGGGTGAGCGAGTGGAACAGCTCCGCAGGGCGCTGGGGCTCGTCCAGAGCACCGCGCTGGTGGTGGGCATCATCATCGGCGCATCGATCTTCGTGCAGCCCTCGGAGATCATGCGGGAGGTGCCGTCCGTCGCCGGGATCTTCGTGGTCTGGACGGCCGCGGGGCTCCTCACGCTCGCCGGCGCGCTGATCTGCGCCGAGCTGGCCTCCGCGTTCCCGGAAAGCGGGGGCGTGTACGTGTTCCTCCGGCGGACCATCGCGCCCTCGGCCGCCTTCCTGTGGGCCTGGGCGATGTTCTGGAGCATGCACTCGGGGATCGTCGCGGCCATCGCCATGATCTTCGGCCGCTACACCGTGCAGCTGCTCCCCTTCGGCGACGACGCCATCCGCCCGCTGGCCATCCTCGCCATCCTCCTGGTGTCCGCCATCAACTACTTCGGCGTGCAGCACGGAGGCAGGCTCCAGGCGGCGTTCACCCTGGGGAAGGTCGCGGTCATCGCCCTCATGATCGCGGTGGCGTTCAGCCTGGGACCCGCGCCCGGGACGCCACCCGCGGCGCTGTCCGGCGCCACCACGGCGCCCTCGGGAGCGGGCCCGGGCGCCTACCTGGTGGCCATCGCGGCGGGACTGTTCGCCTTCGGAGGCTGGCACATGGTGACCTACGCCGCCGGGGAGACGGTGGACGCGGCCCGGACGATCCCCCGCGCGCTGGTGATCGGGATCGGCGTCGTCGTGGGGGCGTACATCGCGCTCAACGCGGCGTACCTGTACGTCCTCCCGCTGGAGGTGGTGATCGGGTCGTCGCGGGTGGCGGCGGATGCCGCGGACGCGGTCCTCGGGGGAGGCGGCGCGGCGTTCGTGGCGGGGCTCGTCGCCTTCTCCTCCTTCGGCGCGCTGGCGGGCGTCGTCCTGGCGGGCCCGCGGGTCTACCAGCGCATGGCCGACGACGGGCTCCTCTTCCGCTGGGCCGGGGCGATCCACCCGCGCTTCCGGACACCCGCTCGCGCCATCGCGCTCCAGGCGGCGTGGTCGTGCGTCCTCGTCCTCACCGGCACCTACCGGGCCCTGTTCACGCGGGTCGTGTACACCGAATGGATCTTCTTCGCCCTCATGGCCGCCGGTCTGCTCCTGGCGCGCCGGCGGCCCGGGTACGACCCGGCCGTGCGGATCCCCGGCGGCCCCGTGATCCCGTCCCTCTTCATCGTCGGGTCGCTGGCCGTGGTGGCCAACCAGCTCGCGGCCGAGCCCGTGGACAGCGCCATCGGGTTGGGGCTGGTGCTCGTCGGCCTGCCCGTCTATCTCCTCTGGACCCGCTCCCATGACCCACCGGAGGCGCGCCATGGCGCTGATTGACGTGCACAACCACTTCTACCCGCCCGCCTACATCGACGCGATCCGCACCGGCCCGTCCGCCGTGCGCGTCACCAGCGACGACGCGGGCAACCCCTGCCTCCACTACCCGGGCGACACCAACGTGTGCGTCCCCGGGCATCGGGACATCGACTACCGGGAGGAGGTCCTCGAGCGCGAGGGCGTCGACCTCCAGGTCCTCACCCTCACCACACCCGGGACCCACGTCGAGCGGCCCGCCCGCGCCGTGGAGCTCGCCCGCATGGTCAACGACGCCTTCGCCACCATCGCCCGCGACCGCGCCCGCTTCACCGCCCTCGCCACCCTCCCCCTCAACGATCCCGGCGCCAGCGCGGCGGAGCTCGAGCGGGCCGTCCGGGAGCTCGGGCTCGCGGGCGCCATGGTCTTCTCCAACGTCAACGGCGTCCCTCTCGCCGACGACCGGTTCCTCCCCCTCTGGGAGCGCGCCGACGACCTGGGCGCCATCATCCACATCCACCCCACGGATCCCGTCGGGGTGGAAGCCATGACCGAGTTCTGGCTCATGCCGCTCGTCGGCTTCCTCATGGACACCACCCTGGCCGCCGCCCACCTCGTCTTCCGCGGGATCCCGCGCCGCTTCCCGAACATCCGGTGGGTCCTCGCACACCTGGGCGGCGCGATCCCCTACCTGGCCGAGCGGCTGGACCGGGGCTACCACGCGTTCCCCGACTGCCGCGCCCACATCGAGCGCCCGCCCAGCGACTACCTTCGCAGCTTCTTCTACGACGGCGTCAACTTCGACCCCGCCGCCCTCCGCCTGGCCCTCGCCTTCGCCGGCCCCGGCCAGATCCTCGCCGGCAGCGACTACCCCCACCAGATCGGGAGCATCCCCCGGATGAGGGAAACCATCGCGTCGCTGCCGGCGCGCCAGCGGGCAGCGATGTCCGGGGGGAATGCCGCCCGCCTGTACGGGTCGGGCTGACATCCCCCGGACCGATGGGCAGCCTCGCCGCTATCGGCGCGCCGCAGGACCTCGCGGGCTGTCACCGCCCTGTGCCGCGCCCGGATCGCTGCCACGGTGACAGATGCGATGGGGAGGATACGCCGATCTGGCGCGAAAACGGCTCCTTTCCGTGGCATATCGGTTGCACCCCACGGGTGCCACGGGGCGTGCCTGATGGGGCGCCCCGGCTGTTCTTGAAGATGTTCCGGGCCGGTTCAACGACGCGGGAGACGACATGGCGAGCAAGGTGATCGGGATCGACCTCGGCACCACGAACTCGGTGGTGGCGGTGATGGAGGGCGGGGATCCGGTGGTGATCCCGAACGCCGAAGGGGGGCGGACGACGCCGTCGGTGGTGGCCTTCACGAAGGAGAGTGAGCGGCTGGTGGGGCAGGTGGCGCGTCGCCAGGCGATCACGAATCCGAAGAACACGATCGCCTCGATCAAGCGGTTCATGGGGCGGCGCTGCTCGGAGGTGGAGGGGGAGCGGACGAAGGTCCCCTACGAGATCCGCTGCGACAGCGAGGACCGCGTGCAGGTGCACGTGCCGAACGTGGACAAGACGTTCACGCCCCCGGAGATCTCGGCCATGGTGCTCCAGAAGATGAAGCAGACGGCGGAGGACTACCTGGGCTACGAGGTGACGCGTGCGGTCATCACGGTCCCCGCCTACTTCGACGACGCGCAGCGTCAGGCGACGAAGGACGCGGGGAAGATCGCCGGCCTCGAGGTGCTGCGGATCATCAACGAGCCGACGGCGGCGGCGCTGGCGTACGGTCTGGACAAAAAGGGCGATGAGGTGATCGCGGTCTACGACCTGGGGGGCGGAACGTACGACATCTCGGTCCTGGAGCTGGGCGAGGGTGTGTTCGAGGTCAAGGCCACGAACGGGGACACGCACCTGGGCGGCGACGACTTCGACCAGCGCGTGATCGACTGGCTGGTGCAGGAGTTCAAGCGCGACCAGGGGATCGACCTGTCGAAGGACGCCATGGCGCTCCAGCGGCTGAAGGAGGCGTCGGAGAAGGCGAAGATGGAGCTGTCGACGACCATGTCGACGGACATCAACCTGCCGTTCATCACGGCCACGCAGGAGGGGCCGAAGCACCTGAACGTGACGCTGACGCGGGCGAAGTTCGAGCAGCTGGTGGACGACCTGATCGAGGGGACGAAGGAGCCCATGCGGAAGGCCCTGGAGGACGCGGGGCTGAAGCCGGAGGACGTGGACGAGGTGATCCTGGTCGGCGGCTCCACGCGGATCCCCAAGGTCCAGCAGGTGGTGAAGGACTTCTTCGGCAAGGACCCGCACCGCGGCGTCAACCCGGACGAGGTCGTGGCGGTGGGCGCCGCGATCCAGGGTGGCGTGCTGGCGGGCGACGTGAAGGACGTGCTCCTGCTGGACGTGACGCCGCTGTCGCTGGGCATCGAGACGCTGGGCGGGGTGATGACCACGCTGATCCTGCGCAACACGACGATCCCCACGAAGAAGACGGAGACGTTCTCGACGGCGGAGGACAACCAGACCACGGTGGAGATCCACGTGCTCCAGGGTGAGCGCCCGATGGCGAGCGTCAACAAGACGATCGGACGCTTCCAGCTGACGGGGATCCCGCCAGCGCCGCGGGGGATGCCGCAGGTGGAAGTGACGTTCGACATCGACGCGAACGGTATCCTGCACGTGGCCGCGAAGGACAAGGCGACGGGGAAGGAGCAGAAGATCCGGATCGAGGCGTCGAGCGGGCTGTCGGAGGCCGAGATCGACAAGATGGTGAAGGACGCGGAGTCGCATGCGGACGAGGACCGGGGCCGGAAGGAGAAGGTCGAGGTACGCAACCAGCTGGACTCGCTGGTCTACCAGGTCGAGAAGGATGTCGGCGAGTGGGGCGAGAAGGTTAAGCCCGACACGAAGGAGCGGATCGACGCGTCCGTGGAGCGGGCGAAGAAGGCGCTGAAGCAGGACGACCAGGCCGAGATGAACGCGGCGCGGGACGAGCTGATGCAGGCGTTCAGCGCGGCCGGTCAGCAGATGTACCAGGAGCAGCAGGCCGGTGCGGCCGCCGGGGCCGCGGGCGCCGCCGGCGAGGCGGACGAATCCGGTGCGGAGCCGGGCGGGTCCGGATCCACCCGGCCGGCGGAGGAGGACGTGGTGGAGGCCGATTACGAGATCGTGGAGGAGGAGAAGTAGGCGCCGCCTCCGCGGAACGGGGACCCCCTGAGCCCCGGGTCGGCGAGCCGCCCCGGGGCTACTTTTTTCCCGCCCAGCGGGCAAGCCGGTTGATCCGGGGGCCGCGGAGGCGGTAGATTTTGCCATGACCTTCAGACACACGACGGGCAAGCTGCTCACCCTGACAGGGGTGGCGTTCCTCTGCGGGATCGGATCGGCGGGGCGCCTCCCGCTCGGCGCCACCGGCTCGGAGGGCGCCGGCGTGCGGCTCGCCACCGGGCCGAGCCAGATGGAAGAGGCCGCCTCGGTCGCGTCCGTCGGACAGGCGGCCCCGGGGTCCCGGACGGCGTCCGTCCCGGCGGCCGCGCAGCAGCAGGGGCCGGTGGCCCGGGCGCAGGAGATCAGCGACGCGTTCGCGAACATCGCCGCGGACGTGACCCCCGCCGTGGTGCGGATCCAGACGGAGCGCGCGCTGGGCGAGGCGCACCGCAACCTGCCGGACCGCCTGCGGGACATGTTCAACATGCCCGAAGGGCACCCGGAGGCGCCGCTCTTCCCGGAGCTGGCGGGGGGCTCGGGGGTGCTGGTGTCCCGTGACGGCCTGATCCTCACGAACAACCATGTGATCGCCGGTGCGGACCGGATCCTCGTGACGCTGTGGGACAAGCGGACGTTCGAGGCGACGGTGGTGGGGACCGACCCGACCACGGACATCGCGCTGATCATGGTGGACCAGGGGGGCCTCCCGGCCGCCCGGCTGGGCGACTCGGACCGGGCGCGGGTGGGGGAGTGGGTGCTGGCCATCGGGAACCCCGGCTTCTACGACGCGAACACCCTCGACTTCACCGTGACCGGCGGGATCCTCAGCGCCAAGGGGCGGCCGCTGGACATCATCCGGCAGGAGCTCGCATCGCAGCAGGACCCGTCGGCGGCCTACGCCATCGAGGACTTCCTCCAGACGGACGCCGCCATCAACCCCGGCAACAGCGGGGGCCCGCTGGTGGACCTGCGGGGCGAGGTCATCGGGATCAACACCGCGATCGCCAGCGGGACCGGGTTCAACCAGGGCTACGGATTCGCGGTTCCCATCAACGTCGCGCGCCGGGTGATGGAGGATCTCCTGGCGCACGGCCGGGTGCGGCGCCCGCTCCTGGGCATCAGCATCCAGAACGTTTCCCCGGAGGACGCGGAGGTCTACCGGCTCCCGCGGATCGCGGGCGTCCTGGTGGAGGACTTCCAGCGCGGCTCTCCCGCGGAGCGGGCGGGGCTGCGCCGTCACGACGTGATCGTGGCGGTGAACGGCGATCGGGTGGAGCGACTGGGCCAGTTCCAGCGGCTGGTGGCCCGCCATGCCCCCGGCGACGAGGTGATGGTGGACGTGATCCGCTTCGGCGAGCGGCACCGCTTCGGCGTTCGCCTGAGCGAGGCCGACCTCGGCACGAGCCGTGTGGTCCGGACGCCGGAGCGGCGGGGCGGGGTCGGCCTGGGGATCGAGGTGGTCGACCTGACCCCCACGCTGGCCCGGGAGCGGAGCTTCCCCCGGCCCGGCGGTGCGCTCATCGCGTCGGTGGACCCGGCGAGCCCCGCGCAGCGGCGCGACGTGCCGCCCAACGCGCTGATCCGGACCATCAGCGGGCATGCGGTGAGCTCGGCGGACGAGGCCCGGCGCCTGCTGCGGGCGGCGGGTCCCGGCTCGGTGGTGTCGCTCCTGCTGGAAGGGCCCGACGGCTCCACGTTCATCCGCAATATCCGCGTCCCCTGAGGCGACCGGTGGCCCGGGCGGTGCGAGCGGCGGAGATTTTCGGTTGATCGCCCCCGCGGCCACGGTTAGATTTTTTCGCTCGCTCCGGGCGAAAGTGGCGGAACCGGTAGACGCGCGAGATTTAGGATCTCGTGGGCATTCCCCGTGGGGGTTCGAGTCCCCCCTTTCGCACTGTCGCCACCACCCTTGCAGAAGGCGCTCTTGAAAGTCGACGTCGAGAAGCCGCGCGACTGGTCGCGCCGCCTCATCATCACCGTCCCCGCGGAGCGGGTCGAGCAGGAGCGCCGGCAGGTCGCCTCCCAGATCGCGAAGCGGCTTCGGGTGCCGGGGTTCCGGAAGGGGAAGGTGCCGGCCTCCGTGGTGCAGAAGCAGTACGGTCAGGACATCGAGGCGCAGACCGTCGAGCGGATGATCAACACCGCGTATCGAGACGCACTCCGGCAGGAGGGCTTCGACCCCATCTCGCAGGCCTCCGTCGAGGACGTGCACTATCACGCCGGCGAGGAGCTCCGCTTCAAGGTGGAGTTCGAGGTCCGGCCCGAGCCTCCGCTGGAGCGGCTGGGCGGCTTCTCCGTGAAGCGGCCGCCCGCGCGGGTCGGGGACGAGGAGGTGGACCGGGTGATCCGGCGGCTGCGGGAGGAAAAGGCGACGTGGTCGCAGCTGGAGGGCGGGAAGCCGGGCGAGGGAGACCGGTCGAAGGTCGAGATCACGCCGCTGACCGGCGAGGGTGGCGAGCGACCGGAGCCCCGGCAGTACGACGTGGTGCTCGGCGCGGGGGAGATCCTGGAGGAGATCGATCGGGCCATCCGGACGCTGGAGCCGGGAGAGGAGGGGGATTTCACCATCACCCTGCCGGCGGCGGCCGGTGAATCGGAGGGGGAGAAGGATCACCGGATCCACGTGCGGCTGCTCGGCGCGGAGCGCGCGGAGCTGCCCGAGGCGGACGACGCGTTCGCGAAGGGGGTGGGTGAGTTCGAATCCATCGACGCGCTGCGGTCGCGGGTGCGGGAGGATCTGGGGGCGGAGGCGGAGCGGGAGGCGGACCGGGACGTGCGCCGACAGCTCGTGGGCCAGATCCTGGAAGCGAATCCCTTCGAAGCTCCGCCGTCCCTGGTGGATCAGTACCTGGACGGCCTCCTGCAGGCGCCGAAGGACGCGGACCCCGGGGAGGTGGCGCACGCCAAGGAGCAGGCCAGGCCGGCGGCGGAGTACGCGGTGCGTCGCATGCTGGTGATCGAGCGGGTGGCGCAGCTGGAGAGCCTGCACGCCACGGAGCAGGACGTGGACGCGCGGGTACAAGAGATCGCGGCCGACAACGACATGGACGTGGCGGAGGTGCGGCGGCAGCTGGTACAGTCCGGGCGGCTGCAGGCGCTGGCGTCGGACCTGACCGAGCGCCGCGTGTTCGACTACCTGAAGTCCCTTTCGACCATCGAAGCAGGAGACGAGCGATAGATATGGCCGTATATCCGCCGTACGTGATCGAGCGGACCAGCCGGGGTGAGCGGAGCTACGACATCTTCAGCCGCCTGCTCATGGATCGGATCATCTTCCTGGGCACCGCGATCGATGACAACGTGGCGAACATCGTGATCGCGCAGCTCCTCTTCCTCCAGGCGGAGGACCCGGAGCGCGACATCTTCGTCTACATCAACTCCCCCGGCGGCTCGGTGTACGCCGGGCTCGCCATCTACGACACGGTCCAGTACCTGACCGCGCCGGTGAACACGATGTGCATGGGGATGGCCGCGTCGATGGGCGCCCTGCTGCTGGGCGCCGGGGCGGCGGGGAAACGGAGCGCGCTGCCGAACTCGCGGATCATGATCCACCAGCCGTCGGGCGGCAGCCAGGGTTCGGCGGCGGACATCGAGATCCAGGCGCGGGAGATCCTGTATGCGCGCGAGCGGCTCAACCATATCCTGGCGAAGCACACGGGTCAGCCGCTGGAGAAGGTCGCGGATGACGTGGACCGGGATCGGTTCATGAGCCCGGAGGAAGCCAAGGAATATGGTCTGATCGATAACGTCGTGACGAACCAGAAGGAAGTCGCGATGATCCCCGGGAACGGCAAGCCCGTCGAGTAACGGAGACAGGTGAGCATGGCGAGCGACAAGCACCTCCGCTGTTCGTTCTGCGGCAAGTCCAAGGACTCGGTGAAGAAGTTCATCTCCGGGCCCTCGGTCTACATCTGCAACGAGTGCGTCTCGCTGTGCAACGAGATCCTGGCGGAGGAAGAGGAACGGGAAGCCGCGGAGGCGATGCCCCGGATCCCGACTCCGATGGAGATCAAGGATACGCTCGACCAGTACGTGATCGGACAGGAGGAAGCCAAGAAATCGCTGTCCGTGGCCGTCTACAACCACTACAAGCGGGTGAACCACCACGGCATCCTGGACGACGTGGAGATCGAGAAGTCCAACATCATGCTGCTGGGCCCCACGGGCGTCGGGAAGACGCTGCTGGCCCAGACGCTCGCCCGGATCCTCCAGGTCCCGTTCACCATCGCGGACGCGACGACGCTGACGGAAGCCGGGTACGTGGGCGAGGACGTGGAGAACATCCTCGTCCGGCTGCTCCAGGCGGCCGACTTCAACATCGCCGAGTGCGAGCGCGGGATCGTCTATATCGACGAGATCGACAAGATCGCGCGGAAATCGGAGAACCCGAGCATCACGCGGGACGTGAGCGGGGAGGGCGTGCAGCAGGCGCTCCTCAAGATCCTGGAGGGGACGGTGGCGAGCGTGCCGCCGCAGGGCGGGCGGAAGCACCCGCAGCAGGAGTACATCCAGATCGACACGCGCAACATCCTGTTCATCTGCGGGGGCGCGTTCG
Organism: Longimicrobiales bacterium; assembly: GCA_035513575.1. Lineage (GTDB taxonomy): Bacteria > Gemmatimonadota > Gemmatimonadetes > Longimicrobiales > RSA9 > JAHWKI01. The sequence goes on along the minus strand of DATKBW010000213.1, from coordinate 10,007 downwards.
ACGGTCTGGAGAAGATCATCGAGGCCCGGACCGGGAAGCGTCAGATCGGCTTCGCGGTCAAGGGGGAGGCGTCGAAGCACAACGAGGGCGACCCGTTCCGCGACGTGGAGCCGGACGACCTGCTGCGCTTCGGGCTGATCCCGGAGCTGGTGGGGCGGCTCCCGGTCTCGGTGACGCTGCAGTCGCTGGACGAGGATGCGCTGGTGCAGATCCTCACCGAGCCCAAGAACGCGCTGATCAAGCAGTACCAGAAGATGTTCGAGCTGGAAGGGATCGGGCTCACGTTCGACCCCGACGCGATCCGCGCGGCGGCCAGTAAGGCGCTGGACCGGGGCACCGGCGCGCGCGGGCTGCGGGCGGTGCTCGAGGGACTGATGCGGGAGGTCATGTTCGAGATCCCGTCCCGGGACGACGTCCGGGAGGTGGTGGTCACGCCCGAATGCGTGACCGATCAGATCCCGCCGCTCCTGGTCCTGCGCCCGGAGACCAAGAAGAAGGAGGCCTGAGGCCTCCGGCGTGAAGATCCGAACGGTGGAGTTCGCCGGCGCGGTCGCGAAGCCCGACGGCCCGATTCCGGGCACGCTTGCGCAGGTCGCGTTCGCCGGCCGCTCCAACGTCGGGAAGTCCAGCCTCATCAACCGGCTCCTCGGCCGCACCCGCACGCCCATCGCCCGCGTCTCCGGGAGCCCGGGCAAGACGCAGGAGATCAACTTCTACCACGTGGACGCCTTTTCCGAGGAGGACGGCGCCGACCTCGAGTTCTTCCTGGTGGACCTGCCCGGATACGGGTACGCGCGGGTCCCGCAGGCGGTCCGGGGTGCGTGGAAGCCGCTGATCGAGGGGTACCTCGGGAGGTCGGCGGACCTGCGGGGCGTGGTCCAGCTCATCGACGCCCGCCGCGCGCCGACGCCGGAGGACCTCACCATGATCGAGTTCCTCGCCGGCCTCGGGACCCCGACCCTTGTGGTTCCGACGAAGGTGGACAAATTGAAGCGCGGCGAGCGAGCACGGCAGCTGGAGTCCATCGCTTCCACGCTGGAGCTGGACATGGACCAGATCGTGCCGTTCTCATCCCGGACCGGCGAAGGTCGGGAGGTGCTGCTCGACGCGCTGGAATCCCTCCTGCGGGAGCCGACGCCGTGAGAGCGCTGGCCGTCACCGTGTGCCTGACCGCGTGCGCGCCCGTGGCCCAGCCGCCGGTCCTCGTCCCCCCGGGTGAAAGCTCCCGGGACCGCGTCTCCGGTGACTCCACGCTCAGTCTCCCCCCCGCCGGCTACGGGAGCCTGCGGCAGGACGAGTTCTCGGTGGAGATCGTGGACGGGCCGCTCCACGTGAAGGTGACACCGCTCGCGGAGGAGGTGATCCGCCTGGCCGCGCCCGACACGTACGACCGTCTGCGGGCGCTCGCCGGAAGCCGGCAGCACGAGGCGGAGACGCAGGCCGGGTCGGGTGGCACGGTGCTCTTCCTCGTGTCGTTCTTCAGCCAGGAGCAGAACGTGGAGTACCGCCCGGACGAGATCCAGATCTCGCACCGGGGGCGGATCCAGCGCGCGTCGGCCATCGTGCCGCTGACGACGGGGTGGGGCCGGCAGCTCCTGCAGCCGCAGCAGACGCAGAGCGCGATCTACGCGTTCGAGCCCCCGTTCGACTATCAGCTCCCGCTGACGGTGCGGTACGGGCTGTTGCAGAGCGACGACTGGAACCAGATGGTCCTGCCACGTCTGGAGGAGGAGCGGACCCGGGTGATCTCGCGCGCGGGCGGGTGGGCCGGCCGTCAGCGGTGACGGAGGTCCAGCACCAGCCGAGGGGGTGAGCTCAGCTCCAGCACTCGGACCGGCGTCCGCCGGTCCACTCCCAGCACCCAGGTCACGACCGCCTCGAAATCACAGGTGATCCGGGCGGCCCTGAGCGCGGGAAGGCCGGGGCGGAACGTGCGCTCGTGGATCGTGGCCCGGCCATCGCCGTCGTGGGCGGCGGCGGGGCGCAGGTCCACCTCCAGGGCCGCGGCCCCGCCCGGGTCCACCGCGTCGCCGGATCCGCACGCCGCGGGGCTCTCCACGTAGCGTACGGCGTACGGCGGGAGATGGCCGGCGAACTCGAAGACGATCCGGTCGAAGGCGTCGTGCCGCCCCGTCCGAACGCCGCGCAGGATCGCCACCCCGCGGTACTGTCCCGAGCCCTGGCCCTCCACCGGCGGCATGGCCCAGGGGCCGGGCTCCCCGTCCGGGACCGCGTGCGGGGAGGTGGCCGGGGCGGTGTCGTCCGGTGCCGCATCGGCGGGTGGCGCGTCGCCGTCCCCGCCCCCGCAGGCGAGGAGGGCCAGGGTGAGCGCGACGGGGCCGATCCGGCGCGGGGCTGCGGGGCCGGGTCTGACGGGTTTCACAGGGGTATCCCGAAATCCTTGATCTTGCGGTACAGAGTGCGCTCACCGATCCCGAGGATCCCGGCGGCCTCGCGGCGGTTCCCGCCGACCTCCTTGAGGGCGGCCGTGATCGCCTCCTTCTCCAGGTCGCGCATGGTCATGCCCGGGCGGTAGACGACGGTTCTCTCCTCGTCCAGCTCGTCCGCCTCCACCGGCCCGGGGGAGAACCCCGCGTCGCCCGCTCCGTGGAAGGGCAGGGAGACGTCACGGCCGAGGACGCCCGTGGGGTAGGGATACGGAAGAGCGGGCCCGGCGTCTCCACCGCGGTGCCGCTCGCGGTACTCATCGAAGCCGCGCCGGAGATCCTCGACGTCGATCCTGAGCTGGAGCAGCATGCGGAAGATGAACTCCAGGGCGGGGCGGGTCCCCTCGTCGCCGCCATCCCCTCGCCCCCGGGGGAGGGGGGGCGCCGGGAGGAGCTGAGCGCCACCGCCGCGGACCCCCGGCGGGATGTCGGCGGGGGCGATGGTGCGGCCGGGCATCATCACCACCATGGACTCGATGAGGTTCCTGAGCTCCCGGATGTTCCCGGGCCAGGAGTAGTCGAGCAGGACCGCCATGGCCTCCGGGGACATCACGATGGGCGCCATGTCGTGCTCCTCGCTGGTCTGTCGGACGAAGTCGTCGACCAGCAGGGGGATGTCGGCGCGGCGCTCCCGGAGCGGGGGCAGGTCGATATGGAGGACGTTCAGCCGGAAGTAGAGGTCCCGGCGGAACTCTCCGATCTCGACCTGGTGGCGGAGGTCCTGGTTCGTGGCGGCGACGACGCGGACGTCCACGCGGATCGCCTCCTCCCCCCCGACCCGCATGAACTCCCGCTGCTCCAGGACGCGCAGGAGCTTGGTCTGGGTGGCGAGCGGCATCTCCCCGATCTCATCGAGGAAGAGCGTCCCGGCATTGGCGAGCTCGAAGAAGCCCTTGCGCTGTGCGATCGCACCGGTGAACGAGCCCTTCTCGTGGCCGAACAGCTCGGATTCCAGCAGCGTGTCCGCGAGCGCGGCCACGTTCGCGGCAATGAACGGGCGGTGGCGGCGCGGGGACAGCGCGTGGATGCCCCGGGCGACGAGCTCCTTGCCGGTCCCGCTCTCGCCGGTGATGAGCGCCGTCGAGTTGACCGGCGCGATCTGCGTGACCCGCTCCAGGACCTCGAGCATGGCGTCGGTCTCGCCGACGATCCCGGTGATCGCCCGGAGTCGCCGGCGCTGGATGAGCCGGTTCCCCGCCAGCGCGGCGTCCTCGTAGTCCACGGGCTTGACGAAGACCTCCTGGAGGCCCAGCCGGGCGCGCAGGCCCGGCCCGGCCTCGGCGGCGTCGTCGGCCAGGGCCATCACGGGGATCCGGCCCAGCGCGGCGGCCTCCGCGGCGAGGCGCCGGGCCCGTTTCTGGTCCAGCCCGCCCGTGAGGACGAGGAGCGCCGGCTCCTCCACGTCCGCGACGTCCTCGGACGGTGTCAGCAGCTCGACGGGCAGCTTGTGGGCGGCGAACGCGTCCCGGAGGCGGACGGCCGCCTCGAGGTCGGACGTGGTGATGAGGACGCGCTCAGCCACGGCCCGGATGGCTTTCGGTGTTGCGCTCCCGGAGCAGCTGGACGGCGTGGGCGATGAAACGGTCCAGCACGGCCAGCCCGTCGCGTACCGCCGCCGGGCTGCCCGGGAGGTTGACCACCAGGGTGCGGCTGCGGATCCCGGCGACCCCCCGGGACAGCCACGCGGAGTCGACCGCGCGGGCGCCCTCGGCCCGCAGCACTTCCGCGATCCCGGGCGCCTCCCGGTCCATGATCTCCCGGGTCGCTTCGGGCGTCACGTCCCGGGAGGTGAAGCCGGTACCGCCGGTGGTGAGCACGACGTCGACGGCGCCGCCGTCGGCCAGGCTGGCGAGCCAGAGCGCGATCCGCTCCTGGTCATCTTCCACGACGTCGCGCTCGACGAGGCGATGGCCCCGGTCGGCGGCCCACGCCGCCACCAGGTCGCCGCTCGCGTCGTCGCGCGTGCCGCGGGCGACGGAGTCGGAAACGGTCAGGACGGCCAGGCGGAGCGGTTCCATTGCGCGCCTCAGCGCCGGACCGAGCCCCGGGTGTAGAAGGGCGGCTTCACCACCTCGGCCGGGACGATGCGGTCGCGGATGACGACCTCGATGGCCGTGCCGGGCCTGGTCGCCTCGATCGGCAGGTAGGCCATCCCCACGCCCTGCCCGGTGCTGGGGCTCAGCACGCCGCTGGTCACCTCCCCAGCGGGCTCCCCGTGGAAGCGGACGCCGTAGCCGTGCCGCGGGAAGGCGCGCTCCTTCATGACGAACCCGGCCAGCCGCTCGCGGAGGCCCTGTTCCTTCTGCCGGGCCAGCGAGGCGCGGCCGACGAAGTCGCCCTTGTCCAGCTTCACGACCCAGCCCAGCCCCGCTTCCAGGGGAGTCCGGCGCTCGTCCAGGTCGTTGCCGTAGAGGATGTAGCCGACCTCCAGCCGGAGCGAGTCGCGCGCGCCGAGACCGGCGGGGATGAGGCCGAGGGGCTCGCCCGCCTCCAGGAGCGCGCGCCAGACGTGGGCGGCGTCACGGGCGGACACGTAGAGCTCGAAGCCGTCCTCCCCCGTGTAGCCGGTGCGGCTGATGATGGCGTCACGGTCCGCCACCCGCCCCGTGGCGAAGTGGTAGAAGCGGATCCCGTCCAGGTCGGCAACGGTGAGCCGCGCCAGGATCTCCTGTGCCTTCGGGCCCTGGAGCGCGAGGAGGCCGAACTCGTCCGACCGGTCGCTGAACTCGACGTCGAAGCCTTCGGCCGCGGCGCGGAACCACGCCAGGTCCTTCGGCAGGTTGCCGGAGTTCACGACCACCATGAAGTGGTCCTCGAAGCGATACAGGATGCAGTCGTCCAGGGCGGTGCCATCGGGCTGGCAGAGGACGGTGTACTGGGCCTGGCCCACCGCCAGGCGGGATGCGTCGTTGGTCAGAAGGTGCTGGACCATGTCCAGGGCCTGCGGCCCCCGCACCTCGAACTCGCCCATGTGGGACACGTCGAAGAGCCCGGCGGCGGTCCGGACCGCCTGATGCTCCCTCACGATCCCCGTCGGGTACTGGACCGGCATGGTGAAGCCGGCGAAGGGCACCATCCGGCCGGCCAGAGCCAGGTGCTCCTCCTGGAGGGGCGTCTTCCGGAGCGCCTCCCCCGTCGTCGGTGCGCTCATCGACCTCCCCCCATCAGCTCGAGCATGATCGCCTTCTGCACGTGCAGGCGGTTCTCCGCCTCATCGAACACCCGGGAGCGCGGACCCTCGAACACGTCCTCCGTCACCTCCTCGCCGCGGTGGGCGGGCAGGCAGTGCAGGAAGATCGATTCCGGCGCAGCCGCTGCCATCAGCGCCCCGTTCACCTGGAAACCGGCGAACGCCCGCATCCGCTCCTTCGCCTCCTCCTCCTGTCCCATGGACGCCCAGACGTCGGTGGTCACGACATCCGCACCCTCTGCGGCCTCGGCCGGCGACCGGGTGACCATCACCTTCGCGCCCTCCTTCACCCGCTCCAGGATCCCCGGGTCGGGGTCGTAACCCTCGGGGCAGGCCAGGCGCACCTCCAGCCCCAGGCGGTAAGCGGCGTTGAGCCACGAGTTCGCCATGTTGTTCCCGTCCCCGATCCACGCCACTTTCCGGCCGCGCAGGTCCGTTCCGAACGCCTCCTGCACCGTCATCAGGTCCGCCATGACCTGGCACGGGTGGAGCAGGTCCGTCAGCCCGTTGATCACAGGCACGGATCCGTATTCCGCCAGGTCGATGCAGCTCTCCTGCGCGAACGTCCGGATCATGATCCCGTCCACGTAGCGGGACAACACCCGGGCCGTGTCCCTGATGGGCTCGCCCCGCCCCAGCTGGATGTCCCGCGAGGACAGGAACAACGCGTGGCCGCCCAGCTGGTACATCCCCACCTCGAACGACACCCGCGTCCGCGTGGAGCTCTTCTCGAAGATCATCGCCAGCGTTTTCCCCTCGAGGGGCCGGCCGGACTCCTGGCCGCGCTTCATGCGGTGCGCCAGGTCGAGGGTCTCGTGGATCTCTTCGGTGCTGAAATCGGTGATCGCCAGGAAGTCGCGCTTATCCGTCATCTCGCCTCGGAATGCCAAAATTGCAGGACTGCGAGGGCAAGGTATCGGGGCGGCGGGCGGGCGTCCAGGCGGCGAGCGCCGAGGCGGCCCGTGGTCGATCCGGTGTCCGGTATCGGGACGGTCTCCTCCGGTGTCGGGGAGCCGCGGCGGCCCCCGCGATGAAAGGGCTCCCGGGCTAAACGCCTGGCCGGAAGCGGGTTGGAAGGCTGAGGGGGGAAGCGGCATGGCCAGTGCCTCCCGGGGCCGCCAGGCGGTCCGGGGCTCCTCGACATCGGGATACGGCCATGAATCCACTCGCCGATTTTCGCTTCGCGATCCGATCGCTACGTCGTCGGCCGGGCTTTTCGGTGGTAGCGGTGGGGACGCTGGCGGTGGGGATCGGGGCGACGACATCGATCTTCAGCGTTGCCAACGGCGTGCTGCTGCGCTCTCTGCCCTACCCGGAGGCGCACGAGCTGGTGGCGCTGTGGGAGGAGGATCTCTCGAATCCTGCCGAGGTGGTGGGCAACCGGATGTCCCACCCCAACTTCCGGGACGTTCGGGCGGAGACGCGAACGCTGGAGAGCGTGGCGCAATACACGGCCGCGAACCTGACGGTCACGGGGCTCGGCCAGGCGGAGCTGGTTCCCGGGGCCAGGGTGACGCCGGATTTTTTCCGGGTGTTTGGCGCAGAGCCCGTCATGGGACGGGCGTTCACCGCGGAGGAGAGCCGGTACCAGGGCTCCAATGCGGTGGTCGTCGGCGAATCGTTCTGGCGGACGCGACTGGGGGGCGACCCGAACGTGGTGGGCACGGCGCTGATGATCCAGGGCACGGCACACGAGGTCGTGGGCGTGGCTCCGGCGGGATTCCGGTATCCGTCCGATGCGCAGCTCTGGGTCCCGGTGCAGAACGATGACGAGGGGTGCGGCCGCGGGTGCGTCATCTTCGGAGCGGTCGGCCGCCTGAATCAGGGTGTGTCGCTGGAGCAGGCGCAGTCGGAGCTGGCCTCGATCGCCGCGCGGCTGCGGACGGATCATCCCGAAACGAACCCGGATCTGGCCCTCGCGGCCACCTCGCTCCGGGCGTTCGTGGTGGGGGAGGTCGAGGCGGCGCTGTGGATCCTGCTGGGCGCGGTGGGCATGGTTCTGCTGATCGCGTGCGCGAACGTGGCGAACCTGGTCCTGGTCCGGGGCGGTGGGCGGCGGACCGAGCTGGCGGTGCGCGCGGCGATCGGCGCATCGAGGCCCCGACTGGTGGCGCAGCTCATGACCGAGAACGCCGCGCTGGCGGTGGCCGCGGGCGTGCTCGGGTTGCTGCTGGCGAGCTGGGGCACGTCGCTGCTCCTCCGCATCGCCCCGGCCGACCTCCCGCGACTGGACGAGATCGCGCTGGACGGGACGACGCTCGTGTTCGCGCTGCTCGTCGTCTCCCTCACGGTCCTGATCTTCGGACTGGTACCCGCGCTGCGGATCGCGGACGAGGGTCTGGCCGAGGCCATCCGCCGGGGCAGCCGGGGGGCGGTCGGTCCCCGCCGCGGCCACCGCGTACGGGCGACCATTCTCGGGGCCGAGGTGGCGCTGTCGGTGCTGCTCCTGGTCGGTGCGGGCCTCATGGTGCGCAGCCTGGCCCGGATGCAGACAGTGGAGCTCGGGATCGAGCCGGACAACGTGGCGATCTTTCGGCTGTCCCTCCCCTCGGCCCGGTACGCCGGCCCGGATGAGCGGGTCGGTTTCATGGAGCAGCTCGACGAACGGCTGTCAGGCATCCCCGGAGTGGAGAAAGTGGCCACCACCGTGGCGGTGCCGTTCGGGACGGTTACCCTGTTTGGCGGGTTCAACCGTTCGGAGCTGCCTGCGCCCGAGCCGGGTCAGGGTCCCTCGGCCGACTATCGCGTCCTGGATGCCGATGCGGCGGACGTGCTGGGGCTCCGCGTGGCGCGCGGTCGCGGGTTCCGCGAGAGTGACCGGTCGGGCGCGGAGCCGGTCGTGCTGGTCAACGAGACCGCCGCGCGGCGCTTCTGGCCGGGCGAGGACCCGGTGGGGAAGCGGATGTCCGTCCAGATCAGCGTCGGCTATGCCGAGTCGCAGCCGCGGACGATCATCGGTGTCATCGAAGACTTCCGGACCAGCGTGACCGGGGAGCCGGCCCCGATGATGCTGGTCCCGTATGCCCAGGCAGGCGCAAGCTTTCCCCACGTGGCCATCAAATACGACGGCGTGACGGCGGCCTCGGTGCTGTCGGCGGCGCGGCACGAGCTGGCCGCGCTGGATCCGGAACTGCCCATGGCGCAACCGGGCACGCTCGACCAGCTGGTGGCACGACAGATCGCGGCGTCCCGGTTCTACCTCGTTCTCCTCTCCCTCTTCGCGGCGATGGCCGTCGCGCTCGCGGCGGTAGGAGTCTACGGCCTCGTCGCGTACCTCGTCGTCCAGCGGACCCGCGAGATCGGCATGCGGATGGCCCTCGGGGCGCGCGTCGAAGAGGTGATCCGGATGGTCGTCTGGCAGGGGCTCGGGCCGGCGCTGACAGGGCTCGCGATCGGCCTGGCCGCCGCCCTCGCGTTCGGCCGCGTCCTCTCGGGCCTCCTCTACCAGGTGGAGCCGACGGACCCGCTCACGATCGCCGCCATCTCGGTGTTGCTCCTGCTCGTGGTCGTCGCGGCGACGGCGCTGCCGGCCCGGCGGGCCAGCCGCATTCCGCCCGCCGATGCGCTGAGGTCGGAGTGAGGCGCGAGTGTCCCGAGCCCGAAGTGCGCCGGCACCGGACGTCCGACTCGGGATCCTAGAGGGATACTAGAGGATGTAGCGCCGGAGGTCGTCGTCCTCGACGATGCGCTTGAGGCGGTCCCGGACCGTGGAGGCATCGATGCGGACGTGGGTCGGGCCGTCGCCGGGGAGGTCGAAGAGGAGGTCCTCGAGGAGCGTGGTCATGACGGTATGGAGCCGGCGCGCGCCGATGTTCTCCATGCGCTCGTTGACGTCGGCGGCGACGCGGGCGATCTCCCGGACCGCATCATCCTCGAACTCGAGCTCCACCTTCTCGGAGGCGACGAGGGCCTGATACTGCCTGAGCAGGGCGTTCTTCGGCTCCTGCAGGATGCGCACGAAGTCCTTCTCCGTGAGGGTCTCCAGCTCGACCCGGATGGGGAACCGGCCCTGGAGCTCCGGGATCATCTCGCTGGGCTTGGACACGTGGAACGCACCCGCGGCGATGAACAGGACGTGGTCCGTGCGGACCATGCCGTACTTCGTCTGGACGTTGCTCCCCTCCACGATGGGCAGGAGATCCCGCTGGACGCCCTCCCGGCTCACATCGGGGCCGCCCTGTCCACCGCGATCGCCCACGATCTTGTCGACCTCGTCCAGGAAGACGATCCCCATGTCCTCGGTGCGGTCCATGGCCTCGTTGACGACGTCGTCCATGTCCACCATCCGGTCCAGCTCGTCCTGCAGGAGGATGCGTCGCGCTTCGGCCACGCTGACCGTCCGCCGCTTCTTCTTCTTCGGCAGCAGGTCC
>DATKBW010000212.1:0-2129 GCA_035513575.1 Longimicrobiales bacterium | reverse complement strand
GGCAAAGGTGGCTTTATTTCAGGGTTCACGCCATCGCTCGGGCCATCCAGCGGCCAACCGGCCCGGTCCGGGTGATCCAGGCGCGAACCGGCCCGATCCCGACGCATGGTGGAGCCAAAACATGAAAGATGAAATACCAGGTACCGTCCCGGCCGGTACCGTCCCGGTCGTCCCCGGCCCCGCCGCCCTCACGCTGCTCCTGACGTTCGCGCTCGCCGCCCTCGCGCCCGTCCGGGCCGCCGAAGCCCAGCTTGCCGCCGTCACCCCCACCGCCCCGGCCGCGGACCTGGCGCTGGTCGGCGGCACGCTGGTGGACGGCTTCACGGGCCCTCCGATCCGCGACGCCGTGATCCTGGTCCGTGGGGAGCGAATCGTGGCCGTGGGGACGACCGAAACGCTCGAGGTCCCCGCCGGGGCGGAGGTGGTGAGCACGGAGGGGATGACGGTTCTGCCGGGCCTGTGGGACATGCACGTCCACCTGATGCTCGTCGGACACGCCGACTACGCGCACTGGGACTCGGTCTACCCGCCGCAGTTCGAGGACGTGATCATGCCGGCGGCCGCGCGCCAGCTGCTGATGGCGGGGGTGACGAGCGCGCGCGACGCGGGCGGCCCGCTCGAGGAGTCGCTCCGGGTCCGGGACCGGATCCAGCGCGGTGAGATCCCGGGTCCGACGCTGTACGTGAGCGGTCCTTTCATCCAGCACGAGCCGTATCCTGGCACCGAGCAGTTCCGCTGGGGCGTGGACGGCGCGGCCGACGCGCGCCGGAAGGTGCGGCGGCTGGCCGAGGCGGGCGTCGACTTCATCAAGCTGATCGACCAGGATCAGATGACGATGGAGGAAGTCGCGGCGGTGGTCGACGAGGCGCACGCGCGGGGGCTGAAGGTCGTCGCCCACTCGCACCGGCCGGAGGAGATCCGGCGCGGGCTGATCGCGGGGATCGACAACTTCGAGCACACGGGGCTCGCCACGTCGCCCGAGTATCCGCCGGAGGTGATGGAGCTGATCCGTGAGCGCACGGCGCGGATGAATCTCGGACCGTTCTTCTGGACGCCCACCGTCGAGGGCCTCTACAACTACCCGCGCACGGCCGCCAACCCGGAGAAGCTGGACGCGCCCTGCCGGACCCTGGGTCTGCCGGACGTGATCGTGGCGGACATCGACGCATCGCTCCGCCACTTCGACCGGCTGCCGTACTACCAGCTCACGCCCGCGCGCGTGCCCACGCTCGCACGTAAGGTGCACCAGCTGCGCGACGCGGGGGTCACGCTCCTGATCGGCACCGACAGCGGGATCCCCGGCAGCTTCCACTGCCAGTCCACCTGGAATGAGCTGGACGTCTGGGTGAATGACTTCGGCATCCCGGCGCTGGAGGCGATCCGCGCCGCGACCTACTGGCCGGCCGTGTTCTTCGGCGTCGACGACGACGTCGGCACGGTCACTCCCGGCAAGTACGCCGACATCATCGCGGTCCGGGGGGACGCGCTCCGCCACATCGCGCTGCTCTCGGACGTGGACGTCGTCGTGAAGCGGGGGAGGCGGGTGAAGTAGGGGAAGAGTGTCTGTCCTATTTCTGACCCCCGGATCGTTCGGCTCATGTCCCGGTCGCCCGGCCGCTCCGGACCTCTTAGGTTGTCGGCCCTCGTCGCCGCCCCGCCGCCCCGCCGCGCGTGGCGAGGCCGGCCCGGCTCACTTCGCCCAGGAGTCCACGCCGATGCTCCACCGGTTCCGCGTCCCCGCGTTCGCCCTCCTGCTCGTGCTCCCGCTCGCCCCTCCCGGATCGATCGGTTCCGCCCCGGCGCACGCGCAGGAGCAGGCTCTCGCCCCCGCACGGTCGCTCGACGCGGCCGGCCTCGACGCGTACATCCGCGGAGCGATGCGCGACTGGGAGATCCCGGGGCTGGCGATCGCCGTCATCCGCGATGATTCGGTGATCTTCGCGCGCGGATACGGCGAGCGGACGCTCGGAACGGGCGAGCCGGTGGATGAGCACACGCTCTTCGCGATCGCGTCGACGACCAAGGCCATGACCGTCGCCGCACTCGGGCTGCTGGTGGACGAGGGAACGCTGGACTGGGACGACCGCGTTTCGGAGCACCTTCCGGGTTTCGAGCTGTCAGACCCGTAC
>DATKBW010000211.1:0-2431 GCA_035513575.1 Longimicrobiales bacterium | reverse complement strand
ACGGCGCCGATGGTCACGTCACGGCCGGTCACGGCTGCGATCTCCCGGCGGACCTCCATGCCGTACGCGCGGTCCGCGGTGCGGAGCACGGCCAGGACCACGTGCTCCTCGAAGGAGCCGAGCGGGGCGTCCACGCTACTGCTCCCGGAGCGCAGTGGCGGGGTCGATCCGGCCCGCGCGGAGGGCGGGGATCAAGGCGGCGAGGAGGCCCACGAGCAGGAGTACCAGCGCGGCGCCCGTCAGGGAAACGGGGTCTGTGGTGGGGACGCCGTAGAGGAAGCCGGCCAGCAGGTGGGCCAGCGCCCATGCCAGGCCGACGCCGAGAGCCGCGCCGCCGGTCACGAGGACGCCTCCGTGCCCGAGGACTTCCACGATGGCGCTGCGGGGCGGGAGCCCGAGTGCGAAGCGGATGGCGGTATCGCGCCGTCGCCCCGCGACGAAGTGGGACACGACGCCGTAAACGCCCACCGCCCCGAGGACCAGCGCGAGGGCGGCGAGGATCCCGAGCAGGACCAGGATCTGCCGCGCGGGTCCGAGAGCCTCGGCGAACACGCGGTCCATCGTGGTGACGCTCCGCACGCCGACACCTGGGGCCTCGCGGGCGAGGCCTACCCGGGCGTCATCGAGGACCGCCGCGGCGTCGCCGCGTTCCAGGCGGAGCACGAGTGTCCGGTAAGGCATAGGGGTGAAAGGGACCTGGTCGTGCAGCACGTATCGGGCCGGCGGGTCGATCTCGGTCAATGAGCCCTCGGCCACGTTCCCGACCACGCCCACGATGGTGGCCCAGTCGCCGCCGCGGCCGTGGTTGATCCGGCGCCCCACGGGGTCCTGGTCCGGGAACCAGCGGTCGACTAGCGCCTGGTTCACCACCACCACGGGCTCGCCCCCGGCCCGGTCCGTCAGGTCGAACCCGCGGCCGCGCAGGACATCGATCCCCATGACCTCGAAGTAGTCGCGCCCGACGATGCGGTAATACGTGCTTACGCCCGTGTCGTCCGGGCGGGCCGCCAGGACGATCCCCTCGCTCCCCCCGGCCCCTACGAGCGGGAGCCGGTCCGTCGACGACGCCCGGCGCACCCCCGGCACCGCGCCCGCCGCGCTGACCATGTCGGCGACGAGCCCCCGCCGTGCCGCCGGCTCGAGCCCCTCCGCCGTGGCGACGTGCAGGACCGCGATCCCGTTCACGTCCACGCCCGGGTCGATCGATCGCAGCTCCGCGACGCTCCGCATCAGCAGCGCCGCGCCGGCCGTCACCGCCACCGCCAGCGCCACCTCCGCCACCACCAGCCCGCCCTCGAGGCGGCCGCCCCGGCCTCCCACGCCGCCGGTCCTTCCCCGGACCAGCACGCTTCCGAAGTCGCCGCGCCAGAGCGCCCCGATCGGGATCACGCTGAGCGCGAGCGCCGATACCAGCCCGATCCCGAGAGCCGCGGCGAATACAGTCCAGTCCGGGGCCCCGGACCCGCCCATGGCCGCCAGCGGGAGCGCTTCGGTCAACACCCGGAATCCGGAGGTGGCCACCGCCGCTCCGAGCAGCCCGGCCAGCACCCCCACGAGCAGCGCCTCCGCCACTACCTGCCGCGTCAGACGACTGCGCCCCGCCCCGTGCGCGGCGCGCACCGCCAGCTCCCCGGACCGGCGACCGACCTGGCCGAGCATGAGCGCCGCGACGTTCGCGCACGCCATCAGGAGGACCACCGCCATCGCCGCCAGCGCCGCGACCAGTGCCGGCCTCGCCGACTCCACGAGCCGATCGCGGATCGGCGTGAGGACCGGGTCTCGCGTCGCGTCCCACGACTCGCCGTAATCGAAAGCGTCGCCCAACGAAGCCGTGATGCGCGACAACGGACCCGCCATCGCATCCGCCGACCGGCCCGCCTCGAGGCGCCCAACGATCGCGTAATTGCCCGCCTGGCTCTCCGGCCGCATCGGCGTCGACATCCAGACCCGCACTTCCGGCGACGGGAACCAAAAGTCCGCCGGCATGACACCCGCCACCGTACGGTCGATCCCGCCCAGCCTCAACCGCGTCCCCACGATCCCCCGGTCACCGCCCAGCTCCCGCCAGAAACCCTGACTCAGCACCACCCGCGGCTCCGCCCCGGGATCGTCGTCGCCCGGCCTGAAGCCAGGGCCGATCCACGGCGACACGCCGAGCACTTCGAACAGCCCCCGCGATGTCGCCACCCCCGCCACGATCCGCGTCGACCCGTCCTCGCCCCGCAGCGTCACTTCGGTGTTCCCGTACGCGGCCAGCGCCTCGAAACCCGGCGCGTCGGCCCGGACGTGCCGGAACTCCGCCTCCGACCACCAGAACGGCGCCCACCACGTCACCACCCGCTCCTCCGCCTCGTACGGCAGCGGGTCCACGAGCTGGTCGCGGACGATCCCGTACACCGCCGCCGTCCCCCCCACGCCCAGCCCCAGCGTG
>DATKBW010000210.1:0-5094 GCA_035513575.1 Longimicrobiales bacterium | reverse complement strand
AGCGAGATTTGAGAGTGGCTGGCTCGTGAACGGCTGTCCGTCGTGCCGACGATCGAGTGAGAAAAAAACAAGACGGACTACGCACGTAGAGGCGCTGAGGGATCTATTCGCGGACGCGGGTTCGACTCCCGCCGGCTCCATGCAGAGGGCGCGGTCAGTGAAAGCTGGCCGCGCCCTTCGTACATCGCGGCAACTCATGGGCGGGAGTCGGCCTCCGCTTGCAGTGGCGTGAGCTCGCTTCGCTCGAAAGGGGTGTTGGCGCTCCGGCTCGACTCCGTCAGGGCTGCTGTGTTCGTTCGGGCTTCTGCATCGGAGTTGCCCGCGCCCCCGACGGCGGCCTGCAGTCGTGGGGAATCCGCCGCCTCGCATTGACGTCCGCGCCAGCCGAGGCCATCATCTCCGCACCCATGCGAATGCCGGAACTCCTGCAATCCGCGACGGCTCTGTGCCTGCTCGTGCTCCTCGGAGCGCTGGGCACGGGCCTGCCCTCGCATTCCCATGCGGACCGCGAGATGCCGGTCGAACGGGATTCGCACGTCGTGGCGGCCGATCATCACTCCCATGGCACGCAGCTCGTCGAGCAGGACGAGCGAGCTCCGTCCGTAGGGCCGCAACTGGCCGTGCGTTCCGGGGTGGTCGCGGTGGTGGTGGCACCGGTCGTGATCACCCTCGTGCAGACACCTCACACGGACGTGCTCCGACCCATGGAGCGCGCCCCTCCGCCTGGCGCTCCACGCGCACCTCCCTCCGCAGTCTGACCTCCCGGCCGTTCCGGCCGGCGCGTTTCCGTACATCCTGAAATCGATCCGACGCCCCGTCGCAGGGGCGTGCACCGGCATTGCAGGGGAGCCATGTTCGACTATCCGACAACATTACGTGCCAGCGTTGTGATCTCTGTGTCCCTGCTTCTCACGGCCGCTCCGACGGTGGCCCAGCAGCCGCCGCCGCGTGCGATCACCCTGGAGGAGGCGCTCGAGCTGTTCACCGCGAACAACCTCGAGCTCCGCCTGGCCCGCGCGGAGGCAGCCGAAGCCACCGCGCTGGCAGGCCAGGCTGCCGCCTATCCGAATCCGAGCGTCATGGCGAGCCACGAGCCGCTCTCCGACGGCGACCGGAGCTACTCCGAGACGTACTTCAACCTGAGCCAGCGGCTCGAGTGGCCGGGCACCCGGAGCGCACGGCAGGACGCGGCTGGCCGGATCGCCGCGGCCGCCGCCGCGCGCCTGTCCGCCGATAGCGCCCGCCTCGCCTTCGAGGTCAAGCAGGCGTACACGGACGCCGCCCGGGCCGAGCGCGTGGAGCGGGTGCTCACCCGCGTGACCGAGGTGTTCCGGACCGGGGAACGGAGTGCGGAAGCGCGCTACGCCGCGGGCGACATTTCCCTCTACGACCGCCGGCGCATCGCTGTCGAGCGCGCCCGCTACGAGACACGACTCGCCGAAGTCGTTCTGGACGCCGCGGCGGCCCGGCGCCAACTGGCCCTTCTCGTCGCCCCGACCGCGGAGGAGCTCCAGCTTGCGCCGGCGGACTGGGTGACCGGGCTCCCCCCGGTGATCGTTGTGGAACAGGCGCTCGAGCTGGCGCTCGCCCGCCGCGGCGAGGTGGCGGCCGCTGAGGCGGCGGTGGAGTCCGAGCGCGCCGCCGCGTCCGTTGCCCGGCGGGAGCGGATCCCCGATCTCACCGCCACGGGCGGCTACAAGACGCAATCCGATGGTTTCACTGGCGCATTCCTCGGGCTTTCGCTGCCGCTCCCGGTGTTGGATCGCCGGGCCGGAGCGGTGGACGCGGCCGACGCCCGGGCCGCGGCGGCGGAATCCCGGCTGGCGCTGACGCGGCGCCAGGTCGAGAACGACGTGCGACGCGCCCTCGACACCTACGAGTCCCTGTCCCTGCGTGCGGAGCTGCTCGGCGCGACAGCGATGGATGAGGCCGCCGATATGCTGGAGATCGCCCGCATCGCGTACGCGGAGGGCGAGATGGAGCTGATCGACCTGCTGGACGCGGCCGAGGCGCTCTGGGAGCTGCGGACCGCGGAAGCCCGCCTCCGGGCGGACCTCTGGACCGGATACTACGACGTGGAGCGCGCCGTGGGCGGCTTCGATGCCGGCACGAACGAGACGGAGAACGACGTATGAGAATGACAACGACGACCCGCCCCCGCGCCGCAGCCCTGATCCGGGCCGGAGCCGCGATGCTCGCCCTGAGCCTGGCGCTGCCGGCCTGCGACGATGCCCCGGCCGCGGAGGAGCACGAGCACGCCGGCGCCGAAGTGGTGACCCAGTGGAACGACTCCACGGAGCTCTTCCTCGAGTACCCGTGGCTGATCGCTGGGCGGGCGACCGGCAACTGGGCCATCCACCTGACGGACATGGAGGACTTCAAGCCCATCAGGTCTGGCACCCTCACCGTGCGCTTCATGGGCGGTGAGCAGGTGGCGCAGACGTTCACGATCGACGACGTCGCCCGGGACGGGATCTTCCTCCTCGACCCCGTGGTGGAGAGTCCTGGCACCTACCGCGTCGAGCTGGCCCTCGAGAGCCCTCAGGTCCGCAGCCGGCACGTCCTCCCGGAGGTCCGGGTCTACGCCAGGGAGGACGAGTTCCCCCACGTCCACGAGGAGGACGGCGGCGGGATCGCGTTCCTGAAGGAGCAGCAGTGGCAGATCCCGTTCGCGGTGGAGCCCGCGCGGCAGGACACGGTCCAGCGCACCGTCACCGTGCCGGGTGAGATCGTGGCACCCGATGGGGCACTGGTACAGGTCAGCGCGCCGGTGGACGGGATCGCCGCCGCGGCCGGGAACCGGAGCGCGCCCTCGGTCGGGCAGAGCGTTCGCGCCGGCCAGGTTCTGGCGGTGCTGTCGCCGACGTCGCAGGAGGGCGGGTTCGCCGACATCCGGGCACGCGTGGAGCGCCTGGAGCGCGAGGTGGCTCGGACCGAGCGGCTCTACGCCGCCGGAGCCATCCCCGAGCGACGCCTCGAGGAGGCCCGGCACGACCTCGAAGTGACCCGCGCCCAGGCCGCGGCCATGGGGGCAGGCGGTGCCGGCAGCGACTACCGCCTCCGCCTCACCGCGCCGATCTCCGGCGTCGTCGCCCGGCGTTCGTTCGTGCCCGGCGGGCGGGTGGAGGCCGGCGTGCCGCTGTTCACGATCGTCGATCCGGGCACAGCGTGGCTCCGGGTCCAGGTCCCGGCGTCCGCCTCGTCATCCATCCCCGGAGACGCCCGCGCGACCTTCACCCTCGAGGGCAGCGATGTCGTGCGCGAGACCTCGGGGCTCGTCTCCGTCGGCAACGTCCTGGACCCGCAGACGCGGACCGTCCCGGCCGTGTTCGAGATCGCCGACGCGGGTGGACTCTTCACCTTCGGGCAGCTCGCCCAGGCCGCCGTCCCCGTGGGCGGCACCGTAACCGGGGTGGTGATCCCGAACCGCGCCATCGTCGACGACAACGGCACCTCCGTCACCTACGTGCAGGCCGGCGGCGAGACCTTCGAGCGTCGCGTGCTGACCCTGGGCGCCACCGACGGCACCCGAACCCACGTAATGGCGGGGATCCAGCCGGGCGAGTTGGTGGTCACCACCGGCGGGTACCAGGTCCGGCTCGCCTCCATGTCCGGCGGCGAGTTCGCCGGCGGACACGCGCACTGAGGAGGCGACCCAATGCTCGACGCCGTCATCCGCTGGTCCATCCGGAACCGCCTCCTGGTCGTGGCCGCCGCGGGGCTCCTGCTCGTGGCCGGCACCATCACCGCCGTGCGCATGCCGGTGGACGTTTTCCCCGACCTCACCGCGCCCACCGTGACGGTCCTCACGGAAGCCCACGGCATGGCGCCCGAGGAGGTCGAGACGCTCGTCACGTTCCCCATCGAGACCGCGGTCAACGGTGCCACGGGCGTCCGCCGCGTCCGGTCTTCCACCTCACAGGGGATCAGCATCGTCTGGGTCGAGTTCGACTGGGGCACCGACATCTACCGGGCGCGCCAGATCGTCAATGAGAAGCTCCAGCTCGTGAGCGCGACGATCCCGCAGGGCGCGGGGCCGCCCGTCCTCGCGCCCATCTCGTCCATCATGGGCGAGATCATGCTCATCGCCATCACGGGCGATGAGAGCGTGTCGGAGATGGAGATGCGGTCGTTGGCGGAGTGGACGGTCCGTCGTCGCCTGCTGGCGGTCCCGGGCGTTTCGCAGGTGATCCCGCTGGGCGGTGAGGTCAGGCAGTACCAGGTCAGGGTCGACCCTGCCCGCCTGGCCGCCTACGAGGTCACCCTCCAGGACGTCCTCGCCGCGGCGGAGGGGTCGAACGTGAACGCCTCCGGCGGCGTGTACATGGAGGGGGGGCAGGAGTACCTGATCCGGGGCACCGGCCGGGTCCAGACCGTCGAGGACATCGGCGCGACGGTGGTGGTGGTCCGGGGGGGCACGCCGGTCCTGATCCGCGACGTGGCGGACGTCGGGGTCGGTCCGGGCGTGCCCATCGGCCGCGGCTCCGCCAACGCCGCGCCCGCCGTGATCCTTTCGGTCCAGAAGCAGCCGGACACCAACACGCTGGATCTGACCGAGCGGATCGACGCTACGCTGGCGGACATCGAGCAGACGCTCCCGCCGGGGATGGAGATCAACCGCGGGATCTTCCGACAGGCCAGCTTCATCGATACGGCGGTGGACAACGTGCTCGAGGCGCTGCGCGACGGCGCGCTCCTCGTGGTCGTCATCCTGTTCCTCTTCCTGTGGAGCTGGCGCACCACCTTCATCTCCGTCCTGGCCATCCCGCTGTCGCTGGTGACGGCCGTTTTCGCACTCAAGCTGTTCGGCATCACCATCAACACGATGACGCTGGGCGGCATGGCCATCGCCATCGGCGCGCTGGTGGACGACGCCGTCATCGACGTGGAGAACGTTTTCCGCAGGCTCCGGGAGAACCGCCACCTGCCGGCGTCCGAGCAGAAGTCCGTTTACGATGTGATCTTCCTCGGCTCGAAGGAGATCCGGGCCAGCATCATCACGGCCACGTTCATCATCTCCATCGTGTTCCTGCCGCTCTTCTTCCTGAGCGGCATCGAAGGGCGAATGCTCCGGCCGCTGGGGCTGGCCTACAT
>DATKBW010000209.1:0-4770 GCA_035513575.1 Longimicrobiales bacterium | reverse complement strand
GGGGACCCAGCCGCCGCTCGGCGTGATCGACACCACCCATCCCTCCGCGTCCGCCGCCTGGATGGTGGTCGTGCCGGCGTAGAACGCGTCATCCGCGTCCATCGCGCCCGTCGTGGTGGTGTCCGGCCGATCGTGCTCCGGGGCGACCGACGTCGGACCGCCCTCCTCTGGGGTGCTGGTCATCGTCGTGTGCCAGCTCGCCAGGTGGCGCGTGAACGGGTTGGTGCCGCCCTGGAAGGGGTACGGGTCGCCGGGCCGCGCGTCGGGGTCGTTCCGTTCCGGGTCGATCAGCTCCGCCCGCTGCCGGGCGTAGTCCTTCGACAGCAGCCCCCGGATCGGCTCCTCCGGCGGGAAGCGCGGGTCGCCGTAATAGAAGTCCCGGTCCGCGAACGCCAGGTTCATCGCCTGGTAGAGCGTATGGACGTACCGGGCGCTGTTGTAGCCCATCGCCTGGAGATCGAAGTTCTCGAGGATGTTGAGCGCCTGGAGCAGGACGGGCCCCTGGGTCCAGTGGGTGAGCTTGTAGACCTGGACACCCCTGTAGTCCGTCATCACCGGCTCTTCGATCCCCACGCTCCAGCCGCCGAGGTCCGCCATCGTGAACAGCCCGCCCTCCTCCCGCACGCCGCGCACGAGCTCCTCCGCGATGTCGCCCCGGTAGAACCGGTCGTACGCGGCCATGATGGCCTCGCCCCGCGACCTGCCCTGCCGGAGCGCCTCCGCTTCCGCTTCCACCAGCTTCATCAGCGTCTCCCGCAGGTCCGGCTGACGGAAGATCTCGCCCGCGTACGGCGCCTCCCGATCGCCGCTGCCCAGATGCGGCAGCATGATCTCGCGCGAGTAGCGCCACTGTTTCAGCCGCTCCTTGTTCCGTTCGATCGAGTTGGCGGTCTGCGCCTCGATCGGGTAGCCCTCCGCCATCTCGATCGCGGGGGCGAGCACGTCGGCCAGCGACATCGTACCGTACTCGGCGAGCATCACCATCAGCCCGCCCGGCGTGCCCGGGGTGGTCGCCGCGAGCGGGCCGTACTCCGGCGGATGGCTCATCCCCCGGTCGCGGAAGTACTCCGCCGTCGCACCGGAGGGCGCGATGCCCAGCGCGTTGATACCAATCACCTCCCGCGTGTGGGGGTTGAAGATCAGCGCCTGCGTCTCCCCGCCCCAGCTCAGCACGTCCCACATCGTCGCCGTCGCCGCCAGCATCGCCGCGGCCGCGTCCACCGCGTTGCCGCCCCGCTGGAACATCATCGCTCCGGCCGTGGCGCCCAGAGGCTTGCCGGTGATCGCCATCCAGTGGCGGCCGTGGAGCGGCGGCTTCTGGGTCTGCGCGGGCGCGGGCCGCGCGTCGAAGGCCAGGCCGACGACGAGAACGGCCGGGAGCAGAGTGAGGATCAGGCTCATGCGCATGGTGGATCGGGTGTCTGGGGAGCGCGACCGTCGGGATCCGGACTCAACATGCAACGCCCCGGGCGGCGGCGAAACATCTCAGACTCCTTGCGCGAGCCGGTCGGCCGGTTGCATCCTCGTTACCACTTAGAACACACGGGGAACGAACTTAGGGGGTGAGACGTGGCCGATCGCGATGCGCTTCCGCTCCTGAAGGGGACGCTCGACCTCCTGGTCCTCAAGACGCTGAGCTGGGGGCCGATGCACGGATACGGGATCGCGAGCTGGCTGGAGTCGCGGAGCGAGGGCGCCCTGGGAGTGGACGACAGCGCGCTGTACCAGGCGCTGCACCGGCTGGAGGAGCGGGGGCTGCTGGCGGCGGAGTGGGGCGTGAGCGAGAACAACCGTCGCGCCCGGTACTACCGGCTGACGAAGCGAGGCGAGGCTGGTCTGCGTTCGGAGGCACGGACGTGGGAGCGCTACGCGCGGACCGTGCACGAGATCCTGGTGGTCTCGTCGCGGGCGGGGTAGGAGGTCCTGAAATGGCTGGATACCGGCGGCTTCTTCGGCTGTTCATCGGGACGGGCGGGGACGTGGAGCGGGAGGTGGACGAGGAGATCCGTGCGCACCTGGAGATGAGGGCGGCGGACCTGGAGCAGGCGGGGCTGTCGCCGGCGGCGGCTCGGTCGGAGGCGGAACGGCGATTCGGGGACGTCGAGGGTGCGCGGCGGCGGCTCCGGGCGACGTCCTACGCGCGAGTGGGTCGGCAGCGCCGGCGCGAGTGGCTGGCGTCGGTGGGGTCCGACATCGGGCTGGCGGTCCGGCGGGCGCGGTCGGCGCCGGGTCATACGGCGATTTCGCTGACGACGTTCGCGCTGGCGATCGGGCTGACCACGGCTGGCTTCACGGTGGTGGACCGCGTGCTGATCCGGCCGCTGCCGTTCCCGGACGCGGACCAGCTCGTGGCGCTTCAGACGGCGGACTCGGTGGGGACGGCGATCCCATATCTATCGGGCAACGTCTGGCTCGACTGGGTGGAAGGGGCGCGGACGCTCGAGGGGTCCGCGCTGTACGGCCTCCTCCCGGAGCGCTGGGGCTACGCGGGGGAGGCCGCCGCGTTCAACGTGGAGGGGCGCCTCGTCACGCCGACGTTCTTCGAGGTGCTGGGCGTACGGATGTTGTCGGGCCGCGGGTTCCGGGAAGAGGACGCGGGCGAGCCGGTGGTGGTGGTGTCGGAGGGTTTCTGGCGCAGCGAGCTGGGCGCGGCGGCCCTTCCCCTGGGGATCGATCTGGCGGGACGCGGGCGCGAGGTGATCGGGGTGGTGCCGGTGGGGCTGGAGTTCCCGGTGGGTACGGAGGCCTACCGGCCGAGCTTGCCGGAGCGGGGCGCGGGGGAGTCGTACAACTGGTTGAACTACTACGGGGTCGGCCGTCTGGCTCCGGGAGAGGGTCCGGAACGGGCGGCCTCGGAACTCGGCGCGATCACGCGGGGCGCGCGGGAGCGTAACCCCGAGGGGCAGTACCTGTTCGGTGCGGCGCCGATCCCGCTCCGGGACCTGGTGGTGGGGGACGCGCGCGACTACATGCTGCTGCTCATGGGCGCGGTGGTGGTCCTGCTGCTTATCGGGTGCGTGAACCTGGCCGGCCTGTCGCTGGCGCGGGCGAGCGTGCGAGGGCGGGAAGTGGCGCTTCGGCTGTCGCTCGGCGCCGTGCGCCGTCGGCTCATCCGGCAGTTCCTCACCGAGCACGTAGCCCTGGGACTGGCCGGCGGGATGCTCGGCATCGGGCTGGCCGTGCTGGCGACGAACGCGCTGGCCCGGCGCGCCGCCGGGCACCTTCCTCGAGCCGGCGAGATCGCGATGGATGTCCGGATCCTGGCCTTCGCCGTCGGGGTCTCGGTGCTGGCCGGTGTGTTGTCCGGCATGGTGCCGGCGGTGTGGGCGTCCCGTGCCTCGCTGCGCGAAACCCTGGGCGGCGGTCGCGGGGCGGCCCGTGGCGGCCGGAACATCCCGGGCGCGGCCCTGGTGGGCGTGGAGGTGGCGCTGGCGCTGGTGCTGCTGACGGGCGGCAGTCTGCTGGTGCGCAGCTTCATGGCGCTGGTCGATCGGGACCTCGGGTTCGACGTGGCGGGAGTGGTGACGGCGGACGCCACGCTCGGCGGCGCCTACGAGGAGGAGCGATGGTCGCAATTCTGGTTGCAGGTCGCCGATCGACTCCGGCCGCTCCCGGCGGTGGCCGCGGTGGGCTTCACGAATGCTGTGCCGACCGGCACCTCGACCAACGGCTTCATCCAGGTCGAAGGGCTGGAGGAAAGGCGGGCGGGGGCGGGCTACCGCGTGGTGAGCGATGGCTATTTCGACGCGATCGGGATCGCCCTGGTGGCTGGCCGGCCGCTGGGGCCAGAGGACCGGAGCGGGACGGGCCGGGTGGTGGTGATCAACCGCAACATGGCCGAGCGATACTGGCCCGGGCAGAGCCCTATCGGCCGGCGCGTGAAGGCGTATAGCCACGAGGGCTCCACGGGCGTACCGGAAACCGCGCCATGGCTGACCGTGGTGGGCGTGGTGGAAGACGTCCGGCAGGGCGGCCCCGCCGCCGATCCCCGGCCGGAGATGTTCGTCTCGATGCGGCAGGTGCCCCAGGCGTGGCACATCTCGCGCATGACTACGGTGGTGCGCGGGCGGTCGGGCGTGCCCGGGCGCATGCTCGTGCAGGCCACCCGCGAGGCGTTCCGGGAACAGGACCCGCGGCTCGCGGTGGAGGTCCGTACGATGGGGGAACGACTCGGCGAGCTGCTGTCCCAGCGCCGCCTCATCCTCCTCCTCCTCACGGGCTTCGCCGGCCTCTCGCTCGTCCTGGCCGCGATCGGCCTGTACGGGCTGTTGTCGTTCGCCGTGGCGCAGAGCTGGAAGGAGATGGGGATCCGGTCGGCGCTGGGAGCGCGTCAGGGCCGCATCCTGGCCCTGGTCCTCAGCCGTGCGCTCAGGATCGTGGCGACGGGGGCCGCCGCCGGCGCGCTGATGGCGTTCTGGTCCACGCGGGTAATGGAGTCCCAGCTCGTGGACGTTCCGTCCCGGGATCCGGCCAGCTTCCTGGCGGCGCTGGCCGTGCTCCTCCTCACCGCCGCCGCGGCCGCGCTGATTCCCGCCTGGCGCGCCACCCGTGCCGATCCCATCGAGGCGCTCCGGAGCTGATGGAGATCGCGGGCGCCTACCCGCTCACACCACCCGTCTCGTCTCGCCCGTGGTCACGCGGTACATGGCCACCATGACCAGCGCCAGCAGCGCGAGGCCCGGCAGCGGGCTGCCGTGGGTGCCCCAGAACGCGAGCGCGTCCGCCCGGCCGGTCGCCACGATCGGGATCGCGAGCAGGATGCCGAGCAGG
>DATKBW010000208.1:0-3222 GCA_035513575.1 Longimicrobiales bacterium | reverse complement strand
TCAGTGCGGCCCCTGCCGGCGCGGAAATCGGGCAGCGGGACGGTTTCGACGGGTGGGTCAGCGAGGAACAGATAGCCGATCGGCACCCATACCGCCTTCGCGAACGCCTCGAGCTGCTTGAGCGTCGGTTGGGCGGCGCCGCGCTCCCATTCACCCAACCGCGGGAAACGTCGCCGCAGGGCGTCGGGATCGAGTCCCGCTCGCTCACGGGCCCAAACAATCATCTCCGGACGGACTTCCGCTCTAATCACGGCAGCCAATCTACACCGGCCGACCGACTACGCGAAGGGTCCCGTCCGGTGACGATCGGCGGCAGCTCGACCATGCCGCCGTAGAGCGACACCGGCCGGCGCAGGTATTCAGGATCCAGCGGGTCAGTCCATCGCGATCGGGCTGCCGTCCGGCAGCGCCACTTCGATCGTGTTCCGCGCCCTGGCGATCAACGGCGTGTCCTCCTCGCCGTCCAGGCGAACGACCCATCCCTCGTCCCCCTTTTCGAGGGCCGTCCCTATCCGGCGCGCGCCGTCCTCCGTTCGGACGGTCACGCGGTAGCCGGGCTGGATGTCGATACGGGAAGTAGCTTGTGAAGGGCTGCTCGGGCATCGTTGCCTCCTTGCGCAGGTGCACTCCCAAAGTAGCTGCGGGCTGTGAGATCCCGCCCCTCAGGCACAATGGGGATCCGGCCCGCAGACGAGCCGATCCGGGCGACAACCGGGTATTATCTTGACTCGACCCATGAACTCGGACGGGGGGGAACCGTGAAGCCCGATCGCCTGATCCTGGCGGTGCTGGCCGTGCTGTTGATCCTGGCCGGGTGTGGCTCGGACGGGGAAAGAGACGCGCGGGGTGCGGCGCAGGTCGCCGCGGAGCCCCTGGAGCTCTCCCGGACCCTGTTCTGGTACGCGCAGTTCGCGCCCGCGGCCTTCCTGGTGGGCGGCCCGGAACCGGTGCTCTCCGATCCCGCGTCGCACCTGCGCGGACGGGCCTTCCTGGTCGAGGAGAACGGCTGCGGCCGGGCGATCGGCCTGCGGGGTCCGGCGCCGGAAGACCTGTTGGGCAGGTATCACCATCCCCTGACGCCCGTCGCGGATGTGGACGTGGGCGAGGGTACGGAGCACCACTGGCTGGATCGCACCATCGCCATCGCCGAGGGCGACTGCCCGCGGGAGGGGACGGTCCCCGCGCCGGAAGAGGTGCCCGGCGTCGACGGCGTACTGATCCCGAAGATCTTCGGCATGGTCCGCGACACGCTCCGCGAGCACTGGGGAATGGACCTCGAGCTGCTCGGCGCCGGCTCCGTCGTCTGGCGGTTCCCGAGCGGCGGGCGTCAGCTCTGGGCCGAGCTGTACATCCGGGTCGACGCGCGGCCGAACCGACGGTTCGCCCTGATCGGCGCGGAGCTCATCGCCCCGGACTCGGTCCGCCTCATCGCGGTCGAGCCCGTCGGCGTCCGGGAGCGGATCGAGCCGATCGCGGCGCTGGACGTGGACGACGATGGCCGCGCCGAGGTGCTCGTCCACCGCTCCCGGGAAAACCGCCAGGGCTGGAGCACCATGGGAGTCATGGTCTTCCGCGGCGATGCGCAGGGGCGCTGGCGGCCCTGGAAGGAGGTCGCGCTCCTGGAATCCGAGGCCGGGTGACGACCGCTCCTCAGGCTCGAACACGGGACCGCGCAGGTACTTTTCGACATCCACCTCGCGCTCGGTGCCGTCGGTGAACACCAGCCTGAGGCGGAAGCCATCGAGAGCCGTTGCTTCCCTCACTCTGACCATGGTGACCTCACTCATTCCAGCCCCTTGATCGCCAGCTCGTCCTGGTGGTCCGGGAGGATATGCGCGGCGTCGAGCAGCTCCGCATGCCCGAGCTGACACACCGAGCAGCTCTCCCGGTACGCCCGCAGCACGCGGTCCCGGAACGACGCCTGGTGCATCCGCTGCCAGACGACGCGCGTCGTATACACCCTCCGGAACTCCTCCGCCGCCGGGCTCCCCCCGCCTGACCCGAACCGGCACAGCCCGTTCGCCAGCCGCATCTGCCCCTGGAAGCGGTCCACCGTCCATACGCGGGCGGGTCCGCCGTCCGCCGCGGCAAGGTGGCCAGGCGATCGCCGTGCAGCTCCTGCACCGGGCGGTCGGGGTCGCCCACCGTATACCCGGGCGGCCGTCCGCCCCCTATCTTGCGGCCATGAACACCTTCCGGCTCTCCCTGCCCTCCATCCTCACAGCTCTCGCCGTCTTCTCCGTGCTCGCGGTCGCAGCCCCGTCGGCGGTGTCGGCTCAGGATCCGGACTCCGCGATCGGGCCGGCACCGGAGTGGTCGCCCCCGCCTCCGCCCAGCCTGTTCCAGCTGCCCGTGCGGGCCGGGGCGCTGGTGGATTCGGCCGCCCAGGCGGAGGAGGCGGTCCGGCGCCTGACCACGGTCGGGGACCCGGCGGAGGAGGTGCGGGAGGCGGCGGGCAGCACGGGCGAGCTGCGCGCGCTCATCGAGTCGATGGTGGACCTGGACGTGATCCGGCTGGAGCGGCTCTCCCGGCTCCGGGATCAGGCGCTGATCGAGGACGGCCGGCTCGAGAACCTCCGGAACAGGCTGACGGCCCGTCTCGACGAACTGGATGAGGTGCGGGCGCAGTGGCTGCGGCGCGACGAGGTCTGGCGCTCGTGGCGGACCAGCCTGCGGGACGAGGCGGGCTACGACGCGGTAGCGCCGGACGTGGCCCGGGCCCTCGCGAGCATCGACACCGTCCTGACGGCCACCTCAGAGGCGGGGGGCGACCTGCTGGCCCTTCAGCGGGAGGTGGAGTCGATGCGGGCGGACATCGCGCGGGTGAGCGAGGTCCTCTCCGACATCCGGTCCCGGCGGAGGGAGGCGCTCCTCGAGCGTTCCCAGCCGGTGCTCCTCTCCGGTGCCCACCGGGCGGAGCTGGCGGAGGCGGGGTGGCGGGCGTGGAACCCCATGAGCGCCATCGAGATCGCGGCGTACGTCGCCTTCCTCCGGGACCACCTGGGGCTCCTGGGCTTCCACATCCTGCTGGCGGTGCTCATCGGGGTCCTGGTCCGGAGGCTGCAGCCGCATGTGGTCGGGGACGAGGCCTGGAGGGGTCTGGCCGGCCTGCCGTTCACCCTGGGCGTCTTCGCGTCCGTCGTGGTCGCCATGGTCCGGGTCACCCTGGCGCCGCCGCTCTGGGACGTCTTCCTCTGGATCCTCCTCGGGGTGACGGCCGCC
>DATKBW010000207.1:0-4909 GCA_035513575.1 Longimicrobiales bacterium | reverse complement strand
CGCGCGGTCTCCGGACTCGAGGGCGCGCCGGACCCGGTGGAGCAGCTCGGCAACGCTGAAGGGTTTGGGCACGTGGTCGAATGCGCCCAGCTCGAGGGCGCGCAGCACCTCCGCCTCGCCGGACCGGGCCGTCAGCATGACTACCCGCGTGCGTTCGGTAGCCCCGGCCTCTGCGAGGCGCTGCAGCACGGTGAACCCGTCGAGGCCGGGAAGGCCGATGTCCAGCAGGACGACGCGCGCGGCCAGTTCTGGCGGGTTCCCCGTGAGGCGCTGGGCGGCTTCCATGCCGTCCCGGATCCAGCGGGTGCTGAAGTCCCGGGCGGCGAGGGTGTGGAGCAGCAGGGCCGCCAGGGCCTCGTCGTCCTCGACGAGCACGACATCGACGCGCTCCGACTTGGCCGCCTTGCGGGCGGCGGCGGCGCCGGAGTCCCCGGCGCTGTCGGACAGCCCCCCCGCGCGCAGGGCCGCGCGGTCGACGAGGTCGCCGAAGCGGGTGCCATCGCCCGGGAATACGGCGGTCCCGATGGTGGCGGTCCAGCGGTCCTCGGGGTGCGGGTCGGCGCGGTTCCCGAGCCACGCGGCGGCGGCTTCCGCGTCCATCCCGTAGAGGCAGAGGGCAAGGGTCGTGTCGGACCAGCGGGCGATCAGGTCCTCCGGCCGGGCGGCGTCCCGGAGAAAGCCCGCCACGCGGGAAAGAGGCACTCGGACGTCACCGTCCTCCTCGCCGGACAGCCGTATCACGGAGACGGTGACGGGCTCACCATGCCGCCGGGCGATCGCCAGGGCCGTGGACGCCCGTGCCATGGCGCCGGCACGGTCCGCCGCGTCGGCGCCGCCGCCGGCGCTCGAGCCGCCTACTCCCCCTCTATACATCCGCATCCGGTACAACCGGTTGAGGACGCGAGCCCGCAGCTCGGGGCCCAGCACGGGCTTCATGATGTAGTCGTCAGCGCCGGCCCGGAACGCGCGGGTCACGGTCTCCCGGTCGCCGTGAGCGGTGAAGAAGACGATGGGCAGATGCGCCCAGCGTGCGGAGTCCCGGACCACGCGGCAGAGCTGGAGCCCGCTCACGTGCGGCATGTCCATGTCCAGCAGCAGCAGGTCCGGATGGATCGCTTCGAGGGTGTCCCAGAAGAGCAGGGGACTGGTGAGGCCGACGACCCGCAGGGTGTCATCGCTCAGGGCGCCCACGAGGGCGACGGTGGCCGTGTCATCATCCACCACCAGGATGGTGGCCCCTGCGGGCGCCGCGTCCAGCAGGGCGGCGGCCCGCTCCATGACCACGTCGGCGCCGAGGTCCCGCTCGATGAAGGCCCGGACGCCCACGGCCGCCGCCCGGAGCCGGGCCGGCAGGCCGGCATCGTCGCTCCAGAAGAGGACCGGGATGCGCGGGGCGTGCAGCGCCAGGCGGCTTAGCCAGGGGTCGAGGCGCTCGGGCTCGCAGGCGGCGGGGTCGAGGACCAACACGTCCGGAGGGCGCTCCGCTACGCGCCGGACGACATCGTCGAGGGACGGGACACTGGATGGGCGCCAGCCGCGGGCCAGCGCGGCGGCCGTCAGGCTCTCGACACGACCGGGCTCTGAATCCAGCACCAGGATCTGGATCGTCCCCGGGGCCGGCGCGCCGGCGGTGGGCGGCCGGGCTTCGGAGGTGGCGGCGCGGGCGGCATCCGTCGCATCCAGGGCGCGGCGGAGCTCCACCACGAGCTCGGTGAAGCGGAAGACGTCCCCGTCCGAGGGCGCGCCGCGGACCAGGATGCCCTCGATCTCTGCGGCCAGCTCGGAGCCCCGGAGCTGACCGAACGTGCCGAGGGAGCCGTGGAGCTTGTGGGCTTCGGTCCGCCCCATGTCCAGGGCGTCGGGATCGCGTACGCCATCGAGGAGCTCCGCGCCCAGCCGTTCCAGCGTACTCAGGCGCTCCCTCATGGTGCCCCGGAACTCGGTCCAGATCGCGGCGATCTCGCCGTCCAGCGCGGGAGCCCGGTCCGAGTCGCGGGCCTTCCCGGGCTGACCCGTGACCCGGCCGACTTCGCGGGCGACCTCCGCGGGCTGCACCGGCTCGAACATGAGCCGCTGAACGCCGCTCCGGGTCATCTCCCGGAGGTCCTCCGTGGAGGTCTCGGGATCGACGCAGCAGATCATCGGGATCTCGAGCGGCACATCGGCCTGGCGGAACGCGTCGTAGGCGGCGCGCGAGAGCACCACGGCCGCCGCGCCGGCCATGGCCTTCCGGACGGCCGTGCTGTCGCCGGGGTCCACCCGCACGACCTCGAGGCCGGGGACCGCTTCGCGGAGCGCTTCATCGATCCCGTCCACACCGGCCAGGACGACGATCATACGGGGTCCGGTCCCGGCTCCTCTCCCCGCAGGCCGCCGCCGGCCCGGGCCTGGCGGCCCCGGACGGCGCGCTCGGCCACGGCCAGCCGGAGCTGGAGGGCGCCGGCATCGAGAGGCTTGACCATGTAGTCATCCGCACCGGCCTCGATCCCGCGGATCATGTCCTCGGGCTCGGATCGCCCCGTCAGCAGGATGATGTAGGGGAGCCCGTGCGGGTCCTCGCGACGGACACGGCGGCAGATCTCGACGCCGTCCAGGCCCGGCATGATCCAGTCGATGAAGGCCAGCTCATGCCCGCCCGCGAGGATCGCCTCGAGGGCGGACACCCCGTCGGGTGCGGTGCGGACCTGGTGACCCGCCCGCCCCAGGAGCAGCTCCAGGAGGCGGCGGCTTTCCGGTGCGTCGTCGGCGACCAGAATCGTCAATGGCGTGCGGCGCTGGAGTTCGGCATGGGGAGCACGGGACCCCCCTGTAAGTTTGCCCGTCCGTGGATGAAAGGCAAAGTTTCTCCGGACGATATGCGCGAGGTCTTCCGTGCCCTGGGGGATTCATGAGAGCTCGACTCGTCGCCGTCGTGACCGCCCTCCTCCTCTCGCCGATGGCCGGCGCGGCCCAGGAGGCCGGGGCCGCTGAGGCGGCGGACCGGGCGTGGCTGGAGGGAGACACGGATCAGGCCGAGCGACTCTATTCCGCCATCCTCGCCGCCGACTCGACCCATTATGCGGCCCTCCACCGGATGGCGTTGCTGCGGGCGTGGGCGGACCGCCACGACGAGAGCCTCGCCCTGTTCGACCGGATGCTCAGTCTCTACCCGAACGCGATGGATGCGCGAGTCGACCGGGCACGGGTCCTGGCGTGGCGCGGAGACCTGGACACGGCGGTGGCGGCGCTGGAGTCCCTGCTGGACGAAGACCCGGCCAACACGGCGGCCATCGGCGCCCTCGCGCAGCTCCATTCGTGGGCGGGCCGGTATGACGAGGCGCTGCGGGCCTACACGCGCCTCGAGGGTCTCGAGCCCGGGCTCAGCTCCGCGTCGTATGACCGGGCCCGGGTCCTGGCGTGGGCGTCCCGGTTCGAGGCCGCCGGCGCGGTGTACGACAGCATCCTGGCGGAACGGCCGGCCGATCTGGACGCGCTCCGGGGGAGCGCACGGGTGGCCTCGTGGAGCGGGGACCTGAAACGGGCGGAGCGGCGGTGGCGGGCCGCCCTGGAGGTGGAACCCGGGGACGCGGAAGCGCTGGTGGGGCTGGCCCGCGCCCTCCGCTGGCAGGGGAGGGAGGCGGACGGGCTGGAGGCGGCTCGCCGTGCCGTGGCGCTGAGCCCGACGAGCACGGAGGCGCGGGAAGAGCTCCGCACCGCGGAGCTCGCGTTCGCGCCTTACGGGTCCCCGGTGCTCGCCCATGAGTGGGATTCGGACGGCAACCGCATCGCCACGCTGTCCGCCACGGGTCGGATCCGGCCGACGGGGCCGCTGACGCTGCGCATCGATGCGTACGCCCGCGATGCCCGGGAGCGGGGTACGGCGGATCTGGCCAGGACGGCCCAGGGGGCCACGCTCACGGGACGCCTCGAGGTAGGGCCGGGGTGGGGGCTCTCGGGCGGGGTCGGGGCGAGCGCGAGCGACGCGGACCACCCCGTCGTCCCGGCGTACACCGTGGCGGTGTCCTCGCCGGCCCATGAGCCCGTCCGAGGTACGCTGGCGTTCCGGCGCCAGGCCTTCGATGCCACCGCCCGGCTGATCGAACGGGGCGTGACCCTGACGGTGCTCGCGGCCGACGGCACCCTGCGCATCACCGATCGGACCCGGCTCAACGCCGCGGCCGGCACCGCGTGGCTCCATGGCCGGGCGTCCGGGGAGGACAACCGGCGGTGGAACGCCTACGCGTCGGCCTCCCACCGCGTCCTGAGGCCCCTCACCCTCGCCGCCACGATCCGGGCGTTCGGATACCAACGCGACCTCAACGACGGGTATTTCGACCCGGACTTCTTCGGCCTCGCGGAGGTGCTCGGCCGGCTGGAGTTGCCACTCGGTCCGGTCCAGGCCTCCTTGGAAGGCGCGCCGGGGTTTCAGCGCGTCGGCGCGGAGGGTGACGCCCGACCCGTGGGGCGCGCGGCCAGCAGCCTGGCATGGACCATCGCGCCGGGACGCGAGCTCTCCGTGGGCGCCCTGTTCGCCAACGCCGGCCTTAACCGGATCTCCGCCGCGGAAGACGCCGACTACCTCTACCGCGCCCTGACCGCCCGCCTCGCCTGGTCGTTCTGACGGGCGGCTGGCCCTGCGGCGGCTCAGAGGCCGGTTTCCGCCCGGCGCCTCAGCACCTCCCTCTCGCGCTCGTTCTCCGTCAACCCGGCCGCCCGGGCGAACTCCGCCCGGGCCTCATCGTGACGCCCGAGCGCCTGCAGGAGGTCTCCGCGCACCGCGCGCAGCAGATGGTATCGCTCCATCGATTTCTCGTTCTCGAGCGCGTCCACCACCTCGAGGCCGGCCTCGGGGCCGAACGCCCGCCCCACCGCCACCGCGCGGTTGAGCTCGACCACCGGCGAGGGCGCGATCTGGGCCAGCGCGTCGTAG
>DATKBW010000206.1:0-44584 GCA_035513575.1 Longimicrobiales bacterium | reverse complement strand
CTGGATCTGTAAGCTTTCGACGCCGGGCGGCATCTAGGGGCGAATCCTCGTCCCCCGGTTGCGCCCCTTGCCCTCCGAGATGGCCGAGATCAGCGACGCACTGGCCGAGCTCCGGCGGCTCGGAATGCACCTGGATCCGGCCGCGAACGCGGACCACGCGCGGGCGCGGCGGGCTCGCCTGCACACCCGGGTGTTCCCGCTCCACAGGCTGGTGGGCTTCCAGGTCCTCCTGCTCCTGGCCGTGCTGCACAATGCCGCGGTCTTCGGCCGTGTGGGCTGGGCCGCACTCCTCCCGTTCGCCGCCGTGGTGGAAGTCTACGTCGTGGCGTCCTGGGTGGCACTCCGACGCTGGTTCCTCACCGCGCCGCGGCTCGGCGGCTGGGACCTCTCGGACCTCTTCTTCCTCCTCGACCTCGCGCTCTGGGCGTGGCTGATCGGCGTGACCGGCGCCGACCGCAGCTGGCTCTTCCTCCTGCCGCTCCTCCGCGTCGCCGATCACCGGGGCGCCCCGCGGGTCTTCGCCTACGCCTGGCTCGCCCCCGCCTCGTACCTCGCAGTCCTCGCCTGGACGGCGCTCCTGGGAGGGCGGCCCCTGGCGTGGGACGTGGAGCTGATGAAGCTCGGGTTCCTGGCGGCGGCGGCGCTCTACATCGCGTTCACGGGGCGACACGTCCTGCGGCTGCAGGAGCAGCGCGCCGCCGCGTTGAAGGTGGCGACGGGCCTCCTCGGGCAGCTGCGGGAGCGGACGGAGCGCCTGGACCAGGCAAACCGCGCCCGCGGAGACCTGCTGGCTCGCGTGCGGGACGGCCTGGGGGCCCCGCTGGTGGAGATCGTGGGTTTCTCCCAGTCGCTGCTGCGGGCCGGGGCTCCGCGTGGCGCATCGGAGGAGGACTACGTGCAGCGGATCCACCAGCAGGCGCGCTGGGTGCTGCGCATCCTGGACGACCTCCCGGATCTGCCGGATCTCTCGGCATCGTGGCCGAAGGTCTCGCTCACGGGGCTGCTCCAGGCGGCGGTCCGGCAGGAGTCGGAGATCGAGGGGGACCCCGGCGGCCGTCGCCCCCCCGCGGAGCTGAAGATCCCCGATGGCGATGTGGAGGTCCGGACCGACCCACGTCAGCTGAGCGCCCTGATCTCGCACCTCCTCTCCGCCGCCCGCCACTACGGCGCTGCCCCGCCCACGGCGGCGCTCCAGCTGGACGCGGCCACAGGGCTCCCCGAAAGCATCGAGGTCGTGGCCGCGGAGCTTCCCGCCGCCACAGCGGACGCGCCGCCCCCCGATCTCATGAACCCCTTCGCGGCCGCCGTCTCGGGCGACCAGCGCGAGATGGGAGCCCGGCTGGAGCTCACGCTCGGGCGCTCCATCGTGGAGCTCCTGGGCTATGGCCTGGAGGTCACGAGCGACCCGACGCTCCGGCTCACGATCCGGCTCCGTTGACCCGCCCGCGCTCCGGCGGCCGTCCTGATCCTCCCGCCTGCGGTTCGCGTGGCCGACCCGAGCGGCAAGAGGGGTACCGTCCGCGGCCACGGTGCCGCGCTTTTCCGCCCCCGGTGGATTCATTACCTTCGGGCGAGCGGGCCCGTAGCTCAGCTGGTCAGAGCACCCGACTCATAATCGGAGGGTCGCAGGTTCGAGTCCTGCCGGGCCCATCGCCGTGCGCGAACCGGACGTCCCGCGTCGCTACTTCGTCCCGAACAGCCGGTCCCCCGCGTCCCCGAGCCCGGGGAGGATGTAGCCGTGCTCGTTGAGCTGGCGGTCCAGGGCCGCCGCGATGACGGGGACCTCGGGGTGGTCCCGGCGCATCCGCTCCACGCCCTCCGGCGCGGCCACCAGGCACATGAAACGGATGGCCGCCGCGCCGCCCTCCCTGAGCGCCGTCACGGCCGCGGAGGCCGACCCGCCGGTGGCCAGCATGGGATCCAGCACGATGAACTCGCGGGACTCGGCGTCGCCGGGGATCTTGAAGTAGTAGTGCACGGGCTCGAGGGTCGCGTGGTCCCGGTACAGCCCGATGTGGCCCACGCGGGCCGAGGGCATCAGCCGGAGCACGCCATCGACCATGCCCAGCCCGGCGCGCAGCACGGGGACCAGCGTGACCTTCTTGCCCGCGACGCGGCGGGCTTCCGTGCGTTCCAGCGGCGTCTCGACGGTCACGGTCTGGAGGGGGAGCTCCTTCGTGGCCTCGTAGGCCAGGAGCATGCTCAGCTCCTCCACGAGCTCCCGGAACGTCTTCTTGGAGGTGGAGACATCCCGGAGCAGCGCCATCTTGTGCTGCACCAGGGGGTGCCCGACCACCGTGAGGTTCGGGTGCGTCGTCGTCCGGGTCATAGGTCTCCTGCCGATCGGTCCTCGATCCATCCTTCCAGCCCCCCGAGCGTGCGGACCCGCCGCCAGCTCCCGTAACGGGCGACGGGCACCACGCCGGCCGCGGGTTGCAGCTCCTCCAGCGGCTCACCGGCCAGCGTGGGGCCGGCGCGGAGGGTCGTCGTTTCCAGCACGATGACCGTTTCCGGGCCGCGCGTCGAGGCGAGCCAGACCGCGCCGAGCCCCACCGCCAGAGCCAACGCCACCCCGGCGGCGACCGCGCGCCGGCGTCCGCGCCTCGCGAGCCACAGCCCCCCGGCGGCCCCGGCGAGGAACCAGGCCAGGGAGGCCAGGAGGGCCAGCTCGACGGGCCGGAGCGGGAGCGGAGGGGCGACCCGGCGGACCAGCGCGGGCGAGACCCCGGCGACCCGGAGGTTGTGCCGCGTGTCCTCGTCCCTGGGCGCGAGCCGGAGCACGTGGAGCCAGGACCAGACGGCGTAGCCGGGATGCCCCGCCCGGAAGTGGCTGGTGCCGAGGTTGTACCACCCGGCCGGATCCTCCGGGTGCGCCCGCACGTGGGCGGCGAAGATCTCGGCCGCCCCGGAATAATCCGTGGCATCGAAGCGCGCGATGCCCCGGGCGAACGCGGATCTCCCGGCCTCCTGCGCCGCCGCGTTCCGGGGGGCCGCGCCGGCGAGGCCGGCGAAAGCGAGTGCGAGGACCAGGAACGCCGCCCGTCCCCCCGCGCGGCGCCCCGTGGCCGGACCCGTCGCGGGAGGCGGCGGTGCACCCCGGTCCAGGCGCTCCAGGGCCGTGGCGAGCTCGCGGGCGATGGCGCGGCGCGCCTCGGCCGCCGGGGGCACCGGCGCGTATCGCGCCGCCGCGATCCGCTCGAGCACCCGCGCGACCCCGGCCGCCGCGCCATCGGGAACGCCGGCCCGGACCAGCGCGGACCGCTGTCCGGCTTCGCCCGGTCGGATGCC
Organism: Longimicrobiales bacterium; assembly: GCA_035513575.1. Lineage (GTDB taxonomy): Bacteria > Gemmatimonadota > Gemmatimonadetes > Longimicrobiales > RSA9 > JAHWKI01. The sequence goes on along the minus strand of DATKBW010000206.1, from coordinate 41,296 downwards.
GAGCCGATCGGCGATCCAGCCTCGGGCGAACGCCTCGGCGTCGGGGAGAAAGGCGGTGTCGTCGCTGCCGGCCCGGCGCTCCAGCTCCTTGACGCGCGACCGGCGGAACCGCCGGAGCTCCCGACGCGAGCGCCCGCCGCCCTTCCGGGTCGCCGCCCACCCCGCTCCGAGGGCAAGGAGGGGGAGGAGCTGGGCGAGGGCGAACCAGGGGCTGTCCACCCAGGCCAGGGGGTCCGCGACGGAGGGCTCGGTCCTCAGGTAGCGCAGCGTCGTCGGGGGCCGCTCCGCGCCGACGGGCCCATTGCCCGGGGTGACGCGCAGCGTCAGCCCGTCGATCTCGGCCATCTCGAACCGCCCGGCGTCGGGCTCGAAATAGGGGTAGCGGATCGGCGGGATCTCGAGCGTGCCCGCACCCCGGGGGATGAGGACCCACGAGAACCGCTTTCGGCCACCCACTTCCCCGTCCGTGACTTCGGTGTTCGCCTCCTCGCTCGGCGGGAAGACCTCAACGCCGTCCAGCTCCGGGAGCCGCGGCGGCGGCAGCGCCTTCACGTTGCCCACCCCCTCCACCTCCACCATGAGGACCACGGCCTCGCCGGCCGGGATCTCCCCGGGCTCCAGGGAAGCCCGGACCGTGTACCGCCCCACCGCGCCCGTGTATTCCGCCGGTCGGCCGCGGTCGGGGATGGGCAGGACCACCAGCCGGAGCGAGTCGCTGAGGACCTCGAACGTCTCGGGAGCATACAGGATCCCCCGCCGCATCTCGTACTCCAGCCGCGCCGGGGGGATCGCGTGGCGGCCGGCGGACAGGGGGAAAAAGGCGCGGCGGAAGCCCTGCACCTCGTAGACCTGGTTGTCGATGATGCGCGTGCTGGAGGTCCGCCGGTCGGGGAGGTCGTCGATCCAGAACCCGGACGGGCTCGGCGCCTCGTACTCGGGCGCGCGCCGGAGCCGGAGCCGCGCCGACTGGGAGAACAGCGCCTCGGCTTCCATGGTCACCTGCTGGCCGACGTAGGCGGTGTCCGTGTCCAGCCACGCCCGCAGGTCCACCTCTCCTTCGGGTCCGCCGGTGGAAGGGCCGCGGAGCCCGGGCGGTGGTGGTGTCACCGTGATGACCCGGGACGGCGCCGTGTAGGAGCGCCCCTGCACCAGCACGTCCACCGCCGGGACCCGGAACTCCCCCGGGGCCCGGCCGCGCAGCACGAATTCACGGGTGACGAAGCGGCGCGTGCCGCCCGGAATGCGGAGCTGCCGCTGGTCGTAATCGCGGCTCCCCACCAGCTCGAGGCCGGGCGGCAGGCGGGTGATCCGACCGATCTCCGCGCGCACGCCGTCCGTCTCGACATCCACCCGGAGCACCGAGGTCTCCCCGACGTGGATCTCCGCGCGGCTCAGGTCCGCCTGGACCCGGACCGGGTCCTGGACGGCGACGCCGGCCAGGAGGAGAAGGAGCGGCGCCGCGCTCACGTCACCAGTCCCGCGTCGGACGCGCGGTCTGCGGCCCCTTCTTCAGCTTGTCCTGGAACAGCTCCCGCTCGTCCTGCTCCACGGCGCTCAGGATCCGCTCCGCCTGCTCCCGGGACATGGGCGACTGTCCCTCGGCCTGCCCCCCCGCGGGAGACTCCGACGGGGACCCCTGCGCCTCGCCCCCGCTCCCCTGGTCTCCCGGCTGCTCTTCCTCGTCCTGATCTCCCTTGTCCCCCGCCCCGCCCCCGCCCGACTGCTGCTGCTCCCGCTCCCGCAGCGCGAGCTCGTAGTTCCATTTCGCATCGACGTCGCCCGGCTGCAGGCGGAGCGCCTGCCGGTAGGCTTCCACCGCCGCGTCGTAGAGGCCGGCCGTCGCCCGGGGGTCCCCCTGGCCGCGGGCGTCCTCGAGGAAGCGCTGGCCGAGATTGTAATAGACCCATTCCCGCGTCTCCGGCTCCACCACGTCCAGCGCCCCGCGCAGATGCTCCTCCGCTTCCGCGTAGCGCCCGAGCTTCAGCAGCGCGGTGCCGAGGTTGTAGCGCAGCACCGGGCCATCCCTGCCGTCGGCCAGCGCGGCCTGGTAGGCCTCCACGGCCTCCCCGAACCGCCCCTCCCGGAAGTGGCGGTTGCCGCGCTCCACGTCCCCGATGCCTGGCAGGAGCGCGGGCGCGAACGCCGCCCGTGCGACCGGCAGGCGAGCGGAGGCCCCGCCCCCGCTCCCGCCCAGTCCCGCGCCTACCATGGCCGCCACCAGTGCGGCACCGATCCAGCCACTACGCAACCGCCACCTCCCCTTCCATGGAATCCGCCGCGCGCAGCCTGTCCGCGGGCCGTCCCCGGACCGCCACGATGCCGTCGGCGGCGAGGAGCAGGAGCGCGAGCAGCGCGAACCAGCCGTACCGCGCCTTCTCCCGGACCCGTCTGCGGGCGTCACCCTCCGTCCGGTCCAGCCCCTGGAGAGCGGACAGGACCGCTTCGGTCGCGCCCCCCTGGTCGAGTCGGACGTATCGCCCCCCCGTTCGCCGCGCCACCTCCCGCAGCAGCTCCTCGTTGAGACGCGACACCACGATCTCCCCGTCCGGCCCTCGCTTGTACCCCCGTGCCACGTCCCCGTCGGATTCGGGGACCGGCGCACCCCCCGGAGTTCCTACGCCGACCGTGTGGATCGTGATCCCGACCCGGGCCGCCCGGTCCGCCGCCTCGAGCACCGGCGCCTCCTCCTCCAGCGCCTCGCCGTCGGTGATCAGCACGACCGACCCCCGCCCGGCGTCCTGGGGGCCGCGAGCGAGGTCGCTCGCCTGGCGCACCGCCGAGGCCAGCGAGGATCCGCCCTGGCTCACGATGTCCGGGTCCAGCGCGTCCAGGTAGAGCTGGAGCGCCCCGTGGTCCACCGTCATCGGCGACAGCACGTACGCCCGACCGGCGAACGCGACGAGCCCGATCCGGTCACCCCCCAGCTCCCGCAGCAGCCGCCGGGCCAGCACCCGCTCCCGCTCGAGACGGTTCGGCGCCACGTCCCGCGCCAGCATCGACTTCGACACGTCCAGCGCCAGCACCAGGTCCGCCGCGGAGGACCGCTCCTCCACGCTCTCCAGGCCCCAGCGCGGCCCCGCCGCCGCGATCCCCAGCGACGCCCCCGCCGCCGCGATCAGCACCACCCGCACCACCGGGAACCGATGGAGGTCCCCGGCCCCGAGACGCTCCAGGAGCGCCGCGGACCCCAGCGCGTCCGCCGCGCGCCGCCGCCGCCGCGCCCACAGCATCTGCGCGCCCACCAGGACGGCCGGCAGCGCCAGCGCCAGCCACAGGAGCCCCGGGTCGTCGAAGCTCACGGCACCCTCCCCCACCGCGTCGCCAGGAGCCCCCACTCCCCCACCAGCAGGAGCGCCGCCAGGTACACGAACGGCAGGTGGCGCGGCGTGTAATCGGTGTACGTCCGGACCTCCACCGCCGTCTTTTCCAGCGCGTCGATACGACGATAGATGCTGTCCAGCGCCTCCTCGTTCGTCGCCCGGAAGTACTGCCCGTCCGTCGTGGCGGCGATCTCCCGGAGCAGCCCCTCATCGATGTGCACCGGCAGGTTCGCATACTGATACCCACCGAACATCCCACGGGCGATGGGGATCGGCGCCACGCCCTCGCTCCCCACTCCGATCGTGTAGATCCGGATCCCGTACGCCGCCGCGGCCCGCGCCGCCGTGAGCGGGTCGATCTGCCCCCGGTTGTTCTCCCCGTCCGTCATGAGGATCATGACGCGAGACTCGCCCGGGGCACGGCGTAGCCGGTTGGCCGCCGTGGCGATGGCGGTGCCGATAGCGGTGCCATCCTCGAGCATGCCGGTCTGGAGCTGTTCCAGGGCGCGGTAGAGGACGGCGTAATCGATGGTCAGGGGGACCTGGGTCAGCGCTTCACCGGCGAAGGCGACGAGCCCGATCCGGTCGTACTGCCGGCCGCGGATGAACTTGGCGACCTCGTCCTTGGCAACGGCCAGGCGGTTCTGCGGGTGAAAGTCCTCGGCGAGCATCGATGTGGAGATGTCCACGACGATCCCTATGGCGATGCCCTCGGCCTCGATCTCCGTGGTCGACTGGCCGGTCCGGGGCCCGGCCAGCGCGATGATGAGGGCGGCGCTGGCGGCGCTTCGGAGCCAGTCGGGGGTGCGTGCCAGGACACGGGCGGCCGGCGAGGCGAGGGCGCCGGTGACGGAGGCGCGGGAAAAGAGGATGCGCCGCCCGTGGCGGCGGCGATAGAGGTGCCAGACCGGGAGGAGCAGGAGCAGGAGCAGCGCCCAGGGGTGCTCGAAGCCGGTGGTGTTCATGCAGCCTCCTCCACGTCGCCGGCCGGCGGCTCCTTCCAGCGGAAGGCGGCGACCCATGCGCGGGCGCGTTCCCATTCGGCCAGGGCCGCGGCGCGATCCGGCTGACGGCGGGCGAACTTGACCTGGTCGGCGTCGCGGAGGATGGGTGCGAGCTCCGCGGCCGTGGCGGGCCCGGCTTCCGCCCTGACGGCCGCGAGCAGCTCGGTGGTGGTCCGGTCCTCTCCCCAGGCGGGCTCCAGGGCCGCGAGGAGCTCGCGGATGGCGGTGGCGATCCGGGTGTAGAACTCCTTCATCTCGCCGCGCTCTGCGAGACCGGACTGCCGGACCCGGTCGAGGGCGGCGAGGGCGGCTTCGCGGGGCGGGAGTGCGGGGACGAGCGGGGCGGGAGCGCCGGCCCGCCGGTGTCTGCGCCAGAGCCACCAGCCCAGCGCCGCGACGGCGAGGAGCGCCACCAGGGCGAGGAGGAGGGGCCACCAGGACCAGCTGCGCCCGATGACCCCCTTGGCGGGCCGGGGCTGGACCCCCGCGGTGTCGGCCGGGAGGACGGAGACGACCTCGAAGGGGGGCGGGGCGGCGGTGAGGGTGCGGACGCCCTCGTCGCCCGAGACCACCTGGACCGACACCTCGGGCAGCGCCGCCTCGCCCGTCCGCCATGGCGTCACCGCGTACACGCCCGTGACCCGGATCCGGCCGTCCGGGAGCGTATCCTGCCGCGTCCGCACCCGGGCCGCGTTCTCCATCTCGGCGCCGGGACCGCCGAGGGGGAGGGTGTCCGGCCACAGGACGCGCTGCGAGGGGGATACGGTGGTCCGGAGCGCCACCGGGACCACGTCGCCGACCCGGATGGTGTCCCCGATGACCGCGGCGCGGAGCTCCTGGCCGTGGAGCGCGCCGGGCGCGGCCGAGCCGAGCGCGGCGATGGCCACCAGGGCCGCGGCGGCCCGCCGGCTCGCGGGCCGCCCCCCGGGGTGCACCCGTGCCAGGCCCCGGCCCGTCATCGGGCGCGCTTCCGCTCGCGGGACCGGAAGAACGAGAGCAACGGCCCGACGTAGGAGGCGTCGGTCCTGACCTCGATCTCGTCCACGGCGAGGCGCCGGAAGGCGGAGCGGAGCGCCCGCTCCTCCGCATCGGACCGGGCGCGGTAGCGACGGCGGAACTCGGCCCGGCCGGTGTCCACGGCCACTTCCTCCCCCGTCTCGGGATCGGTGAGCACGAGGAGGCCGGCGTCCGGGAGCGCCTCCTCGGCCCGGTCCACCATGCGGACGGCCACGAGGTCGTGCCGGTTGGCCACCAGCTTGAGGACGCGGCGGAAGCTCTCGAAGGGTTGCCCGTCCTCGGCGCCGATCTGGAAATCGCTGAGGACGAAGAGGATCGAGCGGTGCGAGAGCATGCGGGCGGTGTAGTCGAGCCCCGCGGCGATGTCGGTCCCGCGGCCCCGCGGCCGGAACGCCAGGAGGTCGCGGATGAGCCGCAGCACGTGGCGTCGCCCCTTCTTGGGCGGGACCACGTGCTCGACGCCGTCGGTGAAGATCACGAGCCCCACCCGGTCGTTGTTGCGGATCGCGGACAGGGCGAGCACCGCGGCCAGCTCCGCGGCGAGCTCGGCCTTGAGACGCCCGCGCGTTCCGAACTGCTCGGAGCCGGACAGATCCACCAGGAGCATGACCGTGAGCTCCCGCTCCTCCACGTGCTTCTTGATGTAGGGGTGGCCGGTGCGCGCCGTCACGTTCCAGTCGATCGCGCGCACGTCATCGCCGTGCTGGTACTCCCTCACCTCGGCGAACTCCATCCCCTGGCCCTTGAACACGGAGTGGTACTCGCCGCTGAACAGCGAGTTCACCCAGCCCCGCGTGCGGAGCTCGATCAGGCGCACCTGCCGCAGCACTTCCCGGGGAACGCCCCCCGGCGCCACGGGCGCCGCGGGGGCCGGGAGCGGTACCGGCGCGGGCGTGGTGCCGAAGATCCGGCGGCCCGCCGACCGCAGCCTCCCAGCCAGCGTCACGGCACCTCCACCGCCTCGAAGAGCCGGGTCACGACGTCGTCAGGCGTGACCTCCTCCGCCTCGGCCTCGTACGTCGTGATCACGCGGTGGCGCAGCACGTCCGGGCCGATGGCCTTCACATCCTCCGGGAGCACGTAGCCGCGCCCCTCGAGGAAGGCGTGCGCCCGAGCGCAGGTCGCCAGGAAGATGGAGGCCCGGGGCGAGGCGCCGTACTCGATGAGCGGCTCCAGCTCCGGGAGGCCGTGCTCCGCCGGCGCGCGGCTGGCGTGGACCAGCTCCACGATGTAGTCCGTGATCTTGTCATCCATGTACAGCGCGGCGATCTCCCCTCGCGCCGCCATGATCTCCTGGGCGCTGGCGACGACCTGGAGCGGCTCCGGGGCCTTCCCCGCCATGCGGCGCATGATCTCCTTCTCGGTGGCCCGGTCCGGGTAGGTCACACGCAGCTTTAGCATGAAGCGGTCAACCTGCGCCTCCGGAAGGGGATACGTCCCCTCCTGCTCGATGGGATTCTGGGTGGCGAGCACGAGGAACGGCTCCTCCAGCTGGAAGGTCTCGCCGCCGATGGTCACCTGCTTCTCCTGCATGGCCTCGAGGAGCGCCGACTGCACTTTCGGCGGCGCCCGGTTGATCTCGTCCGCCAGGACGACCTGTGCGAAGATGGGGCCCCGCTTCGCCGTGAACTCGCCCGTGTTCTGGTTGTAGATCATGGTGCCGACGACGTCCGCCGGGAGCAGGTCGGGTGTGAACTGGATGCGGCGGAAGGTGACATCGAGGGCGTCGGCGAGGGAGGCCACGGTCAGCGTCTTGGCGAGGCCTGGGACCCCCTCCAGCAGCACGTGGCCGCCGGTGAGCATGCCGATGAGCAGGCGATCGATCATCTGATCCTGGCCGACCACCCGCTTGTGCAGCTCCCGCTTGATCCGGGGAGCGAGCTCGCGGTTCGACGGCGGACTGGGCGCGGTGGTGCTCTCCAAGATGTGCCTCCTTCGTGTAACGGTGACGCCGCCCCTGCGCGTACGCCGGGCGGCGCCTGGAAGATCCGGACCGCCCGTCGCGCGGCCGGCTACCGCTTGATGCGCTCCCCGGCGTCCTCGTGACGGAAGACCCAGGCCGCCAGGCGGCCGGGCCGGAGGGCGCGGCCGCGGTCGTGGGGCTCCCGATCCACTCGCGAGCCGTCCGCCGCCGTCGGCCCCGCCTCCAGCTCGTCCCGGATGGCGACGAGCCGCCGCCGCCATCTCTTCCAGTTGGCCGGGCGCAGGTCGACCCAGCCGTTCTCCGCCAGGCGCGGGTCCCGGGGCGACTGGCCGTCCTCCGGCGCGACCTTCGGCGCGGGGCCGCGCAGGAGGCGGTCGCCGTCGGGCAGCAGGATCGCCAGTCCGATGGAGAGGATCCGCACGCGCAGGTCCGCATCCTCCTCCAGCAGGGCCGCCGCCCGGGCCGCGGTGTCGTCCGGGTCGAGCGCGGCGGCCGCATCGAGGCCCGCGAAGAGGCGCGCCAGGATCGCTACCTCGAAGAGGAGCTTGGACAGCCGCGGCGGCCCCAGCATCTCGTAGGCGACGGACTCCACGCCGTGCTGCCGCTCCAGCGCCTCCATCCGGTCGAGCGCCACCTCCCGCAGCACCCCCGCCCGGTAGGTGGGACCCGAGGTGGACGCGTCCAGCGCCGCGATCACGTCGTGGCCGCTCGGGTGGCCGCGGATCTCCCGCACCACGTCGTCCGCGATCTCCTCGGGCGTGATGTACTCCATGAGGCCGAGCGCCGTCAGGGTCTCGAACTCGCCCAGGCTGAACAGGCCGTTCTCCCCCGCGTCCAGGTAGACGCCCTCCAGCGGCTCGCCCGTTGCCCTGTACGACGACGGCGCGTCCGGTCCGAACGCCGCCTCCAGCGCCACCGGCCCGGTGGCGTCGTACCGCTCGATGGGCCGACCCTTCCGCTTCACCACGCCCTTCTCGATCCGCTTCCAGCTGATGGCCGCGGTGGGCTTGATCTCCTTCACCGCGGGTGCCCCCGGCGTGCGCGCCATGAGGTAGAGCAGCAGCGTATGCGCCCCCGCGACGCCGGACTTCGCCAGCAGCATCCGGCTCGGCCGCTCCTCGGAGTGCGTGAAGGGGATGTTGAGGCCCATGCCCCCGGTCCCCGCCGTGCCGATCTTCAGGTAGAACTGCGTCCCCGCGCGCTTCATGGACTCCAGCGCGATCTGGACGTGGCGGATGAGCTGTGGCAGGTAGAGCGTGGCCAGGTGCCGCTCCACCGATTCCCGGCTCACTTCCCCGCGCCTGGCCTCCTCCCGGAGCCGCAGCGCGCTGGCGAAGACGTTCTGATAGGCGAACGCCGTCGCCGTGTTGACGCAATCGATGACGATCTCGGGCCGGTGCCGGTCCAGCAGCGACGCGAAGGTGGAGCCCCGGACCACCTCCTCCGTCAGCTCGCCGTAGAGGTCGTCCAGGACGCGGGCCCGCGCCTCCGGATCCGCCAGGACCTCCCCGCGCGTCCGGTCCTTGAGCGGCTCGGGCCGGAACAGGTCGCCCCATTCCGCGCTGAAGGCGATCCCGCCGTAGGTCGACGTCAGCTCCGCGACGGCCGGCTCGACTTCCTCGCGGGTCAGCGCCGACAGGACCACGCGTTTCGGGCCGTGGGGCGCGAGGGCGCGGGCCACGGCCAGGCCCACGAGGCCGGAGCCGCCCAGCAACAGCACCGTTTTCCCCTGAATATCCATGACGTCGCGCTCAGTGAAGTCCGTTCCGGAGCGCGGCCACCTCCTCGGACCGGAGCTCGCGCCACTCCCCCGCCGGCAGGTCCCCCAGGTCGATGGGGCCGAGCCGCACCCGCACCAGCCGCCGCACCGGATGGCCCACGGCATCGAGTAGCCGCCGGACCTCCCGCTTCCGCCCCTCCCGCATCGTCACCCGGAGGCGGGCATGGTCCTCCGCGCCGTGCCCGCCCTGCGCTCCCTGGCTCGCCACCACCTCCACGCGGTGCGCCCGAGCGGGGCCATCCTCCAGCGGAACGCCCATGCGCAGGCGCCGGAGCGTCGCCGCGGCGGGCACCCCGATCACGTCGACGACGTACACCCGGTCCACCTGGTGGCTCGGGTGCATGAGGCGGTTCGCCACCTCGCCCTCGTTCGTCAACAGCAGGAGCCCCTCGCTGTCCAGGTCCAGCCGGCCCACGTGGAAGAGCGTATGGAATCGCGCCGGAAGGAGATCGTAGACCGTGGGGCGGCCCTGCGGGTCCTCGCGCGTGGTCACGTAGCCGGACGGCTTGTGGAGCGCCACCCACCTCCGGCGCTCCGGCTCGACCTCCGCACCGTCCACCTCCACCCGGTCCGACGGCGCGACCTTCACGCCCATCTCCCGCACCACGGCCCCGTTCACCCGCACCCGGCCCGCCCGGATCATGTCCTCGGCGCCCCGCCGGGAGGCCACTCCGGAGCGGGCGAGATATTTCTGGAGCCGTTCCTCGGTCACGGCTCCTCGCTGCCGTCGGCCATGAGGCGCAGCCCCGGGGCGGGGGACTCCCCGTCTTCGACGGCAGCCCCGGTCTCGGCCTCCGCGGTGACGGCGTGGCCGCCACGGCCGGTCAGCACGATCGGCAGCTCATCGGGCTTCGGCAGGTCCTCGAGCGAAGCGAAGCCGAAATGGTCGAGGAACCGCCGCGTGGTGCCGTAGAGCAGCGGGCGCCCCAGCCCCTCGCCGCGGCCGACGATATCGATGAGGTCCAGTTCCTGGAGCGTTCGCAGCACGTGGGCGGAGCCGACCCCCCGGATCTCCTCCACCTCGCTCCGGCCGATGGGCTGCCGGTACGCCACGATCGCGAGAACCTCCAGCGCCGCGCCGGACACGCGCGGGTTCCGCGGGACCGTCTCGAACCGCTCCAGGTGGGGCGAGTATTCCGGACGCGTCAGCAGCTGGTAGCCGCCGGCGATCTCGTAGATCTGGAAGGCGCGGCCCTGCTCCTCGTAGACCGCCCGGAGCTCCGCGATCGCCGCCTCCACGCCCGCCTCGTCCAGCTCCTCCTCGCCGCGGGACAGGTCCGCGGGGCTGAGGGGAGCATCGCTGGCGAACAGGAGCGCCTCAATGATCTGCGTCGTCTTCATCCGCCTCCGCGGCTGCGCCGTCCCCGTTGCGGCGGTAGATCCAGAGTGGCGCGAACGGCTTGCTCTGCCGCATGGCCACCTCCCGCCGCCGCGCCAGCTCCAGGCTGGCCAGGAGCGTGGCGACGGCATGCAGCTTGTCCGGGTGGTCCCGGAGCAGCTCGGTGAACTCCACCCGGTCGAGCCGCCGCAGCGTGTCCAGGATCAGGTCCACCTTCTCCTCGAGCGTCACCACGCGCCGGTTGATCTGGTGCTCCTCCGGCGGCCGGACGCGGACGATGAGCTCGGAGAGCGCGTCCCACAGCTCCCCCCAGTCCACCTCCAGCTCCAGCTGCGAGAGATCCGGCCTCGGCTTCGGCGGGACGAACCCGCGGCCGTAATGGCGCGAACGGTCCGCCTCCGCGTCCTCCAGCCGGTCCGCCGCGTCCCGGAAGTGCTCGTACTCCAGCAGCCGACGCACCAGCTCCGCCCGCGGATCCTCCAGCTCAAGATCCTCGTCGGAGCGGCGGGGAAGCAGCATCTGCGCCTTGATGCGCACCAGCGTCGCCGCCATCTCGAGGAACTCGCCGGCACGCTCGAGACCGAGCTCCTCCACCCCGTCGATCGCCTTCAGGAACTGCTGCGTGATGCGGGCGATCGGGATGTCGAAGATGTCGATGTCCTGCTCGCGGATCAGATGCAGCAGGAGGTCCAGCGGCCCCTCGAACCGCTCGAGCTCGACGACGAAGGCATCCATGGCGGCAAGCTACCGATGAGGGCAACGCCACGCCACACGCCGGGACCGGCGCGGCGGCCGGTTCGCGGCTGGTTCGGTGCCGGTCCATCGCCGCGGCCGGGAAGCTCGGTCAGGGGGATGGGGCGGGCCGGGAAGAACCTGACACGAAGCCCGCGAAGCGACGAAGCCAACGAAGCAACAAACAATCAAAAAGATGCTCTTCCGGGTCAGCGGGTGCCGGTCGTGAGACACCGCCGGTGAAGCGGGTGACCGTCGGCCGACGAACGTCGACAGAGTGACACCGATCGCACGAAGCAGCCACGAAGTCCACGGAGGCCGCCGGTGCCCAGCAAGCCAGCGACGTCCGGCGACAATTTCTTTGTTTACTCCGCGAGCTTCGTCGCTTTGCGCGCTTCGTGTCAACGCGTCTTCTGCCGTGCGTCTGAATTCCCTCGAGGCGTGCCCTGCGAGTGATCAGCCAGGGCCCCGGGCCGCGAGCCCGCACCCCCCGGGGGCACCCCTCGAACCGCCCCGGAACGGCACGCCTCCACGACCTTGACACCCCCGTGCCTCTCCCCTACACTTTGGGGCTCTGATGGGCGGGTTGACGACACGAGGAGACATCGGGTTTGGCGAACAGCAAGAGCGCGACCAAGCGGATCCGGCAGAGCCAGCGCCATTTCGAGCGCAACCGCACGCAGCGGTCCAGGCTGAAGACGGCGCTGAAGAAGGTGATGAGCGCGGAGGACGGGGAGACGGCCACGCAGGCGTTCCGGCAGGCCTCGGCCCTCCTCGACCGGTTCTCGACGCGGCACCTGGTGCACCGGAACAAGGCCGCGCGGAAGAAGTCGCAGCTCGCGCGGATCGTCGTGGCGAAGGGCGGCACCGCCTAGTTCCGCCGCTGCATCGCCGGCCTGACCAGCCGCCTCCGTCCGCCGGACGGGGGCGGCTTTTTTTCGTCGACTTGGGGGTGATCCGCGGGCGTCCGCACGCTCGTGGCCTTCTTCTCTCTTCATCCTTGCGCACCGGGACTGGGGGACTGGGGGAGCGCGAGGCGAGCCGCCGCGCCGCGGCGCTACTCGCGAAGCGAGGAACAGCCGGGATCGGGGATCCCCGCGGCGGTGAAACAAGTCCGAACGCAGGAAGGAGCTGCGAGCGCCCCCACGATCGGCACGGAAACGCGTGCCGATCCCACGCCCCTTCAGTCGAAGAGCGAGAGCGTGTCCGGGTCCGGCCGGCCGGTGGGATCGGCGGGGGCGTCCTCATCGGGATTGCGCCCGCCCCCGTGCTTGAGGAAATCGCGGCCGAAGGCGCGGGAGTACTCGGTCCACCCGTGGTCGCTGGAGCGGACGAGGTCGATGGCCTGCTGGACCTTCGCGTCCGTGTCATCGGCGTGGTGGAGGATCAGGGCCTCGAGGGTGCGGGGTTCGCGGGGGCTCTGCCACTCGAAGCGCCCCTGGTGGGCGGCGATCAGGTGCTCGATCAGGCGCAGCCGGTCATCGGGGACGTTCAGCTTCCGCCCCGCCTCGTGGACCATCTCGAGCCCGAGCAGGATGTGGCCGAGCAGCTTCCCCGCCGTGGTATAGGGGAACCCCGCCTCGGTGGCGATCTCGTAGACCTTCCCGACGTCGTGGAGGAGGGCTCCCGTGATGAGGAGGTCGCGGTCGACGACGGCGCCGTAGTGCGCGGCCATGGCGGCGCACAGCTTGGTGACGGAGAGGGTGTGCTCCTGGAGGCCGCCCACGTACGCGTGGTGGTTCCGCTTCGCCGCCGGCGCCTTCCTGAACCACTCCCCGGTCCGCGTCTTGGGGCCGAGGATGGACCGGAGCAGCTTCCGGAGTGGCTCGTCCTTCACGGACGTCATCAGGTCCGCCAGCTCCGCGTCCATCTCGACGGGGTCGCGGGCGCAGCGGGGCATGAAGAGCCCGAGGTCGTCGGGGTCCACCCGGACGCGCTCCAGATGCTCGACGTTGACCTGCGGCTGGCCCTGGAAGACCTCCACACGGCCGCGGATGCCGATGTAGACGCCGGGCTGCGCCACGGTCTGGTACCGCTCGGCGTTCTCCCAGACCCGCGCCTCGATGGTCCCGTGCAGGTCGCTCAGCTCCAGCCGCAGGTACGGCTTGTCCCGCTTCGTCGTGGCCACCGCCGCCTTCACGATGCTGTAGCAGGCGACGATCCGCGCCCCATCCCCGAGGGCCGAAGCGGCGGGCCACGGGAGCTCCGTCCGCCCGAGCCAGTCCCGGAGGGGGACCAGGGCGGCGTTCATCTCAACCACGTCGTCCCGCCTCCTTCCGGGCGTGCTCCACGCCGAGGTCCGTCGACCAGACGATGCGCCCGCCCACGATGGTCACCCGCGCCCGGCCCCGCAGCCGCCGGCCGGCGAAGGGCGTGTTCCGGCTCCGGGAGACGAACCGGGCAGGGTCCACCTCCCACTCCTCCCCGGGGTCGAATACGACCACGTCGGCGGCCGCTCCTTCCGAGAGGGTCCCGCCCGGGAGGCGGAACGCCCTGGCCGGCGCGGTGCTCATGCGCTCAATGAGGGTGGGCAGGTCGATCAGGCCCCCATCCACGAGCTCGGTGATGGCGAGCCCGAGGGCCGTCTCCAGCCCGACGAGCCCGAATGGCGCGTCCTCGAACGCCTGCTCCTTCTCGTCGTAATGGTGCGGCGCGTGGTCCGTGGCGATGCAGTCCAGCGTCCCATCACGGACTCCTTCCCGCACCGCCTCCCGGTCCTCGGCGGTCCGTAGCGGCGGGTTCACCTTCGCCTCCGTCCGGTAGCCGGCCACCGCTTCGTGCGTGAGGGTGAAGTGGTGGGGCGTAGCCTCGGCGCTGACCGCCACCCCACGCCCCTTCGCCGCCCGGATCATCTCCACGCCGCTGCGCGTGGAGACGTGCTGGATGTGGATCCGGCCGGCCGTGAGCTCGGCCAGGAAGAGGTCCCGGGCGATCATCACGTTCTCCGCCGCGGAAGGGATCCCGGTGATGCCCAGGCGCGTGGAGACGAGCCCCTCGTGCATGGAGCCGCTCCGTGACAGCGCGCGGTCCTCGCAGTGGTCCGCCACCGGGATCCCGAACGTGGACGCGTACTCCAGCGCCAGCCGCATGAGGCCGCTGTCGTGGACGGGGAGGCCGTCGTCGGAGAGGCCCACCGCCCCCGCGTCCACCATCTCGCCCACGAGGGTCAGCCGCTCGCCCTTCCTGCCGATGGACACGGCGCCCACGGGGTAGACCCGCGCCGCGCCGGCGCGGCGCCCCTGGGCGACCACGTAGCCGACGGCCGCCGGGTCATCGATGGGGGGGTCGGTGTTGGGCATGGCGCACACCGACGTGAACCCGCCGACCGCCGCGGCCCAGGCGCCCGACGCGATGGTCTCCCTGTGCTCGCCGCCGGGCTCCCGCAGGTGCACGTGGACGTCCACGAGCCCGGGTGCGACCACCAGCCCGGTGACGTCCCGCACGTCCGCCCCACCCGGCGCCTCGAGCTTCTTCCCGATCGCGGCGATGACGCCGTCGGCGAGCAGCACGTCCAGCGTGGCGTCCACCCCGTTCGCCGGGTCGATGACCCGGCCGCCCTTCAGCAGGACCTCCCGATCAGCCATCACCCCCGCCCGTCTTCGCCGCTTCCGCCCGGTCCGGCGCTCCGCCCGCCAGGAGGTAGAGCACCGCCATCCGGACCGCCACGCCGTTCGTCACCTGCTTCAGGATCACGGACTGCGGGCCGTCGGCCACGTCGCTGTCGATCTCCACGCCCCGGTTCATGGGCCCCGGGTGCAGGATCAGGATGTCCCGCCCCGGCGCCGCGAGCCGCTCCCGGCTGACCCCGAAGACGCGGTTGTACTCCCGCAGGCTGGGCACGTACCCCGCCTGCATGCGCTCGAGCTGGAGGCGCAGGACGTTGAGGACGTCCGCCCACTCGATCGCCTCCTCTATCCGCGGGAAGCGACGCACGCCCAGCTCCTCGATCCCGGCCGGCACGAGCGTCCGCGGTCCGCAGATCCCGACCTCCGCGCCGAGAGCCCTCAGACCGAAGATGTTCGAGCGGGCGACACGGGAGTGGAGGATGTCGCCCACGATGCAGACCTTCACCCCGTCGATCCGCCCGAGACGGTCGCGGATCGTCAGCATGTCCAGCAGCGCCTGCGTGGGGTGCTCGTGCCGGCCGTCGCCCGCGTTGATCACGTTGGAGGGGATCCGCTCGGCCAGGAACTGCGCCGCGCCGGAGGAGCCGTGACGGATCACCACCATGTCGATCCGCATCGCTTCGAGGTTCCGGGCGGTATCCACCAGCGTCTCCCCTTTCGAGACGCTCGAGCCCTGGCTCGCGATGTTCACCGTGTCGGCGGAAAGACGCTTCTCCGCGAACTCGAACGACACGCGCGTCCGGGTGGAGGCCTCGAAGAAGAGGTTGACGATCGTCTTCCCCCGGAGCACGGGCACCTTCTTGATCTGGCGCTCGCTGATCTCCTTGAACGGCTCGGCGGTGTCCAGGATCCCCCGGATCTGGTCCGCCGAGAGGGTTTCGAGCCCGACCAGGTCCTTCCCCAGCGCCGTCACCGACTGCATCAGGTCGCCTCCGCCTGCCCCAGCTCCACCCCCAGACGGTCGTCCAGCTCCGGCACGAGCACCTCGACCCGCCCGCCCGCCGGGACGTCCACGTGCCGCCCCACGATGTCCGGCTGGATCGGCAGCTCCCTCCCACCACGGTCCACCAGCACGCACAGCAGGATCCGCCGCGGGCGCCCGAAATCGGCCAGCTCATCCAGCGCCGCCCGGGCCGTCCGGCCCGTGTAGGAGACGTCGTCGACGATCACGATGAACCGCTCGTCGATGCCGCCCTCCGGCAGCCGCGTCTCCCCCACGACCGGCCGGGGGCCCACGGCCCCCAGGTCGTCCCGATAGAGCGTGATGTCCAGGGTTCCCACGGGGGGCCGGCGGCTCTCCGCCTTCTCGATCTCGTCCGCCAGCCGGTTCGCGAGCTGGACGCCGCGTCTGTGGATCCCGATCAGGGAAAGGTCGTCCGTCCCCGCGCTCCGCTCGATCACCTCGCGGGCCATCCGTGCCAGCGCGCGCTCGACCGCGCGCCCGTCCATGATCTGCTGTCTCTGGGCTGCCATGCCTGGGGGGCCGAGGGGCTCCGGTCCGGCGGTCGAGAGAAGCTACCGGTGGGCTACGACAGCGTCAACGGCCGGACGGGACGAACGCATGCTGAAATCGGTTCGCTGGCTCAGCTTCTTTGCGCGTCCCGCTCCAGCGCCTATCTTCGCGCAACCCGATTTCCCGAACCCCTGAAGCCATGGACGCCGTCGCCGTCTCGCCCGGCTGGCTGAGCCTGCTCCCGCCCCTCGCCGCGATCATCATGGCGCTCGTGTTCCGCGAGGTCGTGATCTCGCTGTTCGCGGGCGTGTGGCTGGGCGCTTTCTTCCTCGCGAGCTACGACCCGCTGGAAGCGACGCTCCGCAGCGTCGACACCTACGCGGTGAACGCGCTGACCGACGCGGACCACGTGGCCATCATCGTGTTCAGCCTCCTGCTCGGGGGGATGGTGGGCGTGATCAGCCGGAACGGCGGGACGCAGGGGATGGTGGAGTCGATGCGGGGGGCGGCGACGAGCCGGCGACGGGGCCAGTTCTTCACCTGGCTGGCGGGGATCGCCATCTTCTTCGACGATTACGCGAACACGCTGATCGTCGGCAACACCATGCGGCCAGTGACCGACCGGCTGAAGGTCTCGCGGGAGAAGCTGGCCTACATCGTGGACTCGACGGCGGCGCCCATGGCCGCCATCGCGCTGATCTCGACGTGGGTCGGGTTCGAGATCACGCTCATCGGGGACACGCTGCGGACCGCGGCGGGGCAGGTCACGGATCCCGCGCAGGCGGCGGAGCTCCTCGCGGGGGCGGAGAACCCGTTCAACGTCTTCCTGCACTCGATCCCCTACCTGTTCTACCCGATCCTGGCGCTGCTCTTCGTGGCCATGGTCGTCTGGACCCGGCGGGACTTCGGCCCCATGCACGCCGCCGAGGAGCGGGCCGCCAGCGGCCGGGGGCTGTATCGGGAGGGGGCGATGCTCGCCGCCGACACGAGCGGCGGCCTCATGGAGGCCCCCGAGGGGAAGCCCCGCCGCTGGTACAACGCCGCCGTGCCGGTGCTCGCGACCGTGGCGGTGGCGCTGGGCGGGATCTACTTCACCGGCGCGGCGGGGGCGGGTCCCGGGGCGGGCCTCCGGGAGATCGTGGGCGAGGCGGACCCGTTCAAGTCGCTGATCTGGGCGTCCTTCATCGGCTCGGTGACCGCCATCGTGATGTCGCTGGGCCAGCGCATCCTGAGCGTCACCGAGGCCGTGGACTCCTGGGTGGGCGGCATGCGGGCCATGATGCTCGCCATGATCATCCTGGTCCTGGCCTGGTCGCTCGGCGGGGTCACCGAGGACATGGGGACGGGGCCGTACCTCTCCTCCCTGCTCCAGGACACGCTCCCGATCCACCTGCTCCCGGTCCTCGTCTTCCTCACCGCGGCAGTCATCAGCTTCGCCACGGGGACGTCCTGGGGGACCATGTCCATCCTCTTCCCCGTGGTCGTCCCGCTGGCGGTGGCCATGGGCGCCGGCGTGGGCTTCGATTCGGGCGGCCACTACACGATCCTGCTGGGCGTGGTCAGCTCGATCATGGCCGGGTCCATCTTCGGCGACCACTGCTCGCCCATCTCCGACACGACGGTGCTCAGCTCGATGGCCTCCGGGTGCGACCACGTCGATCACGTCCGGACCCAGCTGCCCTACGCCATGGCGGTGGGCGCGGTCGCCATGCTCGTGGGGGACATCCCGACCGCCTACGGCCTCAACCCGTTCGTCTCGCTGGTCCTCGGGCTCGTGATCCTGTACGGCCTGCTGCGCTTCCTCGGCCGTCCCGTCACGACGGAGGAGTCGGGGCAGCGAACCGGAGCCGGGGCTCAGCCCGGGTCACCGTACCCGGTGAGCTCGACGTAGCCGAGGCCGCGCACCGGGCCGCCCGGGCCGGTGCCCTCCACGGCCACGGAGCCCTCCCAGTAACGGAAGGCCAGGTCCAGCTCCTGGGCGCGGACCCGCGGGTCCACCCGGAGGTCGAGCCCGACCCCCGGGATGCGGACCCGCCAGCCCGACGGGTAGCGCACCCCCGCCGGGCCGTCCCACGAGCCCGTTTCCTCCAGCGCGAAGTCGTCGGCCCCGAGCCGGATGACCCCACCGCCGGGCTCCACGTACGTTCCGGCGCTGAACCGGTCCGTGCCCCCGTCCTCCCGCCGCAGCCGGTACACCATGACCTCCGCGCCGCTGTCGAGCTGGAGCGAGAACCAGTCCCACCCGGCCAGCCCGGCGCCGAGGGCGCTGGTCCCCCATTCCCGGTCGAGCCAGGCGGTGCCGTGCACCGGGACCTCGCGGCCGTCGCCCCGGACCGTCCCCCGGGCCCGCAACCGGGTGAGCGAGTAGTAATAGGACGCGTTACCGGGCTCCGGGCCCTTCCGGCTCAGGCCGCGATCCCCCTGGAGCACCACCGGCTTCGCGGGGGTGAGCCACAGGTCCACGGCGACGCCGTCTTCCTCCGCCCGCACCCGCCACGCGCTCCCCGGTCCGTCCGCTCCACCCGGTCCGTCCGCGGCGACGAGCGCAGCCTCCCAGTCGCCGACCCAGATCCGGACCCCTTCCTCCGAGCCGCCGGTCGCCCCCGCCAGCCCCAGGGCACCCCGCTCGAAGCGCTCGAAGGCGCGGAAGCCCCCGCCGTCCACGTCGGTCAGGGCGAAATGACCCATGTAGGCCTGGCTGGTCGCCCACGCGGAAGCCACCGTCGTCGGCCCCGGCCGGAGGGCGCTCCGGAAGAACGTCAGCTGGAACCCGTACGCCGCGCCGCCGCCGGGCCGCTCCAGGTTCCCGGTGAAGTACCACCACTCGTGCCGATACTCGGGGTGCGGCCCGTGATCCCGGGGGAAGGTCAGCGCCCGGGGCTCGACGGCGCGGGCGAATCCCGCCGTGTCCCCCGCCGCGAGCGTCGCGGCCACCGAGAGGGTGGCGCGCAGCGGGGGGCTCTCGCCGCACGCGGCCACGGCCAGGGACGCGGCCACGAAGACGGGCGGGAGCAGGGCGGGCCTCATTCCGACCGGAGCGCTTCCGCCGGTGAGGTCCGCGACATCCGCCAGGAGGGGTAGACCCCCGCAAGGAGCGCGGCCGCGAGGGCGAGGGCGAGGCCCTGGAGGAGGGTGGCGGGGGTGACCATGAGGTGCATGCTCCAGCCGAAGGAGCGGCGGTTGACGAACTCGATCATCAGGATCGCCACGACGAGACCGAGGGGCAGGGCCATCAGGCCCGCCGCCACGCCGATCAGCCCGGTCTGCGAGGCCACCATGGCCCACACCTGGCCGGGCGTGAGGCCGTTGGCCCGGAGCACCCCGAGCTCCCGCCCCCGCTCGAGCTGCAGCGCCATCAGCGCGCTCAGCACCCCGACGAACGCCACGATGAGCGCCAGGAGCCGGAGCACCTGCGTGATGGCGAAAGTGCGGTCGAAGACGACGAGGCTCGCCTCCCGGAGCCGCGCGTTCGGGCGGATCGACAGCGCCTGCACCCCGGCGGTCCCCGCCCGCAGCCGATCCATTACGGCCTCGGCGTCCGCCTCCGGCCGGAGGTTGAGCGCCATCGTCGTGATGACGGGGTCGTCCCACAGCCCGCGGTAGCCGCCGTAGCTCATCATCACCATCCCGCGGTCCGACCCGTAGTCGCGGAAGACCGCGGCGACCGGGAGCGTCACGGCGCCGCGGTCGGCGAGGAAGGTCAGCCGATCGCCCGCGCGCACACCCCGGTGGAACGCGAACGGCTCCGACACCATGATCGCGCGCCCGGCCACGAAGTCCGACCAGAACTCCGCGGGGTCGCCCTCCAGGTACTCGAAGTGGCTCCGCAGCCGCGAATCGACGCCGATGGCCATCAGGTCCACGGGGCCGGCCACGGTCGGCACCTCACCACGCCGGTAGCGCCGCACCTCGGCCACGCCGGGGTCGGCGGCCAGAAGCGACACCGCCGCGGGGTCGATCCGGTCGCTCCCGGTTGCGCCGCCGGTGCTCCCGGGTCGGGCCGGCGAGATGTAGAGGTCGGCCGAGAGGGTCCGCTCGAGCCACGTCACCAGGCTGCCGCGAAAGCTGCCCACCATGATCCCCACTCCGATGGTGACCGCCACCGCGATGGTGAGCGCGGCCACCGCCGGCCCGGTCCGGCTCAGCCCCGCCGTCACGCCGGTCGCCGCCATGCGGCCGAGCACCCCGAACGCCCGCCCCGCCAGCGGGCGCAGCACGCGCATGAGGCCCACCGTGGCCGCCGGGGTGAGGAGCGCCGCGCCGATGATGACGCCGAAGAGCCCGGCGAAGCTCGCGTCCACCGTCGAGGAAAGGCCCAGGAGGAGGCCGCCGGCGGCGGCGAGGAGCACGCCGGCAGCGGAGACGAGGGGAAGCCGTCGGCGGAGCCCGGCCTCCAGCTCGGAGCGGAGGAGCGCCGCCCGGGGATGCGTCGTGGCGGCCTCCCACGCCGGCGGCACCGCCGCCACCAGCGTCCCCAGCACGCCCAGGCCGACCGCCCGGGCCAGCGGGCCGGGCCCCAGGACCAGCTCCCGGACCGAGACGACGAAGTAGAGGTCCTGGATGGTCCGGGTGACCAGCCGGACCATCCCGCTGCCCAGGACGATGCCGAGCGCCACGCCGATGGCCGAACCGGCCAGCCCCATGAACAGCGCCTCGACCTGGACGATCCCGAACACCTGCCGCCGCGTGGCCCCGAGGGCCCGCAGCGTCCCCAGGAGCCGGCGCCGCTGCACCACCGAGAACGTGACGCTGTTGTAGATCAGGAAGATCCCGAAGATCAGCGCGAGCAGGCTCAGCGCCCGCAGGTTCAGGTCGAAGGCGCGGGTCATCTCCCGCAGCGATCCGCCCGCCTCGCCCGCCTCGCGCACGACCGCGCCCGGCGGGAGATTCGCCCGGACGCCGGCCGCGGCCGCGTCGTCCGGCAGGATGAGGTCCACGCGGTCGAGCCCCTGCCGCCCCAGCACGACCTGGGCGGTGCCGATGTCCAGCAGGAGCAGGCCCTCGAGGGCGAGGCGGCTGGCTTCGTCGGCCGGATCCAGGATCCCGGCCACCCGGACGCTGTCCCGGCGCCCGCCAGCGTCCAGCGCGAGCCAGTCTCCCTCCGCGAGGCCGAGCCGTGCCGCCGTGGCCGCCGTGAGCAGCCCGGCTCGGGCGCCGATCAGCACGGCCGCGGCTCCGGCAGCGCCAGCGGCGAGGTCGTCCCGCCGTCCGACGTAGCGCCGGAACGGCTCCTCGGCGAACGGGTCCACCCCGAGGACGCGGAGCACCACGGCGCCGTCCGCCGCGATCACGTCCCCGTCCACCACCGGCGCCGCGGCGATGACGCCTTCCGCCCTGCGCAGCCGCACGTACGTGGAATCCGGCAGCCCCCCGGGCCCGGCCACGACCTGGTGGGTGGCCCGGCCCGCGACGGCCTCGGCGGAGAGCGTGAACCCGCGTCGCGCGCTGGACACCGCCAGGTCCACGGCGAGCACGACCGCGACGCCCAGCCCGACACCGAGGACGGCGAGACCGGTCTGCCACCGGTGGTGCCAGAGGTGCCGCAGACTCGACCGGCGCAACAGGGTCATCGAGGTTGGCGGGGGTGGAGCCGCCCGTCCCGCAGCTCCAGGACCCGGTCGGCGAGCGGCACGGCCTCCTCGCTGTGCGTCACGATGAGCACCGTCTTCCCCGCGGATCGTGCGAGCGACTCCAGCAGCTCCAGCACCCTCCGCCCCGTCTCCCGGTCCAGGTTGCCCGTGGGCTCGTCCGCCAGGACCACCGCGGGGTCGTGGGACAGCGCCCGGGCCACCGCCACCCGCTGCTGCTCCCCGCCGGACAGGCGGTCGGGATACACCTTCGACCGGTCCCCCAGCCCCACGTGCTCCAGCAGCGCCCACGCCCGGGCATGGTCCGCCGCGCTCTCGCGCCCGCTCAGCTCCAGCGGGAGCAGCAGGTTCTCCTCCACCGTGAGCGTGGGGATCAGGTTGAAGAACTGGAACACGAACCCGATCCGGTCCCGGCGGAACAGCGTCCGCTCCCGCTCCCGCAGCCGCGTCAGCGAGACCCCGTCGATGCGGACGTCACCCGCGGTGGGCAGGTCGATCCCGCTGACCAGGTTCAGCAGCGTGGTCTTGCCCGACCCGCTCGGACCCAGCAGCACCACGATCTCCCCGTCCCCCGCCCGCAGCCACAGGTCCCGGAACACCACCCGCTCCCCGTCCGCCTCCGGATAGCTCTTCGTCAGCCCCTCGACCTCGATCACGTCCCCTCCCGTCCCCAGCTCCCCCGCGTGATCAGCTCGAGGCTGTTCCCCGACGGGTCGCGGAAATAGATCGACCGGCCGCCCGACGGCCATGCCTGCTCCTGCTCGACCTCCACGCCGGCCTCCGCCAGGTGCGACCGCCACGCCTCGAGGGCGGCGGCGTCCGGCACGTCCAGGGCGACGTGGCCCGCGCCCCGGGTCCCGTGCGCCGGCACCTCCCCGCCCTCGCGGCTGGCGGCCGCGTCGAACAGGAGCAGCATGTCCCGGCCGGCGCGGAAAAAGACGTGGCGGCTTTCCTTCCGCCCCACCATCTGGAGCCCCAGCCGGCGCCAGAACCGCTCGTCCCGGCGCAGGTCGGATACGTACAGGGCCGCCTCGTGGATCCCGTCCAGGGGCGGGTGGAACTCGGCCATGGCGCTCCTCCTCGAACCCATTGTCTCAGACGACCGGAGTGACCGGCTCCTCGCCCTTCACGACCCGGACCAGGTTGTCCCAGGCCAGGTCGAACATCGCCTGCCTCGCCTCCTCGGTCGCGCTCCCCAGATGCGGCAGGAGCACCACGTTCTCGAGCCCCACGAGCCCCTCCGGGACCGCCGGCTCCCGAGCGTAGACGTCCAGACCCGCCCGCAGCCGACCTGTCCGGAGCCGCTCCACCAGCGCCGGCTCGTCGACGACATCGCCGCGCGCGGTGTTCACGACGATGGCGCCCGGCCGCAGCCGGTCCAGGAGGGCGCCATCCACCAGGCCCCGCGTCGCATCCGTCGAGGCGAGGTGGATGGACAGGACATCGGACTCCCTCGCCAGCGCCGCCGGGTCGTCGCACCACCGCGCGCCGCACGCGGCCTCGAACGCCGGGTGCCGGGAACGGCCCCAGTAGGCGACGCGCATGCCGAACGCCCCGGCCCGGCGCCCGACATCGCGGCCGATCCGGCCGGCCCCGAGGAGGCCGAGCGTCTTCCCGTTCAGACCGGTGCCCAGCAGCTGCGTGGGGGACCAGCCCGTCCACGTCCGCGCCCGCACCAGCCGCTCCCCTTCCCCCACGCGCCGCGCCGTGGCCAGGATCAGCGCCCAGGTCAGCTCGGCGGTCGCACCGGTGAGGACGTCGGGCGTGTTCGTCACCCGGATCCCGCGCGCCCGCGCCGCGTCCAGGTCGATGTTGTCGTACCCGACGGCCATATTGGCGATGACCACGAGCCCCCGCAGGCGATCCATCTCCGGAGCGCCGATCCGGCGCGTCAGCAGGGGCAGGATGCCGGCGTGCGGGGCGCCCGCGGGGATGGGGTGGGCGGGGTCCAGGAGGTCCACCGCGATGTCGCCCGGGACCGTCGCATGGGTCAGGAAGGCTTCCGCTTCCGCCGAGACCAGGACCCGGATCAACGCCGGGCGCGGAAGAACGAGCGGAGCAGCGCGCCGGCCTCGTCGGCCAGGACGCCGGCCGTGATGGCGACGCGGTGGTTCAGGCGGTCGTCCTGGGGGATGCAGGCGAGGGACCCCGCCATGCCGGCCTTGGGGTCGGCCGCGGCGTAGACGAGACGGTCGATGCGGGCCAGCACCATCGCCCCGGCGCACATGGCGCAGGGCTCGAGCGTCACGTAGAGGGTCGCGCCGTCGAGCCACCAGTGCCCGAGCCGCTCGGCCGCGCGGCGCAGCGCCAGGATCTCGGCGTGGGCGGTGGGATCCTTCCGGGCCCGCGGCTCGTTGTGGGCCTCCGCCACCAGCGCCCCGTCCACGACGACGACGGCCCCTACCGGCACCTCGTCCGCCGCGGCCGCCTCCGCCGCACGTTCCAGCGCCCGCCGCATCCAGGCGGCGTCATCGGGATCCGCCGGTGTGGCTTGCGACGGCCGCCCGGGCTCAGCCGGCGATGGCACCCTTGCCCTTCCGCTCCCCCGCCAGCCCGGCCGGAGCGTCGGTCCGGAGCCGCCGGATCACGGCGGCGATGCGTCCGAGGATCTCCAGCGCCGCGGCCGTCATGACGGTCGGGGAGGTCCCGGGCGCGTCCAGGACGATCCGGCCACCGCCGCGCCGCTC
Organism: Longimicrobiales bacterium; assembly: GCA_035513575.1. Taxonomy (GTDB): domain Bacteria; phylum Gemmatimonadota; class Gemmatimonadetes; order Longimicrobiales; family RSA9; genus JAHWKI01. The sequence goes on along the minus strand of DATKBW010000206.1, from coordinate 16,826 downwards.
GAACCTCCGCACCCGGGTATCGCCGGAGATGCGCGCCACGACCAGGTCGCCGTCCGCGAGCTCGTCCACGGGGACGGGCTCCACCAGCAGGAGGTCGCCATCCCGGATCCCCGCGTCCCGCATGTCGTTGCCGACCATGGAGATCATGAAGGAGCCCGCCCCGCCGGCCAGCTTGCGGTCGAGGGTCAGGCTCTCCAGAGGGTCCTCCAGCGACGGGTCGCTGAGGTGGACGTCGATGTGCGGGACCGAGACCACGTCCGCGTCCAGCTCCAGTCCCAGCAGGCGGAGTCCGCGGGAGCGGGAGGGATCCCGCTGCACCCAGCCCTTGTCCGCCAGGGACTGGATCAGCTCCGACACGGTCTTCGTGCTCTTGATGCCGAACTCCGCCCCGATCTCGCGGATGGACGGCTGATAGGTATGACGGCGGACGTACTCGATCAGCCAGTCGAGGATCCGGCGCTCCAGCGAGGTCAGCGGCTCTGCCATGTCAGGGATTCCCGTGGGAAAGCGGGCGTGGGCAGGGTCGGCCGGGGCGCCGCCTCCCATCACCGTCAGTTGCCCCTCCTGGGCTCGAACCAGGACTCTTCTGATCCAGAGTCAGACGTGTTGCCAGTTACACCAAGGGGCATGGAGGAAGGGATCGTAGGGAGACCCGCAACGCGTGTCAACCGATCCTCCGCACCCCCGGCGTCAACCGGCGCCCGCCCCCGCCAGCGCCTCGATGCGCGGCAGCGCCGCATCCACACGCGCCAGCGTGCGCTCCCGTCCCAGGAGGACCAGGACCTCGAAGATTCCGGGCGAAGCCGCCTGGCCGGTGACCGCGACCCGCAGCGGGTGGATCAGCTTCCCCGCGCCCACGCCGAGCTCCTCGCCGAGGCTGCGGAGCGCCTCCTCGAGAGGCTGCTCCGCCCACGGCTCCGTGGCCGCCAGCACGTCCCGCAGGCGCTGCATCCGCCCGGCCACCTCCCCGGACTTCTTCCCCCAGTGCTGCGCCACGGCATCCTCGTCGAACACCAGGTCGTCGGTCAGGTACGGACGGGCCTGCCGGACCAGGTCCCCGAGGGTGCGGGACCGGACCTTGAGGAGCTCGATCATGCCCAGGAACCAGGACCGGTGCTCCGCGAGCGACTCCCCGCTCGCCAGCCCGTCCGCGATCACCCGGTCCGCCACCAGCGACGCGAGGGACTCGGCCGGCATGGCGGCCAGATACTGGCCGTTCAGCCACGCCAGCTTCTCCGTGTCGAAGACGGCGCTCTTCTTGTTGATCCCCTCCAGGGAGAAGCGCCGGACCAGCTCCGCCACCGCCATGACCTCGGTGTCATCGCCGGGCGACCAGCCGAGGAGGGCGAGGAAGTTCACCAGCGCCGGGGCGAGGATCCCCTGCTCGCGATACTGTCCCACCGCGGTGGCGCCATGGCGCTTGCTCAGCCGCCTGCCATCGCTGCCCAGGATCATGGGCACGTGGGCGAACGTCGGCAGCTCCCAGCCGAGGGCGCGGTAGAGCAGGATCTGCTTCGGCGTGTTGGACAGGTGGTCGTCACCCCGGATCACATGGGTCACGCGCATCTCGTGGTCGTCGCTCACCACGGCCATGTTGTAGATGGGCGTGCCGTCGGTCCGGAGGACGATGAAGTCCTCGATGTCGGCGTTGGAGAAGGAGATCCGGTCGTGCACCGCGTCATCCCACGTGGTCTCCCCTTCCGGGACCCGGAAACGCACCGTGAACGGCTCCCCATCCGCCGCGCGCCGCTCCGAGTCACCGGGCGGGATCGCGGTCAGGCAGTGACGGTCGTAGCGGTAGGCCAGCTTCTCCCCCTCCGCCGCCTGCCGCTTCGCCTCGAGCGACACCGGTGCGCAGAAGCAGCGGTAGGCCTCCCCTTCTTCCAGGAGCCGGAGCGCGTCGCGGCGGTGGCGCTCCACGCCGTCCGCCTGGTGGACGGGCCCCTCGTCCCAGTCCAGGCCCAGCCAGCGCATGCCGTCGAGGATCGCCTCCGTCATCGCGGCGCTGGATCGGTCCCGGTCCGTGTCCTCGATGCGCAGGACGAACGTGCCGCCATGGTGCCGCGCGAACAGCCAGTTGAACAGCGCGGTGCGCGCGCCGCCCACGTGCAGGAAGCCGGTCGGCGACGGCGCGAAGCGAACCCGCGGGGCACCGCTCATAGGGCTGGCACGGATCTCCTCCTTCCGCCCTCGCGCGGAGGTCGTGACCCGCGTGGCGTCCGCCGGCTCCACCGGCCCCGTCCCGCGCGAGGGGATCGGTGCGGGAGCCGGGGCGGCGGGAACGGACAGATCGGCGAGCAGGGCGCGGAGCTCTTCCCGGGTGCGCGCCTCCCGCGCCCTGGCGAGCCGCCGCTCCAGCTCGGCCATCCCGAGCCCGTCCCGGGCGAAATCGGCGCACAGCGCGTCGATGGTCTCCTCACGCGCGACCCGGAGGGAAGATGGGGCGTCGGTCATGGTCAGGGGGAAGATAGGGAGTCGCGTGCGCGGATGCACCGGGGGGCGGACCGCCGCCAGGGGCGCGGCGGGCGGTCCGGCGCGGCGGGGCTCACTGCTCACCGTCGGCGATGCGGAACACCTCCACACGCTGGACATCCAGGCTGTCCCGGCGCACCACCGCCACGCGGCCGTTCCGGAACGCGGGGTCGACGGATTCGTCCCGCTCCACGAACGGTGCCGTGGCCATCCACCGGCCGGCGTCGTCGTAGAAGTCCAGCGCCCGGCCGGCGCGGTCCTCGTACTCGACGATCAGGCGTCCCCGCGCGTCGTAATGCAGCGCCAGCAGGAGGCGCTTCGTGCCCGGCCGGGCAATGGAGCCCTCGCAGTCCGCACCCCCCCAGGTGGCTCTCCAGTCGGCGTAGTCCGCGGCCACGCTCTCCCACTCGGCGTCGGAGACCGGGACGGGGGCGACGTCGCGGGTCAGCGCCCGCAGCGTGTCGCCCGCCGCGTCCACGAACGCCACCCGGTACGACGACGTCCACGCCAGCGCCTGCGCGCCGTCCCGCGCAGGCCGCACCACGACCGACTCCCCCAGCGGGTTGCTGAACACCGACAGCCCGTTGGCGGCCCGGCACAGCTCGAAGGCGCCCTCGGTCCGGGCGACCTGGCCGGGGATCACGCGCGGGATCGTGTCGCTGGAACCCCCCGGGAGGAAACGGGCCCACACGGGCTCGCTGCCGCCGCCCCCGCCACCCTCCCGGGAAAAGCGGAGGGCGAACGAGTACAGCTCGCCAACCCCGGCGTTGTACAGCCGGACCCCGGTCCCGGACACGCGCATGAACGGCCACTGCCCGCCATACTCGCCGTTCCGGGAGAGCCGGGTCAGCCGTGCGTTCGGGCCGTCCATGACGACCAGCGTGTCGGCCAGCCAGCCGAGGTCCTGGAGGCCCTCGATCTCGCCGGGGCCGGCACCCCGGCGTCCCATCACCCGCAGCAGGGCGCCCGTGGAGTCGAACACGGCGATCCGCCGCGCGTGGGTGTCGCCCACGTACAGCTCGCCCAGCGGGCCCAGGAGCACCGCCGCCACCCGACCGAACTCCTCGACGGACCCCTCTTCCAGACTGCCGACCTCGCCCACCGCGAACACCGGCGCCAGCGAGCGGACGGGGGCCGCGCCGGCGTTGTGGACGCGGGTCACGCCCCCGGTGGTATCCACCGTCGTCCGCACCCCGTCCGTCACCGGCGTGTCTCCGCCGCCGCACGCGGTGAGGATCACGGCCAGCCCGTAGGCCGCCGGCCGGGCGGACCCGTGACTCGGCATCGGTTCCCTCCGCCTCAGGTGGGGGACAGTCCCGGCGCCCCTGGCAGCAGGGTGGGGGCCGTGGGGGCGGGGGCCAGCCCCGACTCCCTCTCCAGCCGCGCCACACGCCGCCGCTCCGGCGCCCGCTCGAACATCATGTAGAGCGTGGGCGTGACGGTGAGGACGAGGATCGTCGAGCTCGCGAGGCCGCCGATCAGCGCGTAGGCCAGCGCGTTCCAGATGTTCTCGTTGGCCGACTCGCTGAACAGGACCAGGGGGAGCAGGCCCAGGATGGTGGTCGCGCTGGTCATGAGGATCGGCCGGACGCGTTCCAGCGTCCCGCGCACCGTCGCCGCCTCCAGCGCCATCCCCTCGGTGCGGCGGAGGTGGTTGACGTGGTCCACCAGGAGGATCGAATTGTTCACGACGATCCCGCCCATCATGATGACGCCGACGTACGCCTCCCGGGTGAAGCTGGCGCCGGTGTAGAAGAAGATCATGAAGACCCCCACCAGCGCCATGGGAACGGTGAGCAGGACCGTGAGCGGCTGACGCACCGACTCGAACAGCGCGGCCGTGACCATGAAGACGAGGAAGATCGACAGGCCCAGCACCCCGTAGATCTGCTTCTGCTCCGCGATGTCCCAGCGCCACGTGTCCCCGGTCTCCAGCTCGTAGCCCGGCGGCAGGTACGTGTTCGCCACGACGGCGTCCCGTATCACGTCACCCAGCTTCGTGGGCCCCCGGAACTCGTACGCCACATAGCGGCGGTAGCGCTGGTCCTCCCGCTCGATCCGGCTCAGGACGTTCCGCTCCTCCAGCCGCGCCACATCGCCAAGGCGCACCGCGGACCCGGTGCGCGATGGGATGAGCAGGTTCTGCAGCTGGAGCAGGTCGAGGTCGCGGTTCCCCTCCAGCTTCACCGCGAACAGCAGCTCCTCGCCGCCGATCCGCACCGGGTCGCCCCCCGCGCCGCTCCGGGTCGCGGCCGCCACCTGCCAGACCACGTCCCGCGCGCTCAGGTCGTGCAGCGCCAGCTTCCGCCGGTCCAGGTCCAGCACCAGCTCCGTCTGCTTGTCGGGGTTCCAGCGGCCCGCGGAGTTGGTGTCCACCTCGCGGATCCGGCTGAAGCGCGTCAGGCGCTGCCCCAGGTCGTCCGCGATCTCCCGCACCTTCTCGTAGTTGTAGCCGTAGATCTGGATCGAATAGTTCGGCGGGCTGGACCCGCCGCCGTAGAACGACGGGCCATAGCCGTAGACCCGGACGTCCATCCCGCCGAACTGGTGGCTGTATGCCACCATCTGCTCCTTGATGTTGACCGGGATGTTGGTGAGCTCGATGGAGTCCGGGAATTCCACCCGGGTCCGGCTGTAGGAGGGGTAGACGCGCGTGACGAAGCGCTCCACCTCGGGGATCTGTTTCAGCTTTTCCTCGAAGTAGCGCGTCAGGTTGTCGACCCGCTCGATCTCCTCGCCGCGGGGCATCCGGACCTGGATGTCGATGTAGTTGTCCTGCCCCCACCAGTTGCCCCACAGCACCCCGCGGGTCACGTACTTGTCGAAGAGGTTGTACGAGCCGCCGAGCATCGCCAGCGCCAGCACGACGGTGACCACCGGGTGCCGCAGCGTGAAGCCCACCAGACCGGCATAGAGCCGGATGTACCACGGCGGAAGCACGACCGCGGCGGCGGGAGCGACGGCCGCCGGGGGGCCGGCGGCGCCACCCGTCCCGCCAGTCCCCCGCCTGCGCGCCACGAGCCCGGCGAAGCCGGCCCGGACCCGCCGCCCCCCCTCGCCGGCTCGCGCCGCCAGCCGCCGGGCGATCCGCGACAGCGCGGGGCCGAGCCGCCACGGCAGGAGCGTCCCCCACCGCCAGCGCCCCGGCCGGAGGACGATTCGCGCGCCGCTGCGCAGCCGCGGCCCCCACAGCGCCCGGCGCGCCAGCCGCTTTTCGTCGACCGCTTCCCACCGGTCCACGACGCGCTCCGCGTACGCCCGCGCGAACTGCGGCAGCGCGCGCCCGGACGCGTCCGGCTCCACGCTCCCGAGGATCCGGCTCGCGAGTCCCGGGATGAAGCTGAACGCGACGAAGAGGCTGGCCATCAGGCTGAATCCCACCACGATGGCGAGGGGGACGTAGTAGACCTGGAGCTCGCCCTGGAGGTAGACGAAGGGGATGAGCACGACGACCGTGGTAAGCGTGGCCGCCAGGATGGGCAGGACCACCTCCCGCGCGCCCCGGTCCGCCGCCGTGACGGGCGTGTCGCCCATCCGGCGCCGGCGGTAGACGTTCTCCAGCACCACGATGGCGTTGTCCACGATGAGCCCGAAGCCCATGGCGATCCCCATGAGCGTCAGGACGTTCAGGGTGAGCCCGCCGAAGTAGATGAGGTTGAGCGTGATGAGGATCGAGAACGCGATGGTGGTGAAGACGATGCCCGCCGACCGGAGCGAGCGCAGGAACAGCAGCAGGACCAGGAAGATGACCACCGCGGCCACGATCGCGCGGGTCCGCAGATCCGAGAGCTGGGTCTCCACCGCCTCGCTTTCGTCCTCGTCCAGGATCAGCCGGGTCCCGGGCGGATTCAGCTCCTCGACCGCGGCAAGCCGCGCCTTCACGGCGGCGGCCAGATCCACCACGTTGGTCCCGAGCTCCTTGTGGACCGTGAAGCTCACCGCCGGGAAGCCGTCGATGCGATAGAAGGACCGCGGGTCCTCGTACGTGTCATGGGCGCGGGCGACATCCTCGAGCCGGACGATCCGCCCCAGGTCCGTCAGCACCGGCAGGTCCAGCACCTCCTGCACGGACTCCGCCCGATGCCGGATCGCCACCGTCCGCAGCCGGCCCCCGACCTCGACAAACCCGGCCTCCTTCACGAACTCCATCTCGGCGATCCGCTGCTGCACCAGCTGCGGATACAGGCCCAGCGCCTCCACCTTCCGCGGGTCCAGCTCGATCTCCAGCAGGCGGTCGCGCCCGCCCTCCACCTCCACGTCGTTGACGCCGCTCACCTGCGTGATCTCCGGCGCCAGCACGTCCTGGACGTGCGCCCGCAGCGCCTCGGGCGTGTACGGGCCCGTCACCGTGTACGTCAGGAACGCCTTCTGCTGCTCCCGGAACTCCCGCGGGACGTACGGGATCACCACCGGCCGCACCCGCGCGGGCAGGTCCTCCCGCAGCGCGGCGAGCCGCTCGGACAGCTCGAGCCGGGCGAAATCCATGTCCGTCGCGCGGGAGAACTGGACCTGGATGTCGGTCCGCCCCGCCTGCGACGTGGACGTCACCTTCTCCACGCCACGGATCTGCTGGACCGCCCCCTCGATCGGGGACGTGACGAAGGCCTCCACCGCCTCGGGTGAGGAGCCGGGCCAGCCGGCCTGGATGGAGAGCTGGGGGAGCTGGGTGTTCGGCAGCAGCTCGAGGGGGATGTTCCGCCACGCGGCCACCCCCAGGAGCGCGATGGCCACGTACGCCATCGTCACGGCCACCGGCCGGCGAATCGCGAGCCGGATCACTCCGGCGCCTCCCCGTCACGACGCAGGTAGGCCGGGCCTCCCGCGGCACCCACCGCCTCCCGCGCGGGGGCCGCGGCGCTCCCGGACGGCGCCGCGGCCTCCTCACCGGTCCCCGGCCGGCCCAGCCCCCGCAGGCGGCCGCGCAGCTCCTCGATGAGGTCGTAGGCCACGGGCACCACGATCAGGGTCAGCCCGGTGGCCGTGATCAGCCCACCGATGACGGCGATGGCCAGCGGGGCGCGGAGGTCGGCGCCGCGCCCGATCCCCAGCGCCATCGGCGTCAGCCCCAGGACCGTGGTCACGGTCGTCATGATGATCGGCCGGAGCCGGGCCCGCCCGGCCTCGAGGATGGCGTCCCGCACGGCCGCGCCCCGCGCCCGGGCCTGGTTGATGAAGTCGACCTTCACGATGGCATCGTTCACCACGATCCCCACCAGGATCACCACGCCGATCAGGCTCATCGTGTTGAGTCCCGCCCCCGCGACCCACAGGGATACCACGGCGCCCACCAGCGCCAGCGGCACGCTCAGCAGGATCGTGAAGGGGTGGATGAAGGACTCGAACTGCGCGGCGAGGATCATGTACACGAGCAGCAGGGCCAGGGCGAAGGCGAACCCCAGGTCGCGGAAGCTCTTCCGCATCTCCTCGTTCTCGCCGCCGATCTCCAGCCGCAGCCCGCGCGGCGTGGGGACCTCCGCGACGGCCGCCCGGATGTCCGCCACCGCGGCGTCCAGCCCGCCCGAGGCGACGTCCGCCAGCACGGGGACCACCCGGCTCTGCTCCCGCCGCTGGATCTCGCTCGGGCCCAGCGCCTCCCGCGTGCGCACCAGCTCCCGCAGCGGGATGCCGTCGATCCGCAGCTCGTCCAGCGTCGCCAGCGAGCGGCGGTCCGACTCCGGCAGGCGGACCACCACCGGGATCTTCCGGTCGAACTCGACGAACTGCGTCGCCTCGGCCCCCAGCATGTAGCGCTCGACCGTTTCCGCGATCCGCCGCGTCTCGATCCCGTACGCCGCCGCCCGCTCCCGGTCGATCTCCACCTGGACCTCCGGCTGCCCGAGCTCCAGCCCGAGCCGCACGTTCTCCAGGCTGGCCACCCGCGCGAGACGCCCTTCCAGCTGCTGCGCGTACGTCAGCGCGGCATTCAGGTCATCGCCGCGGATCCGCACCGCGAGGTCGGCATCGCCGCCGCCCAGGAGCCGGCCCAGCGCCGTCGCCTGGCTGGTCGACACGCTCAGCACGCCCGGGGGGAACTGACGGAAGCGCGGCCGCAGCCGCTCCAGCACCTCCTCCGTCACCGCTCCCTCCGCCAGCCGGACCTCCAGCGTGGCCGTGTGCAGCCCGGTCTCCCGCTCGTCCATCCCCGCCACCGCCGGCTGCTGCCCCACCTGGCTGAACACGGCCGCGACCTCCGGGTCCGCCAGGAGCGCCTCCTCCAGCCGCGTCACCAGCGCGTCCGTCTGCTCCAGCGGCGTCCCCTTCGGGAGCTCCACCCGCGCCCGGAACGAGCCCTGGTCGACGTCGGGGAGCACGCCCCGCTCCAGCGATGCGCCGATCGCCACCGCCACCACCAGCATGGCCGCCATGACGCCCACCACCCGGCCGCGCCGCCGGAGCGCGGCCTCGAGCACGCCGTGGTACCACTCCGCGAACCGGGCGAAGGCGCGGTCGAAGGCCCGCAGCGACGGCCCGAAGACACGCGACAGCCCGGTCCCCGCCACCCGCCCCACCCGCCGTGCGCCGCGCCGCAGGAAGGAAACGTGCTCGTCGGCGTGGAGCTGCCAGCGCGCCGCCATCACGGGCAACAGGGTCAGGGCCACGAGCAGGCTCGCCAGGAGGGAGAACGCCACCGCGAACGAGAGCGCGCCGAACAGCTCCCCCGCCACGCCCTCCACGTAGATGATCGGCCCGAAGACGCTGATCGTCGTCAGCGTGGAGGCCGTGATGGCGCCCTGCACTTCCTCCGCGCCCGTCGCGGCGGTGTCCAGCGCACCCGCCTCCAGCCCCGCCGCCTGCATCTCCCGGTGCCGGAAGATGTTCTCGAGCACGATGATGCCGTTGTCCACCAGCATCCCCACCCCGAGGGCGAGCCCGCCGAGGCTCATGATGTTCAGGGAGACACCGGCGAGGTCCAGGAGCGAGAACGTGACGAGCACCGAGATGGGGATCGCCAGGGCGATGGCCACCGGGTAGCGGGCATCCCGCATGAACAGGAAGAGCACCAGTAACGCCAGGATGCCCCCGAGGATCAGCGCCTGGACCACGTTCGAGATGGCGTCCGCGATGAACCCGGCCTGGCTCATGGCCACGTCCACCGACAGCTCGTCGTATTCGCCCCGCAGGTCAGCCAGGACCGCGTCCACCTGTTCCGAGACGCGGACCGTGTTGGCGTCCGATTCCTTGAACAGCAGGAGCCCCACCGCATCGACCCCGCCGTACTTCGCGATGCTCTCCCGCTCCTCGAAGCTGTCGCTGATCACCGCCACATCCCGCAGCGTCACCACCGTCGACGCCACGTCCCCCTCCCCGCCGTCTCCGCTCGAACCGTCGCCCGGTCCGCCCCGCCGCGCCACCACCACGTCCGCGATCTGCTCGACCGTCTCGAACTCCCCCAGCGTCCGCAGGCTGTAGCTGAAGCGACCCCGCCGCACCGTGCCCCCCGGCCGGCTGTAGTTGGCCGCGGCCAGCGCCTCCGCGATCTCGGCGATGGTGATCCCGTAGGCCTCCAGCTTGCGCGGGTCCACCTCCACCTGGATCTCCCGCTCCAGCCCTCCCGTCACCGCCACCTGGGCCACGCCGTCGATCTGCTCCAGGCGCCGCCGGAACACGCTCTCGGCCAGCTCCTTCAGCGCCCGCAGGTCCGTCTGCCCGGCGATGGACACGGCCATGACCGGCTCGCTCCGCGGATCCGTGCGCAGCACCACCGGCACGTCGGCGCCCTGCGGGAGCACGTTGTCCAGCGTCTGGATCCGCTCGCGGACGTTCAGCACCGCGAAGTCCATGTCCGTGCCCCAGACGAACCGGACCGTCACCAGCGAGACGCCCTCGCGGCTGATGCTCTCGACCTCCTGGACGCCCGGGACCCGCGCGACCTGCTCCTCCACCCGCGTCGTGACGAAGCGCTCCACCTCGGCCGGGCCGACGCCGGCGTACTGCGTGTAGATGATGAGCTTCGGGTAGGAGACGTCCGGCAGCAGGTCGATGGGCAGCCGGGCGAAGGAGATCAGGCCGAGGAAGCTCACGGCCACGAACAGCATGGCCACGGCCACCGGCCGGCCGATGGAGCGACGCGGCAGGCTCATGACCTACTCCGGCTCCGTCACCGGACCGCCGACCTTCTCCTCGACGGTGAGGAGGGCGGTCGTGAAGGTGAAGAGCGCGTTGCTCACACCCCGCTCCTCCTGTGCCACCGAATTGAGCATGTCCTGGAGGGCGGTGTAGTCGATCGTGCCCAGCCGGTACCGCTCGCGGCCCTGCGCCAGGCGCTCCCGGGCGATCTCCGCCGACCGCTCCGCCAGCCGCACCCCCTGGTAGGCGTTCTCCAGGTCGATCAGCGCCACCCGCAGCTCCCGCTCCAGCGTCAGCTCCGCCTCCCGCAGCGACTCCCGCGCGTTCGCACCTTCGATCTCCGCCCGTTCGATGGCGGCGCTCGTCCCCATGCGGTTGAACAGCGGGACATCCACCCCGAAGCCGAACCTCCACCTCTGATTGGGCAGGTCGAAGGCGCCGATCGCGTCGAAGCCTTCGGCGTCGGTGCTGCGGGAATAGCTGTAGCTGCCGCCGATCGACGGGAGCCGCGCCGCCCGGGCGGCCGACACGGATCGCTCGGCGGCCTCGACGCTCGCTGCCTGCTGCGCCAGCCGCGGGCTCCCCCCCATCGCGCGGGCGAGCAGCGCGGCCAGATCCAGAACGGCGGGGTCGAACACCTCCGCGAACCCCGTCGCCAGCGCATGCTCACGGTCCAGCGCGACGCCCATCGCTCCCTTCAGCGCGAGCCCCGCCTTGCGCGCCTCCCCCACCGCCTGGTTCAGCGACTGCTCCGCCCGCGCCAGCGCCAGCTCCGCCCCCAGCACGTCCGTCGGGTCCTTGGCCGCGATCCGGAGCAGCGAGCGGATCGCGCTCAGGTTCTCCCGCGCCGTTTCCAGCCCACGCCGCTCCACATCCACCAGGTCCCGCCGGCGTACCGCGTCGAAGTAAGCCCGGCCCACGTCGGTCCGCAGCACCGCTGCCTGGTAGTCCGCCCCCGCGTCCGCCGCCGCCGTCCGCGCCCGGGCCGCATGGTAGGAACGGATGTTCTCCAGGCTGAACAGCGCCAGGCTCCCGCTCAGGACCTGGCTCGCGCTGCTGGACCGGCTCACCACGAATTCCGTCCCCCCGATCGGCTGACCGAAGTTGTCCAGGGCGTTCTGATTCCGTGACCCGCCCCCGCCGAAGTCGACGCTCGCCGTCAGCGATGGCAGGAACGCCTGCCCGAAGGTCTGCCGCTCCGTCTGTTCCGCTGTCTCGATGGCGTTGACCTGACGCAGATACGCCGGGTTGTTCTCCAGCGCCACCCGCACCGCTTCCTCGAACGTCAGCGGGATCGAATCCTGCGCCTGCGCCCGGAGCCCCGCTGGGTCGGCCACCAGAGCCAGAAGGGCGAGCGCCAGCACCGGGCGAGCACAGCGAGCCTTACCGCGGCCGCAGGCCGCTCCCACGTGACCCGCGCAGCGGTGCGCCCCTCCGGGAGCGGAGCGAGGTCCTCGTTCGCGAGCCAGCCTCACTGCGGCCTCCCGGTGTCCGTCGACCTGTAATCGTCCACCAGGCGCACGTTGGCGTCGTGGGTCAGGGTGAAATGGCCGCCGGTCAGGACGACCTCGCCAGGCCGGACGATCTCGGTCTCGGGATTCGCCACGATCTCCACGAGCTCGTCGTTCTCGAGGCCCGTCGTCACGTACCGCCACTTCGCCTTCCCCTCCTGGTGCACGAAGAGCATCGTGCGGCGGTCCCGCTCCAGGATGGCCGAGCGCGGGACCAGGATCCGGTCCGGCATGCGCTGGGCCTCGACCTGGACCCGGGCGTACATCCCCGGCAGGATGCGCGTATCGGGGTTCGGCACCATGACGGTCACCTTGGCGGTCCGCGTCTGCTGCTCCACCAGGGGGTTGATCGTCTCGATCCGGCCGACGAACACCTCCTCCGGGAACGCGGAGAAACGGACCTCCACCCTGCCGCCGGGGCGCAGATGCGTCAGCTCTCCCTCCAGCACCTGCACCTGCAGCCGGATCGGGTCCACGTCCACCAGCGTCATCAGCTCGGTGCCGTTCTGGACCAGCTGGCCCGGCACCACCTTCAGCGACGCGACGCGGCCCGGGAACGGCGCCCGGACGCGGGTCCGCTCGAGGTCCAGCCGCGCGCGCTTCACCGCGATCTCGGCCTGGTCGACCCCCTGCTTCAGCCGCGCCGACCGCGCCCGCTCCTGCCGCACGTCCTCCGGCAGGTTCGCGTCGAAGAGGATCTGCTCGCGATAGGACGCCTCCGCCCGCGCGAGCTGCGCTTCCGCTTCCTCCAGCGCGAGCTGCTTGTCCACAGGATCCAGCGCCAGCAGGATCGCGCCCGCCCCCACGCTACGGGATTCCTCCACCGCCACGCGGTCCACGCGGCCGGCCACTTCCGCCGTGATCAGGGTCCGGCGCCACGCCTCCGCCTGTCCCGATGCGGACACCGACAGGACGAGCGTGTCCAGGACCACCTCCGCCCCTTCCACGGCGATCGCCACGTCCGTGGAGAACATGGAGGACGGCGCCGCGATGCCGGCGTCCGTGCCCTCCTCCTCGCCCGACTCCGCCGCGATACGGAAGTACACGCCGGCGACCAGCAGCGCGAGGACCAGGACGGCGACACCGGCGCCGAGCCAACGCTTGGATTGGGCCATGGGCTACGTTCGTTGCAGCGGACCGGGGACGCGCGCGCGGGGATCGCGGGTGCACGCCCGGCGACGACAAGTTCAGGGGGACCAACAAGATAACCGGTGTCGACCGGATGACAATGTTCCGCTCGGTCACGGCTTCCGGAACTTCGATGCCCGTCCCGGCCGTTCCGTTGCATCGCGCCGCCGGGCGGCGGGGCGATCCCGCGTGCGCTATCCGGCCGTCTCGCGGCGGCGCCGGAGCGCTTCCCTCAGCCGCCGCACGGCCTCCTCCTCCCGGTCGTGCTGCTTCATCAGGATCTCGACCGCGCCTTCCCGCCCGTTCGCCTCGGCCTCGACGATCAGGTGGCGGTAGCGCGTGAGGGCGTCCTCCCGCTCTTCGAGCTCCCGCTCGATGGGATCCTGCCCCGACCCATCCTGGTCTGCCGCCTCCCAGAACGTGTCCAGGCCGGGCGTGCGCGGATTCTCCATCATGCCTCCCGCGGATGGGTGGGCCCGATGACGACCGGGCGCCCGGGACCGGGCCCCGGAACGCCGTCGACTGCCTGGGCGCGGCTGCCCGATCACTCCGGCGGCAGCCTCCGCCGCCTGTCCTCCCGTTGCAAGCCCCATACCCCACTCGCCCCCCTTCCCCTCCGTTGCCAAGCCCCCCGGCACACCCTAGCGTACCCGGCCATGAGAACGCACCGCGACGGCCACCGCAGCACCCTGCCGGCCCTCCTGATCGTCGCGCTCTGGGCGTGCGCTCCGACGCGACCCGAGGCCCCTCCGGCGCCGCCCGCCGGCCCCGCCGAGATGTACGTCGTCATGGTCTCGTTCGACGGGCTGCGGTTCGACTTCCTGGAAAGGGTGGCCACGCCCGCGTTCGACCGCGTGGCCGCGGCCGGGATCCGCGCCGCGGGGCTGATCCCCGCCTACCCCAGCAAGACGTTCCCGAACCACTACACGCTCGCCACGGGGCTGTACCCCGGGAACCACGGGATCGTGGACAACGTCTTCTACGATCCTCTCTTCGATGCCACCTACGCCCTCGGGGACCGGGAGTCCGTAGAAGATGGACGCTGGTACGGAGGCGAGCCGGTCTGGAAGACGGCGGAGCGGCAGGGGCTCACCGCGGCCTCCTTCTTCTGGGTGGGCAGCGAGGCGGAGGGGCTCCGACCCAGCTACTGGAAACGCTACGACGGGGACGTCCCGAACGCCGCCCGCGTGGACACGGTGCTGGCCTGGCTGGATCTCCCCGCCGCTCGCCGGCCGCGCATCGTCATGCTGTACTTCTCCGACGTGGACGCGTCGGCCCACCGCCATGGACCCGAGGCCCCGGAGGTGACGGCTGCGGTCGCGGCCATGGACACCCTCCTCGGGCGGCTCCTGGACGGGCTCGAGCACGTCGCGGTCGGTGACCAGGTCAACGTCGTCCTCGTTTCCGATCACGGCATGGCCCCCGCCCCCGCCCGCAACATCGTCTACCTCGAGGATTACGCCGACCTGGCGGGCGTCCGCGTGGTCGACAACACCACCCAGGTCATGCTCTACTTCGACGGCGACGAATCCCACCTGTGGTCAGTGTATTACGCCCTCCGCGATCGCGTTCCCCACGCCACCGTGCACCTGCGCGAGGAGACCCCCCGGCGCTGGCACTACCGCGACAGCCGCCGCGTGGGCGAGATCGTCGTCGCGGCCGACCCCGGGTGGCTGGTCGCAAGCGCGCCGCCCGCCCGGCCCTGGCGCGGGGGCGGGATGCACGGGTGGGACCCCGCGTACCAGCCGATGCACGGCATCTTCCTGGCCGCGGGCCCAGCAGTCCGGGCCGCTGGCGTGGTCCCCGCCTTCGAGAGCGTCCACGTCCACCCGTTCGTCGCGGCGCTGCTCGGGATCGAGGCCGCTTCGGGCATCGATGGCCGCCTGGACGTGCTCGAGCCCTACCTCCTGGCGCCGGCCACCGCCCGTTGATGGCGTTCTCGCCGTTCCCGAGCGGGTTCTCCCCGCAGGCGGGGCAGGAGGCGCGGGACTCCGTCATCAGCTCGATCACGGAGCTGGGACAGCGCTGGTTCAACATGGACCCCGGCGTCCAGATCGATCTCGTCAAGTCCCTCCTGCTGATCCTGATCATCATGTTGATCCGCGGCATTGCGCTGCGGGTGATGCGGGCGCGGGTGACGGACGTCCGGACCCGGTACAGCTGGCGGAAGACCATCACCTACTTCTCGGTGGTGCTCGCCATCCTCCTGGTGGGGCGGATCTGGTTCCGCGGGCTGCACGAGATCGCCACCTTCCTCGGGCTGGTCACCGCCGGCCTCGCCATCGCCCTCAAGGACCCCATCGTCAACCTCGGCGGCTGGCTGTTCATCATCTGGCGACGTCCCTTCGTCGTGGGCGATCGGATCCAGATCGGCGGACACGCGGGGGACGTGATCGACCAGCGCGTCTTCCAGGTGATCCTCCTCGAGATCGGCAACTGGGTGGACGCCGACCAGAGCACCGGCCGCCTCATCCACATCCCCAACGGACTCATCTTCCGGGAGCCCCTCGCCAACTACACCCGGGGCATGCAGTTCATCTGGAACGAGATCGCCGTTCTGCTCACGTTCGAAAGCAACTGGAAGAAGGCCAAGGAGATCCTGATGGAGGTCGTGGAGCGGCACGCGCGGGAGACCGTGGAAGAGGCGGAGCAGCAGATGCTCAAGGCCAGCCGCCAGTACATGATCTTCTACTCGACCCTCACCCCCACGGTTTATACGATCGTGAAGGAGAGCGGGGTGGCGCTCACCATGCGCTACCTCTGTCATCCGCGCCGGCGCCGGGGCACGGCGCAGGCGATCTGGGAGGACGTGCTCACGCAGTTCGCCGCGCACGATGACATCGATTTCGCGTATCCCACCGTCCGCTACTACTATAACGCCGTGGAGGGGAAGCCCGGCACGCTGCCGGCCATGCCGGAGGGGGTCGCCAGACCCGGTCCGGGCTGACGCGGTGGCTGTGCCTCATTTCTTGCGTGAGGAGCGCGGGGCGCCGAACCGGTGCGGTGCCCACCGGGGTCACGCGGAGGGCGTGAGCCCGACCCAACTTCGAGCCGGGGAGAAGGGGCAAGACCCATGAGCGGGAAGTGGTATACTCTCGGTCTGATGCTGTTTGCCGCCGCCGCGTGCGGCGGGGACGACGAAGCCGAACTGGACGATCTGGACACGTTCGATGCCGAGGAGCAGACGCTTCCGCCGCCGGCGCCCATGGACACCATGATGATGGGTGACACCATGATGATGGGTGACACCATGATGATGGGCGACACGATGGTGACGGACACCCCGCGGATGTAGACGCTCTTCCCCGGCACACCGGAATGCGGACCCGGCGTTCCACGGCTCCCCGGGGGCCGGGGAGGACGCCGGGTCCTCTCTCTCGACCCGCTCCCCTTCCTTGCGTCAGGCGCCCGCCACGCTGATGGCAGCCTACCCGGACGAGCTCGGCTCGATAGGCCGTCGAGGTCGCCAGCGCGGCCTAGACTGTCCTCATTCCGAGTTGATGCGACGTAGGAACGGTCCGGGAGCCTGATCGTGGCTCGCGAGCCGTCGATCCGCGGGGCCCCGGCTCCCTGCGGCGGCGTGAGTCGAGAATTCCTGCCCCTCGTCATCCCTCTGTTCTCGATCCACGGCGCTGAGCGACGTCGGGG
>DATKBW010000205.1:0-7209 GCA_035513575.1 Longimicrobiales bacterium | reverse complement strand
GATCCAGGCGCGACGGTTCATCCGGGCGGGTCGCCGGCGCCCGCCAACGGCCTGACCTTGATGTCCCGGTACCAGACCGGGTCGCCGTGGTCCTGCAGCCCGATGTGGCCGGCGCGCGTCCGCCCGTACCGGTCCCACTCGGCGAACTTCGAGGCGGCCACCCGGCGCTCCCAGTCCTCGCTGCCGAGCTCGTACTCGACGATGCGCCGCCCGTTGAGCCAGTGCTCCACGTGTGCGTCGCGGACGACGATGCGCGCCTCGTTCCATTCGCCGGCCGGGCGCACGACGCCGCGGGGCGCGGGGTGGAGGGCGAAGTTCGAGCCCGCCGACGTCAGCTCCGACTGGCCGTCGGGGTGGCCCGCGTCGTCCAGCACCTGCATCTCCGGGGCGGCTTCCCAGACGTACTCGGCGTCCTCGCTGACCAGGTAGAAGATCCCGCTGTTGCCTCCCGGCGCGACCCGCCACTCGAGCGACAGCTCGAAGTCCTCGAACTCCTCCTCGGTGATGATGTCTCCGCCGGGGCCCACGCGGGCCAGCGTGCCGTCCTCGACGGCCCAGCCGTCGGGCGCCCCCTCCCCCTTGAAGGGCCGCCACCCGTCCAGCGTCTCGCCGTCGAAGAGGAGCCGCCAGCCCCCGGCGCGTTCGGCCTCGGTGAGGGTGTTGGGCGGGGTGGCGTCGGCGGATCCCGCCGTCGCTGCGGAGCGCGCGGATTCTTCCGTCCCGACGGTGGAATCCACCTCGGGTCCGCCGCAGGCGGCCGCTACGAGCAGCGGGAGTACCCGGAGCCGGTAGCGGGGCCTGCGCGTGGCACGCACGCGCGCGGCGGGTGGACATCCGTACACCATTCCGGTCCTCCTCCGGTCCAGCGCCGGTGCGGGGAGAGCCAGGCGGCCGCGGCCCGGAGGCGTCCGGCCGCCACGGAGCCGAAGCTTACGCGCCCCATGCGCGAACGGTCAAAACGCCGGGCACGGCGTCGACATCCCGGTGGCCGGGCGACCGCCCGCCGTCCGGGGCGCGTCCGCCTCCCTCCCTCAGACGCCCAGCAGCCGGCGCGTCGCCTCGCCTCCCTCCCGCAGGATGGCGAAGTCGTCGGCCAGCTCGGGGCTCTGCAGGTAGGTGATCTCCAGGCGCTCACCGACCCGTCGCGCCGCCTCGAGGTCTCCCCAGCCGTCGAGCAGGGGATCCGGGACGGGTCCGACCGCGTCCGCCGACAGGTCCACCAGGGCGAGGTTCAGGCGCAGCTGCTCGCGGCTCTCGTTCAGCCGCCACCGGATGCCTGCCTCCACGTGCAGGTCCCGGTCGATCCAGCCGCGCACGTGCCCGCGGGTGGCGAGCAGCTTCTTCGAGGCGGCGGGCGGGAGGATGCGCGGGATGCCATCGACCGGGTCGCCCGTCAGCGCCTGGAAGTCGGCCGCGAACGCCGGCGTCACGCCCATGATCTCCTTCACGTCGGACCAGCGCACGAGGCCCCGGCGCCGGCCGATCATGCGCGTGCTGCCGCTGAGGAGCTGGAAGAAGTCCTTGTCGTCGGAACGGATGCGGACCTGCCGGGTGCCCTCCAGCCGGTGGACCAGCGCGGCGATCTCCTCGTCCGCCTCCCACCCGTCCACCCGGTACTGCACCGCGCCGAGCGACGACAGCACCCCCAGCATCGCGTCGAAGTCCTCCGCACCCGCCTCCTGCCAGATCTCGGGCCGGTCCCGGTAGGCGGGCCACAGCGCCTCCTTGCGCAGCCGCGCGGCGTTCCAGCACAGCGCGTAGGCGTCCGGCGTCTCGGCGAGCAACGCCCGGAGCATGCGGGGCACCTGGAAGGTGAGCGGGAAGGAGACCTTGCCCTTCAGGGCGTGGAAGGCCGCGAAGGCGAGCATGCCGGCGTCGATGATCTGCATGCGGGCAAGATCGGAGGAGCCGGACCGCGTGTCACGCGAGCGGTACCGACGACCGCGGCGGCTGCCGCGGGTTCCCGCGGCCGCGTTTCCCTTGCGCCCACCCGGGGCGTCGTCCACTCTTTCGGTGAGTGAACGTACTCTGTCCCGACGGGCCGCAGAACCATGCTCCAAGTCCGCACCCTCGGGGACGCGTCGGTAACCTTCGCCGGCGAACGGCGAGTCGGGTTGATCGACGACGCCGACGCGTTCGCCCTTCTCGTCCACCTCCTGCTCGACGGGCCGTCGCCGCGCGCGGGTCTGCTCGCGCTCGTGCGCGCGGACGCGGCGGACCGCGGAGAGGCGGACGCCGCGCGGAGCCTCGCGGGTCTGCTGGACACCATCCGCCGTTGTCTCGGGGACGACGCGATCGTCGAGACCGCCGAAGGCATCGCCGTCGGCGACATGGAGGCACGCATCGATGCCGCCCGCTTCACCGAAGCGGTGGAGCGCGGCGATTATGACGCCGCCCGGCGGGAGTATCGGGGCCCGTTTCTCGACGGCCTGCCGCCTCTCCGGCACGGACGGCTGCAACGGTGGCGGGAAACGAAGGCCCGCCGCCTGGCGGACATCGCCGCGCGCATCTTCCACGCCGGGGAAGCGGAAGCGGCCGGCCGGCCTCACCCGGCCACCGTCGCGGACGCCCCCCCGGGGGGTCCGCGATCGGGTCGGGCCTGGCTGCCGTCGCCCATGGACCGCTTCACGGACAGGCTGCGAGGCCGCTTCGCGTTCCAGGCGGCGGCGGTCTACACGATGGTGGCGTGGGTCGCGCTGCAGGTCGTGGACATGCTGGTGGATCGCGGCATGCTCGCCGACATCTACTTCCAGGCGGCGCTGGTGGTCGCGATTCTCGGGTTCGTTTTGGTCCTCGCCATCGGGTGGATCCAGGAGCGGGAAGCCGTGGGCGTCGGCGGGGCCCCGTCCATCCCCGGCCCCTGGCCCCGTTGGGTGCGCCGGCCGCGCCGGAGGCAGATCATCGGCGTCCTGCTCGGGGCGCTCGTCGTGGTACTGGCGACCTTCGTAGCCCTGCGACGCCTGATTCCGGAAGCACCCGTCCCGCCGCTGACCCCCGGGCCCGGCAGCATCGCCGTGCTCTACTTCGACGACAACTCCCAGGACCAGAACCTGGGGCCGCTCGCGGCGGGCTTCACCGAAATCCTCATCGAGGACCTGGCATCGGTGCCCACCCTCGACGTTCGGCCGGTGACGGCCGTGAAACCGTTCCGGGCGGGCGACGTGCCGCTCGATTCGATCTTCGCCCGGCTGGACGTCGGCGCCCTCGTGGAGGGGGGCCTGACCGGGTCGGGGGACAGCGTTCTGGCCAGGGTTCGCCTGCAGGCGCTCCGCGACGGGGCGCCCCGCGTGCTGCGGACGGCCACCGTCTCCGGCGTCGCGGGCGGGGCGCTCGCCATGGGGGCCGATCTCGCGCTGGAGGTCTCGCGGCTCCTCCGGGAGGGGCTCGGTGTCGAGATCCGCGCCCACGAGATTCAGCTCGGCAGCGAAAGCAGCGAAGCCTGGCTCCTCGTGCAGCGCGCCCTGGAGCTGCGCGAGGCCGCCGACACCATCGCGCGTGACGACCGCGCCGCGGCCATGCGACGGCTCGACCGGGCCGACTCGCTGCTCCAGCGGGCGGAGCGGGAGGACCCGGACTGGAACGAGCCGATCATCCAGCGCGGCTGGACCGCCGAGGCGCGGGCGCGCGCGGAGGCCGAGTTCGCGGGCAGCTATTCGGAGGCGTGGGCGCGGGAGGCGCTGGAATACGCGGACCGGGCGCTGGAGCGTCATGCCGGGGACGCCGACGCGCTCGAGCTGCGCGGCCGGCTGCTCTACGGGCTGGCGGAGGTGGCGCCGGCGGGGGAGACCAACACGCTGCTCCGCGCGGCGGAGCGGGACCTCCGCGCGGCCCTGCGCGAGGACCCCGGCCTGCCGCGGGCGGCGTGGGTGCTCAGCCAGCTGTACCACCGGCTGGGCGAGTTCGAGCAGGCCGAACTCTACGCGCGGCGCGCCCTGGACACCGACCACTTCTACGAGGAGGCGCCGCGGGTCGTCTTCCAACTGTACACGGCCGCCAACGACCGACGCGACGGGGAGGCCGCGGACGCCCACTGCTCCGAGGGACGCCGGCGCTGGCCCGAGAGGGGGTTCTTCTACGTGTGCGGCCTGCTGGTGCTCAAGTCGTACCCGGCCGACTCCACCGACGTCGCGCGCGCGTGGGAGCTGCATGACGGGCTCGTGCGCCACTCCGCCGCGGACGACCGGGAAGTGAGCCGGCGATTCGGCTGGATCGCCATCGCTGGGGTCGCCGCGCGCGCCGGCCTGCCGGACTCGGCACGGGCTCTCATCGAGCGGGCGCGGGCGCCCGAGCCGCTCCCCATTCTCGCCTACGACGAGGCGCACGCCTGGATGCTCCTGGGGCAGCCGGACCGGGCGCTGACGCGGCTGGAGGACTACGTCGCGTTCCGTCCCGCCGCCAAGGAGTCCCTGCCGACCGACTGGTGGTTCGAGGACCTCCATCGGGACCCCCGGTTCCTGCGCCTCACCGGCACGTCCGGGGAAGGCTGAACGCCGGACGGCGCCGCCTTCACCCGCATGCCCTACGGCATGATGACGGCGTCGGGATCCAGCTCGAGCTGGACGCCGTCCGCGGTGGTCACCCGCACCGTGTACTTGAAGATGCCGATGGTGGCCGCCTGCCCCTCGCCGCGCCCCTGCTCGTCCCCGGCGGGCGAGACCCCGCGGGCGAGCGGGGACTCGCCGTCCCATTCGATCTCCCAGCCCGCGATCGTCGCCGGATCCGCCTGCCAGCCAAGCACGTCCCCGACGCAGACGACGACGACGGGCTTGTCCACCGCCACGGACCGCGCCGCTCCCTGCTCGGCGGTGTCGGACACCACGGAGATGGTCACGGGCGATCCGATCCTGGCCGGGACCTCGCAGTCCCACCCGGCATCCGCACCCTCCCGGTTTAATTCAGGAGTATCGTCACACGCCGCTACGAGAAGGAGGCCGCACAGCGCCAGCGGGAGTTTGCACACAGCGTTCATGGTCCGCTCCATCGGTTCGGGGGAGAACGACCGCGGAGGAGGCGGGACTGCCGCGGCGGGGTGGCCCGAACGGAGCCGACCCCGGCCCTACAAGGTACGGGGGGCGCGGGCTCGGCGTCGAGCCTGGGCCAGGCGCGGAGCCGCGGTGGGCGAGGCGCCGATCGCTCGAGACGCGACCGACCGGAGCGCCTTGGCGCGCGCGAGGCGGCATTGATCCCGTCGCCCGTGGCCGCCATCGTGTTGCGCGCACGATCGACCGAAGCGGCTTTCCGCGTCCAGGCGTCGACAGGCGTCCACCGGCGCGCGTTCGATCCGGCAGGACTCTCACAGGAGCTATCCCGCATGACCAGAACGACCCTGGCGGTGGCCACCGCCTGCGCGCTCGTGGCGGGCGCGAACAGCACGGCCCACGCGCAGATCCGGGCCAGCGAGCGAGGCGTGGCCGCGCAGACGGCGGACGGGACGACGGTGACGGTGGAGTATTCCCGGCCTTCCGCGCGGGGCCGCGACCTCTTCGGGGACCTCGTCCCCTGGGGCGTGGTGTGGACGCCCGGCGCGAACTGGGCGACCACGTTCGAGGTCGACGGCGACATCCGCATGAACGGCGTGGAGGTGCCCGCCGGCAAGTACTCCGTGTGGGCGATCCCGCGCGAGGACTCGTGGTCCATCATCCTGAACGAGGACCCCGAGATCTTCCACTTCCAGAAGCCCGACTCGGCGACCGGGGCCGTGGCGGTCGCGGCCACCCCGGAGACGCGGGAGCACCTCGAGATGCTCACGTGGAGGTTCCCCGTCGTGCGGGGCGACGCGATGGTGTTGGAACTGCATTGGGGCACGACCGCGGTGTCGCTCGACATCACGGTGCCGCCGACGGTGCGGGAGCTCGCCGCCGAGGACCGCGCGCGCTACTTGGGGACGTACGACCTGGAGATCAACCCGGGCATGCCGTGGCCCGCGGGGACGACGACCTTCGAGGTGTTCGAGATGAACGGCAAGCTGCGCGGCCGGCTGCCGTTCGGGATCCACCCCCAGGACGACCTGGAGTTCGACCTGTTTCCCGCCGGGTCGCATCGCTTCGGCCCCGGCCTGTACCGCGATGGTCAGTTCTTCGCGGTGGAGCCCGGGGTCGGCTTCGAGTTCGACGTGGAGGACGGCCGGGCGACCGCGATCACACTGCGCGGGGCGGAGGGCTCCGAGTTCGGGTCCGGGGAGCGGAGGCAGTAGGGCGCGACGCCCCGTCGCCGTGGGCCGCCCCGGCGCCGTCGTTCGCGCCCGTGGCGCGCCCTCGGTCGGCCGTGCCGCGTCCCGCAGAGCCCTTGTCGGGCACCGGGTCGGGGTCCGCCCGGTTGGGACGGACGGCCGGTGGGTCGCTGGCCGGGAACGTGTCGTCGAGGGCTTCGTCCAGCTTGCGCTGGCGGCGCTCCTTCTCGCTCGCCGCCCGATCGTCGCCTGTGCCGCTCCGCCGTTTCCCGTCGCCGGCCATGATCAGCCCTCGTCCAGGGTCTCGGCAGTCATCCCGGGCCCGACGGGGGCCACCTCGATCCCCACGCGCCGCAGCTCCATGCGCCGGAGCTGCGTGAGCTGCCAGAGCATGATCCGGCTCGCGCGGATGTCGTGGTTGGTTTCCAGGATCAGCCTGGCGATGTCGCCACCGCCCCACAGCAGTCCGGCGATGACCAGCAGTTGGGCGACTTCCAGAAGCAGCACGGGCAGCGCCTGGACGCCGTCGGCGCGCACTCCCAGCAGCACTTCCACCACGATGAGGAGGAACACCACTACGCCCAGGACCTTGAACAGCGTGCCCACGTAGCGCAGGCTCGCGTGTGGCTCCAGGATCGCCGGAGGCGTTTCGAAAAGGTCCACGACGGTCTCCGTAGTTGCCGTGTCGGCGCGTGCTTCGTTGCGGGTACTCGATTTCACGGGCCCTCCATTCCGCGGTAGCGATCGTACCGCTCCAGGATCTTGCTCACGTACTGCACCGGCTCGCGGCCGCGCACGAAGCCGAAACGTACGACATCGTCGCGGTAGACCGACGGCTTCGACTTCTGCAGCAGCCAGTACGCCACGTCCTCCCAGTCCGACGGATCATCACCGGCCTTCTCGGCGAGTCGCTGGGCGTCCTGCACGTGCCCGCGGCCGGCGTTGTAGGAGGCGAGGATGAACTTGAGGCGCTCCTCCGGATCGGCGATCTCCCGTTCCCAGAGTCCGGTCAGCCAGGCCAGGTAGCGCACCCCGCCGCC
>DATKBW010000204.1:0-65597 GCA_035513575.1 Longimicrobiales bacterium | reverse complement strand
GGGTCAGCCCAAGAACGCGGCGAGCAGCTGACGGACGCCGTCCAGCAGCGACACGCCATCGGGGGCCGACGCCATGCCGTGAATCCGGACGAACCAGGGGGCCAGCACGAGGGCGACCACGCTCATCAGCTTGATCAGGATGTTCAGCGACGGCCCGGACGTGTCCTTGAACGGGTCGCCGACGGTGTCCCCGACCACCGCCGCCTTGTGCGGCTCCGAGCCTTTTCCGCCGTGGGCGCCGCCCTCGATGTACTTCTTGGCGTTGTCCCAGGCGCCGCCCGCGTTGGCCATGAAGAGCGCCATGAGCACGCCCGTCACGGTCGCGCCGGCCAGCATGCCGCCGAGGGCGAGGATGCTGAAGTAGCCGACGACGACGGGAGCCAGCACCGCGACGAGGCCGGGAAGGATCATTTCCCGGAGCGCGGCCCGGGTGGAGATGTCGACGCAGCGGGCGCTGTCCGGCTTCCCGGTCCCCTCCATGATCCCGGGGATCTCGCGGAACTGGCGGCGCACCTCGGCGACCATCCCGGCGGCCGCCCGGCCCACGGCCGTCATGGTCAGGGCGGCGATGAAAAACGGCAGCGTGCCGCCGATCAGCAGCCCGATCGTGACCTGGGGGTCGATGATGTTCAGCCCCGTCTCGTTGAGCCCGACCGCGGTGGCGTACGCGCTGAACAGCGCCAGCGCCGTGAGCGCCGCCGAGCCGATGGCGAAGCCCTTCCCGATCGCCGCGGTGGTGTTCCCGATAGCGTCCAGCCCGTCGGTGATCCTGCGCACATCCGGACCGAGGCCGCTCATCTCGGAGATCCCGCCCGCGTTGTCGGCGATGGGGCCGTAGGCATCGACGGACATGGTGACCCCGACGGTCGCCAGCATGCCCACGGCCGCGATCCCGATCCCGTACAGACCGGCAAAATGGAAGGACACGCCGATGGCCACCGCGATCAACAGCACCGGGATGACCGTGGACTCCATCCCCACCGCCAGCCCCGAGATGATGTTCGTCGCCGAACCGGTCTCGCTCGCCTCCGCGATCCGGCGGACCGGGCGTGCGGCGGTGTAATACTCCGTTACCAGCCCGATGAAGATCCCCACCAGCGTGCCGGCCACCAGCGCCCAGAATGGCCCGTGCGCGCCGAACGCGCGGCCGGTGATGGGGTCGAAGATCTCGAATCCGAGTCCCTGGACCAGGAAGTACATGATCACCAGGAAGGCCGCCGCGGCCACGAACGTGACGTTGCGCAGAGCCGCGGCGGGGTTGAAGCGCTCGAGCACCTTCATGAGGGCGATGCCCAGGAGGGACGCCATCATGCCCACCATGATGGTGAGGAGGGGGAGCGCCACGGCTTCTGCCCGGTTCGCCGCGTACAACGCGCTCGACGCGCCGATCGCCACGGTCGCCACCACGCTGCCGACGTAGCTCTCGAAGATGTCCGCCCCCATCCCGGCCACGTCGCCGACGTTGTCACCGACGTTGTCCGCGATGGTCGCCGGGTTGCGGGGGTCGTCTTCCGGAATCCCGGCCTCCACCTTGCCGACCAGGTCCGCGCCGACGTCGGCCGCCTTGGTGTAGATCCCGCCCCCCACGCGGGCGAACAGCGCGATCGAGCTGGCCCCCATGGCGAAGCCGCTGACGATCTCCGCGAACCGGCGGAAGTCTGCGTCGGTGATGGCCCCGGCTCCGAAGATGAAGTACCAGAGCCCCAAGCCGACCAGCCCCAGCGCCGCCACCGAAAGCCCCATGACCGCGCCGCCGAAGAAGGCGATCCGGAGGGCTTTCCCCTGCCCGGACTCCTTCGCCGCCGCGGACGTCCGCACGTTCGCCCGCGTGGCCGCCTTCATGCCGAAGAAGCCCGCCGCCACCGAGCTGAGCGCGCCCGTGAAATACGCGAGGGCCGTATGGAAGCCAATGGCCCAGAACAGGAGGGCCGCCACGACGACCACGAAGACCGCCAACACGCTGTATTCGCGCCGGAGAAACGCCATCGACCCTTCGTGGATCCGCTCCCCGAGCTCGCGCATGAGGTCGGTGCCGGACGACTGCCCCCGCACGTAGAAGAAGAGACCCAGCGCGACCAGCAGGCCCACCACGCCGAAGAGCGGGGCCCACATGGTCCATGCAACGAGTTCCGTCACCTACGCCTCCGTTTTCATCGGTTGGTGCGGCCCATGGCCGCCTCGACTCCCTCGTCCATCCACACCCGTACGCCCGCCACCAGATCCGGGAACAGCCCCAGCACGAGGTCCTCGTCCTCCGGCTCCAGCGGCGACAGCACCCATTCCACCAGCCCCCTCCCCGCGGGTGGGGCGCCGACCCCGATGCGGAGCCGGGAGTAGTCCGGCGTGCCCAGCGCCGCTTCCACCGACTTCAGGCCGTTGTGTCCGCCCGGGGTGCCGGACGGACGGAGGCGAGCGCGGCCCGGCTCCAGGGCCACGTCATCCACCACCACCAGCAGGTCCCGCGCGATGTCCAGCTCCGGATCACCCAGGAGCGGCGCCAGGGCGGCGCCGCTGCGGTTCATGTACGTGACCGGCTTCAACAGCAGGGCCTGGTGCTCTCCCACGGGGCCACCCGCCACGAGGGCCGGACCGCTCCGATCGAAGGGTCCGATCCCCCAGTCGGCGCTCAGCCGATCCACGAACCACCACCCGACGTTGTGGCGGGTGGGATCGTACTCCGGGCCGGGGTTCCCCAGCCCGCAGATGACCTTCACCTACCCTTCGCCGCCCTCGGCCCCGGCCTCGTCCTCACCCTCGCCCTCGCCACCCTCGGCCTCCTCGCCCTCGGCGCCGACAAGCTCCGGCTCCGCGACCGCGGCCTCCTCCGGCTCCGGCACCTCCAGGACGGTCGGGGCGGCCACCGTGCAGACGGTGCGGTCCGCATCCACCAGCACCTCGACGCCCTCGGGCAGATTCAGCTCGGCCACGTGCACCGAATCGCCGATCTCGAGGCCCGAGACGTCCACCTCGATCGCCTCCGGGATCACCTCCACGGCGCACTCGAGCTCCAGCTCGTGCAGCACGTGCTGGAGCACGCCGCCCGCGCGCACCCCCTCCGCCGTGCCCACCAGCCGGATCGGTACCTCGACCGTGACCGTCTCTCCCGCATGGATCTGCTGGAAGTCGACGTGGAGGACCTGCGGCCTGTACGGGTGCCTCTGCACCTCGCTCACCAGCGCCTTCACGCTCCCGGCCTTCTTCCTGGCGCCCTCGATGGACAGCTCGATCAGCGTGGTGTCCAGCGAGTACCGCTTCACCAGCATCTCGAACTCGTGGGCATCCAGCGACAGCGAGCGTGTCTCCTCGCCACGGCCGTAGATCACCGCGGGAATCCGACCCTCCCGCCGCATCCGCCGCGCCGCGGACTTCCCCTGCTCGTCCCGCAGCGCGGCCTTCAATGTCGCGTTCTCCGCCATTCCTCTTCTCTCCTCAATCGAACAGCTGGCTCACCGACTCATTCGAGTGCGTGTACCGGATCGCCCGTGCCAGCAGCTTCGCAACCGACAGCACCTTCAACTTCTCGAAATTCCGCTCCTCCGGAATGTGGAGCGTATTCGTCACCACCACCTCCGTCACCTGCGAGTCCTGCAGGCGCTCCACCGCCGGCCCCGAGAACAGCGGGTGCGTGGCCGCCACGTATATCGCCGTCGCCCCCCGCTCGTCCAGCGCGGCGATCACGCTCGTCATGGTGCCCGCCGTGTCGATCATGTCGTCCACGATGATGCACGTCCTGTCCTTCACCTCGCCCACCACCGACAGCACTTCGGCCACGTTGTGCGCGGGCCGCCGCTTGTCGATGATTGCGAAGGATGCGTCGATCCGCCGCGCGAACCCCCGCGCCATCTTCGCCGCTCCCACGTCCGGCGCAACCACCACCACGTCCCGCAACCCCTTCTGCTGGAAGTAGCCCGTCAGCACCGGCGCAGCGTACAGGTGGTCCACCGGCACGTCGAAGAAGCCCTGGAGCTGGTGCGTATGGAAATCGATCCCCAGCACCCGGTCCACCCCGGCCGCCACCATCAGGTTCGCCAGCAGCTTCGCCCCGATCGCCACCCGCGGCTGGTCCTTCCGATCCTGCCGCGCATAGCCGTAGTACGGCATCACCGCCGTCACGCGCGCCGCCGACGCCCGCTTCGCCGTGTCCGTCAGGAGCAGCAGCTCCATGATGTTCTCCGCCGGCGGCGGTGTCGGCTGGACGATATAGACGTCCCGCCCCCGCGCGTTCTGGTTCAGACGTGTGAAGATCTCGCCGTCCGCGAACCGCGAAACCGTCGCGTCGCTCAGCGCCATCTCGAGCGCGCCCGCGATCTCTTCCGCCAACGGCCGGTTGGCCGTCCCGGAAAGCAGCATCATGGGGCCGTGAAACGGTTCCTCGGGCATCCGCCTCCGCGAGTGGCCAAACGGGCGCGCAACAGCCTTGCAAGGTAGGCGGCTCTCCACGGACGGTCAACCGTCGACCGGCCACCTCCTCATGCGCCCTCCGGGGCGTCGCTCCCGGCGTCGATCGCGCGGTCACCCGGGAGGTGGAGGTCGGCGAGGCGGGCCATGGTCCGCTGGAACACCGCCTGGGCGCGGCCGCCGGAGATCCGCAGGAGCTCGATGTAGTCCTCCACCGCATCGGAGAGGACGGCTTCCGGCTGGAGCACACCCGCGAACGTGATGGCGTTTTCGATGTGGGCGCGGATGACGGCCTCTTCGGCCCGCGCGATGGCGAGGGCGATCCATTGCTCCGCCTCTTCGGTCTCCCGGACCCGCCGGGCGATCCCCTTGACCAGGACATCGGGGCGGAACCGGCGGAGACCATCGCCGGTCTCGTCGGTGCCCGGCACGGGTTCGGAGGGGACCGAAGAGGAGCGACCCCCCATCCCCGCCCGGGCATCCTCGAGGGCGATCAGGACGCGGGAGCGGATGGAGGACGCCATGGGGTCGCGGACGTCCATCTCGTTCAGGTAGCGGCTGACGGCCTCACTGAAAGGCATGCGGCCGGCCATGAGGGACACGAAGCGGAGGGCGTGGTCGGCGTGGACCTCCACGAGGCCCTCCCAGGCGCTCGCGGCGGCCACCTCGACCTGACGGCGGACGCCCTCCGGCATCCGCTTGAACTTCAGAGGTCCCACGGGCGACATCGTGCACCTCGCGATCTCGAGAGATTCCCCGGGGTGGATTCGAACCACCATTGGAGGATCCAAAGTCCTCCGTCCTGCCATTAGACGACCGGGGAATGGCGGCGCAAAGGTAATACCGCCGCGTCCCGACGATCAACGCGAGGCGGTACGGGTGGGGGCGAGATGGACGTGGGGAGCCCGGGCGCGGAGGAGCGCGATGGCGCCGCGGAGGACGTCCTCATCGGAGAAGACGCCGAACAGCGCCGAGCCGCTGCCCGACAGCATGGCGATCACGGCCTCGGCCTCCGCGAGGAGGTCCCTGAGAGCCCGCAGCTCCGGGTGGCGGCGGAAGACCGGCGCCTCGAAGTCGTTGGCCGCGCGTTGCGCGGCCGCCAGCCAGGATCGGGGTGAGTGCGGAGGCCAGTCCGCCGACACGGAGGGGGGCGCGCCGGCCCCGGCGGCGGGCGCGGACGCTCTGTCCTCGTCGAGCCAGCGGTAGGCCGCGGCGGTGGACACGGGAAAGGGCGGAAAGACGAGGAGGACCGGCGCCGACGGGAGCGGCGGCGCCGGCGCGAGGACGTCGCCGCGGCCGGAGCCCCACGCCAGCGCGTCACCGCGGAGGAAGAAGGGGACGTCGCTCCCGAGCTCCCGGGCGAGAGCGGCGAGTTCGAGGGGAGGAACGAGACCGGGCAACAGCGCATCCAGGGCTCGCAGAACCGCCGCGGCGTCGCTGGATCCGCCCCCCAGCCCCGCGCCTGCGGGAATCGTCTTCCGGAGCCGGATGGCGACGGCCCGCTCGACGCCGGCCCGCGCCAGGAACCCGCGGGCTGCGCGGACGGCCAGGTTCGCCTCCGGGGGACCGAGGTCCGGGCCCTCGACATCGAGCTTCACGCCGCCACCCCCGGCGGGTGCCGCGTCGACCTCCACGGTGATCTCATCGGCGAGCTCGAGGGCGCAGAACAGCGATTCCAGCCGGTGAAAGCCGGACGGTTCCGGATCGTGGATCCGGAGCTGCAAATTGACCTTGGCAGGGGCCCGCGCCCGCTCCCTCACGACTCCTCTCCACTCACCTTCCCCCGCACCGCGGGAGTCGGGGCGCCCCCAGCGGCGCTCTCCCCGGCCTCCACCGCCGTCTCCACGGCCTCCTCGCTCTCCTCCACGTCGCGCCACGAGAGCCCGAGCCTCCAGACGTAATACAGCCCGAGCGCGGTGATGGGGATGAAGCCGGCGATGTGGAACCCGAGCGCGAACGCGACCGCGGGGGAGGACTCCACGCCCCACACCTCCACCAGCCCGATGCGGGCGCCCGCCTCGAAGAGGCCGAAGAACCCGGGGGCGGAGGGGAGGGAGACGGCCAGGGCGATGACGGACTGGAGGAAGACGGCGCCGAGGAACGGGACATCGAGGCCGAAGGCCCGGAAGCCGATCCAGAACGCCACCGCGCCGGCGCCCCAGACCACGAGCGACCAGCCCAGCGTCAGGAGCACGATGCGCCAGTCGCGGATGGCGGCCACTCCCTCCAGGAAGGCGACCAGTGCATCCGCGATGGGGCGTCGCACCGTCTTCGGGAGGATCCTCCCGATGGTGCCCTGGAACAGAACGAGGGATCGGGCGGGTGCGTGCACCATGAGCAGGAGCAGCCCGAACGCGACGGCGACGGCCAGGGCAAGCCCGGTGGCGGCCCCGCCGAAGTCGCGGCCGGAGAATTCCGGGAACGAGGGCCAGGAAAGCGCCACCAGCAGGAGGGCGACCACGGTCACGCCATCGAACACCCGCTCCACGACGAGGGACCCGAAGGAGGCGGACGCCCGAACCGGCTCGAGCCGTGACAGCGCGTAGGCCCTGGCGAACTCCCCCATCCGCGCCGGAAGCAGGTTGTTCGCCATGAAGCCGATGCAGGTGGCGGCGAAGCGGGAGTGGAACGTGGTGGTCGCATGGAGCGGGCGCAGCAGGGGGCCCCAGCGAAATGCCCTCAGCGGGAACACCGTCGTGGCCATGAGCCCGGCGGCGACCAGCAGCCAGAGATCCGCCTCCCGGACGCGGCTGATGACCTCGCCGAAATCGACGCCGCGGAACGCGTAGTACAGGAGCGCAAGGCTGATGCCGATGCCGAGCAGCCCCTTCCAGTCCAGGAACGGGCGCCCGGTCCGCCGGGCGCCGCCGACGCTCACGTCAACCCGAGCCGGATGAGGGCGAACAGCTCGTCCAGGAGCGGGCCCACCGGCGCGTCCCCCACGACCGCGTCCTCGATGGCGCTCCGCAGCTCCAGGGCGCGCTCCAGGGCCGCCGGCCCGCGATACTCCAGCTCCTCCACTCCGACCGCTCCCCCCACTCCGCCCACCGTCGCCTCACCATCCATTGTGGCCTTCATCTCCTCCATTGGTTCCACTTCCCCCGCGCGCACCGCTTCCAGCGCGGCGTGCAGACCGGCGAGGGCCGCCTCGGCGAACGCGGTGAGCTCCGGCGACCAGCCGCCGTCGTCCGCTGCCGGGCGCACCCGCTCCTCCACGCGGGCCGCCTCCCGTGCCAACCCGCCGAACCGCGCGACCTGCGCGCTGCCACGAAGCCGCCGGATGGCCCGGTAGACCACGGCGCGGTCGGGCGCCACCCGGCCGATCTCCGCGCGGGCCGTTGTCAGGCACTCCGTCCCCTCCTCTACGAAGAAGGCGCGGACACGGCTCATGCGGTCGCGCCGCGACGCGCCTGCCGGAGGGTCTCCTTCATCTCCCGCACCGCCCGCTCCATTCCCACCAGAACCGCGCGACTCACCACGCTGTGCCCGATGTTGACCTCCTCGATCCCGGCGATCGCCGCGACCGGGGCGACGTTCTCGTACGTGAGGCCGTGTCCCGCGTGCACGTGGAGGCCGAGGGAGAGACCGAGCTCGGCGCCGTGACGGAGCCGTTCGAGCTCGGGCGTCGGGACCCGGCCGGGCCGCCAGGCGCCGGCGTAGGCGCCCGTGTGGAGCTCGACCGCGTCCGCACCAAGATCGGCGGCGGCGGCGATCGTGCCGGCGTCGGGGTCGACGAACAGCGAGGTCTTGATTCCGGCGCCTGCGAGACGGTCCAGCGCCGCCTGGATCCGCGAGCGGCTCTCCCCGTCCGCGAGCGAGAGCCCCCCCTCGGTCGTGATCTCCTCCCGCCGCTCCGGCACGATGGTCGCCGCCATCGGCCGGAGCTCGACCGCGAGGTCCACCACCGACTGCACCACCGCCAGCTCCAGGTTCACGCCGGTCCGTGCGGTCTGCAGCAGCAGCCGGACATCACGCTCCTGGATGTGGCGGCGGTCCTCCCGGAGGTGAACCGTGATGCCGTCCGCGCCGCCCAGCTCCGCCAGGACGGCGGCCCGGACGGGGTCAGGCTCGTCCGTTCGGCGGGCCTGCCGCACCGTCGCGACGTGGTCGATATTGATGTGGAGGCGCATTCAGGCGTCGAGCAACGCTTCGATCTCGTCGGCTCGCGCGGGATCCAGCCCCGTGGCGCGGGCCAGACGCAGGGTCTCCCGTCCGAGGGCGGAATATAGGTCCCGCTCCGGCGTCGACAACCTGGACAGGTGCAGCCGCACCGTATCGGCGTCTCCCCGGGCCACGGGACCCGTGAGCGCCGCGCCGAAGCCGAGCTGCTCGATGTTGTCCAGCGTCCCCCGCATGAGCGGCAGGGCCGCGGCGATGGCGTCCTGCTCCGAGACCCCGGCCTCCGCGAGCGTGCGGGCCACGACGGACGCCGCGGCCACGACGTAGTTGGACGCGAAGACCGCCGCCGCGTGGTAGACTGGACGGAGGGTCGGGGGCACGATGAGGGCCCGGCCGCCCAGCGCGGACACGATCTCACGCCCCGTGGCCAGAGCCGCGGGCTCGCCTGCCAGGGCGTAGGAGCACCCCCGGAGGCGGTCGGCTCCGGACCAGGGATCGGCGACGGTCTGGAGCGGGTGCAGCGAGCCCAGGGAGTATCCGGCGCCATGGAGCGCACCGAGAACATCCGTCGAGAGGGCGCCGGAGAGGTGGAACGCCACGCAGTTGGGGGGCGCGTGGCCCGCCATGGCCGCTTCGTTGGCCACGCCGTGCAGCGCGTCGTCGGGAACGGCCAGGATCAGGACGGTGATGCCTTCCGGCAGGGGCCCCACGCCGGTACGGTAGCTGACGTGCTCGGATTCGCCGTCGAAGAGCGGGTGCGGGGGCGGCTCCTGCGAGCGGCCGAAGAAGACCAGCTGCTCCACGGCCCGCGCCTGCGTCAGCGCCGTCCCCAGGGCCAGGCCCATGCGGCCCGGCCCGATGATGGCGATATGCCCGGTCAAGCCGCGCCCCCGATTTGCACCCCCTCGCGCTGCCGGAGCCGCCCGAGCGTCGGCTGGGGCAGGCGGGCCAGCAGATCGATGGTGGTGCCACGCTCCTCCCGCCTCAGGACCTCTCCCTCGCGGTAGATGGTGGCCAGCGTCTCTCCGTCCGCCGCGGGAATGAGGACGCGGACCTCTGGCCGCTGGCTTCTGATCTGCTCCTCGAGGAGCTCCAATAGCTCCCGGAGACCTTCCCGTTCCAGTGTCGACGTGAACACCGCGGCCTCCGGGTAGGTGGCCTCCACGCGGGCCCGGAGCGCCTCCTCCTCGTCGTGGGTGAGCTGATCGATCTTGTTGAACACCAGCGCCACCGGCACCTCTCCCAGCTCCAGCTCGTCCAGCACCTCTTCCACCACCCGCTTCTGCTCCGCCCAGCCGGGGTGCGAGCCGTCGATCACGTGCAGCAGCAGGTCCGCCTCCGCGGCCTCCTCCAGGGTCGCGCGGAAGGAGGCCACGAGGTCGTGGGGGAGCTTCCGGATGAAGCCGACCGTATCCGTGATCAGGACCGCGCCCCCCATGGGCAGCTCGACCTTCCGGGTGGCCGGGTCGAGGGTCGCAAAGAGCCGGTCCTCGATGAACAGGTCGGAGCCCGACAGCGCGCGCAGGAGGCTGGACTTCCCGGCATTGGTGTAGCCCACGAGCGCCGCCTGGAACTCGCCCCGCCGTCCCTTCCGCTGCGTCGCCCGCCGGCGCGCCACGACCTCCAGCTTGTCCCGGAGGTCGCTGATCCGTCGGCTGATGATGCGGCGATCCGTCTCCAGCTGCGTCTCGCCCGGACCGCGCAGTCCGATGCCGCCGCGAATGCGCGACAGGTGGGTCCACATGCGCTTGAGGCGCGGCAGCAGGTACTCGAGCTGAGCGAGCTCCACCTGGAGCTGCGCCTCGTTGGTCCTGGCCCGCGTGGCGAAGATGTCGAGGATCAGCTCGGTCCGGTCCATGACCCGCGCCTCGAGCAGGTCCTCCAGATTCTTGCCCTGGGCGGGGGAAAGCTCGTCATCGAAGATCACGACCGTCGCGGCCCGCTCCTCGACCACCGCCTTGAGCTGCTTCGCCTTCCCCTCGCCGATGAAGTACCGGGGGTGCGGCGCGGTGAGACGCTGGATCAGGACCGCCACCACCGCCGCCCCGGCGGTGTCGGTGAGACGGCCGAGCTCCTCGAGGTGCTCGTCCGCCTCCGGCGGCGCGACGTCCGGGGTCGGTGCCCCCACGAGCACCGCGCGCTCTTCCGGCGTCTCCAGCGAGATGGTCCGTGTTATGGATTCCTCCGGCTCAGGCGTGGATCACCGGACCCCGCTCGGGGTCACGGTGCCCGTATGGCGGTAGCGGATGTCCCGCTGGATCGGCCGCTCGACGGCAACCGACCCGCTCACACGGTAATCGAAGGTCCCGCGGTCGAGGAGGCCCCGGACGATGTCGCCGAGGCCCCGGTACGTGAACTCCACAGGGATGACGACGACCGTGGTGTCCCCCGCGCCGACCTCGAGGTCGTCGTCGACCCGGCCGTCCGTGAAGTCGAGCCAGTCTTCGCCGTCCGGGTCCTGGAAGTCCAGGTCATAGCTGAGGCCGGTCGCCCGCAGGGCGAAGCGGTTCGGGTTGTAGATACTCAGCCGTACGTCCACCACCCCGCCGCTCAGCCCGAGGGACGCCAGCCGCGCCCCCGCGACCCACACTTCCGGCTGCTCGACCCTGGGGACGCACGAAGCCGCCACGGCCGCCGCCAGCGCCACCATCGATCCCCGCGCTCGCATTCTCATGATCCCCCTTCTACCCGTCACCGGGCGGCATCGTGCCGGACGACGACTCGCCCCGCTGCTCGGCCGCCCGCTTGCGCCACCAATCCAGCCGCTCACCGATGCGTTTCTCGTGCCCGAATCCGCTCGGCTCGTAGAAGCGCGTCCCCCGCAACGAGTCGGGGAGGTATTCCTGGGCGGTGAAATGCGCCTCGTCCTCGAAGGCGTACCGGTATCCCTTCCCGTACCCGAGATCCTCCATCAGCCGGGTCGGCGCGTTCCGGATGTGGAGGGGGACCGGCTCCGCGGGGCCCTCCCGCGCCGCGGCCCGCGCCGCCCCGAAGGCGGCGTACAGCCGGTTCGACTTCGGCGCCGTGGCGAGGTAGACGGCCGCCTCCGCGAGCGCCAGGTCCCCCTCCGGAGAGCCCAGCATCTGGAAGGCGTCCCGCGCCGAGACCGCCAGCCCCAGGGCGGCGGGGTCGGACAGCCCGATATCCTCGATGGCCATCCGGATCAGCCGCCGCGCGATGTAGAGCGGGTCCTCGCCTCCTTCCAGCATCCGGGCCAGCCAGTACAGCGCCGCGTCCGGATCGCTTCCCCGCACGGCCTTGTGCAGCGCGGAGATGACGTTGAAGTGCTCCTCCCCGCCCTTGTCGTAGCGCGCGAACCGGCGCTGCAGCGCCTCCCGCGCCCTGCTCTCGTCGATCCGGCCATCGGAGCCGGCCAGCGCGGCGGCGGTCTCGAGCGCGTTCAGGGCCCGGCGCGCATCACCATCGGCCTCACGGGCGAGCAGCGTGAGCGCCTCGTCGTCGGCCTCCAGCCCCCGGCCCCCCAGCCCCCGTTCCGGGTCCGCGAGCGCGCGGCGCAGGACCGCCTCGAGGTCGTCC
Organism: Longimicrobiales bacterium; assembly: GCA_035513575.1. GTDB lineage: Bacteria > Gemmatimonadota > Gemmatimonadetes > Longimicrobiales > RSA9 > JAHWKI01. Next base: position 53,543 of record DATKBW010000204.1, on the reverse strand, counting down.
GCATCCAGCCCCTCCAGCACGAAGACGCGGGACCGGCTCAACAGGGCACCGATCACCTCGAACGACGGGTTTTCCGTGGTGGCGCCGATCAGCGAGATGGTGCCGGCCTCCACGTGCGGCAGGAAGGCATCCTGCTGCGCCTTGTTGAAGCGGTGGATCTCGTCGCAGAAGAGGATGGTCCGCCGGCCCGTCGCCCGCACGCGGGCGTCCGCCTCCTTCACGATCTCCCGCACCCGCGGCACCCCCTCGGTGACGGCGCTGAAGGGGACGAAGCGGGCGGCGGTCCGCTCGGCGATGATCCGGGCGATCGTCGTCTTTCCGGTACCGGGCGGACCCCAGAGGATGAGGCTGCCGACCTCATCCTTCTCGATCAGCTCGCGGAGGGCGCGACCGGGTCCCAGGATGTGCTCCTGGCCGACGAACTCGTCCAGCGTTCGCGGGCGCATGCGCGCGGCGAGGGGGGCGGCGGAATGGGGCTCGGCCCCGGGGGTCCGTCCCCCGTCCGGGGGCGGCTCGCCCTGCCCGCTCCCGAACAGGTCCAGGTCACTCACCGTTCCACTCCGTCCGAACCACCTCGATCAGCCGATCCCGCCGATTCAGTGCGGGATCGTCGGTTACGCGCTCCAGGAGGTCCGAGAGGATCTCGCTGAAGCGCGGTCCCGGAGCCAGACCCAGCGCCTTCAGGTCGCCGCCGCCGATGGCCAGGTCCGCCGTCGAGAGGGCTGGCGCGGAGCGGAGCACCCGGCGCGCTTTCCGCGACCGCTCCAGCAGATCCTCCGGTGGTCCGACCGCGTCGGGGTGCGCCCCGCGCCACAGGGCGAAGCGCAGCCGGAAGAGGTCCGGGACCAGGTCCGGCCCGATCTGGCGCAGCCACCGGCGAACGCCGGCGTCCGGCGCGTCGGGTGGAAACAGGTCGGACTGATGCCGCACCAGTCGGGTCACGCGATCGGTGTCCGCGTTGGAGGACTTCAGGCGCCGCATGACGTCCTCGGCCTTGCGCCCCCCCAGCACCTCGTGGCCCGTGTAGCGCCACCCGCCCCGGAGATCCTTCGTCCGCGCCGGCGGCATCCCGATGGCGTGGAGGAGCGCCGCCATCCGGATGCGAGGGCGGTGGGGGGGAACGGCATCGACGGCCCGGATGCTGATCGTCCAGAGGTCCGCCCCCGCGTCCGCGGGGCGTTCCTGCGGCAGCGGCGCCAGCTCCGGATAGAGGACCTCGAGCACTCCCGCCTCCCGGTACAGCTGGAGGGAGCGGGACGCGGTGCGCCCCTGCGCCAGCGTCTTCATGAGCTCTTCCCGGACCCGCTCCGCCGACAGGTTCGGAAGGTGCGGCGTCGCGGCCCGCAGCGCCGCCCAGGTGTCGCTCTCCACGGCCAGCCCGAAATGACCCGCGAAGCGAAGCGCCCGCAGGACGCGCAGGTGGTCCTCGGCGAACCGGTCCGCCGGCGCGCCGACGGTTCGGAGCACGCCTTCCTCCAGGTCGCTGCGGCCGCCGAAGGGGTCCAGCAGCTCGCCCGTGAGAGGGTGCCACGCCAGGGCATTGATGGTGAAGTCCCGCCGTGACAGGTCCTCCTCCACCGTGTCCGCGAATGCGACCACCGCGTGGCGCCCGAACGTCTCGACATCCCGGCGGAACGTCGTCACCTCGTACATGCGCCCGCCCTCCAGGACGCCCACCGTCCCGTGCTCCACGCCGACCGGGACGGTCCGGCGGAAGAGCTTCATGACCTCCTGCGGGGTGGCCCGCGTGGCGAGGTCCCAGTCACCGGCCGTGCGCCCGAGGACGCGGTCCCGGACGGCCCCGCCGACGGCCCAGGTCGAGTAGCCGGCGTCCTCCAGCCGGCGGGTGATCCGGCGGACCGCGCGGGGTGGGCTCAGGTCGAGGTCGCCTTCAACCACAGAGGACGGCCCCACCGTTCACGTTCAGGATCTCCCCCGTGATGTGGCGGCCGAGGGGCGAGCAGAGGAACACGATGGGAGCCGCCACGTCCTCGGGTGTGGCCACGCGGCCGAGGGGGATGGTCGCCTCGATCCGGCTCCGCCCCCCGTCGGCGTACGGGAGCGCCGCCATCTCGGTGTCGATCCAGCCCGGCGCCACGCAGTTCACCGTGATGTCTCGAGGGGCCAGCTCCACGGCGACCCCCTTCACCAGCGAGATCAGCGCGCCCTTCGTCGCCGCGTAGTCGCCATGGAACGCCTCGCCTCGCTGACCCGCCGTGGAGCCGACCACGACGATGCGGCCGCCGTCCGCCAGCATGGCGGCGGCGGCGCGGACCGTGTAGAAGACGCCATCCAGGTTGATGGCCATGGTCCGCCGCCAGTGCTCGGCGCTCATGGACGCGATCGGCACGTCCTCGACGGGCCAGATCCCGGCATTCGCCACCACCACGTCCAGCCCCCCGAACTCCCGCTTCGCCCGCTCGAACAGCCCGTCCACGGCTTCCGGCTCCGCCAGGTCTCCCCCCTCCGCCCACGCCGAGACCCCCTGTGCCCGGAGGCTCTCGACGACCGCCTCCGCTTCCCCGGCGCGGCTGCGGTAGGAGATTCCCACGTGGGCACCCGCCGCAGCGAGCAGCCGCGCGGTGGCGGCCCCGACTCCCCGGGACCCGCCCGTGACCAGGGACCGCTTACCCCCGAGATCGATTTCGAGCATTCAGGCGTTCCTCCGCCACCGCGCAGATGATGTGGCCGATCGCGAGGTGAAGCTCCTGGGCTCGGGCGCCCTCCCGCGTCGGCAACACGAGCGCATGATCCACCGCGCCCGCCAGCGCGCCGCCGCCCCGGGCCAGCATGGCCACCGTCACCACTCCCTTCCCCCGCGCCACCTCCGCCGCCCGCAGCAGGTTCGGCGATTCGCCGGACGTCGAGTGCAGGAACAGGACGTCGCCCGGGCGTCCCAGCGCCTCCACCTGTCGCGCGAACACGTGCTCGAACCCGTAGTCGTTCGCCGCGGCCGTGAGCAGCGACGTATCGGTGGTGAGCGCCAGCGCCGGGAGCGCCCCGCGGTCCTCGCGGAAGCGCACGACGTACTCCGTCGCGAGGTGCTGCGCATCCGCCGCGGAGCCGCCGTTTCCGCAGAACATCAGCTTGTGTCCATCCGCCAGCGACGACGACGCCAGCTCCGCGAGCGCGGCGATCTGCCCGGCCATCTCCCGAGCCACCCGCGTCGCGAGGTCCGCCAGCGCCGTGAGCTGCTGCGTGGCCGCATCCACCGCCGGAATCGTCACGACGCGCCCTCTTCGAGGAGGGAGTCGAACCGCTCCGGGCTCAGCCCGGACGTGAGCGCCTCCAGCGCGGCGGGGCCGCGCTCCGCGGCAGCCTCACACGCGTACGTGAGCAGCGCATCCGCCGCGAGGAGCGCGGGCGCGCTTTCGCGGCCGCCAGGATGCCGGGCGAGCTGCCGCAGCGTGGCCAGCGCGGCGTCCGCGAGCCGCTCCTCTACGGCGGCATCCGCCGCCGGGGCCCCTTCCAGCGCACGCTCCAGGACGGCGCGCAGCGGTGCGGGGGCGGCCGGCCGCCGCGCGTCCAGCCACCGGCCGGGATCCCTCACGCGCCCTCGCCCAGAAGGTCCCGCACGATCTCCGGCGCGTGCCGCAGCGCGTCGGCCACCCGCGCCGGATCGCCCACCCCGCCCTGCGCCATGTGGGGCCGGCCGCCACCGGAGCCGCCCGTGAGCTCCGCGATCCTGCGGATCACCCGGTCCGCGCGCACGCCGCGGCCGATCAGGTCGTCGGTGACCACGGCGAACAGCGCCATCCGATCGTCGGAGCGCGCGGCCAGCACGACCACGCCGCTGCCCAGGCGGTCGCGCAGCTGGTCGCCGAGGGTCCGGAGCTCCGCCTGGTCGGCCACCTCGACCTCCTCCGCGACGATCCGGGCGCCGTCCACGGTCATCGCCCCGTCCACGAGCCGTCCCACCACGTCCGACGCGCCCTGGCTCCGCGCCCGCTCGAGCTGGCGCTCCAGCTCCCGGTTGTCCGCCTGGAGCTGCTCGATCCGGCGCAGCAGCATGTCCGGGGGCGTCCGCAGCGCCTCCGCGGCCTCCCGGAGCAGACGGTCCTGACGAACCGTCATCCGGTAGGCCTCGCGCCCCGTCACGGCCTCGATCCGCCGGACCCCCGCCCCCGTCCCCGTCTCGCCGACGATGCGGAAGAGGCCGATCTCACCCGTATGCCGGACGTGCGTGCCTCCGCACAGCTCCATGCTCACGCCGGGGACGCTGATCATGCGTACGACGTCGCCGTACTTCTCCCCGAACAGCGCCATGGCCCCCTTCCGAATGGCCTCGTCGTAGCCGAGAAAATCGACGCACACGTCCTGGTCTTCGAGGATGGCCGCATTCACCTCCTCCTCGACGCGCCGGGTCTCCTCCGCCGTCATCGGCGACGGGTGCGAGAAGTCGAACCGCAGCCGGTCGGGCGCCACCAGCGACCCCCGCTGGAGCACATGGGTGCCCAGCACCTTCCGGAGCGCGGCATGCAGGAGGTGCGTGGCGGTGTGGTTCCGCTCGGTGTCCCGCCGCGTCCGGCCGGCGACGCGCGCCGTGGCCGGGAACGGCGCATCCGAATCCGGGAAGTCCCCTTCCACATCGCCGATCACGGCCGCTCGCCCGCCCACCCGGCGGACGTCCTCCACCGCCATCCGCCAGCCGTCCCCGAGCACCTCACCGCTGTCGCTGATCTGCCCGCCGGCCTCGACGTAGAACGGGTTCTCCCGGAGCTGCAGCGCGGCGCGGCCGTTCTGCCGCCGGAAGGCGAGAACCTCGGTCTCGACGTCGGTCGCCGCGTAGCCGACGAACTCCTGCTCCTCCTCCCCGAGGGTGGTCCAGCCGTGGGCGAGCTCGTCCCCGTGCGCGATCCCGGCCGCGTCACGGTCCGCGCGGGACCGGCGACGCTGCTCCGCGAGCGCGGCCTCGAAGCCTTCCAGGTCGACCCCGTAGCCCCGCTCCTCGGCCATGAGCTGGGTCAGGTCGAGCGGGAAGCCGTAGGTGTCGTACAGGCGGAAAACGTCCTCGCCCGATATCACCATGGTTCCGGCGGTCGCCTTTGCCTTGGCGACCGGCAGTTTGACGGTCTTCCCTGTGCTTGGGGGAGCAATCTTGTCGAACCGGGTCATCCCCTCGTCGATCGTGGCCAGGAACCGCTCCTCCTCCGCGCGGGTGGCGCGCAGCAGGTGCTCGCGCCGTTCCCGCAGCTCCGGGTACGCTCCCCCCATCCGGTCGACCACCTGGTCCACCACCTCCACCAGCGTCGGCTCCCGCCGGCCCAGGAGCCACGCGTGGCGGATCCCGCGCCGCATGATGCGGCGGAGCACGTAGCCCCGCTCGGCGTTGCTCGGGAACACCCCGTCCGCCAGCAGGAACGCGGTGGCACGCGCGTGGTCCGCGAGGACCCGGTACGAGAACCCCTCCTCGCTGTCCCGGTCGTACGGCCGCCCGACCACCCGGGCCACCCGCTCGATCAACGGGAGGAACAGGTCGGTCTCGTAGTTCGTGTCCTTCCCCTGGAGCACGCTGGCGATCCGCTCCAGCCCGGCCCCCGTGTCGATGGACGGCTCGGGGAGCGCGTGCAGCTCCCCGTCCGCGTCCCGGTTGTACTGCATGAAGACCAGGTTCCAGAGCTCGAGGAACTCACCCGCCTCCCCCCTGGCCTCGAACGCCGCCGCGTCCAGGTCCGTCCCGCGTTCCCCCTCCGGACGCATGTCGAAATGGATCTCCGAGCAGGGCCCGCAGGGGCCGGTGTCCCCCATCTGCCAGCAGTTGTCCTTGTCCCCCAGGCGGAAGATCCGGCTCCCGGGGAGCCCCGTGACCTCCTGCCAGAGGGCGAACGCCTCGTCGTCCGAATGGTGGACGGTCGCCCAGAGCCGCTCCTCCGGGAGCCCGTACTCCTCCGTGAACAGCCGCCACGCGAAGTCGATCGCCTCCCGCTTGAAGTAGTCCCCGAACGAGAAGTTGCCGAGCATTTCGAAGAACGTGTGGTGCCGCGCCGTCCGCCCCACCTCCTCGAGGTCGTTGTGCTTCCCGCTCACCCGCAGGCACTTCTGCGAGGTGGTGGCCCGGCGGGTCCCCAGCGACTCCTCGCCCAGGAACACGCGCTTGAACTGGACCATCCCCGCATTCGCGAACATCAGCGTGGGATCGTCCTTCGGAACGAGCGGAGAGCTCGGCCGGATCTCGTGGCCGTTCCGCTCGAAGAACTCGAGGAATTTCCTGCGGATATCGTCGGACTTCATGCCGTTCCGTGTTGTGGTCGCCCTTCTACCGCCGGGCGCCCCAATATAGGATGACGCACAGGCGGGCGCGAAGCCGCCAAGCCGCCCGGAGCGATCCTGACCGACGCCTTCCATGCGGAGAGCGCCGCCGGGCGAACATCCGCCGGCGGCGCTCTGCCATCCCGTGCCGTCCCCGGCAGGGTCAGTCGTCCGCCCCCGCGTCGCTGTCCTCGGTCGCCGCCTGCCCTTTCGACATCCCCAGCTCGCTCCTCACCCGCGCCTCGATCTCCTTCGACAGATCCTCGTTCTCCCGCAGGAAGACCTTCGCGTTTTCGCGGCCCTGTCCGAGACGCGTCTCGCCGTACGAGTACCACGCCCCCGACTTGTCCACGATGTTCAGCTCCGAGCCCAGGTCGATCAGCAGACCCGTGTGGCTGATCCCCTCGTCGTACATGATGTCGAACTCCGCCTGCCGGAACGGTGGCGCCATCTTGTTCTTCACCACCTTCACCCGCGTCCGGTTCCCCACCAGCTCCTGGCCGTCCTTGATCGCGCCGATCCGCCGGATGTCCATCCGCAGGCTCGCGTAGAACTTCAGCGCCCGGCCTCCCGTCGTCGTCTCCGGATTCCCGAACATCACCCCGATCTTCTCCCGGATCTGGTTCGTGAACACCACCGACGTCCGGGACCGGTTCACCGCACCCGTCAGCTTCCGCAGCGCCTGGCTCATCAGTCGCGCCTGCAACCCCACGTGGCTGTCACCCATCTCCCCCTCGATCTCCGCCCGCGGCACCAGCGCCGCCACCGAGTCGATCACCACCACGTCGATCGCCCCGGACCGGATCAGCACCTCCGTGATCTCCAGCGCCTGCTCCCCCGTGTCCGGCTGGCTCACCAGCAGGCTGTCCACGTCCACCCCCAGCTTCCGCGCGTACTCGATGTCCAGCGCGTGCTCCGCGTCCACGAACGCCGCCACCCCCCCGGCCTTCTGCGCGTTCGCGATCACGTGCAGGCACAGCGTGGTCTTGCCGCTCGACTCCGGGCCGTAGATCTCCGTCATCCGGCCCCGCGGGATGCCTCCGATCCCGATGGCCGCGTCCAGGTTGATCGCCCCCGTCGGAATGCAGGCGACCTCGATCTTGGCACCGTCGATCCCCATCCGCATGATCGAGCCCTTCCCGTACGCCCGCTCGATCTGCTGGATCGCGACGTTCAGCGCCTTCTCCTTTTCCTTCGTCAGCTCGGCCGTGGCCATCGCTCCACCTGTGAACTGGATCATTGGAGTCCCCGGAAAGTGGGGCGCGGGCCCCGTCCCAAGGTAGGGGCAACCCGCGACCCGCAAAAGATCGCCCCCGCCCGCCCACCGGTGAAGGGCGGATCGAGTCGAGTCCATGCGCGGATCGGCCGCTGCCCTCCGAACAAAAACCGAAGATACTATACCGATGCGACCGCCGGACCCGCAAGGCCCATATCGGACGGAAACGACAACGGCCCCCCGGGGCGGGAGGCCGTTCGATCCCCGGCAGCGTGCGGAGCTCAGCCTCGAACGCGCCCCACCTGGGACTGGTAGGACTGGAAGACGCCCGGGCGCACGGGGACGTAGAGGACGGCGAAGGGTGCGGAAGCGGCGGTCTCGGCGAAGAGGTTCACGCCGTCGAAGTCGCCGACGATCTTCATGGACGCGCACTCCCGGGCCTGGGGCTGGCCGAACTTGCTGAACCGGCGACGGTCGAAGGTGATGGCGTCGTCGTTGATGAACCAGCCCTCATTGCCTGCGTAGTCGCCGACGAAGCCGATGCCGGGCCCGAGGTCCACCATGCGGACGCGCTGCGGCCCGATCAGCGTATCGCCCGCCGCGCCGAGGCGGATCTCGATGCTCTGGCCGCTGGCCAGGCAGATCGTTGCGGCGCGTCCCTGGGGGAGCGCGGGAACGATCTCGCGGGTGACCACGACGGTATCGACGATGACCGTCTCGAGCCCCGACGCCGGCGGTGGTCCGCCCGCGCAGGCGGCGAGGGCGAGGATCGCGACCGGGAGGGCGAGGATGAGTCTGGTCATCGGATCTCCTTGGTTCACGGTGCCGCGAGGACATCGGCCAGCGCACGGGCCGCGGCGCGGATCCCATCGTCGTCCACGTCCATGTGGGTGACGGCGCGCAGGCGACGGGGAGAGAATGCGCTCATCCGTACGCCGCGCCCGGCCAGTTGGGCTACAACTGTTGCCGCGTCGGTGTCCCCGCGCAAGAGATCGATCATGACGATGTTGGTTTCCGGACGCGCGACGCGGGCGCCATCGAGGTGTTCGACGAGGCTGGCGAGGAGAGTAGCCCGGCGGTGGTCGTCGACCAGGCGGTCGAGGTGGTGATCGAGCGCGAAGAGGCCGGCGGCGGCGAGGAGCCCGGCCTGGCGCATCGCGCCGCCGAGCCGCCGGCGGACACGCCACGCTTCCTCCATGACCGTCCGGGCTCCCGCGAGCATTGAGCCGACGGGGCAGCCGAGCCCCTTGGAAAGGGTGACCATCACGGTGTCGGCCGTGGCCGCGTATTCGACCGGTGCGATGCCGGTGGCGGCGCTGGCGTTCCACAGGCGGGCGCCGTCCAGGTGGATGGGCAGCCCGTGCTCGTCCGCGACGCCCCGGATCTCCTGGAGCGTCTCCAGGGGGATGACGGCGCCGCCCCTGGCGTTGTGGGTGTTCTCGACGCAGATCAGCGAGGTGCGCGGCTGGTAGGGGCTGGCGGGCCGGATCGCCGCGCGGACGGCGGCGGCGCCCAGCTCGTCGTCGCCGGTGGCGGCGGGGCGCAGCTGCATCCCCGCCCACGCCGCCGCGGCCCCCTCCTCCCAGTCCAGGACGTGGGCGCCGCCATCGACGACCGCTTCGGTGCCGGGACGGCCGAGGACGATCACGGCCGTCTCGTTGGCCATGATGCCACTGGGGAAGAAGAGCGCCCTCTCCTTCCCCAGCAGCGCCGCGATGCGCTCCTCGAGTCGGCGGACCGTGGGATCATCCCCGAGCGCGTCATCCCCCACGTCGGCCCGGGCGATGGCGTCCCGCATCGCGGAGGTCGGCCGGGTGACCGTGTCGCTGCGAAGGTCGATCACGGCCGGATCATGCCGGTGGCCTCAGGCGTCGGCGTACCGCTCGGCGACGGCGTCCCAGTCCACCACGTTCCACCACGCCTGGAGGTAGTCCGCCCGCTTGTTCTGGTACTTGAGGTAGTAGGCGTGCTCCCAGACGTCCACGCCCAGGAGCGGGACATCGCCGTTCATGTAGGGGCTGTCCTGGTTCGGCGTCGAATACGCCTTGACGCCGCCGCCGCTCTTCACCAGCCACCCCCAGCCGCTCCCGAACTGGCCCGCCGCGGTGTCGCTGAGCTGCTGCTTGAAATCGTTGAAGGACCCGAAGGCGCTCTTGATGGCGTCCGCCAGCTTCCCGCCGGGCTCACCACCGCCGTCCGGGGACATGATCTTCCAGAACATGTCGTGGTTCGCGTACCCGCCCCCGTTGTTGCGGACGGCGGTGCGGATGTCCTCCGGGACCTTCTTGATATTGCGCAGGATGTCCGAGATCGAACGGTCCTGCCAGTCCGCGTGCTTCTCGATCGCCGCGTTCAGCTTGTCCGTGTATCCCTGGTGGTGCTTGCCGTGATGGATTTCCATGGTGCGCGCGTCGATGTGGGGCTCCAGCGCGTCGAAGGAATAGGGCAGGTCGGGCAGCTTGAATGGATACGCCATTGGGGCTCCTCCCGTGGGGCCTGATGTCAAGAATCGATTGCCGTGATGCAAAGAGACGGCGCCGCTCCCCGGACTGCAAGCCGCGCGCCGACCCACGGGCGGCGGCGATCAGTCGGCGGCGGTCAGATCCCGGCCGCACTCGGCGCAATACCGGCTCCCCTCCCGGTTGGGGAAGCGGCAGCGCGGGCAGACGGTTCCCGCCGCGAGGGCCTGGCGATAGCGGGCCACCTCGGCGTCGAGCGTCGCCTCGTCCTCGAAGCGGGGGCGGCCGGCGATGACGGGGTAGCCGACGGCCGCGAGGACGATGACGCCCAGGGCCACGATGAGGAGGGTCTCCGCCATGGTCACTCCATCCGGTGTGCGAAGGTCAGGCCCAGGGCCACGCCGGCGGCGTCCCAGACCAGGTCCTTGACGCTGAACCACGCGCCGGAGCGGACATCCATCAGCTCCTTCGCGATTCCGAGCCCCAGGGCGGTCGCGCCCGCGGTGACGAGCGCCGCGTCCGGCTCCAGGAGGAACCGGGCCCCGCCATAGCCCATGGCGGTCGCGCCGAAGGAGAGGCTGAAGTGCTGCAGCTTGTCCTCGGCCAGCCACGGGTCGCGCGCCCCGGAGCTCGGCGGCCCGCCCGTGCATCCGACCAGCACGGCCATGAGGAAGAGGCAGGCGTTCATGGCGTGGGTCGCGCCGCGTCGAGGGCCCAGGCCACGGCCTCCGCCGCCGTGGTCGTTTCCGGCAGGTCGAGGCCCGCGGTCAGCCCGGGGCGTAGGAGCACGACGGGCACATCGATCTTCCGCGCCAGCGCCACCTCCGAGAGGGTGCCCCACTCCCCGCCGATGGCGATGAGCGCTTCGGCGAACCGGACCACGAGGACGTTCCGCCCCTCCCCCATCCCTGTCGGGAGCGGGATGCCGACGTGCCGGTTGGCGTTGCGGGCGTCGCGGCCGGGGAGCACGCCGACGACGATCCCCCCTTCCTCCGCCGCTCCGCGCGCGGCCGCCTCCATCACGCCGCCCAGGCCGCCGCAGAGGAGCACCGCCCCCGCGCGAGCGAGCTCCCTGCCCACGGCCTCCGCCACCGCGGCGAGCTCCCGGCCGCAGACGCCGGCGCCGCAGACCGCGACCCGGGGGGGGCGCTCCACGGGATCACTTCCCATCATGGGAGCTCGCCCAGTAGAGCGTCGTCGCGACGGCCCGGTCCCACCCTTCGATCAGCCGGTCCCGCGCGGCCGCGTCGAGGGCCGGCGTGAACCGGTCCGGTTCGGCCCGGGAGCCGAGGAACGCGTCGGCGTCCTCCCAAACCCCCGTGGCGAGGCCGGCCAGCCCGGCCGCCCCGAGGGCCGTGGTCTCGAGGTTGCGCGGGCGGCGCACCGGGAGACCCAAAACATCCGCCTGGAACTGCATCATCCAGTCGTTGGCGGCGGCGCCGCCGTCGACGGCCAGCTCCCGGGCTTCCATGCCGGAGTCCCGCTCCATGGCGAGGAGCACGTCGCGCGTGGAGTAGGCCATCGCCTCCAGCGCCGCCCTGGCCAGATGGCGGGCGTCGGTGCCGCGGGTGAGCCCCACGACGGTCCCCCGTGCCTCCGGCTGCCAGTGCGGCGCGCCGAGGCCCACGAAGGCGGGGACGAGGTACACGCCGTCGTTCGATTCCAGCGAGGCGGCCATTCCCGCCGTTTCCGCGGCGTCGTCGAGGACGCCCAGGCCGTCCCGCAGCCATTGCACGGCGGCGCCGGCAACGAAGATGGCGCCCTCCAGCGCGTACGCCGGCTGGCCGGCCGGGTCGCACGCGATGGTGGTGAGGAGCCCCGACCCCGAGGCGATCCGCTCCTCTCCGGTGTGCAGCAGGAGGAAGGCTCCGGTGCCGTAGGTGTTCTTCGCGAGCCCCGGCGTCCAGCACCCCTGGCCGAAGAGCGCAGCCTGCTGATCGCCCGCAACGCCGGCGACCGGGATGGGGTCGCCGAAGAGGGCGGCGTCGGTCTCCCCGAAGACGCCGCTGGATGGCCGCACCTCCGGGAGCAGGGCGCGGGGAACGCCGAGCAGCGCGAGGAGGTCATCGTCCCACGAGCGCGTATCGATGTTGTAGAGGAGCGTCCGCGAGGCGTTGGTCGGGTCCGTGGCGTGGACCCGCCCGCCCGTGAGCTTCCAGATCAGCCAGCTGTCGATCGTTCCGGCCGCGAGCGCCCCGGCTTCCGCCCGGGCGCGGAGCCCGTCCACGTTCTCCAGCAGCCACTCGAGCTTGGTCCCCGAGAAATACGGGTCCACCACGAGCCCGGTTCGCGACCGGATCAGCGCTTCCGCCCCCTGCTCCTTCAACGCCCGGCAGCGCGCGGAGGTCCGCCGGTCCTGCCACACGATCGCCCGGTGCACGGGCTCGCCGGTCTCCCGGTCCCAGACCAGGACCGTCTCCCGCTGGTTGGTGATGCCGATCCCGCTGATGTAAACCGCCTCGGTCCCCGCCGTCCCCCGCCCGACCCGGGCGCCCGAGGCCGCGACCGCCTCCTGCGCCACGCGCAGCGTCACCGCCCAGATCTCCCCCGCGTCGTGCTCGACCCACCCGGGCCGCGGGAAGTGCTGCGCGAACTCCGAATAGGCCCGCCCCAGGACGCGCCCATCGCGGCCCAGGACGAGGCACGTCGTCCCGGTGGTGCCCTGGTCGATGGCCAGAATCGCGCTCACCGCCTGTCCTCCTTGCCGTCGGGGGCGATCAGGCTGCCGAACCCGTAGCGGTACCCCAGCTCCTCCATGAGCCGGACCACGCGCGCGACCGGCAGCCCCATCACCGCGAAGTAGTCGCCTCGAATCTCCTCCACAAGGACCGCCCCGTATCCCTGGATCCCGTAGGAACCCGCCTTGTCAAGCGGCTCCCCCGTCGCCACGTAGGCCTCCGCGGTGGCCCGGTCGAAGCCGCGGAACCGGACCCTCGCGGACACCACGGCGGACACCGTTCGGCCCCCCGGCGCCGCGAGCGCCACGCCCGTATCCACCCGGTGCTCGCGGCCCTGCAGCCGCAGCAGCATGGCCACCGCGTCCGTACGGTCCGCCGGCTTCGTGACCATCTCCCCGTCCACCACGACGACGGTGTCCCCGCCCACCACCAGGGCGTCCTCCGCCTCCGCCGCCACCGTCGCGGCCTTCTCCCGGGCGAGCCGCTCCACGTGCGAGGCCGGATCCTCCCCCGGCAGCGCCGTCTCGTCCACGTGCGCGGGACGAACCTCCACGACCAGCCCCAGCTGCGCCAGGAGCTGCCGGCGGCGCGGGGACGCGGAGGCGAGGACCAGGCGCGGCTGGGTCACCGGTCCAGGACCAGTGTCACCGGACCGTCGTTGACCAGCTCCACGTCCATCATGGCGCCGAACTCCCCGCTCTCCACCCGGCCCGGGAGCCGGTCGCCGAGCAGGGCGAGGAACCGCTCGTACAGAGGGATGGCGAGCTCCGGCGGCGCCGCGTCGGTGAAGCTCGGACGCCGCCCTTTCCGGGCGTCACCGTAGAGGGTGAACTGGCTGACCACGAGCGCGCTGCCGTCGATGTCGTCGAGGGAGAGGTTCATCCGTCCGTCGGGATCGGGGAAGATCCGCAGGCCCGCGACCTTCTCCGCCATCCAGGCGAGGGTGGCCTCGTCGTCGGAGGGAGCGAAGCCGGCCAGGAGCACGAAGCCGCGGCCGATCCGCGCGACGGACACGCCGTCGATCCGGACCTCGCCGCGGCTCACCCGCTGCAGCACCACCCGCACCGGCTACTCGACGGTGACGGACTTCGCCAGGTTGCGCGGCTGGTCCACGTCGCACCCGCGCATCACGGCTACGTGGTAGGCCAGCAGCTGGAGCGGGACGGTCGCCAGGATCGGCGTCAGCATGTCGATGGTCTCCGGGATCGTGATCAGGTGGTCCACCTTCCCCACCAGCTCCGTGTTCCCATCGCTCACCACCGCGATGACCCGCCCGCCCCGCGTCTTCACCTCCTCGATGTTCGACACCACCTTGCTGTAGACGGCGTCGTTCGGCGCCACCACCACCACCGGCATCTCCCGCGTGATCAGCGCGATGGGCCCGTGCTTCATCTCCGCCGCGGGAAGCCCCTCGGCGTGGATGTAGCTGATCTCCTTCAGCTTCAGCGCACCCTCGAGCGCGGTCGGGAAGTTGTAGCCGCGGCCCAGGTAGAGGAAGTTCGGCGCGTCCTTGTAGATCCGCGCCAGCTCCCGGATCGCGTCGTTCATCTCGATCACCTGCTCCACCTGGCGCGGGAGCTCCTTCAGCGCGTGGACGATCTCCCGCCCCTGGAGCACCGACATCCCCCGCTGCCGCGCCAGGAGCAGGGTGAACAGCGCCAGCGTCACCACCTGGCTCGTGAACGCCTTCGTCGACGCCACGCCGATCTCCGGGCCCGCGTGGATGTACACGCCCCCGTCCGTCTCCCGTGCGATCGTCGACCCCACGACGTTGACGATCCCCATGACCGTGGCGTTCTGCCGCTTCCCCTCCCGGATGGCCGCCAGCGTGTCCGCGGTCTCGCCGGACTGGCTGATGGCGATGAGCGTCGTATCGGGCGGGATCACGGGGTTGCGGTAGCGGAACTCCGATGCGTACTCGACCTCGACGGGGATGCGCGCGAACTCCTCGAGCATGTACTCGCCGATCAGCCCCGCATGCCAGGACGTGCCGCAGGCGGTGATGATGATGTGACGGGTCTCCTGCAGCTCGTCGAGCAGGTGCTGGAGGCCGCCGAGCTTCGCGGTCCCTTCCTCCTCCAGGAGCCGGCCGCGCATGGTGTTCTCCAGCGTCTCCGGCTGCTCGTAGATCTCCTTCATCATGAAGTGATCGAAGCCGCTCTTCTCGATGACATCGAGATCCCACGAGACGTGCTGGACCTCCTTCGGGATCTCCCGCCCCTTGAGCGAGTAGATGTTGTAGCCGTCCCGGGTCAGCACGGCCATCTCGCCGTCCTCGAGGTAGACGAAGTCGCGCGTGTGCGCGAGGACCGCCGCCACGTCGCTGGCCAGGAAGTACTCGTTGTCCTCGCCGATGCCCACCAGGAGCGGGCTCCCCTTGCGCGCGCCCACGATCTTGCCGGGCTCGCGGGAGCTCATGATGGCCAGGCCGTAGGTCCCCTCGATCTGCGACAGCGCCGCCCGGACCGCCTCCTCGAGGGAGTCCTCGTACGCCTCCTCGATGAGGTGCGCCACGACCTCCGTGTCCGTGTCCGTCCGGAACTCGTGCCCGAGCTCGGCCAGCTTCTTCTTCAGCGTGCCATAGTTCTCGATGATGCCGTTGTGGACCACCCACACCTCGCTCTGGTTCCCCGTGTGCGGGTGCGCGTTCAGCTCGGTCGGCGGGCCGTGTGTGGCCCAGCGCGTGTGGGCGATCCCGCACGTGCTCCCCAGCAGGCCGTCACCGCCGTTCAGCCGGTTCTCCAGCTCGACGATCTTGCCCACCGCCTTCTGGGTGGTGAGGTCCCCGTTGCGGGAGACCGTGATCCCCGCCGAGTCATATCCGCGGTACTCCAGGCGCCGGAGCCCCTCCAGCAGGAGCGGCGTGACTTCCCGGTCTCCGATGTATGCGACGATCCCGCACATGTTTCCACTCCCGTGTGAAACTTCAGTCCGCAGTCAGCGACCGCCGCGCGGCGTCCACCAGAGCGCGCGCTTCCTCTTCCGTCGGGGCTTCCGCGATCATCCGCACGATCGGCTCCGTGCCGGAGGGCCGGAAATGCAGCCATTTCCCGCTCCAGCCGAGCCAGAGCCCGTCCTGTCGGTCCGTCGTCTCCGCGCCCAGCTCCCGCTCGAGCCGCGCGTACGCGGGCTCCAGGTCGCCGGCGGGCCGACCGATGCTGTCCTTCACGATGGCGTACCCCGGGGACGACGCCACGATCTCGCTCACGGAGCGCCCGGTCTCCGCGAGGAGCTGGAGGACCAGCGCCGCGGCCACCTGGGCGTCGCGCGTGTGATGCAGTTCCGGAAGGATCACCCCGCCGTTCCCCTCGCCCCCGATGACCGCCCCCTCCTTCTGCATCCGCCGGGCCACGTTGATCTCGCCCACCGGTGCCCGGTGGAACGGCGCCCCTGCGTCCCGCGCCGCGTCCTCGACCACGCGGCTGGTCGAGAGGTTCGTCACCACCGCGCCCATGCGTTGACGCAGCACGACCCGGGCCGCGAGCGCCAGCGTGTAGTCCTCGCCGATGGCGCGCCCCCGCTCGTCCACCAGCGACAGCCGGTCGGCGTCAGGGTCGGTGGCGAACCCGATGTGCGCGCCGGTTTCCTGGACCAGCGCCTCCAGGTCGCCGAGGTTCTCCGCCACCGGCTCGGGCTTCCGCGGAAAGCGCCCGTCAGGCTCCAGGTTCAGGCCGTGGACCTCGCACCCGAGCGCCTCCAGCAGCGGCGGCAGGGTCACCGCACCGGCGCCGCGGATGCATTCCAGCGCCACACGGAACCGGCGCGCCCGGATCGCGTCGACATCGACGAACGGCAGGTCCAGGATCGCGGCCACGTGACGCTCGGCGGCGCCCGTGTCCCGGGTCACGGTCCCCAGCCCGTCCCACGCCTTCCACGGCACCGGCCGCTCCAGGTGCCTCCGCATGGCCGCGGCCTCTTCCGCGTCCAGGAACATCCCTTCCCCGGAGGCCAGCTTCAGCGCGTTCCACTCCACGGGGTTGTGGCTGGCCGTCACCACGATCCCGCCGTCGGCGCCGTGGTGCCGGATGGCCATGAGCACCGTGGGCGTCGGGACCAGCCCCACCTCGACGACGTCGCAGCCCACCCCCTCCAGCGCCGCGCTGACCGCCCGGGCGAGCATCGGGCCCGACGTGCGCGAGTCCCGTCCCAGGACCACACGGGCCCGTCCCCCCGCGTGTTCGTTCATGTACGCGCCGAACGCCGCGGCGAACCGCGCGGCGACATCCGGCGTGAGGGCCTCCCCGACCCGCCCCCGCACGCCGGAGACGCTCACCATCAGCCCTTCCGGTACCTCGAAGCCCATCCCGCCCTTCTTCCAGCGCTGAAAAAAGGCCGCCGCCCCTTCAGGCGCCGGCCATGACCCTGGAAACGTAGCCGGGCGCCGGGACCGACGTCAATTCAGAGCCGTTCCGCCAGCAGGGACACCAGCGCCTCCGGGTTGTCGGCGTTGAGCCAGTGCGCCCCCTGGACGTCGTGCAGGTGGACCCGCCCCGTCGCCTCGCCCGCAGCCCGGATCCGCGCCGCGGCGTCGTCGCCGAGGACGGAGGACTCCGTGGCCCGGATCACGTGCACGGTGAGCCGCTCCGGCGGGCTCTCCACCACGTCCCAGAGGTCGGTCTCGAAGAAGCTCCGGAGGAGCGTCTCCATCTCGTCGAGATCCAGCCGCCACCGGTACTCCTCCCCGGTCCACTCCAGGTTGGTGGTCATCCAGGCCGCGATCGGCTTCCGCACGCCCTTCCGCACCAGCGCCGCCACGGCCTCATCCCGCTCGCCGAAGCGGTCCGGCACCCGGCGCAGGATCTCCAGCATGTTCCAGGCGCCCCCCTCGGGCTCGCGCACCTCCGGAGTGGAGTCCACGACCCAGACCTGCGCCACCGCCTCCGCGCCGCGGGCGTACGCCAGCGCCACCTTTCCGCCGAAGGAATGGCCGAGCACCGCCCGCAGGGGACCGGGCGCGGCCAGGCTCTCCAGGTCCGCCGCCGTGGCCGTCAGCGTATGGGGCGGCGGGAATCCCATCGACCCGCCGTGCTGGCGCAGGTCCACGAGCAGCGCGCCCCACTCCGGGCGGGCCGCGACCAGTCCCCGCGCCACCGATCCCCAGTTCCGCCCCGCGCCGTAGATGCCGTGGAGCATGGCCATCCACGCCGCGGGGCTTGCTCCCTCCGCCGCGACCTCCTGCGTGTTCAGCACGCCCGCCGTCACCCCCGCCTCTCCCATACTGGACCGCCTCCTCCCCTTGCCCTATGTTCCCGCCCCGGAATCCCCTCTCCCATCCGGAACGCACCCGAGCCTTTCCATGACGGACAGAGACTACCGCTTCGCCACCCGCGCGATCCATGCCGGTCAGCGTCCGGATCCGACCACGGGTGCGATCATGCCGCCGATCTACCAGACCTCCACGTACGTCCAGCCCGAGCTGGGGGCGCCGCTCCAGGGCTACGAGTACGCACGGGTGACCAACCCCACCCGGCACGCCCTCGAGGCCAACGTGGCCGCGCTCGAAGGGGGGCGCCACGGCGCCGCCTTCGGCAGCGGCCTGGCCGCCATCGAGGCGATCCTCAAGAAGCTCTCCGCGGGCGACCACGTCGTGAGCGAGGAGAACACGTACGGCGGGACCACCCGCATGTTCAGGACGATCCTGGCGCGCCTCGGGATCGAGTTCACCTTCATCGACGGGCGGGACCCGGACGCGATCCGTGGGGCGATCCGCCCCGCGACGCGCCTCCTCTACCTCGAGACGCCGACGAACCCGATGATGCGCGTCACGGACCTGGAGGCGGCGGCGGAGATCGGGCGGAGTGCGGGGATCCCGACGTGCGTGGACAACACGTTCGCGTCGCCGTACAACCAGCGCCCGCTGGAGCTGGGGATCGACGTGGTCGTGCACTCCACGACCAAGTACCTGAACGGGCACAGCGACGTGATCGGCGGCATCGCCGCGACGACCAGCGACGAGTGGGGCGAGCACCTCTTCTACATGCAGAAGGCGGCCGGCGCCGTGCCGGGACCCATGGACGCCTGGCTCGCCCTCCGGGGGACGAAGACGCTGGCGGTCCGCATGGAGGCGCACAACCGCAACGGCCTCGCGCTGGCGGAGTGGCTGGAGGCGCACCCGAAGGTCGAGCAGGTGTACTATCCGGGGCTCCCGTCCCACCCGCAGCACGACCTGGCGCGGCGGCAGATGAAGGGGTTCACCGGGATGATCAGCATCGAGCTCGGCGGGATCGAGCGGGCGCGGGCGATGGTGGAGAACACCCGGGTCTTCGCGCTGGCGGAGAGCCTCGGCGGGGTCGAGAGTCTGATCGGCCACCCCGCGCTGATGACCCATGCCTCCGTGCCGGCGGAGCGGCGCGCGGCCATGGGGATCAGCGACGGGCTGGTCCGGCTGTCGGTCGGGATCGAGGACGTGGACGACCTGCGCGAGGACCTGGGGCAGGCGCTGGATGCCGCGCCCTGATGCCCGCCGCGCGGGCGCGCGCCGCCGCCCGGAAACCCGGCGGCCCTCGAGGCCGTAGGGTGGCGCGGCGGGCACCCCACTGGAGGACTGCATGACGGACATCCCGGACGGCGGACGCGTGATCCTGAAGGACATCGGGGCGGAGTCGTGGGAGCACCCGGCGGACCGGGCCGCCCTCGCGGCGCTGCGCCGGATCCCCGGCTTCGACGAGGTGCTCCGGCGCATCTTCGGCTTCTTCGGCGAGAAGCCCGTCCGGCTGGCGTTCCAGGCCAACGCCGTGCGCGTATCGGAGAAGCAGTTCGGGTGGGTCCACGCCCATTACCAGGACGTGCTCCGGACCCTCGATGCCCCCGAGCACTACCCGCTCTTCATCTCGCAGACACCCATCGTGAACGCGGGCGCGTACGGCATGGACAGGCCGTTCATCGTGCTGAACAGCGGCGCCATCCGGCTGCTGGCGGAGGACGAGGTCGTGTTCCTCCTGGGCCACGAGCTGGGCCACATCCTCTCGGGGCACGTGCTCTACCGCACGATGACCGTGATCCTCCTCCAGCTCGCCAACATCGGCTACCCCATCGTCGGGCTGGCCGCCCGGGCCGTGCTCCTCGGCCTCCTCGAGTGGAGCCGCAAGAGCGAGCTCTCCGCCGACCGCGCCGGGCTCCTCACCGTCCAGTCCCCGGAGACCGCGCTCCGCACCTCCATGCGGCTCGCCGGCGGCGCCACGCCCGAGGAATCGGACCTGAACGAGTTCCTCCAGCAGGCGGACGAGTACAGGGAGGGCGGCGATGTCGCGGACGCCGTCTTCAAGGTCCTCAACCTGCTGGGCACCACCCACCCTTTCCACACGCTCCGCGCCGCCGAGCTGCGGGACTGGGTGGAAGCGGGTGAGTACGACCGCATCATCCGGGGCGAGTACCACCGCCGGAGCGAGCCCAGGACCCCCTACGCCGAGGACCTGCGGGCCGCCACGCAGTCGTACCGCGAGGACGCGAAGGAGGTCTTCGACCAGGTCGCAGAAGGCGCCCGCGACGCGGCCCGGAAGGTCCGCGACGCGTTTGCCGAAGCGCTCCGCAACCGGTAGGCTGTCGGGTCCGTCACCCCGGCGTCGGCGCCCGACCGCCCGCCGCGGGTGCCCGCTGCACCGGTTCCCGGCCCGAGAATGAAGGTCCTGATCGCAGGCAACGGCGGACGCGAGCACGCACTCCTCTGGAAGCTCCACCGCGACGCGCCCTCCGCCCGGTTCTTCATCACCCGTGGCAACGGCGGGACCGCCGCGTTCGCGACCCACCTCCCGCTGGACCCCGGCGACATCGGGGGAATCGCCCGCTGGGCGGACGCGGAGGGGGTGGACCTGGTCGTCGTCGGACCCGAGGCGCCGCTCGCCGAAGGCCTGGTCGACGCCCTCCAGCAGCGCCGGGTTCCCGCCTTCGGTCCGTCCGCCGATGCGGCCGCCCTCGAGGCCTCCAAGGCGTTCTCGAAAGGCGTCATGCGAGCGGCCGGTGTGCCAACCGCGGATTACCGCGTCTTCACCGACCCCGTGGCCGCCACGGCCTTCATCCGGGAGCGGGGCGCGCCCCTGGTCGTCAAGGCTTCGGGGCTCGCCGCCGGGAAGGGCGCCCTCGTCTGCGACCGGGAGGAGGACGCGCTCCAGGCGGTGGAGAGCATGCTTCGCCGCCACGACTTCGGCGAGGCCGGCCAGGAAGTGGTGATCGAGGAGTTCATGCGCGGTGAGGAGCTGAGCGTCTTCGCCATCGCGGACGGTCGGGACGTCCTGCCGATGACGCCGGCCCAGGACCACAAGCGGGTGGGCGCCGGGGATACGGGTCCGAACACCGGCGGGATGGGCGCGTACGCCCCGGTCTCCCTGGCGGGGCCGGAGCTCCTGGAGGAAGTGCGGGAGCGCATCCTCCTCCCCACCCTGGACGAGATGCGGCGCCGGAAGCGCCCCTTCCGCGGGCTCCTCTACGCCGGGCTGATGCTCACGGAGGAGGGGCCGAAGGTGGTCGAGTTCAACTGCCGCTTCGGCGACCCGGAGACCCAGGCGGTCCTGCCGCTCCTCGACTCCTCACTGCTCGAGCCCATGCTCGCCATCGCCCGCGGCGGATCGACCCGCGACCTCGGCCTGGCCTGGCGGCCCGGCGCCGCCGTGACCACCGTCCTGGCCTCCGGCGGCTACCCGGGTCCGTACGAGAAGGGGCGGGAGATCCGGATTCCCCCGGACCTCGAGCGGGAGGAGGACGTCCTCGTCTTCCACGCCGGCACCGCCCGCAGCGACGGCCGCCTCGTCACGGCCGGGGGCCGGGTCCTGGCAGTGACGGGGCTCGGGGGGGACGTCGCCGCGGCCGCGCGTCACAGCCGCGACGCGGCCGGCCGGATCGATTTCGAGGGGCGCCACTTCCGCCCGGACATCGGGTGGCGGGAGCTGGAGCGTGCCCGAGCTTCCTGAGGCGGAGACCATCGCCCGGGGTCTGGCCCCCCGGCTCTCCGGCGCCACCATCACCGATGTCGTGGTTCACCACGACGACGTCCTGGCGGCCGCCCCCGCGGCGTTCGCGGACTCCGTCCGCGGGCGCACCCTCGCCGGCGCGGGGCGCCGCGGCAAGAACGTCGTGCTCCCGTTCGAGGACGGCGCGCGGCTGGTGGTGAACCTCGGGATGACGGGGCGGCTGGTCCTGAGCGATGCGCCCCGCGCCGCGGAGCTCCGCCACGTCGCCGTCCGGCTCGGGCTGAACGATGGGCGCACCCTCCTGTACGACGACATCCGGCGGTTCGGGCTGCTCGAGCTCTTCGAGCCCGCCGCCTGGCGGGCCCGGGACGCCGCGCTGGGGCTCGAGCCGCTGGACGACGCCTTCACCGCGGAGGCCCTTCACGCCATGACCCGCCGGACGCGGGTCCCGATCCGCAACTTCCTCCTGGACCAGTACTCCGTAGCGGGAGTCGGCAACATCTACGCGGTGGAAGCGCTGTTCCGGGCGGGGATCCGCCCCACGCGCCGGGGCCGCACCCTCACGCGTTTCGAGACCGCGCGCCTGCGCGACGCCCTCCGGGAGGTGCTCCGGCTGGCCATCGAGAACCGCGGCACCACCTTCTCCGATTATCGGGACGCGAGCGGCGAGGCCGGCGGGTTCGAGCCCCTCCTCCGGGTGTACGGCCGGGAAGGAACCCCGTGCACCGCCTGCGGTACTGCTATCAAGCGGCGGGTCCTCGCGAATCGGTCCGCCTTCTACTGCCCGAGGTGCCAGCGGTAGTGCCACGGAAACTGGTACTGGCCTTGCACCGGGCGGAGCGGGTCCGAACAGCGAAGGAACGAGAATGACACCGAAAATCCGGCCAGGGCTCGCCCTGGTCCTTGGTGCCGCCGCGCTCGCGTCGTGCGGGAGCGACTCCACCGGCCCGCCGCCGGAGCCGCTCGAGATCACCACCACGTCCCTCCCCGATGGGCGGCTGGACCAGCCGTACACGGCCGGGATCAACGCCGATGGCGGCAGGCTCGGGTACGAGTGGTCCATCTCCCAGGGCTCGCTGCCCCCGGGGCTCGCCCTCAGCATCGAGGACCTCCCGGACGGCGACGATGTGGTGATCACCGGTACACCCGAGGCGCTGGGGAACTTCACCTTCTCGGTCCGGGTCACGAGCAGCGACGGCCAGACGGACACGCGCCAGCTCGGCATCCAGATCCTCGAGCCGACCGCCCTCGCCATCACGAACCCCGCCCTGGCTCCCGCGCTCCGCGGCGGGCCGTACAGCGTGCAGCTGGACGCCGCCGGTGGTCCGTCCGGGACGTACACGTGGTCCGTTGCGGCAGGCTCACTGCCCGCCGGGCTCACACTTGCGTCCGATGGCCGGATCCAGGGGACGCCGACGGCGACCGACACGGCCGCGGTCACCTTCCGGGTCCAGTCGGGCACCGAGACCGCCACTCGCGCGTTCAGCATGGTCGTGGTCGCCAACCGCACGACCACCTACGACATCACGCCCCTCGCCGTCACCACGATCCCCGCGACCATCCAGCCGCACGTGGACGCGGCCATCGCGGAGTGGGAGGCGATCCTGACCGGGGACCTGGTCGCCATCACGATCCCCACCACCTTCTTCGCCGCGCAGCACTGCGGCGGCTTCGGCAAGGTCGCCAACGGCACTACGGTGGACGACATCCTGGTCCTGATCAACATCGCGGAGATCGATGGGCCCGGAGGGATCCTCGGGCAGGCGGGGCCCTGCGCCATCAGGGACAGCTCGAGGCTTCCCGTCGTGGGGATCGTGACGCTGGACTCCGAGGACCTGCTCCCGCTGGTCGGAACGCAGACGCTCACCCACATTATCACCCACGAGATCGGCCACGTGCTCGGGTTCGGCAGCCTGTGGGGTGCGGACCTCCTCACCGGCGCGGGGACCAGCGACCCCCGCTACACGGGCGCGGCCGCCGTCGCCGAGTGGCACGCGCTCGGCGGCACCGGCGATGTGCCCGTCGAGGGCACGGGCGGGGAGGGCACCGCGGACTCCCACTGGCGCGAGTCCACCTTCGACCGCGAGCTGATGACCGGCTACTCCGAGGTCGTCGGGGTCTTCCAGCCCCTGAGCCGCGTAACCATCGGCGCCCTGGACGATCTCGGGTACCAGGTCAACTACGATGCCGCCGACGCGTACACGCTGAGCTTCGGGCTCCTGGCGCCGGACGCCGCGATGCTGCGCAACCTCGGCCGGGACGTCGTCCTCGATCAGCCCGTCCTCGTGATCCCTGAAAGCGCACGCATACAGCTCCCGACACGCATGAGAGGGACCCCGTGATCCGCGCTCCCCGCTGCACTCTCGCCGCCGCCATCGGTCTGCTCGCCGCCGCCTGCGCCACCACCGGCCAGGCGGTCGATCCCGCGGCGCTGGCCGGCTGCTACTACTTCGAGCAGGACCAGGTGGCGGCCGAGCTCCGGCTCCCCTGGGGGTTCCGCCTCCTCGACCAGGCCCTCACCGGATGGCCCGCGCTCCAGCCGCTCGAGGGTGTGCGCGTGGCCACCACCCTCACCGGCCGCGACGAGACCGACCACCCCTTCGGCTACTGGAGGCCCCTTCCGGGCGACTCCATCCTCGTCGGCTACCCCGCCGGGGGCGGGTTCTCGCTCCACCTCGCACCGGCCGGCGCCGGGATGACCGGCACCATACGGGCCCTGGGCGACGCCACCCTCGCCACGGCGCGGCCCGCCCGCCCCGTGCGCATCATCCACGCGCGCTGCCCCGAGGACCTGTAGCGCCGTTGCCGGGGCGGCGGCGTGGCGCTTGCCGAACAAAGACCGAAGCGCCGATATTGGCACGCCATGGCCGATGCCGCTTCCCTTGCGCCCACCCCTCACGCCACCGCGCTCCGCGAACATGTCCGGAGCCACGCGGAGAATCGCCCCGGGATCTATCGCCTCGTGGGCCCCGGGGGCCAGGTGCTGTACGTCGGCAAATCGATCCGGCTGCGCAGCCGGCTGCTCTCCTACTTCCGGGCGGACCGGGGCGAGAAGGCGGCGGAGATCGTGGCCTTCGCCCGTGCCGTCGAGTGGGACCATCTCCCGAGCGAGTTCTGCGCGCTGCTGCGGGAGTTCCGCCTGATCCGTCGGCTGCGGCCGCCGTTCAACGTGCAGCACAAGAAGGAGCGCGCGGTCTGCTTCCTCCGGATCCCGCGGGAGCCGGCGCCGCGGCTCCTGGTGACGACCAGCCCCCTGGAGGACGGCTCGGAGCACTTCGGCCCGCTGCTCGGCGCGGAGCGGGCCCGGGCGTCGGTGCGGGCGCTGGTGGACGTGCTGGGGCTGCGGACCTGCCCGGCCACGACGCCGCTCCGGTTCGCGGACCAGCCGGACCTCTTCGGAGCGGAGCACGTGGCGCTGTGCGCCCGCGCGGAGCTCCGGCGGTGCATCGCCCCCTGCGCGGCCGGGTGCGGCGAGCGGGAGTACGCCGGCCGGCTGGAGGTGGCCCGTCGTTTCCTGCGCGGGGAGACCGACGAGCCGCTGGAGCGGCTGCGGGAGCGCCTGAGACGTGCATCCGAGCGGTGGATCTTCGAGTACGCCGCGGTAGTGAAGGCGCGGATCGAGATGCTGGAGGGGCTGCGGGCCTCGCTGCTCCGGACGGTCCGCTCGCTGGACGGGCTCACCGCGCCCTACGTCGTCCGGGGGCACGCGGGGGAAGACCGCGTCTACCTGCTCCAGCGCGGTCTGGTCCGGGCCGAGCTGGCCGCTCCGCGGGACCGCGGCGAGCGTGCGGCCCTGCGGTCGCGGACGGAACGGATCCTCGGGGCGCCGGCCCCGCCCTTCGCCCGCGTCGGTGGGGACGGGATCGCGGAGATGCTGCTCGTCGAGCGCTGGTTCCGGCGCAACCCCGGGGAGCGGGCGGCGCTGCGCCCGCTGTGACCGCCGGCGGGAACGCCGCTTGCACCGTCAGGGGGCATGAGACACGCGCGGAGTGGAAGGCACGGAGATGCCGGGCTCGAGGGGCGGCTCGCAGGGCTGATCGCCGATGCGGAGGACCTCGGAGCGGGCCGGGAGCATCGCCGGGAGGCGCTGCTCGAGCGGGCCGAGTCGCGGGGCCTCGGCCGGGGGGAAGCCGAAAAGGCCTATGACCTCGCCATCGAGGAAGGGGTCGAGCCCGCCTACGCCCTTGCCGTCGTCGGCCACGGGATCAGCGTGCGGAGCTTCGGCGGGAGCCCGCCGGCGGAGGCGAGCGAGGCCGTGGAGCCGGAGTGGATCGATCGGCCGCCCAGCGCCGACGATGCCACCCTGGAGCGGCGGCTCCGTGAGACGTTGCGGCGGCTGCGGTCGTTCCTGGCATCCGAGCCCACACCCCGGGACGCGCTCACGCGCTTCGCCAGGGAGCCGGACCTGGAGACCTACGAGTACTGAGGCAGCTCGATCAGCTCCACCGAGTCCGCGTTCTCCAGGGTCAGGACACCGACAGAGGGCGGGATCCCGAACCGCGCGGCGCCGGCGGAGCCGGGGTTGACCACCAGCCCCTCCCCACGGTCCACCAGCGGCCGGTGGGTATGCCCGTAGACGATCACGGCCGCTTCCGGATGCGCGGCCCGCAGCCCGGCGGGGGTCGGCGAGCCCAGCTGATGCCCGTGGACCACGACGACCGTGCGGCCGCCGAGCTCCAGCACGGCGGTCTCCGGCAGCGTCGCCCGGAGCTCCGGCCCGTCGGTGTTGCCCCAGACCGCCGAGACCGGCGCGATGGCCTCGAGCTCGACGAGCAGGGCGGCGGGCCCCACATCGCCGGCGTGGAGGATCGCGTCGACCCCGGCGAGGATCTCGAACACCTCGTTCCGCAGCCGCCCGTGGGTGTCGCTGATCAGTCCGATTCTCATCCCCCAACCTAGGACCCGGACGACGTGGAAGCGATCATCCTGGCCGCGGGCTACGGGACCCGGCTCCGACCCCTCACCGACCACGTTCCCAAGGCGCTGGTCGAGGTGGACGGGGTGCCCGTGCTCGAGCGCGTGGCGCGCCGGCTCGTGGACGCCGGCGCGCACCGGCTCGTCATCAACACGCACCACCTGGGCGAGCAGATCGAGGCGTTCGTCCGCGCGAGGGACGGGTTCGGCGTGGACGTCCGCTTCTCGCGCGAGACCGGCGAGGCGCCCCTGGAAACCGGGGGAGGCGTTCAGCAGGCCGCCCGCCTGATGGAGCTCCGCGAGCCCTTCCTGGTTCACAACGTGGATGTGGTCTCGGACCTCGACATCCGCGACCTCCACGATACGCACCATCCCGCCGCTCTCGCGACCCTCGCCGTGGGGCCGCCGGAAACCCGCAGCCCGCTCCTCCTCGACGACCGGGGCGTCGTCGGCGTGCGGTATCCGTCCGGGGGCGAGAGCCTCGCCAGGGAGCCGGTGGGCGGGATCCGCGCCGCGGCCTTCTGCGGCGTCAGTGTCGTCTCGCACACCCTGCCCTCCCTCATGCGCGAGACCGGGGCGTTCTCCGTGATCCCGGTGTACCTCCGCCTCATCGCCGCGGGGGCGCTGGTCGCCGCCTGGGACATCGGCGCCTCGTACTGGAGCGACATCGGGACGCACGAGCGGCTGAAGGAGACGTCGCGCGTGCTGGCCGAGGCGCGGGCCGCCGCCGGTGAGGGCCGGCGGGCCCGCTCAGCGCCAGCGGAAGATCGCCAGGGCCAGGGCGAATGAGCCGGCCGCCCACGCGGCCAGGACGGCGAGGGACCCGAGCGTCGCGGCGAGGGGGAGCCCGTCGTTCATGATGGCGCGCATGGCGTCGTTCAGGGCCGTCAGGGGCAGCGCCTGGATGAACGGGTGCACCGCCTCCGGGAAGGTCCGGTAGGAGAAGAAGACCCCGGATAGCACCCACATCGGGAACGAAGCCGCGTTCATCAGCCCCGAGACCCCCTCCGTGGTGCGGGCCCGGCTGGCGATCAGGAGTCCGAACGCGGTGAAGGTGAAGGCGCCGAGCACGGCGACGAGGATCAGCGCCGCCAGGGAGCCCCGCACCGCCACGTCGAAAACCAGGGCCGCGAACAGCAGCAGGACGGCCAGCTCGCCGCCGAGGAACAGGAGCCGCCCGAAGAAGAAGGAGGCCAGGAACTCCGCCCGTTTCATCGGCGTCGCCATCAGCCGCTTCATGAGGTGCTCCGTGCGCATGCGCACCAGCGTGAAGCCCACGCCCCAGAGACCCGTGCTCAGCAGGTTCAGCCCGATCAGCCCCGGGATGAGCCAGTCGATGTAGCGCGAGCCGCGACCCGTCACCTGCTCGTCCCGCGTCGCCACCACGTCCTGTCGGCCCGCCCGCCGCTGCACCGCCTCGTCCACCCTGTAGCGCGCCGTCAGAGCGTCCGGACGCGTCGGATCGTACCGGTAGACGACGCCCCCTTCCACCGCCTCCGCGACGATCCCCACGTCACCCCGTCGCAACCGCGCGGCGGCCGAGTCCGCGCCGAGCGTGACGGGTTCGAGGCCGGCCGCCTCCAGCGCTTCGACGAGCCCGGCCGCCCCGGCGCCGGACACCACCGCCACGCGCACCGGCACCGGGCCGCTGTCCCGGAACGCGATCCCGAGGCCCAGGGCCAGCAGGACCGGGAACGCGAACGTCCAGAACACCGCCTCCGGCTCGCGCGAGAATTCCCGGATCCGCACCAGCGTGAGCTGCGCCAGGCTGTTGTGGACGAGGCTACGCATCCCGCAGGCTCCGGCCGGTCAGCTCGAGGAAGACGTCCTCCAGGGTGGCATGCCGGGTCCTCAGGTCGGAGAGCGCGACGCCACGCCTCTCGAGCTCGGACAGGAGCGCGGGGATCGCGCCATGGACCTCGCGGACCGTGAGCACCAGAGCCTCCTCCCGCGCGTGCGCGCCGGTGACCCCGGGCAGGTGCGCCAGGGACGCCGGGTCCAGAGCCGATCCATCGCGAAGCGAGAACTCGACGACGTGCTCGGCGCCCAGCGAGGCGACCAGCCCCGCCGGCGTACCCCGGGCGATGACCTGGCCGCGGTCCATGATGGCGATCCGGTGGCTGAGGTGGGCGGCCTCCTCCATGTAGTGCGTGGTCAGGAGGACCGTGCCCCCGCCGGCGAGGAAGCGTTCGATCACCTCCCAGAGGGAGCGCCGCGACTGCGGGTCGAGCCCCGTGGTGGGCTCATCCAGGAACAGCAGCTCCGGCTCGCCCGCCAGCCCGCAGGCCACGGCGAGCCGCTGCCGCTGGCCCCCGGAGAGCTCCCGGACCCGGGCGTCCCGCTTCCCCACGAGCTGGACGGTTTCCAGCAGCTCGTCCACGTCGCGGCCGCTGCGGTAGAAGCTGCGGAAGAGCCGGAGTGTCTCGGCAACGGTGAGCTTTTCGGCCAGCCGGGTCTCCTGGAGGGAAACCCCGATCCGTTCCCGGAGCTCGCGCTCGTTCTCGTCCCAGCGGCGCCCCAGCACCTCGACATCGCCCGCATCCGGCTCGATGAGCCCTTCGAGGATCTCCACCGTCGTGGTCTTACCCGCGCCGTTCGGGCCAAGGAGCCCGAAACACTCGCCCCGGCGGACCTCCAGATCCACCCCATCCACGGCCACGACGGAGCCGTACCGCTTGGCCACACCGGTGCAGCGGACCGCCACCTCCCCGTTCGACGCCACGTTCTCCCCTTCCGCGCGGCTCCTGCTAGGGCCGCTCCCGGGCCGCAATGAAGCGCCGGGCCCGTGCGATGGCGACCGGCAACGGATTCCCCTGGTCGGCCTCCTCCAGCAGCTCGGCCACCGTGCGGCCGATCCGCCGCACGCGCGGCTCCACGTCCGATGCCGGCCAGTCCAGGAACTCCAGGATCCCGTGGGCCACCGCGCCCCCGGCGTTGAGGATGAAGTCGGGCACGTAGAGGATGCCGCGCTCGGCCAGGCGCGCGGCATCGGCATCCTCCTCCAGCTGGTTGTTGGCCGAGCCGGCCACGATCCGGCACCGGAGCCGCGGGATCGTCCGGGCGTTCAGGACGCCGCCCACCGCGCACGGGGCGAAGACGTCGCATTCGACGTCGTAGGCTGCCTCCACCCCCACCGCCTCTCCGCCCACTTCCCCGGCCGCGGCGCGCGCCCGGGCCTCGTCGGCATCCGCGACCAGCACGCGCGCCCCCGCCTCGACGAGGAGGCCCGCCAGGGGACGGCCGACCCCCCCGACACCCTGCACCAGCACGGTTCGCCCCGCGAGGTCGCTGGACCCGAGGACGCGGGCCGCGGCCGACCGCATGCCCTCGAAGACGCCCAGCGCGGTCCAGGGGCCGGGGTCCCCCGCGCCACCGGCCTCCGGCGGGCGGCCGGCCACCCGGGACGTGCGCCGGCCCACGACCTCCATGTCGGCCGGGGTGGTGCCCAGGTCCACCCCGGTCCCGTACATGCCGCCGAGCCCCTCCACGAGATCTCCGAAGCGCAGCAGCAGGCCCTCACGCGCCGGTCCGGTCAGCGGCGCCGGCACCGCCAGCACGGCCTTGCCGCCCCCGAGGGGAAACTCGATCCCGGCCCACTTCAGCGTCATCCCACCGGCCAGCCGCTGCGCATCCCGTAGCCCTTCCACCGGAGCGGGGTAGACGCGCATCCGGCAGCCTCCCATGGCCATGCCCAGCGTGCGATCGTGCACCGCGATGAAGATCCACGCGCCGGTGGGCGGGTCGCGGCGCACCACGACGCACTCGCCGTCCCAGCACTCCAGCTGCTCCTCCAGCGTTCCCATGCTGTCTCCCCGTTCGGGGTTCCGTGTCGCGGTGCGAAGATGCCGATGGCGCGGAGCGCGGGCAACGGACTCCGACCGGAATTGCCCCCGCACCGACGCCGCTCTACCTTCGCCGCCCATGGGAGCCCCCACGCGCCTCCGCCGCGTCACCATGGCCGGCTACCTGTTCGCCCTCACCGCCGGCGTCCTCTGGGGCACCACCGGCCCGCTCAGCACGGCGCTCTACGCGGAGGGCGTCGAGGTCACGGGCGTGGGCTTCTGGCGCGTGCTCCTGGCGACCCTCGCGTTCCTGCTCTACGGCGCCATCCGGCGCGACCTCTTCCGGATCGACCTGAGGGGGCTGCTCCTGGTGGGCGGGATCGGCGGGGTGATTGTCGCGATCTTCGAGGTGGCGTACCAGTTCGCCATCGCGGGGATCGGCGTCGCGGGCGCGGCCACGCTCCTGTACCTCGCCCCGGCCCTCGTGGCCGTCCTGGCGCTGCCGCTCCTGGGCGAGCCCATCACCCCGCTGCGGGTCGCGGTCGCGCTGGTGGTGCTGGTGGGCGTCGCCCTCACGGTGACCGGCCAGGCCTCCGGCGGCGGCGCCCTCCCCGCCGTGCTCAGCACCGCGTGGGTCGTGGGCGTGTTCGCCGGTGCGCTGTCCGCGCTGGCTTACGCCGGCTCCACGCTCCTTGCCCGGTGGGCCGTCCCCCGGTACGGCGCCGTGAGGGTGCTGTTCATGGAGCTCCTCGGGGGAACCATCATCCTCGCCGCGGTGCTGCCCCTCTCCGGCCACGCGCCCGGGCCGCCCGCATCGCTGGCCGGCTGGACGCTGGTGGTGGGGCTCGGGCTGGGGTCCGTTTTCGCCGCGAACCTCTTCTTCTTCGCGGGCGTACGCCGGATCGAGGCGGCACCGACCGCCATTGCGGCGAGCATCGAGCCCGTGGTGGGGGCGCTGCTGGCCCTCGCGCTGTTCCGCCAGGGGCTCACCCCGGCCGGCTGGCTCGGCCTCGCCATCGTGGTCGGCGCCGTCGCGGCGGGCTACGCGGAGACCGGCGAGACGGGCGGCGGCTCAAGGGGCACGCACGCCCCGATGGATCGCCGCGATCCCGCCCAGGAGCCGCTCGAAGCTGACCTCCCGTAACCCTGCCGCCGCCATGCGCTCCGCCAGCGTTTCCGGAGGCGGGAATTCCCGCACGGAGGCCGGCAGGTACGAGTACGCGGAGCCGTGCCTCGAGACGACGCGGCCGATCCAGGGCAGCACGCGGGTGAAATAGAGCAGGTAGAGCCACCGGAGCGGCCGGAGCGCGGGCACGCTCAGCTCGAGGACGACCAGAGGTGCGCCCGGCCGGAGGATGCGGACCAGCTCCCGGAGACCCGCGTCCAGGTCCGCGAAGTTGCGGACCCCGAAGCCCACGATCGCGCCATCGAACGCGCGGTCGGCGTGGGGCGTGCGGAGGGCGTCGGCGCACAGCACCCGAACCGGCAGACCCTGCGTTTTCGCGCGACCTCGCGCCAGCATCTCCCGCGCGAAATCGGAGGCGACGATGACGCCGCCGAACCCGGGCCGCGCCGCGACTTCCGCGGCGAGGTCCGCCGTTCCCGCGCAGGCGTCCAGGATGAGCCCGTCGGCGGGCGCCCGCTCGAAGAGCCGGTCCACGGCCGCCCGGCGCCAGCGCCGGTCGATGTTCAGGGTGAGGAGGTGGTTGAGGAGGTCGTAGCGCGGGGCGATCGCGTCGAACATCCGCTGCACGGCCCGCGCCTTTTCGGCCGGCAGGGGGCTCGCCTCGGGGCTGTCGGACGCGTCGCGCAAGTCGCCGTCCCGGCGTAGATTAGACCCCTCGATGGAGGCGGCGAAGGTACCCCGGCCGGCGCCCCGCGACAACCCCCGACTGAAACCGGACCGGCGAGGAAGCCGTAGCGACGATCGGGCTCCGTTCCGCACACCGCGGGAGATGGTGGATTACGCACAGCTCTCAGATCAGGACGTCATCCGACACGCCCGCGAGGGGCGCGAGTCGGCGTTCCGGGAGCTGATCCGCCGGTACGAGCGTCCGCTCTTTTCCATCATCTACCGGATGGTCCGGGACCGGGAGCTGGCCGAGGACCTCGCGCAGGACACGTTCATCAAGGTCCTGAACGCCCTCGACCGATACGACCCGAGCTACAAGTTCAGCTCCTGGATCTTCAAGATCGCCCACAACACCACGGTCGATCACATCCGCAAGAAGACGCCGGAGACCCTCTCCCTCGACGGATCACCGCACGCGCGCACGCAGGAGCAGGCGGAGGCGACGTCCTTCGCCGCGGTGGACACCGCGGAGAACCCCGAGCAGTACACGTCCAGCCGCGAGGTGGGCGGCGAGATCGAGGCGGCGCTCCAGGACGTCAGGCCCGAGTATCGCGAGGCCATCATGCTCTGGCACGTGGAAGGCCGCCCCTACGAGGAGATCGCCCGGATCATGGACCTTCCCCTTGGCACGGTGAAGACGTATATCCACCGCGGCCGCAACGAGTTGCGGAAACGATTGGAGCACCTGCGATGCTGAAACCAGGACGGGCGGATTCCCGTATGGAGCCACGGACACGAGACGGCACGGAGAGAGGCACGTGAGCGAGACGCTGAAGCACCCGGATCAGGAGCGGCTCCAGGCGTTCGTCGAGGAGAGCCTCGACGGCGCCGACGCGGCCGTCGTGGCGTCTCACCTGGCGACGTGCCCCCGGTGCCGGGTCGAGGTGGAGGAGCTGCAGACGCTCTTCGGCATGCTGTCCTCCCTGGCCTACCACGCCCCCGCGGCCGGCTTCGCCGATCGGATCATGGCGGGCGTACGGGTCCGGCGTCCCTGGTTCGCCGTCGTGGAGGAGTGGCTGGAGCGGCTCGCTCCGAAGACGGCCCGGGGCTGGGCCTTCACCAGCGCCATGGTGGCGCTGCCTGCCGTCGCCACGACCGCGCTGGTGTGGTGGCTGATGACGCGGCCGGGAGTCACCGTGCAGGGTCTGTGGGTGATCTCCAGCGACTTCGCCAGCCGCGCGCTCATCGGCGCCCGTGGCTGGGCCTGGGCCCGATTCGCCGACTCCACCCTGGCCGGGTGGGTGACCAGCACCGCCGAGCTGGTGGCGGCGGCCGGGCGCGGCGGGATCGGCCTCGGCGTGGTGATGTTCGCCACGCTCATGGCCGCGTCCATCTGGATCCTTTACCAAAACCTGTTCCGCACGGAAGCGCGGAGGACCGATTATGCGTCGTTCGTTTTCTGATTGGGTGGTGCCGGTCCTGCTCGGGACCTCGGTCGCCGCGGCGCCCCTGGCGGCGCAGGATCAGGGCCCTCCCGGGAGCCCGATCGTCTCCAGCGACATCTCGATGTCGCGGGAATCGGCGGAGCTCCGGCTCGGGCTGCAGGATGGCCGCACCATGACCCTTCTCCTGGCCGAGGACGGGAGCGTCCGGCTCAACGGTGAGCAGATCGGCGCCTATACGCGCCACGATGCCCTGGACCAGGGCTGGCGCGCCCTCCTGCAGCAGGCCATGGATGCCCCCACCGGGACGCTCGCGGATGTGCTCCGGAACTGGGAGCCGCCCGCGGACGCCAGCGGCGTGGCACGGCGGCTGGACCGGGAGCTCGAGGCGGCCATGGGTACGATGGCCTCCGCGGGACAGGCCGCGGACGCCGAGCCGGGCGCGGGCACGTCCGACAGCATTTCGAGGCTGAACCAGCGGATCCGCGAGCTGGAGCGGCTGATCGAGGATCCCGATCTCGACCCGGCCGCCTTCGCCGACCTGCCGGCCCTGCGCGACCTGAGGGACGAGATCCGGGCGGAAATGCGGGCCGAGGTCCGGCAGGAGCTCCGTGGCGAGCTCCGATCGGCCCGCGATTTCGGCCGGGGCTGGAACGGCCCGTGGCGTCACATCACGCGCGGGATCGCCGGGATCTTCTCGACGCTGATGGTCTACGCGATCCTGGTCGGGATCGGGTTCCTGACGGTCTACTTCGGCCGGCGGCACCTGGAGGGGATCGCGGACACCGCGCGGCACGCCACCCTGCGGTCCGGTCTGGTGGGGCTCGCGGGCGGGTTCCTGGTGGGCCCGGCGTTCATCCTGGGCACCCTCGCGCTGGCGATCTCCATTGTGGGGATCCCGCTCCTGCTGGTCTGGCTCCCGGGGTTCTGGGTGGCGGCGGTGCTGGCGGTGGTGGGCGGGCTGCTGGCGGTGGCCCACGCGGCGGGCGAATCGTTCGCGGAACGGCGGTTCACGGGGAACGAGTGGTTCACCCGCGCCAACTCCTATTACTACGTCATGACGGGTGTGGGGCTCCTTCTGGTGCTCTACATCGCGGCGAGCGTGGTGAGCATGGCCGGGCCGTGGCTCGGATTCATCGAAGGGCTGCTGCGCTTCATGGCCGTGATGGTGACGGTGATCGCGTCGCTGATCGGCTTCGGCGCGGTGCTCATCTCGCGGGCCGGGACCCGGCCGCTCCGGCCGACGACCCTGACGCCCGAGCCCGACCTGGAGCCGGAGTCCCATGTTTGAGCGCGCGCTGATCGTCGCGGCCGCCCTGATGACGCTGGGCGCCGGGGCCGCGGAAGCCCAGGACTGGAGGACGGTCACGTCCTTCCGTCAGCGGTCCGCGGAAGACCGGCTCGCGGTCCACGTCCGCTACGGGGCGGGGCGCCTGGTCGTCGGCCCGTCGGCGGCGGGGAGCGAGCTGTACCGGGTAGGGCTGCGTTACGATTCGGAGCTGTTCGAGCCGATCACGGAGTACAGCGGCGGGCGTCTGGAGGTGGGGGTCGAGGGAACGGGTCGGTCGATCCGACTGAAGAACCACCACGCGGGCAAGCTCGATCTGCGGCTCTCGCCGGACGTGCCGCTGGACCTGGCCCTGGCCTTCGGCGCCGTGGAGGCGGACATCGACCTGAGCGGGCTCCGGATCCGCTCACTCAAGGTGGAGACCGGCGCCAGCGAAACGGACCTCCGCTTCTCCACGCCGAACGCCGAGCCGTGCGCGCGTATGGAGGTGAGCGTGGGCGCCGCATCCTTCGCGGCCCGCGGGCTCGGGAACGCGAACTGCGCGGCCATCCGGCTGGAGGGCGGCGTGGGCGACATGACGCTGGACTTCTCGGGCGAGTGGCGCCAGAGCATGGAGGCCCGAATCGAGATGGCGCTCGGCTCGGTCACACTGGTGGTCCCGCCGGCCGTCGGGGTGCGGGTCCACAAGGAGACCTTCCTCGCCGGGTTCGACGGTGCGAGGTTCGAGAAGCGGGATGGCGTGCTCTATTCGGAAAACTGGGAAACGGCGCGGCACCGCTTGAGCGTGGACGTGTCGGGGGCGTTCGGGTCCATTAACGTGCGCTGGAGGAACTGATGATCGCTTCGCTGCTCACCTTCCTGATCGTCGGACTGATCGCCCTCGTGGTGATCTCGATCGTGCTGTCGCTCATCGGCGCCGTGTTCGGCCTCTTCTTCGGCTTGGCCGGCTTCCTCCTGTTCAAGGTCGCGCCGATCCTGCTCCTCGGGTACGTGATCGTACGCTTCCTGGCCCCGCGGCAGTCACGACTGTCGGCGGCGGACCGGAAATGGCTGGAGAGCTAGCAGCTCACGGCTCCATGTAGACGGGGGCGCCGCGGCCGGCCGAGAGTCGGTGCGCGGCGCTTCCGTTGCGCACGCAGACCTCCAGCAGGCCCAGGGACCCGACCACCGCCAGGGGCTCCCCGTCCCCGACGTCCCCGTAGGTCGTACGCAGCGGCCCCACCCGGGCGAAGCCCAGCCAGACCTCGCCAGCGCTCCGCGCCCAGGCCGCCGGGATGTTGGTGATCAGGTTCCCGAACCGGTCGACGTGCAGCACTTCGCCGTAGACACCGTCCGGGTGGCGGGCCGGAGCGGGCAGCTCCAGGAGGACCGGGTCGTCCACCGCGGGGCCGAGCTCTTCCAGGGGCGTCCCCGCCGCCAGCCGTCCGGCCGCGGGGGCGAACACGTCCCGGCCGTGGAAGGTCGCCGAGGGGGCGTCCCGGTCGGAGAGCCGGACGAGCCGCGCCGACGCAGCGTCCCGCAGCACCAGGGTCAGAACGCCGTTGTCGGGCGCGACGAAGAACCGGCCGCCGAGCTCGGCCGCGAGGGCGCGGCGGGTGGTTCCGACACCGGGGTCCACGACCACCAGGTGGACCGTCCCGGCGGGGTACAGGTGAGCGTAGCGCGAGAGAGCGAGGGCGGCGCCGAAGAGATCCCCGGCGGCGACATCGTGGGCGGCGTGCTCCACGATGGCCTGGGGCGCGGCCGAAGCGATGACCCCGGCCATGGCGGCGGCATAGCCGTCGGCCGTGCCGAAGTCCGTGAGGAGGATGACGCGCGTCACGACGCGCCGCTCAGACGCCGACCGGATCCTCGATGGCGGCGAGGACGCGGGCGGCGATCTCGTTGAATGCGCGGCCGGCCGGCGACTCGGGTTCGGAGAGGGCGGTGGGTCGACCCAGGTCGCCAGCCGCCCGGACGGCGGTGTCCAGGGGGATTGCGCCGAGGAACGGGAGGTTCATGGTCTCGGCCAGCATGCGGCCGCCACCCACGCCGAAGATGTCGTGCCGCTCGCCGCAGCCGGGACAGACGAACCCGCTCATGTTCTCGATGACCCCGAGGACATCGGTGTTGACGCGCTCGAACATGCGGATCCCGCGGCGCACATCCGCGGTGGAGACGTCCTGGGGGGTGGTCACCATGACGGCACCGTCCAGGTCGATGGTCTGGACGAGGGAGAGCTGGGCATCACCGGTGCCAGGCGGGAGGTCGATCACCAGGAGATCGAGGTCCCCCCACTCCACCTGCTCCAGGAACTGCCGGAGCACGCCGGAGACGAGCGGGCCCCGCATGATGGCGGGCTGCTCGTCCTCCAGGAGGAACCCGAGGCTCATGAGCTTCACGCCGTGGGCCTCGAGAGGGAGGATGCGCTCCTGTCCGCGTGTCCCCGTCACCTGCGGCCGGCGCTTCTCTCCGAACATGAGGGGGATATCGGGTCCGTAAATGTCGGCGTCGAGCAGGCCGACGCGGCGCCCCTGGGCCGCGAGGGCGACGGCGAGGTTTGCGGCCACCGTCGACTTGCCCACCCCACCCTTCCCGGAGCTCACGGCGATGAAGTGCGCCACGTTGGGGAGGAGGGACCCGCCCGGCGTGGGGGCGGGGACGCTGTGCGGGGCCGGACGTCGTCTGGGGGCCTGCTGCCCGGCGGCCTGCCCCGGGGCCTGCATCGTCTGCGGGAGCCGCACGTCGATCTTCACCCGCTCCACCCCGGGCAGCCCCTCGACCGCGCCGCGGGCATCCCGCACGAGGGAGCCGGGGTCCTCGGGCCCCAGGGCGAAGCCGAAGCCGACCACGCCGCCGTCCACCCTGAGCTCCACCACCTGCTCGTTCAGGACGCTCCGGCCGGTGCGGTCGTTGACCACGGCGCCGAGAGCCGTGCGGACCTGTTCCAGCAGCTGGTCGTTGTTGCCCGCCATCGATCTAGCGTTCCCTTCCGCTCTTCAGGAAAAACGGGCGGCCGGGGCCGGGTCAGAACGCCCGGACTTCCCGCACCCCGGGAACGGCGGTGAGGATCCGGCGCTCGATGCCCTGCCGCAGCGTCACTTCGGAGATGGGGCACTCGCCGCACGCGCCCAGGAAGCGGAGCTGGAGGATCCCTTCGGACTCGTCGAAATCGATGAACTCGACGTCCCCCCCATCCGACCGCAGGGCGGGGCGGATGTGGTCGAGGACTTTCAGGATGTGGTCCCGCGTGCTCATTCCGCCCGCTCCTCGTGGTGCCCGGGGCGACTCGCCGACGACTCGCCGACGACTCGGCGACGACTCGCCGAATGTACCCGGCGGTCGTACCCCGCGACAACCGCCGGGTTCTCTACAGCCCTCCCTTGCCGGCGTGGTCCGGGCGGCCGGGCACATCGTCGCGAACGCGCTCGGCCACGGACTTTGCCTGCGTGAACAGCAGCAGGTAGTCGGGACCGCCCGCCTTCGAATCGGTGCCGCTCATGTTGAACCCGCCGAACGGGTGCACGCCCACGAGGGCGCCCGTGCATTTCCGGTTCAGGTACAGGTTGCCCACGTCGAACTCGTGCCGGGCCCGCTCGAGGC
This sequence comes from Longimicrobiales bacterium, assembly GCA_035513575.1. GTDB lineage: Bacteria > Gemmatimonadota > Gemmatimonadetes > Longimicrobiales > RSA9 > JAHWKI01. Next base: position 15,238 of record DATKBW010000204.1, on the reverse strand, counting down.
GGTCCCGATCCCGGGAGTAGACCGCGCCGGTGAGGCCGTACTCGGTGTCGTTGGCGATCTCGAGGGCGTGGTCGTAGTCCCGGGCGCGGATGAACGCCAGCACGGGCCCGAAAATCTCCTCCTGTGCGATGCGGGAGCGGGAATCCACATCGGCGATGATGGTCGGCGCGACGAAGTACCCGTCGGCCGGCGCGGTTCCCTGGTAGACGAGGCGCCCTTCGCCCTTCCCGATCTCGATGTACTCGCCGATCTTCTTCCGCGCCTTGGCGTCGATCACAGCGCCCATGAAGGTCTCCGGCTCGGCCGGGTCCCCGATGGTGAGCCGCTTCGTCCGCTCGACGACCTTCGCGAGGAGCTCGTCGTAGACGTCGTCCACGACGATGGCGCGGGAGCACGCAGAGCACTTCTGCCCCTGGAACCCGAAGGCCGCGGCGGTGATCCCCTCCGCGGCCGACTCGATGTCCGCCGTCTCATCCACGACGATGGCGTCCTTGCCGCCCATCTCGAGGATGGTCCGCTTCAGCCATTTCTGTCCGGGGTGGACCTTCGACGCCCGCTCGAAGATGCGCAGCCCCACCTCCTTCGAGCCCGTGAAGGCGATCATGCGGGTGCGGGGGTCGTCCACCAGCAGGTCGCCGATGGTGCCACCGGGCCCCGGGACGAAGTTGATGACGCCGGCGGGAAGCCCGACTTCGCCCATGATCTCGACGAACTTCGCCGCGATCACCGGCGAGGTGGACGCCGGCTTCAGCACGACGGTGTTCCCGGCCACGACGGCCGCGAGGGTCATCCCGCCCATGATGGCGGAGGGGAAGTTCCACGGCGGGATCACGACCGTGACGCCCAGGGGGATGTAGCGGAGCTCGTCATGCTCGCCCGGGTACTGGACCACGGGCTGGGACCCGCCGATGCGGAGCGCCTGGCGGGCGTAGTAGCGGGCGAAGTCGATGAGCTCGGCGACGTCGCCATCCGCCTCGACCCAGCTCTTGCTGACCTCGTGGACCATCCAGGCCGCGAGCTCGAGGCGGCGCTCCTCCATGAGGTCCGCCGCGCGGAAGAGATAGTCCGCTCGCTCCTCGGCGGTGGTGTGACGCCAGGTCTCGAAGGCTTCCGCCGCCGCGGCCAGGGCGCGGTCGACGTGGGCCGCGGTGGCCTGGACGAAACGGCCGACCACCTCGGTCGGCCGCGCCGGATTGATGGAATCGCCGGTTCCCCCCTCGGTGATCTCCTCGCCCGCGATCACGAGAGGGTAGGTTCGCCCGAGCTTCCCCCGCACCCGGTCCAGGGCTTCCTGCATCGCGCGGCGGTTCGCCGCAGCGCTGAAGTCGGTGAGCTTCGCGTTCTCGAAATCGACGTACGGCTCGACCATTGTCGCCATGTTGTCCTCCTATCCGCTCGCCCCTGTCGGGGCGCTGTGACCGCCGTGCTGCCAAGGTACGAAATGGCGCAAGGCCGAAGCAAACCACCGGCGCTAGCCGCCGGACCCGGCACGCTGGCCCACGCGGGCAGCGGCCCGCAAGCGCTCCCGGATGTACCGGACGATCAGGGGTCCGTGCAGCCGCCCCGTCTCGATGAAGACCTTGTCCGGCCGGGTCCCGCCCACGAGGACACCCGCCACGTAGACCCCGGGAACGTTGGTCTCCATGGTATCGGGGTCGTACGCGGGGATCTGCGTCTCCGCGTCGATCTCCACCCCCAGCGCGCGGACCAGCGCCGGGTCCGTGCAGTAGCCGGTCATGGCGAACACGAAATCGTTCGCGAGCTCCTCCACGGCCCCGCTCTCCTCGTGCCTGAGGCGGATCCGGTGCGGGAGGATGTCGATCACCCGGTGCCGCCAGAGCGCCCGGATCTCCCCACGGTCGAGCCGCCCCTGGATGTCCGGCAGGATCCAGGGCTTCACGCCGGAATCCAGGCCGTCGAGAAAGTGCACGAGGGTGACCCGGGCGCCCGCGCGGAACAGGTCCAGCGCGGCCTCGACGGCGGAGTTGCCGCCTCCGATCACCACACAGTCCTGGTCGTAATAGGGGTGCCCCTCGGTATAGTAGTGCGTCACCTTCGGGAGGTCCTCCCCGCGCACGCCGATCCAGTTCGGCGAATCCGCGTAGCCCGTGGCCACCAGGACGTTCAGCGCCCGGACCACGCCTTCCTCGCCCGCCATCGAGCGGGTGCGTAGCGCGAAGTCGCCGAGCGCGCCCTGGATGTCGAGGACTTCCGTGTACTGCCGCACGTCCAGCTCGAACTCCTGGACGATGCGGCGATAGTACTTGAGCGCGTCCAGGCGGGTCGGCTTCTCGCCCTGGATGATGAACGGAACGCCCCCCAGCTCCAGGCGGTCCGGTGTGCTGAAGAAGGTGCCGTAGGTGGGGTAGAGGGCGATGGACCGGGTGATGCAGCCCTTGTCGAACACCACGCTGCTGAGGCGAGTGCGGCTCGCGGCCACCGCGGCGCTGAGCCCGCACGGGCCCGCGCCCACAACGGCCAGATCGATCGGCTTGGTATCCTTCATTCCCTTCGCAACGGCTCCAGGATGAGCGTTCTGACGGCGCGTGAGCGCACCGCTTCGCGATGCAGCGGCAGCGGGACGAGCCCGCCCGCGGACCACAGGGGCCGCTGGTCGTCGTAGTGCCGGCTGAACGGGACCCCCGACTGACCGGTCCCGATGACGAACCCGCCGGCCCCATCGAGGTTCCCCATGTCCACGACGTGCCGCATGCTCGGTCCCGCCGTGGTCGTGAACGGGAAGTCGGCGGCCGGCGCGCGGAACGCGTAGTGCGCCACGTTCACGGTGGTGGGGGAGCCCAGGTGGGGCGTGGGTCCCACATGGAGCCCGAGCAGGCGGTCGAGCACGGCGACGTCGCCGAGGGCGTGTTCGTGGACCGCCCGGTTGGCCTGCTTCCAGGGGCGTCCGCCGGCGAGGGGGACCGCGGCCTCCATGGCCTCGCCGGTGAGAGCCCGATACGCGGCCGGGCCGTCCTCCCGCCATGCCAGCGTCCTTCTCTCGAGCACCTCACCGACGCTGGCCCGCGTGAAGTACCCGGCCTCGCCGTGATACAGGTCGCGTGCCGCGGCCCGCCGGACGGTCTCCACCCACAGGTAGAAGAGGGTGGCCGCGCGGGACTCCGGGGCGGCGCGGAGGTCCCAGCGGGCGAGGAGGCCGGCGGTGGCGGTGTCGCCGAGCTGGCGGGCCGCCTCGACGGCGCGGTCGCGGTAGCGGCGGGCGAAGAGGTCGAGGACGTCGAGCTGCATGGCCCGCATGTCGGCATCGTCGAACCGGCGCGGTCCGGCCTTGATCATCTCGGTGATCCGCATGGCCCGGAAGGGCTCCTGCCACGTCGCGCTGATGAGGTCCGCCACCGGCTCCACGGTCTGGCGGTTGTTCGCCGTGACGACGAAGCCTGAGGGCGGATCGAGGGCCCGGGGATGTTCGGCGAAAGGCAGCACGCCGCGCCAGTCCCAGTCGCCGGTCCAGCCGGGGACGGGCGCCACGGGGGCCGGCCGCCGATCGCCGCGCAGGGGTACGGAGCCGCCCATGACGTAGCCGATGTGACCCGCGGTGTCCGCGTAGACCAGGTTCTGGTGGGGATCGTCCAGGTCGTCCACGGCCTGGAGGAACGTATCCCAGCTCCGGGCGCGGTTCAGGCCGAGGATGCCGCGGATGGCGGAGCCGGGTCCCAGGGCGGTCCACTGGACGCTGAGCACGAGGGAATCCGCGCCGCCGTCCGCGGGGATGACGGGGCCGTGGCGGGTGCTGCGCACCTCCATGACGACCGGGGCTTCCCTTCCCTTCACCGCGATGCTCTCGGCGACCACCTCGAACGGGACGTAGCCGTCCGGCGTCAGATAGCGGCCGTCGTCCGCCGGATCGAGGCGCTCGAGGAAGAGGTCGGCGTCGTCGACGTACGCGTTGGTCATCCCCCAGGCGACGGCGCGGTTGTGGCCCAGGATCACCAGGGGCGCGCCGGGGATGCTGGCGCCCACGACATCGACGCCTCCGGCGCCGGCGGCGTGGAGGCCGATGAGGTACCAGAGGCTGGGGGCCTGCAGATCCAGGTGCGGGTCGTTGGCGAGGATCGGCTTCCCGGATCGGGTGAGGGCGCCGCTCACGACCCACGAGTTCGAGGCCGCCGCGATGCTGACCGCGTCCACCAGGGCGGCCGCCAGTGACGGGGTCTCGGCGGGCGCGGGAGGGAGGATCGTCTCACCCCACTCGGGGAAGGGCGGGAACAGGTGCCGGGCACGGTCCGGTCCGAGGCGGGCCATGGCCCGGGCCACCGCGGCCGCCTCCGAGTACGAGGACAGGGTGAACGACATCATCTTGCCCACCGCCAGGGCGTCCCGGGTCGTCCAGGGCTCCGGCCCGTAACGCAGAACCAGGAACTCCGGCGGAAGCGCGCCGGGGTCCGCCTCACGGGCGGCGTTCACCCCCGCGGCATACGCCTGCCCCAGGCGTCGCTCCTCGGCGGTGAGCTCCGCGAGCGCGGCGGCGGTGGCGCGCCAGAGCCCCAGGCGGCGCATGAAGCGGTCGGTCTCGAGGGCGGGCTCCCCCATGACCTCGGCCAGACGCCCCTGCACGGCGCGGCGGACCAGCTCCATCTGCCAGAGGCGGTCCTGGGCATGGAGGAACCCCTGCGCGAAGACGGCGTCCTCGAGGGAATGCGCCCATACGTGGGGCACGTGGTACTCGTCGCGGAAGATCTCGACGGGGGCGGCCAGCCCGGCGACGCGGAGGACGCCGTCCGTGGCCGGGAGCGAGCTCCGGACGTGGAGCACGGTGACGGTCGCCGCCAGCGCGAGGACGGCGAGGAGGGCGGCCGTGATGGCGAGCAGGCTGCGCATGGCGGGATCAGCCCGCGGCGGTCGGCGGAGCGAAGAGGGCGGCGATACCGATCAGCGGCGGGGTGGTGACCAGCGCCTTGCGCACCTCCGGGATGGTGAAGTCCGCGAGGCGGACGAACGTGGCGCGGCGGTCGTCCCGTCGCCGATCGACGCTGTCGTCCGGCGGCTGCGCGGCAGGGCTCACGGCGCGTCGGCGGCCAGCGCGCGCTCCAGGTCGGCCTGGAGGTCGGGCATGTCCTCGATGCCGATGGAGAGGCGGATGAAGCCGTCCTCGATGCCCATGGCGAGGCGCTGCTCGCGCGTGAGGGCGGCGTGGGAGGTGTAGCGGGGCATGGAAGCCAGCGACTCCACGCCCCCGAGACTGGGGGCGACGGCAATCAGCTCGAACCGCTCCATAACCCTCCGGGCCGCGTCATCGCCGCCGCGGACCACGAGGGAGAGCATGCCGCCGAAGCCCGAGAAGATGGCCGCGGCCACCCCGTGGTCGGGATGGCTTTCGAGTCCCGGGTGGTGGACGGCGGCGACGGCGGGGTGCCCGGCGAGCCAGCGCGCGAGGGCGAGGGCCGTGGCGTTCTGCCGTTCGACCCGGATGGCGAGGGTCTTGAGCCCGCGCTCGAGGAGCCAGATGGCGTGGGGGTCCAGGCTGGGCCCGAAAGCCTTGAGGCGCTCGCGGGCCTGTTCGACGACGGCGGCGGGCCCGGCGATCACCCCGGCGACCAGGTCGGAATGGCCGCCCAGGTACTTGGTTCCGCTGTGGATCACGACATCGGCCCCGTCCTCGATGGGCCGCCAGTTGATGGGAGTGGCGAAGGTGGCGTCCACGGCCAGCGGCAGGCTCCGCTCGCGGGCGAGGCGAGCCACCGGGCGCGGGTCGGGGACGCGGAGCGTGGGGTTGACCGGAACCTCGAGGTAGAGCAGGCGCGTGTTCGGCCGCAGGGCATCGCGCCAGCCGCCGGCCGGGTCGACGAAGGTGGTCTCGATCCCGAGCCGGGGGAGCTCGCGGGTGAGGAGGGTGAGGGTCCCGCCGTAGAGGGATTCGGCGGCGACGATATGGTCCCCGGCGCCGACGAAGGAGAGGATGGTCATGGAGATCGCGGCCATGCCGCTGCCGACGACGAGGGCGGCCTCCGCGCCGTCGAGCGCGGCGAGCTTCTCTCCCACCAGGCGGTGATTCTCGGTGTTGGCGTAGCGGCCGTAGAGCACCTCCCCTTCCGGCTCCGGCAGGTTCCGGAAGGTGGAGCTGGAAACGAGCGGGGTGACCAGCGGTGCCCCGGGAGTGGCGGGCGGGGCGCCCGCGTGCACGGAGAGGGTCGAAAGGCCGGGTCGCTTCATGCGCAGGTCCGGAGAATGGGGCACGGCGGCCGGCCGGAAGGCCGGTGCGCGGACAAGCTAGACCCCGTCCGGGACCGCGGCAACGCGTGGCGCGCTGATGCCGTCAGCCTTGACGCAGCGGTGCACCCGGACGCATTCTCCGCGTCAACCTCCCCGCCTTACTCCACATCGAATGAAGCGCATCAGCACGAAGACAGCGGCGGAAGCGATCCTGCGCGAGCTCCCGTCGATCCTGGGCGCCTACGTCAGCGAGGACCTGGAGGGGCACCCCCGGGAGATCCACCTCCTGGTGAGGGCGGGCCCCGAGCCGGGCGGGCTGGCGCGGGACATCCGCAACCTGCTGGAGGAGCGGCTGGGGATCCCCATCGACCAGCGGGTCATCAGCATCGCCCAGCTGGCCCGGGACGCGGTCCCCGAGGCCGACACACCCGACCTGGAAGAGGAGAACCGGCCCCGGGCCCCCCGGGGGGCGGGCGGCCGTCCCATCTTCGCCGGTCTCGAGTCCACCGTCTCGGCGGGCCACGTGCGCGTGGCGGTACGGCTCGAGTGGCGGGGCGAGACGGCGGAGGGTACGGCCGAGGCCGCGGACACCCAGCCGGGTCGCGCGCGGGCCGCGGCGACGGCCACGCTGAACTCCGCGATGGAGGCGGCCTGGAACGAGGAGCTGCGCTTCGAGCTCGACTTCGCATCGCTCGTGCAGGCGCTCGATGGCGAGTACGTGCTGGTCAGCGTGCTCGGGATGTCGCCACGGCTGGGGCGCCGGCCGCTCCCCCTGGTCGGCGCGCAGCCCGTCGAGGGTGACGTGGAGGCCGCGGCCGCCCTGGCGACCCTGAAGGCCATCAACCGCGTGCTGTCGCTGGCCCTGGACGCCGACTCCGAGCGTCCCGGGTCAGAGGTCCGCTGACCCACCAGGGCTGCCTCAGCCGACGGTGAGGAGCGGGCGCAGCGCGAAGTAGACCCGCGGCGCATCCATCCGGGCGACGACGCGCCGTCGGGCGAGCGACTCCAGGATCTCCTCGATCTCGGGCTCCGGAGCGCCGACCCGGGCGGCGACCTCCGCGGCGGGCGCCCGGCCCAGCGCCTCCAGCGCGCGCCACGTGGCCAGCTCCCGCGCCGAGATCTGCCCGATCACGGTGGCCTCGCCGTCCGCCGGCTCGGCGGCGATGGCGAGTCCCTGGCGGCCGAGCACGGCCTCGATGGTCTCCCGGTGCCGGTCGTCGATGCCCCGCAGGAGGAAGAACGCCTCGGCGGGGCGGTCCTCCCGCTGGAACCGCTGGATCAGCTTGGCCAGCGTCTCCTCGGCACAGCTGTAGTCCAGGACCACCACCTCGCTGAAGTCCAGGACCGTGAGACAGACGGTGCCCAGCTCCGTGATCTGGCTCTCGATCCCCAGGCGCAGCGCCTGCCCCGTGGGCCTGGTGACCAGATGCGAGTAGAGCGTGGCGACGGATTTCCGGACCAGGTCCGAGAGGTCGAAGCGGAGCGGGACCACCGGGCCGAGGTCGCTCACCGCGCGCCTCGCATCCGGCCCACCGCCGTCGTCAGCGGTGCCCCGGCGGCATCGGTCATCCTGGAGGGGATCGTGATGGCGATCTGGGCCCCCGGGAACCGCGGGAGGTCTTCCTCGAGCGGGGGGGCGTCATCCCATGCCGGGACGTCGGCGATGCGCGCGGTGCCGCTGCGGATGGAGATCTTCCCGTTCCAGCGTCCCACCTGCTTGCGGATCTGCTGGAGCCCCTGTCCGCGGCCGGGATCGTGGAAGCGGGTGAGGCCATGGATGAACGCCGCCTCGAGGGCGGAGGCGTGGCTCCAGCGCTCGCCGTAGCGGGCGGCGTGCTCGCTGGCGAGGGATCCGTAAAAGCCGACGCCGAGGTCCATGACCGCGATGGACACCACCTTCCGGCCCAGACGCTTCGACCAGTTGTAGGTCTGGGTGGCGACCCAGCCGCCGGCCTCCGCGTGGTCGATGATGTTCTGGCAGACCTCCGAGAGCATGACGCTGAACTGGAAGGCTTCCTTCAGCGGGTACTCGAGCTGCTTCGTCAGGATCGACAGGGCGCGCTCGTTCACGCGGTCCACGATCCGATGCACGTCCATGTGGGACTGCACGGGGGTGATCTCCAGCAGGACCTCGGACGCGCCGTCGCCCGTCCTGCGGCCGGCGCCGTGAAGCTCGTAGATGGCCGGGGCGTGCTCGAAGAAGGCCATGCGGGCGAGATAGCTCACGACGTCGGCGGACTCCGGGAGCTGGAAGCGGGGCTTCTCGCCACCGCGGGCGGCGACGGCGCCGATGGCCAGGAGGCCGAGCATCCCGAAGGGGTCGACCCAGCGGAGCTTGCGGGCGTCCACCAGAACCAGGCCGGACCCCATCTCCTGGAGCGCGGCCACCAGCTGATCGAACGACCGGTCGTCCAGCGACGCCGGCACCGCAATGACCTTCACGCCTCCCCCTTCAGGTGATCGAAGAGACCGTCGGCGCCCCTGTGGGCGACGTTTCGCGCCGCGGCGCGGTTGGCGGCGCGCACCGCGGCGTCGAGCGGGTCGCCGAGGACGAGCCGGACGAAGCAGGTGGCTCCCCAGACGTCGCCGCAGCCGGTGGGGTCCGACCCGGGCCAGGCACGCTCGAGCGGCGCATCGCGCACTTCGACCGGCCCGGTCTCGCGCCAGGGCGCCGCGGCGCCACCGCGGGCGATCCACGTGGCGCCCTCGGGGCCCCGGGTGATGAGCAGCGCGCCCGGGCCATGTTGGACCGCCGCGCGGGCGAAGTCCAGAGGCGGGTCGCTCCCGGCGACGAGGCGGAGCTCGCCCTCGTTGACCTGGACGACGTCGAAGGCGCGCACCCACGCGTCCCGGTCCGGGAGCGGGCGCGGGCGCCGGGCCCCGACGTCGCCCACCGCCAGGAGGAGCGAGTGGAAATCGGCGTACAGCAGCCCCGGGATGGCGTCCCGGAGCCGGCCGGCGGTCCGGAGGTCCAGCTCGAAGCCGGAGATGAAGTTGACGTAAAGCGCGTCGAGCCCGGCGATGCGGGGCTCCAGCTCCTCCCATGCCCAGGCGGGCACGCCGCCCGTGAGGAACTCGCTGCGCTGGTGCCGGTCGCGGTAGCGCAGGTGGACCCGGTTGTTGGGATGAGGGGTGCGGGCGAGGCCGCCGCCCAGCTCCAGCCCGGGTATGCTTTTCAGGAACGCGCGGGCCGCGTCCGCGAGGTCCTCGCCCAGCTTGATGAGGGGGCGGATCCGCCACCCCGCCGGAAGCGCAGCGGCGCCGGCGGCGAGGGAATAGGCGATGCCACCCCAGCGGTCGACGACCGGGGCGTCGGGGTGCTCGATACGGTCCCACACCATGGAGCCGAGGATCCCGAGCGTCACCAGGATCCCACGCCGGGGCGGAAGCAGCCGTCTTCGCTGCCGTGGGGGGTCACACGGCTCCCAGCACGTCCTGCTTGAACATGGCGACCGCGCCGATCACGCCGGCGGTCCCGATGAGCGTCGCCGGGACGATCTGGCAGACCTCCTCCGCGCTGCGGAACGCCCGGCGGCGGACTTCGGCCCGGAGCGGGACCAGGAGATGGTCGCCCGCGCGGGTGACGCCCCCGGCAATGACGATCATCTCCGGATTGAGGATGTTGATCATGTTGGCGATGCCGATGCCGAGGAATTTGGCGGTCTCCTTCATGACCTCGTTGGCGTAGGCATCGCCCAGGACGGCGCCCTCGTAGACGGTGGCGGCGGTGAGCTGGTCGAGGCGCCCGTTGACGAGGTCCGGGAGGACGCTCTCGACGCCGGCTTCGATGCCTTCCACGGCCCGGAGGGCGATGGCCGGGCCGGAGGCGTAGGCCTCCAGGCAGCCGTAGTTGCCGCACTTGCACTTGCGGCCGGTGCTGTCGATGGTCGTGTGGCCGACCTCCCCCGCGGCATCGCTGGCGCCGTGGAAGATCTTGCCGTTCAGGACGATCCCGCCGCCGATCCCGGTCCCCAGCGTGAAGCCGACCAGGTGGTCGACCTCGCGCCCGGCGCCCAGCCACCACTCTCCGTAGGTGGCGCAGTTCGCGTCGTTGTCCAGCGCGGCCGGGAGCCCGACGGCGTTGGAGATGAGGTCGCGGAGCGGGAAGTTGCGCCAGCCCAGGTTTGGCGTGTTGATGATCGTCCCGGTCGCCCGGTTGAGGGGCCCCGGCGACCCGATGCCGATGCCCGCGAAGTGCTCCTTGGACGCGCCGTGCGCTCCGGCCACCTCGGCGATCGTCTGCTCGACCATCTGGACGATCCGGTCCACGACGAACTTCGCGCCCCGGATCGCTTCCGTCCTCTGTGTGCGGACCGCCATGAGCTCGCCCCCGTCGATGGGGAGGACGCCGACGACGATGTTGGTGCCGCCCAGGTCCACGCCCACGACCCAGCGCTTCTCGACCTCGCTCATTCGCTCTCCAGCTGTTCGATTCCGTGGCGCGCCCGCGCCCGCCCCGTTCGGCGGACGCTCGCCCGCGCGTCCCGGTTCCCGCGGATCGACTCCTCGCTGCGATAAGGCCGGCCGTGGTCCAGGTGGACCGCGACCGCGCGGTGCCGGACCAGCTTCCCGGTGAGGCCCAGGTTGGTGATGCGCTCCCCGAACTCCCGGTCCTGGCCGCCGTAGCCGAGCTCGTGCTCGAACCCGTTGGCCCGCACCACGGCCGAGCGCCACGCCGACGCGTTGTTGCCGTTCCAGGTGGCCCCCGTGGGACTCAGCGCATCGAGGAGCGTGGGGAGCGCGGCGCCTTCGAGCAAGCGCAGCCGGTGCCGCCCGGGGTCGAACCCTCTCCCCGCGAGCCATCCCGCGTCGAAGACGCGGCCGGCGGCGACGTCCTCCTCCGTCAGCGCCTCGCTCAGCTCCCGGGGCAGGCGGACGGCCCCGCCGGACAGGAAGGTGCCGGGCTCGGCGAGACGGGCGTGGGTGGCGACGAAGTCCGCCCGGGGGATGCAATCGGCGTCGCTGAAGAGGAGGTAGTCCCCCTCGGCGGCGAGCACCCCGCGGTTCAGGATGACGCACTTGCGGTACCCCCGGTCCTCGTGCCGTATGTGCTTCAGGGGCAGGGCGGGATGCCGCTCCCGGGCCTCTGCGATGACCGCCCGGGTCTCCTGGCCGGAGCCGTCATCGGCGATGAGCACCTCGAAGTCCGGGTACGTCTGCCGGGCGTATCCCCAGAGCGTCTTCCGCAGCCATTCGGGCTGGTTGTAGGTGGAGAGGATGACGGAGACCCGCACCCGTCAGTCCCCCACCTGCAGCACCGCGAGGAACGCCTCCTGGGGGATCTCCACCATGCCCACCTGCTTCATCCGCTTCTTCCCCTCCTTCTGCTTCTCCAGGAGCTTCCGCTTCCGCGTGATGTCGCCGCCGTAGCACTTGGCGGTGACATCCTTCTTCAGCGCCTTGACGTTGGTCCGGGCGATGACCTTGTTGCCTATGGCCGCCTGGATCGCGACCTCGAACTGCTGGCGCGGAATCAGCTCCTTCAGCTTGCTCGCCATGTCCCGGCCGTACTCGTAGGCGTGCTCCTCGTGGATGATCACGCTGAACGCGTCGACGGGGTCCCCGTTGATCAGCATGTCCAGCTTCACCAGGTCGTTCGGCCGGTACTCCAGGAACTCCCAGTCCAGCGACGCGTAGCCGCGGGTCGAGCCCTTGAGCTTGTCGTAGAAATCCAGGACCACCTCGGCCAGCGGGATCTCGTAGAGGAACTCCACGCGCGCAGGATCGAGGTAGTGCATGTGCACGTACGCTCCGCGCCGGTCGTGCACCAGCTTCTGGACGTTGCCGATATACTCCGCCGGGCACAGGATCCGGGCGCGGACGTACGGCTCGAGCACCTCGTCGATGCGGCCGCGGTCCGGCAGCGCGGTGGGGTTCTCGACGGCGATGGTGCTCCCGCTCGTGAGCTTCACGTGGTACTCCACGTTCGGCACGGTGGTGATCAGGTCCAGGCCGAACTCCCGCTCCAGCCGCTCCTGGACGATCTCCATGTGCAGCAGGCCGAGGAACCCGCAGCGGAAGCCGAAGCCGAGGGCCGTCGATGTCTCGGGCTCGTAGTTCAGCGACGCGTCGTTGAGCTTGAGCTTCTCCAGCGCGTCCCGCAGCTCCTCGTAGTTGTCGGCGTCCGTGGGGTAGAGGCCGCTGAACACCATGGGCTTCACGTCCTGGTAGCCCGGGAGGAGCGGCGTGTCCGGGTGAGCGGCGTCGATGATGGTGTCGCCCGACTTCGTGTCGCTGACGCGCTTGATGGAGGCGATCACGTAGCCCACGTCCCCGGTGGACAGCTCCTCCTGCGGCACACGCCCCAGCCGCAGCAGACCCACCTCGTCCACCTCGTACTCCGCGTGCGTGGCGCCGAAGGCAATGCGCATCCCCGCGCGGATGGTGCCGTCCACCACCCGGATGCTCGGCACCGCGCCCTGATACTGGTCGTAGAACGAGTCGAAGATGAGGGCCCGGAGCGGCCCGTCGGGATCCCCTGCGGGCGGCGGGACCTTCGCGATGATGCGCTCGAGCAGCTCCGCGATCCCCTTCCCTTCCTTGGCGGAGACCAGGAGCACCTCCTCGGGCTGGCAGCCCAGCAGGTCCACCAGCTCGTCCCGCCGCTTCTCCGGCTCGGCGCCCGGCAGGTCGATCTTGTTCAGGACGGGGATGATCTCGAGCCCGGCGTCCATCGCCAGGAACAGGTTCGAGAGCGTCTGCGCCTGCACCCCCTGCGCCGCATCCACGACCAGGACCGCCCCCTCGCACGCGGCGAGGCTCCGGCTCACCTCGTAGGTGAAGTCCACGTGTCCGGGCGTGTCGATCAGGTTCAGCTCGTACTTCCGGCCATCCGCCGCGCCGTAGTCCATGCGGATGGCGTGGAGCTTGATCGTGATGCCGCGCTCCCGCTCGAGCTCGTTGCTGTCCAGCACCTGCTCGCGCATCTCCCGCCGGGTGAGCGTCCCCGTCAACTCCAGGAGCCGGTCGGCGAGGGTGGACTTCCCGTGGTCGATGTGGGCGACGATGCAGAAGTTGCGGATATGGGCTATGCGCACGTCAGGCGTTCGGCGTTATGGGCGTCAGGGCGTTCGGGCGTTCGGCGTACCTGGCGGCCGCGGCCGGGGCGCGTGGCCGCCAGGGTGCTCAAAGCCCTGAAAGGTAACCAAGCGGCGGGCGGGGTGGAAACGGAGGGTCGGGTAGCGCGCAGGCCGCGGTCAGAGCGGGTGGCCGCGGGCGGGGTCGTGGGCGCGCGCGCGCTGGTCGCGGCTGGCGGCGAAGCCGCGGAGGCGGCGCGCGGTGAGGAGCCCGAGGGCCACCCCGATGGCCACGAGGACCGCCGCCGTGATCCAGGCCCATCCCCCGTGCTCAGAGGAGAGGGCATGGCCGACGAAGTAGGCGGCGAACACGACACAGGAGGCCGCGAGGAGCGTGAGGATCGAGTCGATGAAGCGAATGCCCATTCTATGGAGGCTCGGGGGTGGCCGGGTCGGACAGTCTAGTGGGAGCGAGACCGGGTGCGCCAGTCACCGGGTCAGCCGTCGCACCTCGGCGAGCCCGTCGCGGGACCACACGGGGGCGGCGGGGTCCTGGGCGAGGTCGTGGGTGAGGAGGAAGACGAGGCGAGCCACGCGGGCGGCCTTGTCGCCATCGATGTCCCCGACCTCGTCGCCGGGGCGGTGATAGTCCTCGTGGGTGCCGGCGAAGAAGAAGAGGGCGGGGATCTCCTTGCGGGCGAAGTTGAAGTGGTCGCTGCGGAAGAAGAAGCGTTCATCGGGCCAGAGGTCGTCCGAGATGGTCAGCCCCAGCTCGGGGTAGGCGCGGGCGACGTCCCGGACACGGTCGCCGAGGGACGAGTATTCCAGGCCGATGACGACGATGCTATCGGCGGCGTTCCGTCCGATCATGTCGACGTTCAGGTTCGCTACGATCGCCGTAAGCGGCACCGTGGGGTGATCCGAGAACCAGCGGGAGCCCAGCAGCCCCTTCTCCTCTCCGCTCACCGCGAGGACCAGCACGGAGCGGGCGGGGCGTGCCGGGAGGGCCGCGAGGGCTTCGGCGACCTCGAGGATCACCGCGGTGCCGGACGCGTCGTCGTCGGCGCCGTTGTAGATGGAGTCGCCGGACGCGTCGGGTCGACCCACGCCCACGTGGTCCATGTGGGCGCTGAGGACGATGTAGCTGTCCCGGAGGTCGGGGTCGGAGCCCCGCAGCACCCCCACGACGTTGGGCGGCCGCTCCTGGTCCAGGGCGCGTAGGGGGGCGGCGATCCGGAGCATGACACCGGGAAGGGGGGTCTGGCGGTCGACGTCAGCCCGGCCGAGCTGCTCGGTGGCATCCAGCCCGCCGGCGCCGAAGAGCCTCCGGGTGGCGTCGCGGGTGAGGAAAAAGGACGCGGGTGTGCCATCGCTGCCGCGCCCGCCCAGCCGGCGGGCGGGCGCCTCGGCGGTCCGGGCGAGGGCGGCGATGTCGCCGGGGCCGACGCCCGGGTCCAGGAGGAAGACCACCCCGGCCGCCCCCGTATCGCGGGCCCGGGCCAGGAGCGCGGCCACGCGGGCGCGGCTTTCCTGGGGGAAGCGGACGCCACCGCGGGCCGGTTCGGGCAGACCCTCCAGCCGGACGATGGCGACGCGGTCCCGCAGGTCCGCGGCGGCCGGGATGTCGTCGCCGAGCCAGAGGGCGCCGGCCCGCGCCGGGCCCGTACCCGGCTGCGCGAAGAAGTCGACGCCGTACTCGAACGTGTGGGTGGCGCCCGCGACGAGATCGAGCCGGGTGGCGGCGACGTCCAGCCCCTCGAGAGGGTAGGGATAGCGCTGCAGCCATCCGTCCTCCCCGGCGGGCTCGAGGCCGAACGAGGCGAGCTCGGCGGCGACATAGCGCGCGGCGGACTCGAGGCCCGGGCTGGGGGTGTCGCGGCCGAGGAGCGAGTCATCGGCGAGCACGCCGATCCGGTGGATCATGTCCGCAGGCGTGATGGTCCCGAGGGCGCGGGCGAGGTCGCGGTCGGAATCCGGGCGGCCTGCGCCGGGGCCGTTGGAACATGCGGCCAGGGCGAGGAGGAGTGCGAGGGTCTTCTTCATCCGGCATCAGG
>DATKBW010000203.1:0-3985 GCA_035513575.1 Longimicrobiales bacterium | reverse complement strand
GGCGCGGTGTTCCCGGCGTGGTGCGCGGTGTTCGGGTCCGGCGGGGGGCTCGGCATGGGCCAAGCTAGGGGGTCGCGCCGCGCCCGGCCAGCGGTGCCGGGCGCGGCGGCGTGCGGGGCGATGGTCAGCGGATGGTGACGTCCGCCACGCTAGAAGCCTCCGCCCCCCCCGCCTCCACCCCCACCGCCCACGCTCCCGCCGCCGCCCGCTCCCGAGCTGGAGGGTGAAGACGCGAGCGTGGACGTCGCCGCCGTGGTGAGGGTCCCCATGCTGCGCACGAACGTCGCCGGCCTGAAGGTCGTCATGTCATCGCCGCGGTACCACCGGGGCGGCTCGATGACGAGGTCCTCGAACGCCTTCGCCCACTTCTCCTCGCAGCGGAACACGATGGCGAAGGGGAGATAGGCTTCGAAGAGGGCGGGGGACGTGATCATGCGTCGGTAGCGGGGTGACTCGACCCGCTCCAGAAACCGCCTGAAGCCCAGCACCGCCTCCCGGGCGCGCGCGCCCTGCTCCGTGCGGGCGGGCATGAGCCAGGCGAAGACGGCGAGGACCACGGCGCTGATGGGCCCGGCCACGAACATGCACGCGGCGGCGAGGGTGGCGGTCGGGGAGCCGGCCGCGGCCAGCGGCGGCCCCAGGGACGAGGCCGCGAGGGCGGCAGCGGCGAGCATGGCCCACCTGACGCGCACGCGATCGGGGCGCCGCAGGTAGAAGCCCCTGGCGACGAGGGCGCGGTAGAGCGCGTCCTTGATCTTCGGGATCCGCTTGTAGAATCGCTGCTGCAGGTCCGAGAGGCGAACGCTGTCGTGGGCCCCCTCGGGCACGGGCTCCTCCTCCGCGCCGGAGAGGCGCCCGAACAGGCCGCCCACGCCGGGCAGGGCCGAGAGCGCGCCCGCGAGCTCGGGCCGGCGGGCTTCATCGAAGAGTCCCTCCAGGAACAACCGCTCGTGCTCCGGAAGGGCGCTCCACTCCCGGCGTGTGCGCATCGCATGGAAGGTGTAGTCGCTCCCCCGGGCGAGGAGGCCGCGCTTCTTCCGCTCATCGATCACCAGGTATCCCCGCACCGCCAGGTCCACGACGGTGGAGATGATGTCGTGCATCCCCGGGCTGTGGTCCACGAGCGTCCCCGCCTCCGCCGGAGTGAGGCCGGCGGGGGGCTCCCAGCGCGTGGTGATGGCGAGCTCTTTCGGATCCCTCCCCCGGCGGTCCCAGACCCGATACGCTCCCCAGAAGACGAGGATCGGGAGGAGGAGTGGCCAGAGGCCCAGCGGGCTCGGGGGCCCCTCGCCACCGACGGCCCTCCGGCTGCCGGGCGCCGGGCGTGGCACGAACCCGGCCGGCCAACCGACGGCGAGCGTGAGCCCCTGCCCGGGGGGCAGGGGCCCGACCGGGCCGGCGGCCACCACCCCATCCCCTTCTACCCGCGCCTCGGCCCGATCCGTGGAAGCGGCCGCACCGTAATACGCGGCGAACCGCAGCGGCGCCGCGCCCGGAGGGAGATGAAAGCGCGCGCTGGCCTGGAGGATCGGCACTTCCCATTCGGAGCCGGTCACCTGCCAGTAGAGCTCATCCCACGGCTCGGTCCCGGAGGCGCTGTCGGCTGCGAAATGGCCGAGGGGGTTGCCGACGCGATAGGTCAGGATCACGGTCGCGGTGCGGTCCTCGGCGTTGGGAACCCAAACCTTGAACTCCCGGAGATCCCGCCCCAGCCGGTTCGTCTCGTGGCGCAGGGGACGGCCTGCCTCGTCCGTGGCGGAGACCAGGCTCGCGGCGAGGAGGTAGTCCGCGCCGTACGCGTCAGGCGGCCGGAGCGACAGGTGCCGGAGGATCCCGTTCCACGCACCCGTGAAGCGCGGCCGCAGCGTCTCGGTGACGACGATGTCCCCATCCGGCAGAACCTGGACCTCGGCGTGGAGCTCCTCGATCACCAGCGAGCGCTGCGCCTGGACCGGCGTGGCGGCCGCGAGCCCCGCCACTGCCGCAACCGCGGCGGCCGCGAACGCGGCGGCCGCGCGTCGCAGGGCGCGGGCCGGCACGCGGACGGGGTGCCGTGGCGGCATCAGAACCGGACCTCCGGCACCTCCCGCTGCTCCGCCACCTCGACCTCGAAGAACTCCCGCGGCCCGATGGACGCGGCGCCGGCCACCAGGTTGGACGGGAACTGGGCCACCCTGGTATTCAGGTCCCGGACCACCGCGTTGTAGTACCGCCGGGCCTGCTGGAGGGCCTCCTCCACCTGGCTGAGCGACCGATGGAGCTCCTGGAAGGACTCCGCGGCCCGGAGCTGCGGGTAGGACTCGGCGAGGGCGAAGAGGCGGCCGAGGGCACCCGACAGGACGTTCTCCGCGCCCGCGCGCTCGGCGGGCGGGGCGCTCCGGGCGTCCACCGCCCTCGTGCGTGCCTCGACGACCCGCCGAAGCGTATCCTGCTCGTGGCTGGCGTAACCCTTGGTGGTCTCGACCAGGTTGGGGATGAGGTCGTGCCGGCGCTTCAGCTGGACGTCGATGTCCGCCCAGGCGTTGTCGCTCTCGACGCGCAGCGCAATGAGCCGGTTGTAGATCACGATCGCGGCGACCACGGGCACCAGCAGAAGGGCGAGCACGACGACCAGGGTGGCGAGGAATGCTCCCATGATCAGCTCCTGGAAAGTGTGTCGGTGCGGTCGCCCTCCGGGGCGCCGCCGGAACTACGATGATCGCCGCGAGGCGGGATGCAGCCGCGTTCGAATGTCACGACATTTCGGCGTCAGTACGCTAGCGGCCCGTCCCGCCGCCCGCGTCGCGCAGGCGGGCGAGCTCGGCCTCGGCGGCGAGGAATCCGAAGGCGGGCCAGTACCCGGTGGCGAGGAGATCCTCGTAAACGGCCAGCGCCGCGGTGGTGTCCCCCCGGACCAGGTGCCACGTGCCGAGGCCGTAGCCGTACGTGGCGACGGCGAGAGGGTCGGCGTCCCGGGGCAGGAGCGAGTCCGGTGACAGCTCACCCGCGTACAGCCGCAGGCGCCGGTGGTATGCCTGGTTCTCCATGATCTCCATGGAGTCGGCGAGGACCTGCTCCAGAACGCCGGCCGCGTCGCCCGCGCGGCCCAGCCGGACGTAGCTGAGCCACAGCCAGTCGGCCATGGCGACCCGCATGTCGTCGTTGGGCGAGATCTCGAGGCCGTGACCGAACGCGTGGGCGGCGCCGGCCATATCGCCGGTCACGTAGCGGGCGAGCCCGAGGTGGTACCAGATGTTGGTGTGGAGCGTGCTGCGCGGGATCCCGGCCGCGTTCGGCTGCCCATCCGGCTCGACCACGTCCTCCTGGCCGCTCACGAGACGTGCGGCGTGCTCCAGGTCCTCGATCGCCCGGTCGAGCTCGCGAACCGTGATGAACCGGTGACCGCGATGACGATGGAGCCGCGGCTCGTCGGGATGCCGCTCGATCCCCTCGGTGAACACGTCGATGGCGCCACGATAGCGCCCCAGGTAGGCGAGCCGCCGCCCCAGCCACACCAGGGCATCCGGATCCTGCGGGTCCGCCTCGTACGCGGCCTCCGCGCTGTCCAGCTGCGCCAGCATCCGTACCCGTTCCGCGGAGTCGGGGAGCAGGGGGAAGAGCGGCTCGCCGAGGAGGGACGTCGCTTCCGGCGTCGCCGCGAGATCGTGGGTCGCCCGGCGCGGAGATGCGGTGGCGGGCGCGACCTCCAGGTCCCCCGAGGCGCCCGGGTCGACGTCCCGCCCCCCCCGGTCGCAGGCGGTGAGCGCCACCGCTGTGAGCGCCGCCAGGGCCGCGAGCGGGGGCACGAGGAGCCTCGTCGGCGCGGCAGATCGAGCGGGAGGCATGGAAGGAGCTTACAGGAACCGCGCCCGGGAGCCAAGAGCCTTCCCGGATTGCCGCCGGCGGGGGTGGCCTCTACAATCCGGCTCACGCCACCCGATCGGGAGCACGTCGCCGATGACATCCCGACCCGCGCGTATCTCCACCCCGCTCCTCTTCGCGATCC
>DATKBW010000202.1:0-11269 GCA_035513575.1 Longimicrobiales bacterium | reverse complement strand
CTCCGATCCTACCTGCCCCCAGAGGGTGAACTGCTCCGAGATGACGGCGTCGTTGTCGATGCGTGCCTCGACCTGGCTCGGGCCGTCGACGTGGCGCCCGGACGGGAACCGGAAGAGGACCAGCTCGCCATAGCTCTCGCCGTCGCTCCGGGCGGCCATCCAGCCCACGAGGTTGTGGCGGTTGGCGGGCGTGAACGGCTGGATGAGGAGGAACTCCTCGCTATCCTCCCCGGGCAGCCGTGCCACGATGTAGTAGGGCCGGAGGAGCTGGGACCGGCCGAACGAGGTCTGCACCGGCACGGACCACTGGTCCTCCTTGTTGTAGAAGACCACGGGATCCTGCATGTGGTACTGGAGCAGCATCTGGGTCTGGACGGTGAACTGGTCGAGGGGGACGCGCAGGTGCTCGCGGAGGGAGCCGGGCATCTCCGCCGCGGGCCGGAAGAGGTCGGGGAAGATGCGCTGGTAGGCGCGGACCAGGGGGTCGTCCGGCTCGAAGACGTAGAAGTCGATGCTGCCGTCATAGGCGTCCACCACCGCCTTCACGCTGTTGCGGATGTAATTGAAACGATTGTTGAAGGGCGTGGCGTAGGGGAACCGGTCGGTGACCGTGTAGGCGTCCTGGATCCAGAAGAGCCGCCCGTCGCCCACCACGGGGTACGCCTCCCGGTCCCGGAGCAGGAAGGGCGCGATGGTGGTGAAGCGGTCCTGGATGGTGCGATGATACTGGATCCGGCTGTCGGGCCTGATCTCCCCGGAAATGAGGATATTGAGGTCCCGGAACTCCCAGGCGTAGAGGAGGCGGCGGAAGAAGGAGGAGAGGAGGACCCCGCCCTGGCCCTCGTAGCTGGTGTAGACGGGCCCATCCCGCCCGGGGTAGTTGAACTCCTGCATCCCGCTGCGGGCGATGACGTACTCGAGGCTCTTGAGGCCGTAGTACACCTCGGGCCGATCGAGAGGGATGGGGCCCCGCGGCGGCACATCGCTGACCAGGAACGAGGGCCGGCCGCCGGGCTCGATCTCGGTGACGGGGCTCATGGCCACGCCGTAGCCGTGGGTGAACTGGAGCTGGCGGTTGACCCAGCGCTGGGCCTCCTGGGGCAGCTTCTCGGCCGAGAGCTCGCGGGTGGCGAGCATCACCTGCCGGAGCTCGCCATCCACCACGTAGCGGTCGGTGTGGACGGCCAGGAAGTCGTAATAGAGCCGGAAGAACTGGATCTGGTTGTAGCTCTGGAGCAGGGGGCTCTCGTCCCAGAGGCGGACGTTCTGGAGCGTGCCCTGGTTGTCGGCCACCGTCCGGGCGTCGAGCGTGCCGAGGGCCGGATGGCTCCGGGACTGGATCCGATCGAGACCGAAGGCCAGCCGGGTGTAGCGGATGTTGTTGGCCAGGAATTCCCGCTCCCGGGCCAGCTCGCTCGGCTCGACCTGGAGGCGCTGCACGAGGGCCGGTGCGGCGGTCCCGATGAGGAGGGTGGCGGCGAACCAGATGACGACCGGCCAGAGCAGGACCCGGCCGCGCCGGTAGCGGATGCCTCCGATCGCCAGCGCCACCGCCGTGCCCAGGGCGACGAGGGTCAGCAGCGCCCGGCCGGGGAGACCGACGTAGTTGTCGGTGTAGCCGACCCCGTGGACGGCGCCGGTGGAGGAGAAGAGCAGCTCGTAGCGCCCGAGCCAGTGACCCGCGGCGATGGACACGAACAGGGCCGCCCCGAGGAGCGCGAGCTGGACGCGGGCCTGTCGCGCGAAGGAGAAATGGTCGATCCGGGTCCGGCCGGTCAGGTAGTAGAACGCGGCCACGATGAGCGCGACCGTCACGATGACCGACTGGAGCCACACCCGGACCAGCTCCAGGGCGGGGAGCGTGAAGATGTAGAAGCCGAAATCCAGGCCGAAGATCGGCTCCGCCTCGCCGAAGGGGACGCGGTCGAGGAAGAGCAGCGCGATCTCCCACTCCGCGGCGGGCCCGGCCGCCAGGAGGAGGGCCGCCAGCACCGTCAGGGCCGCGCCGGCGCGGACGAGCAGCTTCCGGGCGAACGTGTAGTTCCTCGCGGAGAGTCCCTCGGGGAGCGCCGGCGTCCCGCCGGTCGCGCGCCAGGCGTAGTAGAGGTTGGGTACGGCCAGCGCGAGGAACGCGACGAGGGCGACGAGGTAGAGGACGACGCGGGCCAGGACCGTGGTGAGGAGGACGTCCTCGTGGCCCACGCTGCCGAACCAGAGCCAGTCGGTGTAGAAGCCCCGGGCCCAGCCCAGGAGCAGCCCGAGCAGAATGATGGCCACGACCCAGATGCCCAGGCCGGCGAACCGGTCGAGCCTGGCCAGGTCGATGTCCTTGAGGCTGATGGGTCGGGGGCCCTGCCGAGGGCCACCAGCGCCGGGGAAGTCCGTCATTGCAGACCGCCTGTGGTTTGCGAGTCGAGGAGTGTCGGGGCCGTTTCCACCTCGCAAGGTAGGGAGCGCGCGGGATCGGAGCGAGGGCGGGGCCTGCGGCTTCGATCTTGCCCGGGCGAGCGCGCAGCCGGGGCAGGCAAGGCGGGACAGGCAAGGGCGGGACCGGCCGGCGCCCATGGATCCTGGAGGCCAGGTGCGGAACAATCCTCGACGCGAGTTCCTCCGGCACGCGGTGGACGTGCCCCTGGAGGTGGACAGGGTCGGCGAGTCCGCGCCCCTGACGGAGCGGGGCATCAACGTGAGCTACGGCGGCCTCGCGTTCCTGTCGACCACCTGCCCGGAGGTCGGCGACATCCTGCGGATCCGCATCCCCACGGTCGAGCCCGTCTTCGAGGGGCAGGCGCGGGTGGCGTGGTGTCGGCCGGAGGACGGCAAGTTCCTCGTCGGCGTGCAGTTCCTCGACCGCAGCGCGGCGTTCCGGTCCCGCATGGTCCAGCAGGTGTGCTCCATCGAGAACTACCGGAAGGGGATGCAGCGGCGGGAGGGTCGCGCGCTCACGGCGCAGGAGGCGGCCACCGAGTGGATCGCCCGCTACGGCGGGCGCTTCCCGGACTCGGAGACCACGTACGCCGACGACGGCGCGGACTGAGGGCCCGGGGGCGTTACAGCGTCCAGCCCGTGCGGTACTCCCGGTGGAGGAACCGGTTCGCCTCCGGGACGTTCACGACGTGCATTCTGACCGGGTCGTAGCGGATGACCCGGCCCTGGCCGGCCCGCAGCGCGACCAGCCCCAGGAGCATGTTCTCGGTGAGCGGCGCCGCCATCTCGAACGGCGACGTCGCCTGCTCCTCGCCCCGGATCGCACGGATCCAGTTCATCTCGTGCCCGGGACCCAGGTCCTCGTCGGTCTTCGGCGCCGGGCCGCGCCGTTCCGCGAGGTCCTGCGGGAACAGGCGCGGGTTCTGGCCGTACGTCTCGTGGATCAGCAGACCCCGCTCCCCCACGTACATCACGCCCCCCGTCCGATCGAACTGGAAGTCGGCCGGCAGCATGTCGTTCCGCGGCGGCATCAGGCCGCCATCGTACCACGTGATGTGGACCGGCGCCCGGCCGCGCGTCGACGGGTACTGGTAGCGGACCAGCGTGGCCTGCGGGTACGTGGCCGGCTGCTCCTCGCCCCCGCCCCACGGGGACGACGTCGCCTCCACCGTCGCCGGATACTCCAGCTCGAACGCCCAGTACGGGTGGTCGATCAGGTGCGCACCCATGTCCCCCAGCGCGCCCACCCCGAACGGTACCCAACCCCGCCAGTTGAACGGGTGGTAGATCGGGTGGTAGGGGATCTCCGGCGCCGGACCCAGAAAGAGGTCCCAGTCCAGGTGCGCCGGGACCGGCCAGCCGGTGCCGCGGCGCGACGGGTCGAAGTCCGGCGCGGGCAGCGCCATCGCGTAGCGGAGCGTCTCCCCGTAGCGGCGCCAGTTCAGGAAATGCTCGTCCTCTTCCTCCCGCGCCTTCGCGGCGAACTCCGCGAGCTGCTCGGGGGTGGCGGGGAGCGGCATGCCCTGGGGCCAGATGGGGCGGTTGGTCCAGCAGTGCACATCGCGCACTGGACCGATCTCGCCGGTCCGGAGCGTGTCGTTGATCCAGGCCGCCTCCACCGTGGAGTGGCCCTGGTTGCCCATCTGCGTCACGACGCCGGTCTTCCGGGCGGTGTCCAGGAGGACGCGGGCCTCGTACACGGACCAGGTGAGGGGCTTCTGGACGTAGACGTGCTTGCCGGCCTCCATGGCCCGTTTGGCGATGATGGCGTGGGTGTGGTCCGGGGTGGCGATGACGACGGCGTCGAGGTCGCGCTGCTGGTCGAGGAGGACGCGGAAGTCGGTGTAGCGCCTGGCGGCGTTGAAGGCGTCGGTGAGCCGGCGCCCCTTGTCGGCCTCCTTCGGGTCCTTGTCGTCGCGGCGGTCGCGGAGTGTGCGCTCGACGTAGGCGAAGTCCACGTCGCAGATGGCGACGATGTTCTGGGAGAGGAGCTCGATGGCGTCGTGGGCGCCCATGCCGCCGGCGCCGATGATGGCGACGTTGACGGTGTCGCTGGGTGCCTGGTACCCGGGCCCGCCGAGGACGTGGCGGGGGACGATGGTGGCGGCGAGGGAGGCCCTGGCGAGGTGGCCGACGAACTCGCGTCGCGTGGGGGTCATGGGAGTCTCCGGAAGGGTCAGGTCGTGTATTCGGGCGCCAGGTCGTCGCGGACGCGCTGGAGGAGGCGGAGCGTGGCGAGGATGCCGTCGTGCTCGGAGAGCCCATCGCCCTCGTACTCGATGCCGACGTAGCCGCGGTAGCCGGCGTCCAGGACGATGCGCATCATGCGGTGGTAGTCGGTGGCGGTCTCGTGGCCGGCGTCGTCGAAGGCGTGGCTCTTGGCGCTCACGGCCGTGGCGAAGGGCATGAGCTCCTGGACGCCGCGGTAGCGGTCGTACCAGACGTCGGGGTCGGCGCTGACGCGGAAGTTGCCGAAGTCCGGGAGTGTGCCGGCCAGGGGGTGCCCGGTGCGGCGGATGACGTCGGCGAGCCAGGCGCCGTCGCTGGACAGGCCGCCGTGGTTTTCGACGACGACGTACAGCCCCATGGGCGCGGCGTGCTCGCACAGGCGGCGGAGGCCGTCGGCGGCGAGGCGGGCCTGCTCCTCGCGGGAGCCGTCGCTGCGGGCGTTCACGCGGATGGCGTGGCAGCCCAGGAAGGCTGCGGCATCGAGCCACTTGCGGTGGCTCTCCACCGCCGCCGTCCTCGCCGCCGCCTCCGGCGCGCCCAGCGCCCCCTCGCCGTCCACCATGATGAGCAGGCTGCGGACGCCGGCGTCGGTGGCGCGTCGCTTGAGATCCCCGAGCCATTCCCGGTCCCGGGCCCGGTCCATGAAGAACTGGTTGACGTACTCGACCGCGAGGATGCCGTAGCGGTCGTGGGCGTGGTCCGGGAAATCGAGCGGGTCCAGGTCGCCGCGGCGGAAGGTGCGGTGGAGGGACCACTGGGCGAGGGAGATGGCGAACAGGTGGGAGGCGCGGATCCCGGCGCCGGCCGGGTCGCCGGCGGCGAGGTGGCGCATCCCCGCGGCCCGGCCGGCGAGGCCGGCCGCGTCCAGCCCGCCGGCCCCGAGGGCGCCGGCGCCGGCGGCGAGGGCGGCGGAGCGGAGGAAGTCGCGGCGTCGCATCAGCGGCCGTCCGGGGCGATGGGTCGGACCCGGATGTCGCGGAACCAGACGGTGTCGCCGTGGTCCTGGAGCCCGATGTGCCCGCTCCTGGCTTCGCCGAAGCCGGGCTGCTCGACGAACTTGCTGCGCCGGACGCGGGCGATCCAGTCGTCGGACGAGGCTTCGTACTCGACGATCTTCGTGCCGTTGAGCCAGTGCTCGACGTGGGGCCCCCGGGCCACGATCCGCGCCTGGTTCCACTCGCCCGCGGGCCGGACGACCCGGGCGGTGGGCGGGTAGAGCGCGTAGAGGGCGCCGGCGGAAGTGATGTCGCTCCCGCCGTCCTGGTGCCCGGCGTCGTCGAGGACCTGCATCTCGGGGGCGGCGTGCCAGATGGCCTCGGGCCCCTCGATGGCGCGGTAGAAGACGCCGCTGTTGCCCGCGGGGCCGACGCGCCAGTCGAGCGCGAGCTCGAAGTCGCCGAAGCGGTCCCGGGTGATGATGTCGCCGCCGTCGCGGCCGGGCACGACGGTCATGAGCCCGTCCCGGACCTGCCAGGCGGCGGGGACGTCGGTGCGCCCGTAGCCGCGCCAGGCGGCGAGGTCGGTGCCGTCGAAGAGGGTGATCCAGCCGTCGGCGTCGGGCATGCGCGCGTCCTGCGAGGGGGCGTCTTCCAGGCGTGTGTCGGGCGTGGGTGCGTCGGAAGGGCCGCAGGCGACGATGCTCGCGGCGAGGATCGCGACGATGGCGGGGGCGGGGGCGTTCCCCGCGCGGGGGCGTCTCATGGTTCCACTCCCATCTGGGGCACGGGCTCGGGCCGCGGCGCGGTCCCGGTAGAACGGCTCACGCGGTCATGGAAGGCGAAGGCGAAGAAGACCATGACGGCGGCGGCGAAGGCGGCGGGGACGAGCCAGAAGCTGCGCCACTGGGTGAGGGCGAGGGCCGGTGCGCCGCCGAGGAAGGCGTTGTAGAGGTTCCCGGCGAGCTGCGCGCCGATGAGCATGCCGACGCCGTAGGTGACGAGGACCAGGAACCCCTGGGCCTGGCCGCGGACGGCGGGCGTCGATTTCTTGTCCACGTAGATCTGTCCCGTGACGAAGAAGAAGTCGTAGCAGATGCCATGGAGGAGGATCCCCGTGACGATGAGCCAGAAGACGGCGTCGGGCGCGGCGAGGGCGAAGAGGACGTAGCGGACGACCCAGGCGCCCATGCCCACCACCAGCATCCACTTGACGCCGAGGCGTACGAAGAAGAGGGGCATGAGGAGCATGAAGACCACCTCGGAGGCCTGCCCGAGGGTCTGGGTGGCGGCGATGTTGTCGACCCCCGCAGCGCCCAGGAAGATCTGGGTGAAGTTGTAATACGCCGCGAGCGGGATCGAGATGAGCAGGGACGCGGCGATGAAGACGTAGAAGGAGCGGCTGCCGAGCTGCTTCAGCGCGTCGAGGCCGACGATGCTCCGGAAAGAAACGCGCTCGCCGGCCGCGCGTGGCGGCGTGTGGGGGAGCGTGAAGCTGTAGAGCCCCAGCACGATGCTGGCCACGGCCGTCATGTAGAGGGGGGCCGCGGTACGCTCGGGGACGTCCCCGACGAAGGCGACGAGGACGAAGCTGACGACGAGCCCGGCCACGATCCAGCCGATGGTGCCGAACACCCGGATGAGCGGGAACTGCTTCTCCTGGTCCCTGATGTGGTGGAAGGAGAGGGAGTTGGCGAGCCCGAGGGTGGGCATGTAGCAGAGGTTGTAGAGGAGGAGGAGCAGGATGAAGGCGGCGGGAGCGGCCGTCGCCTGGGGCACCGCGAGCATGACCACCCCGCCGAGGAGATGGAGCGCCCCCAGCACCTTCTCCGTGGCGAAGTAGCGGTCCGCGACGAGGCCGAGGAAGAACGGCGCCGCGATGGCCGCGATGGGGTTCACGGTGAACGGCCAGTGCGTGAGCGTTTCCATGCCGTGGGCGGTCATGTAGACGGCGACGGTGGTGTACCAGGAGCCCCAGATGAAGAACTGCAGGAACATCATGGTGCTCAGGCGGCTGCTGAGATTCATTGCCATGCGTGCCTGGTCGGGGTGGGTCGGGTGGGTGGTCATGTATACGGCGGGGGGCGAGCGGGCGCAACGGCCGACTCCGACTTCGACTTCCACTTCGAGGGGGCGGGCGTGGCGCGTCCCGGAACGGCGGCCTACCTTGTCCGGGCAGTCCGCAGCAGCCTTCCTTTTCAGCCAGAACGAATCCAGTGACGCCCGCACCGGTCGGGCCCTTCCGGGAGGAGCGCAGCATGCGAGGACGCAGGTCGGTATCGGCGCCGTACGACGTGTGCATCGTGGGGTCGGGCGCGGGCGGTGGGATGGCGGCGTACGCGCTGACGAAGGCGGGTGCACGCGTCGTGGTGCTGGAGGCGGGGGAGGAGTGGTGGGCGGTCCAGGACACGACCATGCTGACGTGGCCGTACCAGACCCCGCGCCGGGGGGCGTCCACGCCGGAGCGGCCGTTCGGGGAGCACGACGCGTCCATCGGCGGGTGGGAAGTGGAGGGGGAGCCGTACACGACCGCGCCGGGGGAGACCTTCCTGTGGTGGCGGGCGCGGATGCTGGGGGGACGGACCAACCACTGGGGGCGGATCTCGCTCCGGTTCGGCCCCGACGATTTCCGGCGCGGCGACCTGGACGGGCTGAGCCCGAACTGGCCGATCACCTACGACGACGTGAAGCCGTACTACGACGAGGTGGATCGCCTGATCGGGATCTTCGGGAGCGTGGAGGGTCTGCCGAACGAGCCGGACGGGATCTTCCAGCCGCCGCCGCGGCCGCGGTGCTACGAGCTGGCGATCAAGGACGCGTGCGACCGGCTGGAGGTCACGTGCATCCCGTCGCGGCTGTCCATCATCACGAGGGCGATGCCGGGGCGGCAGCCGTGCCACTACTGCGGGCAGTGCAACCGCGGCTGCCAGACCATCTCCAACTTCTCGAGCCCGGACGTGCTGCTGCGGCCGGCGCTGGCCACGGGCAATCTGACGCTGGTGACGGGGGCCATGGCCCGGGAGGTGACGGTGGGGCGGGACGGTCGGGCGACGGGCGTCGCCTACATCGACAAGAGCACCGGCCGGGATGAGCACGTGGACGCCCGGGTGGTGGTGCTGGCGGCGAGCGCGTGCGAGTCGGCGCGGCTGCTGCTGAACTCGCGGTCGGCGGCGTATCCGGACGGGCTGGCGAATACGGGCGGCGTGGTCGGGAAGTACCTGACGGACTCGACGGGCGCCGGGGCGGGCGGGTTCGTGCCGAAGATGGTGGACACGCCGCCGCACAACGAGGACGGCGTCGGGGGGATGCACGTCTACATGCCATGGTGGGGTGACAACGCGAAGCTGGACTTCCCGCGGGGCTACCACATCGAGGTGGGCGGCGGGAAGCAGATGCCGCAGTACGGCTTCATGGGCGGGATCCAGGGCTTCCCGTCGGGAGGCGGGTGGGGCGCGTCGCTGAAGGAGGACTACCGGCGCTACTACGGGTCGACCGTGTACTTCGCGGGGCGTGGCGAGATGATCCCGAGCGAGGACTGCTACTGCGAGATCGATCCCGAGGGGAGGACGGACCGCTTCGGGATCCCGGTGCTGCGGTTCCACTGGAAGTGGAGCGACTACGAGCGGAACCAGACGAAGCACATGCAGGAGACCTTCCGCGCCATCATCGTGGAGATGGGCGGGGAGCCGTGGGGGGAGATGCCGACGCGGGAGCAGGATTACGGCCTGCTCGCGGGCGGCCAGATCATCCACGAGCTGGGCACCACGCGGATGGGCGATGACCCGCGGACGTCGGCGGTGAACGGCTGGGGGCAGGCCCACGACGTGAAGAACCTGTTCGTCGCCGATGGCGGGCCGTTCGTGAGCCAGGCGGACAAGAACCCGACGTGGACCATCCTCGCCCTGTCCATGCGGACGAGCGAATTCATCACGGACCAGATGAACCGGGGGGCGCTGTGAGCGACTTCACGCGGCGGGACACGCTGAAGGTGCTGGGAGCGGCCGGTCTCGCGGCGGCGGTCCCGCGGCCGCTGCGGGCGGACCTGCCACCGGAGATCCGGCGGGCGGCGGTGGCGGCGGAGCAGGCGCTGCTGCTCGGCGACTACGACCCCGTCTTCTTCACGCCCGCGGAGTGGCGGACCGTGCGGCTGCTCGCGGACATGATCATCCCCCGGGACGGCCGGTCCGGGAGCGCCACGGACGCGGGCGTCCCCGAGTTCATCGACTTCACGGTGAACGACCGCCCGGCCATGCAGACGCCGGTGCGCGGCGGGCTCGCGTGGCTGGACGCCGAGAGCCGGGAGCGGTTCGGCGCGGCGTTCGCCGACGGGCCGGCCCCGGCGCGGGCGGCGCTGCTGGACGCCATCGCCTGGCCGGAGCGGGCGTCGCCCGACGTGAAGGCGGGGGTGGCGTTCTTCAACCGGTTCCGCGACCTCGTGGCGAGCGGGTTCTACACGAGCCGGATCGGCATCGCGGACGTGCAGTACATGGGCAACGCCTACGTGCCGCAGTGGAACGGCTGCCCGCCCGAGGCGTGCCGCCACCTCGGCGTCAGCTACGGGGAGGGGTGAGCATGGCGGACGACCGGCTGGGCGTCGGGTTCATCGGCAGCGGGTTCAACGCGCAGTTCCACCTCCGGAGCTGGGTGGGGGTCCGGGACGCTGACGTGCGGGGCTTCTGGAGCCCGACCGAAGAGCGGCGCAGCGCGGCCGCGGCGCTGGCGCGCGAGCTGGACATCGGCGACGCCCGGCCGTTCGCGTCCATCGGCGAGATGGTGGCGGACCCGGCCATCGACGCGGTCTGGCTCTCCGGCCCGAACCAGGCGCGGGTGGAGAACATGGAGGCGATCGTCGCGGCCATCGAGGGCGGCGCGTCGCTGAAGGGCGTCGCGTGCGAGAAGCCGCTGGCGCGCAACGTCGCCGAGGCGCGGCGGGTGGTGGAGCTGGCGGAGCGGGTCGGGCTGAAGACCGGCTACCTGGAGAACCAGGTGTTCGCGCCGCAGGTCGAGCGCGGGCGGGAGCTGATCTGGGGCCGCGGCGCCGCGACCACGGGGCGCCCCTACCTGGCCCGCGCCGCGGAGGAGCACGCTGGCCCCCACGAGCCGTGGTTCTGGCAGGGGCGGCTCCAGGGCGGCGGGGTGCTCAACGACATGATGTGCCACTCGGCCCTCGTCGTCCGGCACCTGCTGACCAGGCCGGGGGCGCCGCTCTCGACCGTCCGGCCCGTCCGCATCACCGGCCACATCGCCAGCCTCAAGTGGACGCGCCCGGAGTACGCGCGCGTGCTGTCGGAGCGGATGAACGTGGACTACGCGAAAGCGCCCGCGGAGGACTTCGCCAGCGTGCTGATCGAGTTCGAGACCGACGACGGTCACACGGTGATCGGGGAGGCGACCACCTCCTGGAGCTTCATCGGCGCGGGGCTGCGCCTCTCCGCCGAGCTCCTGGGCCCCGAGTACTCCCTCCAGTGGAACTCGCTGGATTCCGGGCTCAACCTCTTCTTCAGCCGCGCCGTGCGGGGCGAGGAGGGGGAGGACCTGGTGGAGAAGCAGAACGCCGAGGTCGGCCTGATGCCGGTGGTGGCCGACGAGCCGGTGGCCTACGGCTACCAGGCCGAGGACCGCCACTTCGCACGCGCCTTCCTCGGGCTCGAGGAGCCGCTGCTCACCTTCCGGGACGG
>DATKBW010000201.1:0-10370 GCA_035513575.1 Longimicrobiales bacterium | reverse complement strand
CGGCGGCGGCGGATCGGCGGCGGCGGATCGGCGGCGGCGGGCGGGTCGGCGGCGGATCGGCGGCACACCCAACGGCCGGGGTTTGGCCGGGGCAGAGGGGGCCCGGCCGGGGCGCGGGCGGCGCTTCCGAATCCGGCGGTGCAAAAGTGCACGACGACGGGGCTCGCCTGGCTCGATCGTGCACTTTTCCCCGCCTGCGGTGGCAAAGTGCACGAGGCGACCTTTCGGTGCTGGCCAGTTCGTGCGATTTGCCACCGTATGGGTGGTGAAGTGCACGAACGCCCCTCGGTGGTCCGGCCATCGTGCAGTTTGCCTCCCCGGAATCGCCCCAGGCGTCAGCCGCCCCCAGCGCCAGCCGCCACCGCCAGCCGCCACCGCCAGCCGGCCCCGGCGCCAGCCGCCCAGCGCGAGCCGCCCCGGCCGCCAGCCGACCCCGGGGGCAACGGTCACCGGTCGCTGCGACCGCGCCGCCAGTCCACCGCGGCGACCCGGGCGACTCGCCCGCGGCTCTAGCCGATGGTGAGCCCCACCATCGCGAAGCCGATGACCGCCGCACCGCCGGCGAGGAGGGCGTAGGGGAGCTGGGTGCGGACGTGGTCGATGTGGTCCGTGGCGGCGGCCATGGAGGAGATGATCGTGGTGTCGCTGATGGGGGAGGCGTGGTCCCCGAAGATGCCCCCGGAGAGGGACGCGGCGACGAAGGGCGCGACGGGCCAGCCGAGGGCCATGGCCGCCGGCACGGCGATGGGGAGCATGATGGCGAAGGTGCCCCAGCTGGTGCCGGTGGAGAAGGCGACGAACGCGGCGACCACGAAGATGAACGGCAGGAAGACGACCGGCGGCAGCACGCCGGCGGTCACCTGCGCGACGTAAGGCCCTGCGCCGAGCGCGGAGGTGACGGCCGCGAGGGCCAGGGCGAGCCAGAGCACGGTGGCCATGTTGATGAGCCCGCCCGCGCCCTTGAGCCCTACGCGGGTGAGCTCGTCCACGGTGGAGCGCCGCTTCGCGAGGATCATCACCCACGCCGTCACGAGGGCGGTGAGCACGGCCCAGAGGACGGCGGTGGAGCCGGACCCGGCCCGCGGGTCCCCGTCGCCGGTGATGTAGAGCCCGACGGGCATCATGAGGATCATGACGACGATCGGGATGATCATGTCCAGCGGGTGACCGGGGCCCGCGCCGGTCTCCGGGGCGAGCACCTCCGGGTCGAGGAGCGGCGACGCGTCATCCCACAGGAGTTTCCCTTCGGCCGTCCGGCGCTCGGCGGCCTTCATCGGCCCGAGATCGATCCCGAAGAGGATCGTGAGCCCGGCCAGGACCACCGCCGCCAGGGCGTAGAAGTTCAGGGGGATGGAACGGACGAAGGTGCCGAGGGGGTCCGTGACACCGAGCTCGCCCAGGATCCCAAGGATGTAGGCACCCCACGCGTTGAGCGGGATGAGGATGCAGACGGCCGCGGACGTGCTGTCGATGATGTACGCCAGCTTCTCCCGCGACGTCCGGTACCGGTCGAACAGCGGCCGGGCGACGGAGCCGCTCACGAGGACCGTGATGTTCGACTCGATGAAGATCACGATCCCCGTGACGTATGCCAGGACCTGCGCGCCGCGGGGGCCCTGCACCCACCTGCGGTGCTCCAGCCACTGCACGAACCCCTTCACACCACCGGAAGCCTCGATGGTGGCGATCAGCGCCCCGATGAAGAGCGCGAAGAGGATCACGCGGGTGTTCCCCGGGTCCCCCAGCACCGCGATGGTCTCGTCGATGGCGCGGCCGGCCCCGGTCAGCGGGTTCCACCCCTCGAGGATCGTCCAGCCGAGCCAGACGCCGGCCGCGAGGGAGAGGTAGACCTGCCGCGTCCAGATGGCCAGGACGATGGCGATGAGGGGCGGCAGCAGCGAGATCCAGCCGGGCTCGATCATGGCGCCGAAGGTAGGACCGGCGACCATCCCCCGCCAGCAGAATCCCCGGCCGCAGCACGCCGAAGTCGAAGTCGAAGTCGAAGTCGAAGTCGATGTCGATGTCGATGTCGAAGTCGAAGAAAGTCGAAGTCGAAAGTCCTGCAACCCTCCCCCACCCTCCCGCCGTCCAAGGCCCTGTCACCCGACGACGACCCCCATCTCCTCCAAAGAACCCGATGGCAGGCATGCTGAAGGAATTCCGCTACGCGGGGCGCGGTCTGGCCCGCAGCCCCGCCTTCACCGCGATCGCCGTGACCACGCTGGCCCTGGGGATCGGGGCCAACACGGCGGTGTTCACGCTCGTGGATGGCGTGCTCCTCCGCCCCCTCCCCTATGCGGCGCCCGATCGGCTGGTCTCGGTGGCGCACGAGGGCCGGGGCGGCGAGGACGAGCTGCCCATCTCTCCCGGGCTGTACCTGGTGTACCGGGAGCACGCGCGGTCCCTCGCGTCGCTCGGTCTCTTCCAGGGCACCGTCGCGAACTTCGTGGGCGACGATGGGAGCGCGGAGCGGGTCGATGGCCAGGCGGTGACCCCGTCGCTCTTCGAGGTCCTTCGGGTCCGCCCGGCGCTGGGGCGGACGCTGGTGGCGGCCGACGCGGAGCCCGGCGCGGACCCGGTCGTGGTGCTGAGCCACGCACTTTGGAGCAGCATGTTCGGGCGCGACCCGGCGGCGGTCGGGCGCACGGTGATCATGGATGGCGTTTCCCGCCAGGTGGTGGGGGTGATGCCCCCCGGCTTCACGCCGAACCCGGACACGCGGCTCTGGATCCCCATGTCCATCGATCCGACGACGGCGCCCCTGGGGAGCTTCTCCCCCAGCGCCGTCGGCCGGCTCGCCGACGGTGCCACCGTCGAGACGGCACGCGCGGAGCTCGTGAGCCTGATCAGGCGGCTGGAGGACCTCCGGCCGGACGCGGGGCCGGTGCTCGGGTTCCTGCGCGAGGTGCGGCTCACGGCGGTGGTGGAACCGCTGAAGGAGGCGATGGTCGGAGACGTCGGCCGGACGCTCTGGACGCTGCTGGGCATGGTGGGCTTCGTGCTCCTGATCGCCTGCGCCAACGTGGCCAACCTGCTGCTGGTGCGCGCGGAGGGGCGGCAGCGGGAGCTGGCACTGCGTCGCGCCATCGGCGCCGGCCGCTGGGATGTCATCAGGCCCTTCCTCGCCGAGAGCCTCGGGCTGGCCCTTGCCGGTGGGGCGCTGGGCGTGGCCATGGCCGCGCTCGCGGTCCGGACCACCCTGGCGCTGGCGCCCGCGGGCATCCCCCGGATGAACGAGGTGGGGGTGGACTTCCGGGTCCTGGCCTTCACCGGCGCGGTGTCGCTCCTGGCCGCGCTGATCTTCGGCCTGCTCCCCTCGTTCCGGTACGGCCGCAGCGACCTTTCCGGGCACCTGAAGGATGGCGCGGGGCGGGGTGGCACGACCGGGCGCGAACGGCACCGGACCCGCAACACGCTGGTGGTGACGCAGGTCGCGCTGGCGCTCGTCCTGCTCGTGGGCTCCGGGCTCATGATCCGCAGCCTGATGGCCCTCCTCGCGGTGCACCCCGGCTTCGAGCCGGAGGGCGTGCTGACGGTCCGGCTCGGTGTGCCGCCCGGTGAGATCGCGGACCCGGCCGCCGTCGCGGACTTCTACCGGCAGGTCCAGGACCGGTTGCGGGCGCAGCCCGGCGTCGTGGCGGTCGGCGCCGTCGCCGGCGGCCCCCTGACGGGCCAGCTCGGCTTCTTCGCCCAGGCCATCGAGGACCATCCGACGCCCCCGGACGGACTCCCGCCGCTGGCCTTCGCCAGCTTCGCGGACCCCGGCTACTTCGAGGCCATGGAGATCCCGCTGCTGGAGGGCAGGACCCTCCACGCCGACGACGGCGCGACCGGCTTCAGGGGCGCCGTGGTGAGCAGGGCGTTCGCAGACCGCTGGTGGCCCGGCGGGAGCGCGCTCGGGCGACGGATCCGGCCCGGCGGCGGACCCGACGGCGCGTGGTGGGAGATCGTCGGCGTGGTCGCCGATGTCCGCAACCGCAGCCTCCAGGAAGACCCGGAGGAAATCATCTATTACCCGACGCTGGTGGGCGAGCCGGACCAGCCCGGCGCCATCCGATCCCGCGACCTCGTCGTCCGGGTCGACGGCGACGCCGCCGCCTTCCTCCCCGTGCTGCGCCGCGAAGTGCGGGACCTCAACGCCCGCATCCCGCTGGCGAACCCCCGCACCATGCGGGACATCGTCGAGCAGTCCATGTCACGGACATCGTTCACCATGGTCGTGCTGAGCTCGGCCTCCTTCGTCGCTCTGCTGCTCGGGATGGTCGGGATCTACGGGGTGGTCTCCTACGTCGTTTCGCAGCGCACCCGCGAGATCGGGGTCCGTATGGCCCTCGGCGCCCCCCGGGCCACCGTCCGGTCCATGGTGGTCCGCCAGGGCATGACCCTCGCCGTCGTGGGCGTCGCGATCGGGCTGATCGGCGCCGTCGCCGGCAGCCGCCTTCTCCAGACACTGCTGTACGGCGTCAGCGCCACGGACCCCGTCACTTACACCGCGGTGGCCGCGGTCCTGGCGGCCGTCGCGCTCGCCGCGAGCTGGATCCCGGCGCGGCGGGCGGCCGCCGTGGATCCGGCCATCGCGCTGCGGAACGAGTGAAGGGGCCGGGCGTCGCGCGTTTGTAACAACGCAAGGCCTGTAACAACTCAAGGCCAGGCCCCCTGTCAGCAAGGCCAGGCCCCCTGTCAGTCTGACAGCAACTCCTTCATGTCCCGGAAGAAGTTGCGCTTCAGCTCCGCGGACTCCTCGGCGCTGAGGATCTGCTCGGCGGTCTTCACGGCCAGGAGCTCGTCGGGGATCTCGTCGAGGTAGCGGGACGGCAGCGACTCGATCGACTCGCCGCCCCGCTTTCGCTTCACGCACCGGGAGAGCGTCACCCTTCGCCGTGCGCGCGTCAGTCCCACATAGAGCAGACGACGCTCCTCCGCCAGCGGGTCCGCGGCCCCGCCGACCGCGCCGGCGCTCTCATCCACCAGGGAGCGGGAGTGGGGGATGATCCCCTCCTCCAGCCCGACCAGGAAGACCTCGTCGAACTCGAGCCCCTTGGCCGAGTGGAGGGTCATGAGGACGACCGCGTCCTTCTCGGCGTCGTCCTCGTCCTCCTCCTCGGAGTCGAGGGCCAGGCGTGCGAGAGCGTCGTGGAGGGTCGGGGGCTCCCAGCCGTCGCCCGCGTCCGCCTTCTCGATCCAGCGGCGGCGCTCGTAGCGCGCGAGGGCGCCGACCAGGTCCTTGAGGTTGATGACCCGGTGCTCGTCGTCGGACACCGAGTCGAGGAGGCCGGTGCGGTCGCGGAAGAGGTCCATGGCCCAGGCGGCGATGGGCGGGAGGCCGGTGCCCGGGGGGTGGTGAGCGGTCCGCTCCTCGGCCTCGTGGAGCCCCTTCCGCGCCCGGTCCAGGAGCGCCTCGAAGCCGCGGATGGCCTTCGCCTGCGCGGCGCCCACGTCCTCGTCCGTGATGCGCCGGAGCGTGCCGCAGAAGCCCCTGCGGCGCTCCCGCGCGAGCTCGCTGACGCGGAGGACCGTGGTCCGGCCGACCCCCCGCGCGGGCGTATTGATGATCCGGCGGACGGCGATCTCATCCTCCGGGTGGGCCACCGCGCGCAGGTAGGCGACGCCGTCCGCCACCTCCTTCCGCTCGAAGAACCCGGTGGACCCCACGACCCGGTACGGCACGTTCCTCTCCCGCATGGCCTCCTCGAGGACGCGGGACTGGACGTTGGCGCGGTAGAGGACGGCGTAGTCCTTCCAGGCGGTCCCGTTGCGGTAGCGCCGCAGGCCGATCTCCTTCGCTACCGTCTCCGCCTCCAGCGCGTCATCCTCGTGCTCGTAGAGGTCGAGCGGCGGGCCCTCGGGGTTCTCGGTCCGCAGCGCCTTCGGATGCCGGTGGGCGTTCCCGGCGATCACCGCGTTGGCCGCGGCCAGGATCTTCTTCGTGGAGCGGTAGTTCTGCTCGAGGTAGATCACCTTCGCACCCGGAAAATGGCGCTCGAAGTCCAGGATGTTGCTGACGTCGGCGCCGCGGAACGCATAGATGGACTGGTCGTCGTCGCCGACCACGCAGAGGTTCCGCCGGGCGCCGGCGAGGTGGCGGGCCATGTCGAGCTGGACGCCGCTGGTGTCCTGGTACTCGTCGATCATGACGTAGCGCCAGCGCTTCCAGACGGCGCGCCGGGCTTCCTCGTCCTCCGCGAGGAGGCGGACGGGGAGCAGGAGGAGGTCGTCGAAATCGACCGCGCCGCAGGCCCGGAGCACCTCCTCGTAGCGGCCGTAGGCCTGGGCGGCCAGGAGGTCGTACTCGTCGGCGCGGCTCGCGTTCATCGCCTCCGCCGCCACCTCCCGGTCCGCCCGTTCGGGGGCGACGCCCCGCGTCTTCCAGTCGCTGATGCGGCGGAGGACGCGGGCGAGGTCGAAGCGGTCGTCGTCGATGCGGATCTCGGACGTGGCGGTCTTCAGCGCGCCGAGCTGGTCCCGGGTGTCGTAGATGGCGAAGCGGCGGGGGAGCCCCAGCCGGTCGCCGTGCTCGCGGAGGATGCGGACGCCCAGGGAGTGGAAGGTGGAGATGACCACGTCCTTCGCCGCGTCGCCCGCGAACGCGCGGACGCGCTCGCGCATCTCGTCCGCGGCCCTGTTGGTGAAGGTCACGGCCAGGACCTGCGACGGCTCGGCCTGCTTCGCCCGGATGAGGTGGGCGATGCGGTGGACGAGCATCCGGGTCTTGCCGGAGCCCGCCCCGGCGAGCACGAGGACCGGCCCGTCCGTGTGGAGGACCGCTTCGCGCTGCTCGGGATTGAGGCCGTGGAGATGGGAGGCGCTGCTCATGCCGGGCGGAAGCTAAGCGCGCCCTCCCGTGGATTCCAGACTTGACAGGCCGGTGCGGAAGTTGCCGCCCCCGGGCCACCACCATTCCCCACGGGAGGCTCCCATGCGCATCCGCTCCGCCGCGTTCGAGAACGACGCGCCGATCCCCGTCAGGCACACCTGCGACGGCGAAGACATCTCACCCGCGCTGCGGTTCGAGGACATCCCCGACGGGGCGGCTTCGCTGGCGTTGATCGTGGATGACCCGGATGCCCCGGCGAAGGTCTGGGTGCACTGGCTGCTCTGGGGGCTGCCGGCGGACATGGTGGAGCTGCCGGAGGACGTGCCGAAGACGCGGATCGTCGAAGGGCTCGGGGGCCTCCGGCAGGGTACGACCGACTTCGACCGGGTCGGCTACGGCGGCCCCTGTCCCCCGCCGGGGCACGGCACGCACCACTACCGGTTCACGCTCCACGCCCTGGACCGGCGCATCGACCTGGACGCGGGGGCAACGAGAGAGGAGCTGGAGCGTCGGCTGAAGGGACGGGTCCTCGCCGAGGCGCGGCTCGTGGGCACGTACGCGCGCTGGACTCGGGACCCTTAGATCCCGAGGTCGCGACCGACCGCCCGCAGCGCCGCGACGCCCACCACGTCATCCTCCCGGAGCATGAGCCGGACCGGCCCCATGTCGGCGAACAGACGGTCGGCCTCGGCCAGATAGCGGTGCTGGCGAGCGCGGCGGCGGGCCACGAACTCGCCGTCCGCGGTGTCCGGGAGCACCTGGTTGACCACGAGCCCCGCCACCGGGACGCCGTACCGGCGCAGGGCTTCGATGGCGCGCCGGGTCTCCAGGATGGGCAGTCGCTCGGGGACGAGGACGAACACGAACGCCGTCCGGTCCGGGTCCGTGACGATCTCGCGGGCGCGACGGAACCGCTGCTGTCGCCGCTCGAGGGCGGCCAGGACGGGGTCGTCGTCATGGCGCTCGGAGCCGGCGGCGGCACCGGCAGCGCGGCGCCACATGCGGCCGAGGGAGCCCAGCTTCTTCCGTCGGGACACCAGCCCGTCCACCCACGCCTGCATGAGCTCCGGGAGCCCGAGGAGGCGGATCGTGTGGCCCGTGGGCGCGGTGTCGAAGATAACGCGGTCGTAGGCCCCGCCGGCCAGCGCCATGAGGTCGACGAAGCGGTCGAAGAGCGCGGCCTCGTAGGCGCCCGGCGCGGCCCGGGCGACGTCGATCTCCCGCTCCACCTCCGCCAGCATCCCGGGGGAGGTCACCTGGCGGACCCGGGCCTTGACCTCCGCGATGTAGCGGTCCGCCTGCGCCTCCGGGTCGACCTCCAGCGCGTCCAGCCCGGGCGCGACGGGGGTGGGCTCGGGGCCGAGTCGTGCCTCCAGGATGTCGCCGGTGGAGTGCGCCGGGTCCGTGGAGACGAGGAGGGTGCGACGCCCGGAATCCGCGGAGGCGAGGGCGGCCGCGGCGGCCACGGTGGTCTTCCCCACGCCGCCCTTCCCGCCGAAGAAGGTGACCGGTCTCAGCAGCAGCGCCATCCGCCCTCCGGGGCCCGCTCGAGCCCGGCGCGGCGGTGCCACGCGTGGAAGTCCTCCATCAGGTAGGGGAGCAGCTCGAGGGTGTAGAGCTCGATGGGGCTGGGGACGCCCAGCGCATCGGCGAGGGTGGCCACCATGAACGCGTCCCGCTGCCGGGCCTGCGCCCGGAGGATCTCGCGGCGATAGGGAGCGATGGCCATTTCCTCGTAGAGGCGGGGGAGCTTGCGGAGGGCCCGAAGGAGGCGGCGAAGGCGGCGCATGGAGCCTCCTACTCGGAGCCGATCACGTCGTATACCACCTTCTCCTCCTCCGGATCGAGCGACGTGGGACCGCCCCCGCGTAGCGCGCGGCGGACCGCGGCGACGGCCTCGAGGATCAGCCACAACTCCAGCACGAATACGGCGGCGCCGAAGCCGAAGAGCATCCACTGGTTGCCGAAGTGGCGCCCGAGCTGGTCGATCATGGCCCAGGTGGTCATGAAGAAGAGGAAGACCATGGGCACCGCGGTCACCCAGAAGTTCCGCTTCAGGGAGAGGAGCACGATGGTGATCACGAGCAGCGTGAGGGCGCCGGTGAGCTGGTTGGTGGTGCCGAAGAGCGGCCAGATGCGCATCCCGCCCGCGCCGCGGTCGACGCCCAGGGCGAGCACCCCAACCGCGGCCACGGCCACGATGCTGGCGAACAGGCCGTTCCGCAGCGGCCGGATCCCGTACTGGGAGCCCAGCTCCTCGATGATGTAGCGCTGGAGCCGGACGCCGGTGTCCATGGTCGTGGCGGCGAACGAGATGACGACCACGGCGGCGAAGATCACCGCGACGTCGTGGGGGATCCCGACCCCTTCGGCCAGGACGCCCACCCCGCTGACGAACGCGTTGACGCCGCCAGCGGAGGCGCTGGCGAAGGAGGCGTAGTGGGCCTGCCACCCTTCGATCCCGGCGTAGACGGCGAAACCGGCGGTGGTGGCGATGATCGACGTCAGCGCCAGCGACCCCTCGCCCATCATCCCGCCGTAGCCGACGTAGCGCGCGTCCGTCTCGCGGTCCAGCTGCTTGGACGTGGTGCCGGAGGCGACGAGGCCGTGGAACCCCGAGATGGCGCCGCAGGCGATGGTGATGAACAGGAGGGGGAACCACCCGGGCGCGTCCGCGGGCAGGTGGTCGGTGATGGCGGGCGCGGCGACGGGGGGGTTCGTGACCAGCACGCCGAGCCCGATCACGCCCAGCGCGACGAAGAGCTGGTGGCTGTTGATGTAGTCCCGGGGCTGGAGCAGGAGCCAGACGGGGAGGGTCGAGGCCAGCAGGCCGTAGATGAGCATGATGATGACCCAGCCGGCGCGGATCCCGTCGGTGGTGGCGGCGGCGGCCGCGGCGGCGGGGTCGTCGCCGGCGGCCTGGAGCTGGGCGGCGGAGGGGGCGAAGCCGAAGAAGTCGGGGAGCTGCGGGTGGATGAACTGCCCGAGCCAGATGTAGACGTAGAGCAGGACGAGCGCGACGAGGCTGGGCACGAGGATCCCGGCGGGGGTGCGGTAGACCAGGAGTCCGACGGCGATGGCCGTGGGCATGGCCATCCAGATGGGGAAGATGGCGCCGGGGTTCGCGATGAAGAGGTTGGCGATGATGACGGCGAACACCGCGTTCACCATCAGGAGCAGGAAGAAGATGATGAGGAGGAAGAGCGTGCGGGCCCGGGAGCCGATGATCCCCTGGGTCAGCGTGCCGATGGACTGGCCGCGGTGCCGCGCGGAGAGCCACAGGGCGCCGAAGTCGTGGACGGCGCCCGCGAAGATGGTCCCGAGGACCACCCAGAGGAACGCGGGGAGCCATCCCCAGATGACCGCGATGGCCGGGCCGACGATGGGAGCGGCGCCGGCGACGGAGGTGAAATGGTGGCCGAAGAGAACGTGCCGGTTCGTGGGCACGTAATCGACGCCGTCCTCGAAGCGGTGGGCGGGCGTCACGAAATCGGGGTCGAGCCGGTACACGTGGCGGGCGATGTAGCGCGAGTACAGGAGGTAGCCGGTGGCGAAG
>DATKBW010000200.1:0-3425 GCA_035513575.1 Longimicrobiales bacterium | reverse complement strand
GCCCTCGAGCACGACAGCATGGCTCACGACTGAATCGAAGATGTTGCCGATGATCTCGTTGTCCTCGCTCCCCGGTGATATCCAGATGGCCGAGCCATTCGCCTCCGACCATTCGGGGCGACGACCCAGGACGTTGCCGGGGAAGGGGTCGAGCACAGCGACGCCGATGATCGTATTGTTCACGACGCGGTTTCGAGAGGCGTGCGAGAGCAGGATCGCCAGCCCCTGGGCCCCGGTCACGCGATTGCCCTCGATCACGTTGTTCTCCAGTACGCTCTGACCAGTTGTATCCGACCAGTTCACCAGTTGCAGCGGCACGCCGAAGAAGGTCGAATCCGCTTCGTCCGTGATGAGCGGCTCGTCGTCGTAGATGCGCGCAGCAGGCAAGGGCACGCGCCAGGCCGCGATCGTGTTGTCCCGGATTTCGTTGTTGCGACAGCTATTCCCCTGCCGCGTGCCTATACGAATGGCGATCGGATGGCCTTCAATCCGGTTGCCGGATACCAGGTTGTGCTCGCAAATGCCGCCGTCGGCCGACGCGTTGATCGCCACGGCGAAGCTCGGGTATCCCATTGCCGGCACGCGGTGTGGCTCGGGCACCGACACGTCGTTGTCGATGAAATGCAGGTAGCTCGCCTGCTGGGCCGAAAGTGCATGGAAGACGTTGATGAAGCGATTGCCACGGATCACGCTTGGTACAGTAGCGTCGAGCATGGCGCGGATGCCGTTGCCGACGTTCCGAAAGGTGTTCTCCTCAATGCGGTAGCCCCCGTCGCTCGGACGCATTACGCCGCCGCGGTGACAGCATCCGAGCAGGAGACCCAAACGTGTGTACTCGAACGTGAAGCCGCGGATCGCCACGTGGCCACCGGTGAGCATGAACGTGCCACAACGCGTGCCGGAGGCCCAGTGTTCGTCCTCATCGGTAGAACGGGACACCGTCAGCTCCATCTGATGATACTCGTCCGGCTCGCACGCGCGCAGGGTCGTGCCATGCGGATGTCCCTGAATGGTGATGCGCGGCGTCTCGATCGGGATCATCTCGCCGACGAGATACGCCCCCGGCGCGAACTGAACGGTGCCGCCGGGCCGTACCCGATCGAGCGCGGCGAGAATGTTCGCGCGGTCAGCGGCCTGATCGCCCGTGGGCGCGGCAACACGCACGACGCTCGCGTCGCTGCCGCCGTCGGCGCCTGGTGGAAACGAAGCGGCCGCGCACCCAGCGGCCAACACCAGAGCCAGACCAGAGAGGCCAGTCGCGAATTGCTTCCTCATGGTCATTCCCGCGGCTGTGAGCCCAGAGTCGGCCGCGGCTGGCGTGCAGCCTCCTGAAGCGCCACCGCTTCGAGGAAGCTGCGAATGTGAGGGTCGCGAAAATCCCTGATCGCTTCCCGGCCCGCGAAATCCCCTTCCATCGTCACTGTCCGCAGGTTCGTACCGAAGGCGCGGCCCATCGCATGGTGCACCGCCAGAGACAGGTCGCCCTCAGTGAGCGCCTGCCGGATTACGGTGACGCGCTCCTCGTCGGCCGCGAGCGCAACGAAGTACTCCCGCGCCGGTTCGTCCCCGCAGTGGTCCGAGGCGGCGATGATGGCAAGGCGGTCCAGGCGCCGGAGATCGACGCTACGGCTCTCGATCTGCGGCGCGAAGAAGCGGAGCGCGGGGATGTCGATCCGGGGAGCGTCGTCGTAGAGGAAGTGTGGCCGCCAGGGCACGCGCGGCCCGGTGCGAGCGATCGCGTCGTCCCCGGCCCCCAAGTCACACGTCCCGCGCCAGTACATCTCCGCGAAGGTGCGGGCGAGAGGATCACGGTAATCCGGGAAGACGAGCGGGTTCTCGAGGTACACGAGACCGGCCAGCCGCTCCGGGTAGTGCTCTGCGATCCAGGTCATGTCCTGGGTGGCGGCGTTCCTGCCCACCAGAACCGCCCGGCGGATGCCGAGGGCGTCCATCAGGCCGAGGAGGTCCATGGACTGCGTGGCCACGTCATAGCCCCAGCCGGTCTCGTCCGACTCGCCATACCCCCGCCGCACGGGTGCGAGCACGCGAAAGTCGTCCGCGAACCGGGAGAGCCAGGCCGCGTGCTGCGACTCCTCCTCGAGGCTGAAGTAGTCGTGGAAGTCCTGGACGAAGATGACCGGCAGCCCGGACCCTCCGAAATCCATGTACTGGAGGCGAATGCCGCGCGCCTCTACGAATTTGCTGTCGTAGAGTGGCTCGTCACGCCTCAGGTCTTCCGTCGAGCTTCCCGGGCCGGTGACCCGGTTGCCCGTCCCGAGGTCGCGCACACGGTCACTCGAGCTCCGTAGCTCCACCCGGTTGCGGTCGCCCTCGAGGAAGACTGCATAGGCCGCGACGTCCTCGAACGTATTGCCCACTATGTCGTTGTCCTCGCTACCGGGCGAGATCCAGATGCCCGAGCCGTTGGCCTCGCGCCATGCCTCCGGATCGGCGCTGTTGGCCACGTTGCCCGGGAAGGGATCCCTCGGCTCGATCCCGGTGACCACGTTGCCCACGATCCGATTGCCGGAAGAGCCGCGGATCTCGATGCCGATGCCCTCCGCCCCCATCACCCGGTTGCCCTCGATCAGGTGGCCGCCGATGACGGCCTCACCTCCGGGGTCGGCGGCGGCGGGCGGAGACGGCTGGTTCCCGGATCCGACCAGATTGACCACGGCGATGGGGACGCCCACGACCGTCGAATCCGCTTCGCTGCCGACGCGGATCCCCGGCCAGGCCTCGGTGAAGTGTGCCCGTCGGACGACGATCGTGTTGTCGCGGATCACGCTTCCGCGGCAACGCGTGCCGGGATCGCGGACGACGAGGACGATGGCGCTCGCATGATCCTCGATCCGGTTCCGGGCGATCTCGTGACCGTCGCATGCGTCCTGGCCCCGGTGGTTCACGGTGATCGCGCCGCCGGTGTGTCCCGAGCCGGGGACCCGCTCGGGACGGGGAGCGGAGACGTCGTTGTCGACGATGTGGACGGTGCCGTGGTTCACGCCGACGGCGTGGAACAGGTCCCGGAACCGGTTGCCCCGGATGACGGTGGTCTCCGACGGACCGGCGATCACCCGCACACCGGTGACGGAGGCCTGGAAGGTGTTGTCCTCCACCAGGTATCCGCCCGGGTCGGCGCGCGGCGGGGCCTCACCCGGGTCGATGCAGCACCCGAGGATCAGATCGAAGCCCGCGTGTTCGAAAGTCAGGCCACGCACCGTCTGACGCCCGCCGGTGAGTTCGAGCCCCATGCACTCCATCCGCG
Source organism: Longimicrobiales bacterium (assembly GCA_035513575.1). Taxonomy (GTDB): domain Bacteria; phylum Gemmatimonadota; class Gemmatimonadetes; order Longimicrobiales; family RSA9; genus JAHWKI01. The sequence goes on along the minus strand of DATKBW010000200.1, from coordinate 160 downwards.
CACGACGCTCGAGTTCGGACGGCTCGCAACCACGGAGCGTGGTGCCCGCAGGGTCGCCCAGGATCGTGACGCCGGGGACCGGCACGCGGACGCGCTCCCCGACAAGGTAGGTGCCGGCCGCGAACTGGAGGGTTCCCCCCGGCTCGAGCTCCTCGATCGC
>DATKBW010000199.1:0-12309 GCA_035513575.1 Longimicrobiales bacterium | reverse complement strand
CGCGCGTCGCGGCGCGCCTCGGCCCGTGTCGGTCCGGTGGTCGCGCGGGCGGCCGCAGCGGCGCGGCGTCACGCGCCGACCGGCCGGCAGACGGGGCTGATCGCCGTCGCAGCGCTGCTGGTGGCCTGGGTGCTCTGGGAGCGCTGCGGCATCGCCGGCTGTCCCGATGCGGGAATCGTCTCCTCCTATCAGCCCGGTGGCGCGTCCGTGGTCCTCGACCGGAACGGCGAGCGGTTCGCGGCCCTGGCGCCGGTGGAGCATCAGATGGTGCCGCTGGACTCCCTTCCCGGGTATGTGGGCCAGGCGTTCGTGGCCGTGGAGGACCGTCGCTTCTACCGCCACGACGGTGTGGACTGGTGGCGCGTGCTCGGCGCGCTCTGGGCGGACGTGCGTGCGGGGGGGCTGGTGGAGGGCTCGAGCACGATCCCCATGCAGCTGTCGCGGAACCTGTACCCCGAGCGGATCCGGGCGCGGGAGAAGACGTTCCGGCGGAAGCTCCTCGAGGTCCGCCTGGCGCGTGAGATCGAGGCGCGGTTCACGAAGCACGAGATCCTCGAGCTCTATCTGAACCATATCTACTTCGGGGGCGGGGCGTACGGGATCGAGGCGGCCAGCCGGTACTATTTCGGCAAGGGCGCGCCCCGGCTCACGCTGGAGGAGGCCGCTCTGCTGGCCGCGCTCCCCAAGGCACCGGCGCACTTCGACCCCCGGCGGCACCCGGAGGCGGCACGGCGCCGGCGCGACCTGGTCCTGGGGCGCATGGAGCGGCAGGACTACCTCCGCTTCCGCGCTGCGGAGGAGGCGCGCCAGAAGCCGGTTGCGGTGACCGCGGAGGGGGACCTGGACCGCGATGGCGATGTGCTCGCGCCGTACTTCCTGAAACACATCCGCCGCCTGCTGGAGGAGGAGCTGGGGAGGGACCTGTACGCCGAGCCGCTGCGGATCATCACCACGCTGGATGCGGGGGCGCAGCGGGCGGCGGAAGAGGAGCTGGCGGCGCAGCTCCGGGCCGTGGAGAGCGGGGCATTCGGGTGGCTGCCGGGCCCCCGGTACGCCAGCGCGGGGGGGCGCGCCGCCGCCGGGGCCGGCTACCTGCAGGGCGCGGTCGTATTCATGGACGCGCGCGTGGGCGACGTGCTCGCCTGGGTGGGCGGCCGCGACTACGACCACTCGCGATTCGACCGGGCGCGCCTGGGCCGGCGGCAGGCGGGGAGCACGTTCAAGCCGTTCGTGTACGCGGCGGCGCTCGAACAGGGCTTCTCGCCGAGCCAGCCGATCCAGGACGCGCCGTTCCGTCTGGCGACCGGCGGCCGGCGCGTTTGGGAGCCGGAGAACTATTCGGGACGCTTCGAGGGGCGGATGAGCATGCGGGAGGCGCTCACGCGGTCCCAGAACGTCCCGTCCGTCCGCCTCGCCGCCGCCGTGGGGGAGGAGGACGTCGCGGATTTCGCTCGACGCGCCGGGATCCGGGGAGAGGTGCCGGCGTCGCCGGTGGCGGTGCTGGGGGTGACCGCGGTGAGCCCGCTGGAGCTCACGGCCGCCTTTTCGACGTTCGCGGCGCGGGGCACGCGTGTCGCGCCGCGCTTCGTGCTCCGGGTGGAGGACGAAGCCGGCGAGGTCGTATGGGCGAGCGGCGTCCCCGAGCGGGTGAGCGTCACGACGCCCGCGGTCGCGTTCGTCCTCACGGACATGCTCCGGGACGCGGTGGATTACGGGACCGGGACCGGAGCGCGGTGGGCGGGGTTCCGCGGGCCCGCGGCGGGAAAGACGGGGACGACCACCAATGCGACGGACGTGTGGTTCGTGGGCTATACCCCCGGGCTGGTCGGCACGGTGTGGATCGGCTTCGACGAGACCCGATCGCTCCCCGCCCGGGCCACCGGCGGCGCCATCGCGGCGCCGGTCTGGGGACGGATCATGGCGCGCATGGACCGTGGCGCGTCGGCCGACTGGGATCCGGTTCCGGGGGTCGTGGCTCTCCTGGTCGACCCGGAGAGCGGCCTGGCGCTCGAGGACGGGTGCCGGCCGCGCTGGGGGTCGGCGCAGCGCGAGCTCTTCCTCGCCGGACAGGAGCCTCCGACGGTCTGTCCGCGGGGAGACTACGATTACTTCTGGGATCGCGTGGGCGGCTGGTTCGACGGCGTGTTCGGGTCGGAGCCCGAGCCGATGGACCGAGGGGACGCGGATCCGGACCTGGGCGCCCCGCGGCTGCCCCGGCGCGACTACGCCACGGGCGAGAATCGCCCCGCCGAGGTCCGCGATCGGCGCGCCCGGGCGGAAGAGCGGGCGAGCGAGGGAAGACGGCGGGGCGAGGAGCGTTTGCGGCGGCGACGCCCGTAAGACACGCAGCTCTCGGATTCCGCCGGCGGGAGGGGCCCGGACCCGCGCGGCGCAACGGGATCGACCGTTCGCGCGTCATCGGGTGTAGCAGCTGGAATCGTGACGCGGCCGGTAGGGACCGGCCCACCCCGGACAACTCGATGAAGATCATGCGACGGCGTCTCCACCGCTCGTGGCGACTCCTCTTTCTACCCGCGCTCCTGGCGGGGCCGAACGCTCTGGCGGCGCAGGACGCCGTGCGCGTGGTGAGCCTCGAGGAGGCCGTCCGTCTCGCGGCGGCGCGGGACCCCGCGGTCGTGGCCGCCGAAGCGGCGGTGGACGGCGCGCGCGCTGGACGGCTCCAGGCCCGTGGCGCCTGGCTTCCGTCCGTGAGCGTCAACTCCGTCTACGGCAATTCGAGCAACCAGCGGTTCGACCAGTCCACGGGTCAGCTCGTCTCCGAGAACTACAACGCGGGGATCGACGGCGGGCTGGTCCTCTTCGCCGGTGGCCGGCGTCTCACGGCCCTGCGGGCCGCGGAGGCCGAATTGGACGCGGCGGACGCCAACGAGGTGGCGCGCCGGTTCGAGGCGGGTCAGGCGGCGAAGGTGGCCTACCACGCCGCGACCGCGGCGTCGGACCTCCTGCGGGTGTCGGAGCAGCGGCTGGAGCGGGCGGGGCAGCAGCTCGGCTTCGCCCGGACCCGCTACGAAGTGGGTACCGCCACGACATCCGACCTGCTGCGGGCCGAGATCGAGCTGGCGAACGCAGAGCTGGGCGAGTACGAGGCGCGTTCGCAGCTGCGATCGGCGGGGCTGGTGCTGGGCCGGGCCATCGGCGTCCCGGAGGAGGTCCAGGCGGCGGAGGCGGATCTGCCCGAGACCGCCCCGGCCCTCCAGCCGGTAGCGGTGCTCGTGGCCCGGGCGGTGCGCGGATCCCCCGCGGTGCTGGCCGCCGAGGCCGCCGCGGCGAGCAGCCGCGCGCAGCGGCTGGCGGCATACACGCCCTATCTCCCGACGGTCCAGGTGAACGGCGGCTACGACTGGTTCGCCTTCGAGTTCCCGCCGGACCAGCGGAGCTGGAGCTTCCGCGTGGTCGCCTCGCTGCCGGTGTTCAACAACTTCCAGCGGGAGGCGGCGCTGATCCGGGCGGGAGCGCAGGAGCGCACGGCGGAAGCGCGCGCGCTGGACGCGTCGCTCGCGGCGCGGGTCGCGGTGGAGGAGGGGGTCCGGGCGATCGAGCTGGCGGAGCGCCGCGTGGAGGTTTCGGCGCGGACCGTGGCCCTCGCCGCGGAGGACCTGCGCGTGCAGGAAGAGCGCTACCAGATCGGCGCGACGACGATCCTGGAGCTCCAGGCGTCGCAGGTCGCGCTGGCAGAATCCGAAGTGGCGGGGGTCCGGGCGCGCCAGGATCTGGCGACGGCCGTGGCGCGACTGGAAACGATTCTCGGTGAGACGATCGGTGACGAATAGAATGCGGGGTTTTGCGCGGGTGGTGGCGGGTACGTCACTGATCGTCAGCGCCTGGGCGTGCGGCGGCGGCGAGGCGGCGGGGGCGCCGCCCGGGGGTGCAGGGCGAGGCGGCGGGGGCGGGGGAGGGGATGAAGGGTCGCGCACGGTCCCCGTGGAGGTGGAGCCGGTCCGGGCGGGCTCCATCGCCCGCTCCGTGACGGTCTCGGGGGTGATCGAGCCGATCCGCAGCGTCGGGGTGACGAGTCAGCTGTCGGGCGTGCTGCTGGGCGTGGGCGTGGAGGAGGGGACCGTGGTCCGGGCGGGGCGGGTGCTGGCCCGGATCGACGTGCGGGAGCTGGAGGCGCAGCTCGCGGCGGCGCAGGCCTCCTACGATGTGGCCGAGGCCGCCTACGCGCGGGCGGAGCAGCTCTGGGAGCGGCGCGTGATCACGCTGCCGGAGTACGAGCGCGAGCGGACGGCGCTGGCGGCGGCGCGCTCGCAGCTACAGCAGCTCCGGACCCGCCTCGCCTATGCCACGGTGGCGGCGCCGATCACCGGCATCGTGACGGAGAAGCGCGTGGAGGCCGGGGACCTCGTGGCCCCCAACACGCGACTCTTCACCCTGGCGGACGTGTCCACGCTGGTGGTCCGGGTCGGAGTCTCGGAGCTGGACGTCGTCGAGCTCGCGCCCGGGGAGCGGGCGACGGTGATCCTCGACGCGTTCCGCGGCCGGACGCTGCCCGGGCGGATCCGGCGGGTCTTCCCCACGGCCGACCCCACCACGAGGCTGGTTCCGGTGGAGGTCGCGCTGGAGAACGTGGACCCGAACGTGGCGCGGCCGGGTTTCCTGGCGCGGGTGACCTTCGCCCTGGGCGAGCACGAGAACGTGCTGCTGATCCCCGCCTCGGCGCTGATGGGCGGAAGCGGATCCGAGGCGGTGTACGTGGTGGAGGAGGACCGGGCCGTGCGGCGCACCGTCACGACGGGGCTGAGCTCGCAGGGGCGGGTGGAGGTCGTGGCCGGGCTGCGGGAGGGAGAGCGGGTGATCACCAAGGGGAATACCATGCTGCGCGACGGGATGACCGTACGCGTCATCGCGGGCGCGGCCGCAACGAGGGCGGACTGATGGCGGGCGATCCGAGGCGGCACCGGGGGCTCCCGAGCCTGGCGATCCGTCGCCCGGTGGGGACGGTGATGATCACGTCCGTGGTGGTGGTCCTGGGTCTGTTCTTCGCGTCCGGGCTGCCGCTGGACCTGCTGCCGAGCATCATCTACCCGCAGATCCGGGCGTCGGTGTCCAACCGCGGGGTCGAGCCGCAGGTGCTCGAGGAGACGGTGGCGAAGCCGCTGGAGGCGGCGCTGTCGACCACCGAGGACCTGGTCCGGATGGAGACCGAGGTGTCCGAGGGGCGGGTGGGGGTGAACCTGCACTTCTCCTACGGCACCGACATCGACTTCGCGCTCCAGGACGCGTCGAAGAACCTGGACCGGGCGCGGGGCGCATTGCCGGAGGAGGCGGATCCGCCGACGATCTTCAAGTTCGACCCGTCGCAGATGCCGGTCTACGAGGTGGCGTTCTCCTCTGCCGGCCGCGACCTGATCTCCCTGCGGGACTGGGTGGATTACCGGCTGCGTCCGCAGCTCCTGACGATCCAGGGCGTGGCGTCGGTGGACGTTTCGGGGGGGCTGATCCGGGAGATCCAGGTGGTGCTGGACCAGGAGCGGCTCCGGTCCTACGGCCTCACGGTTTCCCAGGTGATCGAAGCGGTCCGGGCGGCCAACCAGGACGTCGCGGCAGGCCGGGTCACCTCCCCGACGCGGGAGGTGGTGGGGAAGACGATGGGGAAGTTCCGCACCGTCGACGACGTGCGCGCGGTCCTGCTGCCGATCCCGGGGGGCGGTCGGGTGCCGCTCTCGGAGGTGGCGCAGGTGCTGGACACCAACCGCGAGCAGCGGCTCTGGGCGCGGCTGGACGGCGTGCCGGCGGTGAAGCTCTCGATCCGGAAGCAGCCGAACGCCAACACGGTGGCCGTGGCCGACGAAGTGGGGAAGAAGCTGAACGCCCTGGGCGTCAGCGGGTTCGTGCCGCGGGACATCGGGTTCAGCGTGATCCAGGACCAGGCGGAGTTCATCCGCTCGTCCGTGAACTCGGTGCGGAACGCCGCGCTGGCGGGTGCGCTGCTCGCCATGCTCGTGGTGCTGCTGTTCCTGGGCTCGCTGCGGAAGACGTTCGTGATCGGACTCGCGATCCCCATCGCGATCCTGGCCACGTTCATCATGATGGGGCTGGGCAACCTGACCCTGAACATCATGAGCCTGGGCGGCCTCGCCCTCGGGGTCGGGCTGCTCATCGACAACTCCATCGTGATGCTCGAGAACATCTTCCGGCACCGCGAGGAGGGGAACGAGGATCCCGAGCACGCCGCCCACGAGGGCGCTGCGGAGGTCACCAGCGCCGTCACCGCGTCCACGGCGACGAACCTCGCTGCGGTCATCCCGTTCCTCCTCATCAGCGGGCTGGCCGCGCTGATCTTCCGCGAGCTGATCCTGACGATCTCCTTCGCGATCCTCGGCTCGCTCCTGGTGGCGCTCACGGTGGTCCCCATGCTGTCGGCGCAGCTCGCCAAGGTCCGCTTCAGGAGCGGGGTCCACGAGTGGCGGCCCCTCGTGGCGTTCGACCACGGCATCGTCGCGCTGCGGCGGTGGTACCGCCGGATCGCGCCCGGGGTGGCACGGTGGCGCTGGGCGGTGCTCGGCGTGGCGGTTCTGGCCTTCTTCGGGGCCATCTCCCTCACCCGCAATCTGGGGAACGAGTTCCTCCCCCAGGTGGATGACGGGAACGTCGGGGCCTTCATCTCGCTGCCCCCGGGCTCGCCGGCGGAGGAGACGAACCGGATCACGCTGGAGGTCGAGGAGATGGTCCGGCAGATGCCCGACGTGCGGACGGTGTTCGCCACGGCGGGAGGGATGCTCTGGGGGTCGGGCACCAGCGAGAGCGCCGGGCGCGGGAACCTCACGATCGTGCTGGAGCCTCTGGGGGCACGGGAGATGAGCGCCGACCGGTGGGTGCGGACGCTCCAGCAGCGCATCGAGGACCGCGGCTTCGCGGGAGCGCGGATCTTCGTTCGTCCGCCGCGGATCCGGGGGCTCCGCACATCGACGTCCGGGTCGCCCGTCGCGCTGAGCATCCAGGGGGACGACCTGGAGGAGCTCCGCCGGATCGCGGAGGAGATCATGCTGCGGCTCCGGGGCGTGCCGGGGCTGGAGAACCTGGAGCCGTCCGCGGACGAGGCGAGCCCACAGGTGGCCATCGAGCTGGACCGCGAGCGCGCGGGATACCTGGGGCTCAGCGTGGCGGCCGTCGGGCAGACGATGCGCACGGCGCTGGATGGCACGGTCGCGACGCGGTTCACGTCGGGGAACCAGGAATACGACCTGCGGGTGCTGCTCCCGCGCGACCGCTTCACCAGCACCGAGGACCTGGGATCCGTGGCCCTGTTCCCGGGAGCGGTCGGGGGCGCCCCCATCTACCTGAGGGACGTCGCCCGCGTGTCCAACGTCCTGGGGCCGACGGAGATCCGGCGGGAGAACCAGAACCGGGTGATGCGGCTGACCGGGGACGTGATCGCCGAGGTGGCGACGGTCGGGACCGTGAACGACTCCATCCGGGCCCGCCTGTCGGCGCTGTCGCTCCCCGAGGGGTACGGGATCGTCTACGGGGGCGAGGAGGAGGCGATCCGGGAGAACAACCGGCAGCTCACCATCGTGGTGCTCCTGGCGATCTTCCTGGTCTTCGTGGTGATGGCGGTGCAGTACGAGAGCGTGGTGAACCCCTTCGTGATCCTCCTGGCGATCCCGCTGTCGCTGATCGGGGTGGGGGGCCTCCTCTGGGCCACCTCGACCCCCATGAGCGCGCCCGTGCTCCTGGGTGTGATCCTGCTCGCGGGGATCGTGGTCAACAACGCGATCCTGCTGGTGGAGTACATCGAGCAGGGCCGTCGGGAGCGAGGCCTCTCCCGGGAAGAGGCCGTAGTGGAGGCGGGAGCCGTGCGGCTGCGGCCGATCCTGATGACCACCCTGACCACCGCGTCGGGGATGTTCCCCCTGGCCCTCGGCATCGGGCAGGGGTCGGAGTTGATGCAGCCGCTGGCCATCGCGGTGGTGGGCGGCCTCAGCGTGTCCACGCTGCTGACCCTCTTCGTGGTCCCGTCCGCGTACCTCATCATGAACGGCGCCGCGGAGCGGCTGGGCGCGTGGCTGACCGGCTCGCGCCGGGCAAAGGAGCCCGGCCGCGGCGTGCGCCGCCGGGACGCGGCGGTCCCGGTGGGCAGTGCTCGCTAGCCGGTCGACGCGACCGTCCCGGCACATCCATCCAGCGAACCGAGAGGTCCGATGAGCAAGATCCGCAATCGCGCGACGGCTTTCGCGAAGAGGGGTCCCGTTTCGTGACCCTCCGCGGCGTTGTCGGTCTCGCGCTGACGGCCGCCGCGGCGGGGTGCCAGGCGGCTTCCGGCGGCCCGTCGGCGGCCTCGCCCGGCGCGGCATCCGCCTCCCTGGCGGTCCTGGTCTACGTGACCAACCAGGACGCCGCATCGGTGACGGCGATCGACGCGAACACCCACGCAGTGGTCGCGACGGTGGACCTTCAGGGACTCGGCTTCTCGGCGAACGCCAGGCCGCACCACGTCGTGGCGGACCCGGACGGGTCGCACTGGTACGTGTCGCTGATCGGGGAGAACACGGTCCTGAAGGTGGACGCGGCCACGAACCGCGTGGTCGCCCGCGGCTCGTTCGAGGTCCCGGGCATGCTGGCGTACGACCTGGAGACGGACCGCCTGTTCGTGGGCCGCTCCATGAGCGCCGTGAACCCGCCGCAGCGGATCGGCGTGATGGATCGGGACGACATGAGCGTGGAGGAGATCGGGGTCCTGTATCCGCGTCCCCATGCGCTGGCGTCGAACCCGCGCAGCGTCCACGTCTATTCGGCGAGCCTGGCGACCAACCAGATGGCGGCCATCGACCCGGTGGCGGAGGAGGTCCGGCTGGTGAGCTTCGGCGCGGACGCCGGCGCGCACGACCACGCCGGAATGGACCACGGCTCCGGGCCCATGCTGCACACGATGGTGGACTTCGCCGTGTCGCCCGATGGCGGCACGCTCGTGGGGACCGCGGAAATGAGCGGCAAGCTGCTGGTCTTCGGCCTGGCGGACCCCGGGGCGCCGCGGCTGGAACGGGAGGTGGATGTGGGCTCGCGGCCCTGGCACCCCGCGTACGCGCCGGACGGCCGGGAGGTGTGGATCCCGAGCAACGCCAACAACACGGTGACGGTCGTGCGGACGGCGGACTGGACGGTGGCGGCGGTGCTTGCGGAGGACGGGTTCGCCGAACCGTACGGCGCGACGTTCTCCCCCGATGGCCGGTGGGTGTTCGTGTCCAACAGCGACACGAAGAACGAGTACCCCGGGGAGGGCGGGACCGTGGTGGTGATGGACGCCAGGACCCGCGCGGTGGTGAAGGTGATCCCCGTGGGGCGGAACCCGACGGGGATCGGGACCCGTGCGCGGCCGTAGCCGGGTTGCCGGGAGGGCGGTCGTGGCCGGTGCGGCGATGGCGGCGGGGGCGGCCCTCGGCGCGTGCGCGGGCGGCGGGGGGAGGGCCGAGCCAGGGCCGGAAGGTGGCGCGAGCGACTGGACGCGCCAGGTGGCGCCGTTCGCCGTCCTGGACCGGGAAGGGCGGCCCTACGAGCACCCGTTCCTGGGCGGCTTCAACGTGCCGCGTCCGCAGCTCGTCGACATCGACGCGGATGGCGACCTGGACCTCTTCATCCAGGAGCGCTCGAACGAGCTGATGCACCTGGAGAACGTGGGGACGCCCTCGGCCCCCCGGTTCGTATGGCGGACGGACCGGTTCGCCGGCGTGGACATCGGCGAGTGGTACCGTTTCATCGACCTGGACCGGGACGGTCGGCCGGACCTCCTCACGGAGCAGCCGTTCAGCCACATCCGGTACTACCGCAACGTCGGGCCGGCAGGGGCGCCCCGGTTCGAGCTGGCCGTGGACACCCTCCGCACGGTGGACGGGCAGCCGCTGTTCTCCGACCGGCAGAACATCCCCAATGCCACCGACCTCGACTGCGACGGCCTGACCGACCTGTTCATCGGCCGCCTGACGGGGACGGTGGCGCGGTACGAGTTGGCGGAGGGCACCGGGCGGGCGCCACGGTTCGTGCTGGTGAGCGACCGGTTCGGGGACATCGAGATCGTCGCCAACGTCATGGGCAGCATGCGGCATGGCGCGAACACCATGGACTTCGCCGACTACGACGGGGACGGGGACGTGGACCTGTTCTGGGGCGATTTCTTCGAGCCGGGGTTGCTGCTCTTCGAGAACACCGGGAGCTGCGCGAATCCGGCGATCGGGAACGTCCCCGTGCCGTTTCCGCCGAAAAACCCCGTCCGGACCACCGGGTACAACGCACCGACGGTGGGAGACCTGAACGGCGACGGCCGTCCCGACATGCTGATCGGCGTGCTGGGCGGGGCGTACAACCCGACGCTCAGCGCGGTGGAGAACCTGTACTTCCTCGAGCAGACGCCCGAGACGTTCGAGGTCCGCACCACACGCTTCCTGTACGCCATCGATGTGGGGAGCGAGAGCATCCCGGCGCTGGCGGACCTGGACGGAGACGGCGACCTGGACCTGCTGGTCGGCGCCAAGATCGATCCCGAGGATGGCCGGACGGGGCGGCTGCACTACTTCGAGAACGTGGGCGGCCCCACGCGGCCGTCGTTCCGCGAGCGGGCGCCGCTCCCGATCTCCGGCCACTACCACTACGCCCCCGCGGTCGGCGACCTGGATGGCGACGGCGTCCTGGACCTGCTGGTGGGGACGTGGAACGACGGGGTCCTGTACTACCGCAACACGGGGACCGCCGCGGCGCCGTCGTGGGAGCTGGCGGCGGATCCGCTGGTCGAGCTCACGCGGGGGAGCAACAGCACGCCCGCCCTCGGCGACATCGACGGGGACGGCGACCTGGACCTTTTCGTGGGGGAAGCCTCGGGGACCATCAACTACTATCGGAACACGGGCTCGCCCACCGCGCCCCGGTTCGAGCTGGTGAGCGACGAATGGGAGGGGATCGACGTGGGCCGGCGGAGCCACCCGTCGCTCGTCGACCTGGACGGGGACGGGGATCTCGACCTGGTGATCGGGAACGAGGCCGGCGAGCTCCGCGTGTGGCGCAACCAGGGCACGCACCGGGAGCCGCGGTTCGTCGCCGAGCCGGGCTCCCGGCTGCCGCAGCTGCCCTACGCGGCCCCCGCCTGGGGGGACCTCTACGGCGACGGCTCGCCGCAGCTGGTGCTCGGGAACCTGGGCGGCGGCCTCGGCTTCTACCGTCGCTGACGGTCACGAATGTACGAGGCGATCGTCGCCGCCGTGGCGGTCCTGGCCGGCGCCGTCGCGTCCGTGGCCGGCTTCGGCATCGGCTCCCTCCTGACTCCGCCGCCCTGCTGGGCTTCCACCTGCCGCGCCACGCCTTCGTGGCCACGGCCACCGCGATCGCCCTGGCGGTGGACCTGGCCCGGATGCCGGTCTACTTCGCCGTGGAGGGACCCGCGGTCCTGGCGGAGTGGCCGCTGCTGGCGGTGAGCGTGGCTGGGGTGGTCGCGGGCACGCTGGCGGGGGAGCGGCTCCTCTCCCGGATCCGGGAATGACACGGAGCCCGCTCCCGAGCCTCCCGCGGGGATGGCCGCGCCTGGAGGGGGAACGATCGAAGGCGTATTTCCGGGACCTGGAGGCGTTCCTCGCCACGGAATACGACGAAGCCGTGGTCTATCCGCCCGCGCCGCAGGTCTTCGAGGCGCTGGCGCTGACGCCCTTCCGGAACGTGAAGGTCGTGCTGCTCGGCCAGGACCCTTACCACGGGCCGGGGCAGGCCCACGGGCTGGCGTTCTCCGTGCTCCCCGGCGTCACACCGCCGCCGTCGCTGCGGAACCTGTTCCGGGAGCTGAACGCGGATGTGGGCGTGCCGATCCCCGGGGACGGGTACCTGGCCGCGTGGGCCCGGCGGGGGGTGCTGCTGCTGAATGCGGCGCTGACCGTGCGAGCCGGTGAGCCGGCGTCGCATGCGGGAGCCGGATGGGAGGCGTTCACGGATGCGGTGATCGACCGGGTGAACGCGAAGCGCCGCCGCGTGGTCTTCCTCCTGCTCGGGAGCCACGCGCAGAAGAAAGGCCAGGCAGTGGACCGGGTCCGTCACGCCGTCCTCGAGGCGCCGCACCCGTCGCCGCTGTCCGCGAGGCGGGGCTTCTTCGGGAGCCGGATCTTCTCGCGGGCGAACGACGCCCTGGCCGCGGCCGGGCGCGCACCGGTGGACTGGAGCGTCTAGGCTGTCCCATTCCCGAGTAGCCGCGACCCGACGGGTGAGCGGCCGACGCATTTCCGCCGGCGGGCGACGTCCCGGCTGAAGTCTGGCACTGCCGACGCCGCTCGTTCTCCTTTCACGTCGGGATTCGGCGTCGGAGCGACACAGAATGCG